>NZ_JFHR01000033.1 GCF_000722875.1 Sphingobium chlorophenolicum | reverse complement strand
ACGATCTGTTGCCGTACAACTGGGTCGACACCAATGCCGCGCAAGCTTCGTTCGAACTGAACGGCATCGCAAGCGCCGCCTGACCATCCCAAATTACAGAACCGCCTCAAATGCCATGTGGGGGATTTTTACCGCTTACGATAGAGTGCGGTTTCCCCCGTCACCACATTCACCCAGGCGGGCAGCGGCTTGCGGCGCGTCTGAGTTCCGACCAATAGCGCGCAATCGGGTCGCAAGCCTTGCGGCGGCCACTCATCAGGCAATAGAGCGGAATGTGAATGCCTTCGAAACCGAAGACGGGGTCGCGGCCCTCGGCTGCAGACTTGCGCCGGGATCATCCGACACGGCAAGGGTGAACTCGGCGATGATCCTTGAAAATGAACCCACCGTTTTGGTTCCAATAGCGCCGGTGCGCCTTCGCGTTTCCGGTAAAGGAGATACTATGTCCAATCGCATTCCCGCCATGTCGTCCCGTCTCCAGCGTTACGTTCCCGCAGCCGAAGCCAACGCTCTCGTCGCGCTCACGCACGAAACCGCGTGGCGGATGCAAGCATAATTCGCGGATGAGGGCCCGGAGCCTGCACCATGAAACGATCTCACACGAGCCTAACGGTCTCGTAACATCAGCCTGATCCGAGTATTGGCCGGATATTATAGGATTGGAATCGCAGGGGATATGGACAGAATCGAAAATCTGGCGGCGGAGCCCGCGGCCGACGATCTTGAAGAAGCAACTGTTCCGCCGCAGGCGCTCGATCTGTCGCTCGCCTGCTTTTTGCTGCTCGCCAAATTTCTGGGCACCGCGGCCGATCCTGCCCAGATGGCGCATAGCCGCGGGCGCGGCGACGATCCCTGGGCAATTGAGGATTTCGCGCGTGTCGCCAAGCGTCTTGCGCTCATCGCCAAGATCCGCTCGGCGGGTCTCGTCGACTACGCCAAGCTTCCGCTGCCCGCGCTCGCCGAACTCAAGGGCGGTCAATGCGTGATCCTCCTCAAGATCGAGGATGCAAGCCTCAAACCGCGCTATCTGGTCCAGCGCGGTGACGCCGAACGTCCCGAGATATGGACGAGCGAGGACGCCGCAGAACGCTTTTCGGGACGCGTCCTGCTCCTCACTTCGCGCGAGGCCATGGCAGGCGAAAAACGGCCGTTCGATATCGCCTGGTTCATCCCCGCGCTCGTCAAATACCGAAAGCCGCTGCGCGATGTGCTGATCGGTTCCTTCTTCCTCCAGCTGATGGGCCTTGTCTCCCCAATCTTCTTTCAGCTGGTGATCGACAAGGTGCTCGTCCACCAGTCGATGACGACGCTCGACGTGCTCGCCTTCGGCCTCACCGTCGTTCTGCTGTTCGAGACGATCATGTCCGGCCTCAGAAACTGGCTCTTCGCGCATACGACGAACCGGATCGACAGCGAGCTGTCATCGCGGATGTTCCGGCACCTCCTCAACCTGCCCATCTCCTATTTCGAGGCGCGGCGGGTCGGCGAGAGCGTGGCGCGTGTGCGGGAGCTTGAGAATATCCGTCAGTTCCTCACTTCCAATGCCGTCACGGTAGTCATCGACCTCTTCTTCACCATCGTCTTCTTTGCGGTGATGTTCCTATATTCGCCGTTCCTGACGCTGATCGTACTGCTCTCCATCCCTTGCTATGTCGCAATATCGATGGCGATCTCGCCGACGCTGCGCGCCATGCTCGAGGAGAAGTTCCGCCGCGGCGCCGAGAACCAGTCCTTCCTCGTCGAAAGCGTGACCGGGATCGGCACTCTGAAGGCGATGGCGGTCGAGCCCCAGATGCGCGACCGCTGGGAAAAACTCTTCTCCGGCTACACCAACACCGGCTTCGATGTGGCGAAGCTTGCCAATTGGGGGAGCCATCTCATCCAGATCGTCTCGAAACTGACGACGGTCGCAATCCTCTATTTCGGCGCCAAGGCGGTGATCGCGGGCGATCTATCGGTCGGGTCGCTGGTCGCCTTCAACATGCTTTCGGGCCGGGTCGCGGCCCCTATTCTACGCCTCTCGCAGCTCTGGCAGGACTTCCAGCAGGTGCGCATATCGGTCGAGCGGCTCGGCGACGTACTCAATTCCCCCGCCGAGCCCGAATATAATCCCAACCGGGCAAGCCTGCCGCCGATCCGGGGCGACGTGACCTTCGACAAGGTACGCTTCCGCTACCGCCCAGACATGCCGGAGGCGCTACGCGGGGTGACGCTCGAATTGAAAGCCGGCGAGATGCTGGGAATCGTCGGTCCTTCCGGATCGGGCAAATCGACGCTGACCAAACTTGTCCAGCGGCTCTACATCCCCGAGCAAGGCCGCGTCCTCATCGATGGCGTCGACTTGGCGCTCGTCGATCCGCCCTGGCTCCGGCGGCAGATCGGCGTCGTGTTGCAGGAAAATATCCTCTTCAACCGCACGGTGCGCGAAAATATCGCGCTTGGCGATCCGACCCTCGCCATGGAAACGGTCATGGCGGCAGCGCAGCTTGCCGGCGCACACGAGTTCATTCTCGCGATGAATCACGGCTATGACACGGTTGTCGATGAGCGCGGCGGCAATCTGTCGGGCGGGCAGCGCCAGCGGATCGCGATCGCCCGCGCGCTCGTCAACGATCCGCGCATCCTGATCTTCGATGAGGCGACCTCCGCGCTCGATGCTGAAAGCGAGGAGATCATCCAGCATAATCTCGCAAGCATCGCCAAGGGGCGCACGGTGATCATCATCGCGCACAGGCTCTCGGCGGTCCGGCAATGCGACCGGATCATTACGGTTGAGGCCGGCGAAGTGACCGAACAGGGCACGCATCGGGAACTCCTGAGCGCCGGCGGCCGCTATGCACAGCTCTATTCGAAACAAATGGGGGTCATACCGGCATGAGCATCAGCGAACGGCTCGTCGGGCGGTTCCCTGCCCTCGCCCGGCATCTGACGATCCTTGGCGCAAGCTGGCGGATGCAGAATGAGGCGGACGCGCACGCCCGGCCCCGCAGCGACCATGAATTTCTACCCGCCGCACTCGAGATCATGGAGAAGCCGCCGAGCCCGGGTCTGCGTTGGCTGATGCTGTCGCTCTGTGGCCTCTTCGTCATCGCGCTCGGCTGGTCATTCATCGGCAAGGTCGACGTGATCGCAACTGCGACCGGCAAGGTAGTGCCCTCAGGCAATGTGAAGATCATCCAGCCGATCGAGATCGGCTATGTCCGCGCGATCCATGTGAGGAACGGCCAGCATGTGAACGCCGGCGATCTTCTGGTCGAGCTCGACCCGACGCTCGCCGGCGCCGACGCGGCGCAGGCATCGAGCAGCCTGTTGACCGCCGATGTCGTGGCGGCCCGCAATTCTGCTCTGCTCGCGCATTTGGACGGGCGCGGCTCGCGCTTCGTGGCGCCGGCAGGCACGCCCGCGAACATCCTGAAGACGCAAACCGAGTTTGTGCGATCATCAATCGCCGAATATGAGGGTGAACGCGCCAGCCTCATCCAGCAGCGCGCTGAGCAGAGCGCGCGGCTCGCGGGCGCCGGGGCCGAGATCGCGAAGCTCGAACGCACGCTGCCGCTCGTCAACCGGCAGCTCGAAGCCCGGCGCGAACTCTCCGACAAGGGCTATTTCTCGAAGATACGCTTGCTCGAATATGAGCAACTGAAGGTCGAACATGAACAGAATATCGAGGTGCAACATGCCAATGCAGCCCAAGCCTCGGCCTCGATAAAGAATATCGACGCGCAGCTTGCGCGATTACGTGGAAGCTTCGGCAAGACGGCGGTCGCCGAACTATCCGAAAGCCAGGAGCGGTCGGGCCTCGCGCGCCAGGAAGTGACGAAGGCCGAGCGACGGGCGGAGTTCCAGCAACTGCGTGCACCCGTCTCAGGCACGGTACAGCAGCTTGTCGTCAACACGATCGGCGGAGTCGTGCAGCCCGCGCAGCCGATCATGATCATCGTTCCGGACAATGCCGAGGCGGCGATCGAGGCGCAAATTTTGAACCGCGATATCGGCTTCGTGCGCGAGGGCCAGACCGTGCGGGTCAAGCTCGAAGCCTTTCCCTTCACCGATTATGGCATCGTTCCGGGGATCGTCGAAAGTATCAGCCGCGACGCCGTCGAAATACCCTCGCAAAAATCGAACGAAGGCGGCGAAGGTTCGACGGGCGGGACTCCGCAACCGCAGGGACTGGTCTATTCGGCGCGGATTCGGCTGCTGCAGCGCACGATCCTGGTCAGAGGCCGCGAGCAGCGGATCGGCCCGGGGCTGGCGGTGCAAGCGGAGATCAAAACCGGTGAAAGGCGCATCATCCAGTATCTCCTGTCGCCGATCGCGCAGACCCTGGATGAGGCTGGGCGCGAGCGATAACGAGAGAGGTTCGCGGCGGGAAAATAATAGGGGCGCTGCAGCGCCCCTATTAATCGCCGATTGGATATAGTGTCAGTTGACGGCTTCGCTCTCGCGCTCCGCGCCTTCGGATGCTCCCATTCCCATTTTCTCCGCGCCCATCTTTGTAAGCGTTTCGGCATCGACAAGGCGGGTAACAATTGGGTGAAGGCGCAGACTGCCTTCCTTCACCACTTGCTTGAAATTGGCGATGACGTTGGCGGTCGTGCGCTGGTCGGGCGCTATCACGTCGAGCAGCCAGTTGATGCTGCCGCTGCTCCAGTCCTCGGCCTTGAGGCGGATCGGGAAAGTGCCCGCCTGCACCTGTTCACGGATCTTCGCGTCGACCTCCTCGCTGACGCTCGCCCAGATCGCGAGGCCGGCGATGTCGGCGAGAGGCCCCGCCTTGTCGCCGCCCGGATAAGCGATGGCCACGCGGTCGCGCATCAACGGTTCGAGGACAAGATGCTGCAGGTCGGCCAACGTCTGGCTGCGGTAACGCGGGAGCATCATCATCGCCATTGCAACCTTGCCGAAGCTCTCGCGGATATGGGTGCGAACGGCCGCGATCTTCGCAGCCAGTTGGGGGTTGATCTCGGTCGCCGGCGCAGTGTCCGTCCCATCAGTCGGCACGGTTTGTTCTTTGTCCGCTTTGGCCGAACCATTTGCCTCTTTCTTGGCCACTGTCATCTCCTTGAAAGCTGATCGAATCTGTCGGATGGCACGCTATTAGTGCGCTCTTCCCAGCATCGATTGGGTAACTGCTTCCTGCGCGCTGTCAACGGCGGTAGTGCGAAGCGACCCAAATGTTCGCTACGGCAAATGCCTCCATACTGGATGTTTTTTCGTCAGTCTTATTTACGATGGACGAAGGAATCGGAAGAAAGTCGCTGAAAATCTGCGATATGATGAGGTTAATACTGGATTCTCCCTAGTCGCCAGAACGGTTCCATCCCAAAATCAAGCTCAAAATCCGGTTGCATAGCTGACGTCTTGTGGCATTCCTACCATGTCGAGGGTAGGGAATCTCGTCTTATTCCACATGCTTATCGCCGGATCGGATTCGGCGAGAGCGGGTGTTTGCGCGAGCGGTCGAGGGGTGACAGTGTGCAAGTAATTCTGCGGATTTGTAGCCGGAATGCCACAGCGAGCATATTAGGTTTGCAAAGTCAGCAAATGATTGAACGAGCTTTTTTGCCGACGTTCGGTTTGGTGCTGTTTGTCCAGCCGGGGCGTAGCCGAGACCGTAATTTGCAAGACGACGTGCGCCTGCCGACCAAAGTGATCGACGCAACGCAAGGCGGGCTCGAGGAAGAGTTCTACAACAGCGTCGCTGCGGATGGCGACACGGCAAGCAACGGCAACTGGATTGCGGAAAGGCGGGCGGCATGATGGCGCGGCGTGGGCTTTTGGGCGTGCTGGCCGGCGGGGTCGTGACATTGCTGAGCGGCTGCGGGCTATTTGAGCGTGACCCGATTTATCGCTTCAAAATGACGATTCAGGTAGAGACACCTCAAGGTCTTAAAGTCGCGTCTTCGATTTATGAGGTTAGAGCACTTTTGACCAATGACCTCGTGACAGGAGGCAAAGGGTCAAGAGCGGTGCTCAGGGGCGAAGCCGTTGCTTTGGATATGCCGAACGGCAAGGCGCTCTTCGCCTTGCTGCGGCTTGCCAATGCTGTGGGTAGTAGCGATGACCTTGCTGATATGTCGATGCGGGTGCTTGACCCGGCGTTCGACGGCAACTGCCTCGAAAGCGCCAAGCGTATCGCGTCGAGCGACGGCGTCCGCTCTCCGTCGGAGGTACCACTATCCGATTACCCTTTGCTCATCACCTTTGCCGACACTGCGGACCCCAAATCGGTGCAGCAGGTTGATCCAGTCGACCTTGTTGCCGCTCTCGATGTCGAAGCAAAGATCAAGCACGTAACAGTCGAAAGGACCGATCAGGATGTATCTTCTGGAATTGGAAAGCGGCTGGGATGGCTTGGGGTGTATCCTGAGCCCCGGCTAGACAATGCTTTTAAACCAACCCCCAATCCTACTCTCGCCCAAAAACTGCGGCATGGCGATTTTTATAGAGGAAATGCACGATGAACCGCGATTTGTTTCTCGCCATTTTGGCGATGGATTCATACAATCGCGGTTACGGATCGGGTCTGAAGGACCTTGGCGAAGAAGGTCAAATTGGTAATGCGATTCTTCTTACGGCTCCTTCTCAGGCTGGTTGGGAAGATGCGGGTTTTTACGCGCTGGCCTATGATGTCAGTGGACTGAAAGACTCCGATGGAAATCCACTTTTCGGTACAAACGGCACGGCAATTTCTTACCGTGGCACGAACTTCGATGCTGGCGGTTCGATCTTCGGATTCTTCAGTAGCCCGCTTTGGCAAGATATCCGTTCAGGCTGGTCTGTCGGCGCGGGTCTGGCGGGCGCGCAGGCTGGTTTGTCGCTGGATTTTTACAACGCTGTAAAGGGCGATGGCGTCGATCCTCGGGAAACCGACATAACGGTAACCGGCCACAGCCTCGGTGGCGGTTTGGCCGGCCTTGTCGCCAATCTCTATGGACGGCAGGCGACGATTTTCGACCACATGACCTACGGCCCGATTTCTTCGACCATCGTGTCATCTGCAGGGGATAGTCAAGCAGTCCGCGATCGCTTCTATGAAGGACTCCATCCGTGGTCGCTGAACGGTTCAGGGATTACAGCCTTGGCGACCGAAGGCGAGATACTGACTGCCGAACGAGCTTTGTTGGGCGAATCCTCGACGCCCGTTTCATCTCATGGCGGCTTGCGCAATCCCGTTGCTCTGCACTCAATGGCATTGCTGACATCGCTCATTTGGGCCCAAGAAAACTCCGGGGCGGACTGGGAGGACGCGGGCAAATATCTCTGGAATGGCTATTTCGACGACACTGTCGCAGGAAAGATTTCGAATATTTCCGACTATGCCGGGGCATCCGGCGCCGTGGGTGCCTTACAAGCTGCAATTGCCTATTCGGCGCTCGGCGAAGGGAAGGAAAATGAGGGTGAGAAGCCCTTCGGTGACACCGGCATCTGGTCGATGTTCAACGACGCCGGCGATCTCGGTAAGGTACTCGCCGGAGACGAGAGCGTCACATTCGGGAGATTCGTGACCGAACGCCCTGGGCCGACATACCCGTTTACCGGCATTACGATCTACGACCCAGACATCGATATCAAACAGGCGCTGGCGAACTTCCTTGTGCAATATGCCGGCGCCTTGGCGCTGTACGACGTCGAACAGGGCGAAGGCACGAAGATTGCGGTCGAAGGCGGCTTGGTCGATGTCCGCGAGGGCATATTGTCGCGCAAGGAGGAGACTAGCGCGCTTGCGGTCGATCTGTCGCGGCAAATGTGGACCGACGCGCTGGACGGGAAGGCTGTTACGCCGGTCGATCGCGACGCTTTTCGTCAGGCTTATTTCAAGCAAACCGAAAATCCCGGCCTTTGGACGTCGTTTAAGCGGCTGATCGGGATCGGCAGCGGCGACTTGCTTACTGATGCCGATCTTCAGCGTCTGGCGAGCGAGATATGGAATACCGACAATCTCAATATCTTCGACCGCTTCCACTTCGCGACCAGCGACACGGCAACGCACGTCACGCTCGACGCGCGGGGCTATCAATCGAATATCGGTACCGGCGATGAGGCGCAGGTGGACGTCTATATCGGCACCGCGGCCAACGAGACGATCATCGACAAGACGAACGGCCATAGCCTCATCGTCACGGGCGACGGCACCGATATCGTCAATGCGGGCGGCGGCAACGACGTTATTTTCAGCATGGGCGGTAGCGACCAGCTCGGCGGCGACGACGGCAACGACCAGGTCTATGCACTTGCGGGCGAGGGAGCCGTCACCACCGGCGGACTCGGACGCGACATCGTCGTCAACCGGACCGACGGCGGCGAAATCTGGGGCGATGTCCGCAACAGCGTGCTGAACGCCGACGGCTCGCGCAGCTATTTCGAGGATGGCGAGCGGAAATCGATTGCCGACGACGAAAGTAACTCCGACCTGTTCGAGTTCCAGGGCGACACCACAATCTATGACGCGCAAAAGGCCGACCGGCTGCGGTTCGGCGGCGTGACGCTGACCGGCGGCGACGCCGCTGCGACCGGCGTCGGCTTGATGCTCGGTGCGATGACGGGCAACCTGTTCGCCGCCGGCGGCGTGCTCGGTGCATTCAACCTCGCAGCCGGGACCACCGATGCTGCACGGCGGGCGGCGGGCCTCGGCGGGCTTTATTACGACACCTTCCTGCCGAACATTGTTTATACCACGCACAAGAACGAGCAGGGCGGCATCGACCTGGTGGTCGGCAACGTGCTGAGCGCGCTATTCACCGCGTCGCTCGGACTCCAGCCAATAAAGGCGGCCTTTACCGACGACACGGACAGCCGCAACCTCAGCAATGTTCAGATCATCAAGAATTTCAAGATGCTGAACACCAGCCAGACCGGGCCGTTTGGCGACGGCGCGCACAATGCCGTCGTCTCGGGCTTCAATGCGATGGCATTGAAGGACACAGGCACGCTCGGAATGGTGTTCCGTGACCGTAACCCGCTGATGGCGGCCGCACTGCTTGGTCCGTTCGTCGCGGGCATCCCGATCCTGCAGAGCGTGATCGCGGCCTATACGGTCTTCGCGCTTGCGGATGCGGCCTATTGGGTCGCGGCGGCGGCGACTCGCCTCGCCGAGGGCGCGCTGTGGAAACAGAATGGCGACCCGCTCGTCATCGACCTCGACGGCGACGGGATCGAAACGATCGGCATGTTCGACAGCAACGCCTATTTCGACGTCGACGGCGACCTGTTCCGTGAAAAGACCGGCTGGCTGAAGCGCGACGACGGGTTCCTCGTCCTCGATACGAACGCGAACGGCCGCATCGACGACATTTCCGAAATGTTCGGCGACCGCACCTCGGGCGGCTATGCCGAGTTGGCGTCCTATGACAGCAACAGCGATGGCAGGATCAGCGTCGCCGACCTCATCTGGTCCGAACTCAGGATCTGGCAGGACCTCGACGGCGACGGCGAGACCGATGCCGGCGAACTCAAGAGCCTCGACGCGCTGGGGATCGTCGAGTTTTCGCTCGCCTCGACTGCACTCGACGCGTCGACGGTCGACGGCACGCGGCTGCTGTCCTTCGGCACGGTGGCGTTTGCCGACGGCCGCATTTCCACGGCGTTCGAGGCGATCTTCAATTCGAACGACACCGTCACGCGATATGCCGGCGAGGGCGGCCGTGCGCCCTGGCAGGCGACCGGCACGCTGAACGTGAAGGGCTTTGGCAACGTCGCTGATCTGGCGGTCGTTGCGGCGAACGACCCGGGCTTCGCTGCGCTCGTCCAGAACCGCGCCGCGGCGATGACAACGGCCGACATGCGCACGCTGGTCGGACAGGTCGGCGACGTGCTCGGCGCATGGGGCGGCAGCCTGGAGACGAGCCGCGAGCTTTATGCGGTACGGCTGGGAACGGGCGGAGCGCTGCTCGAATCACGCCTGTGGGACGGCGGCACGCTTGCCGCGGGCTGGACGCTCGAACAGGGCTGGAGTCCGGCGGATCGCGGCGCGGGCGAGGTGCCGGCGCGCAACGAGGCGCCCTATCTGGTCCGGATCGTCGACGGCCGCGCGGTCATCCTCGACTATGGTATCCGGCAGGGCGACGGGACGTGGAAGCTCGCGTCGGATCCCGCGACGACATATGCCAGCGTCGACGACATTCTCGCCCTCGCGCACGCCGCGGGGGCCGAATGGCGGCGCGAGGATATCCAGTTCAACCCCGTGGCCGATCTGCCCGTCGAGCAGATAGGGGTCTATTTCATCAACGGCGAGGTGAAGGACTATACCGTCCGCGTCACCGACAATGACGGCAGCTTCTATGTCTGGGCGCGCAACCTCGACCGCGCGTTGCAATTGCAGGCGAAGAACGGCGCGGCCTTCGAGTTCAACCTGCGCAATTATGCGGTCGACCTCGCGACGCTCGACGAAGTCAATTCGACCGACGACAGCACCTATCGCGTCGAACTTTTGACCCCGCAGCAGTTCAATTTCGCGACCGAGCTCGGCGGAATCCAGTTCCATCCCGAGATGCTGTCGGCGACCTACAACAATCTGACGGGGCAACTGACCTACAGCGTCAACGGCGAGCGCGCCGCGGGCCGCTACGTCAACGAGATCGATGCCAACGGCCAGCCGGTGCTGGTCACCTATTCCGACGGGACGACGGCGCAGGCCACGACCTATCAGAGCGACGTCAGGACGATGATCGCGCTGCTCCAGCCGGTCATGGAGCAATATATCGTCACGTCGCGCCGCATCGCTGTTCGCATGGCGTTGCAGGGCGGGCTCAAGGACTATGCGCGGGGTATCAAATATGACGCTGCGGCCGACGCCTATGTGACCACGACCGACCGGCAACTCGCGCCGATGTTCGAAGCGATCTTCGAGGGCGCGCCCGCGACCAACGAAAATGACGCGGCCTACGACTATCTCGCGCGCTGGAACGAGATTCTGTGGCAGGTCTATCCCGATTTTACGCCGAGCGGCGACGGCAACATGTTCGGCAAGACGGTCAATATCGACCAGGCCTTCATCCTCCAGATGATCATTCCGGCCTTCGAAAACATCGGAATCGCTCTCGACATCAGGGCCGTCGCAAACGCCCTTTCGGTCGACGAGGAGCGTATCGTCACGCACGCGGCCGACGCGGTGAACGTCGAGGGCACCAACACAACCGACTATTTCTATATGACCGGCGGCAACCAGACGCTGTCGGGCACGGGCGGAACCGACTATTATTTCGTCGGCAGGAACAGCGGCAACGACGTCATCCATGACCAGGACACCGGCGGCGACGACGAGCTGCGGTTCACGGCCGTGGATTCGGAGCATGTGACCGCCGTTCGCGACGGAGAGGATCTGATCCTCGAAGTGCGGGACAGCGCCGGCGGTCTGCTGAACACCGTGCGGTTGACCGATCAGTTCCTTGGCGAACTCAACCCCTTTCTATCCAACGGAAAGCAGCTCGAAAGCGGGGTCAGCCAGATCGTCTTTTCCGACGGCGTGATCTGGGACCGCTTCCGCATGTCGATGGAAGTCGCTGATCCGCGGGATACCGGCGACGTCTATGCCGGGTCGGGTTCGGCTGACGTCCTTTGGGGCGGCAAGGGCAATGACGTTCTGACCGGCGGGCTGGGAGGAGATATCTATATCTTCCAGCGCGGCGACGGCCATGACGTCATCAGCGAGCGGGGCGGGTTTTCCTTCGGGCCGATCAAGGCCGGGGTCGATTTTCTTGTCTTCAAGGGAAATATCACGGCCGACGACCTGCGGCTTTGGCGCGACGGATCCAGCGCCACGCTCCACATCGACATCCTCGACGCGCAGGGCAATCCGACCGGCGATTCGATCGAGATCGAGGATTATTTTGGCGGCATCTCGCTGGGCCTCGGACTCTTCGCCGAAGTCCTCGGAAGTGGCGATGGGCTCGACTATGTCTCGCCCAACCTCGTTGAGCGTTTCATCTTCGATGACGGCACCGACCTCGAGTTCACGCAGGTCGCAGAAGAGGTCCTCAAAAACGCTAGGACCGCGGGCGACGATGCGATCTACGGCTTCCTCAACAACAATACGCTCGACGGCGGCGCGGGCGACGATTATCTGAGCGGCGGCAAGGGCGACGACACCTATATCTTCGGACGCGGCTATGGCCATGATGTGGTCGAGGACAATGGGCCCAAGCATGGCCTGTTCGATCCGCCGCAGCATGACGTCCTGAAGTTCGTCGACGACATCCGCTGGAGCGACCTCGACTATCTGCGCAGCGGCAAGAGCGACACGCTTACTCTGCGCGTCAGGGGCACCGGCGACCAGGTCACGCTTACCGACTTCCTCGAAGAGCTGCCATTCATCGGCTATGTAAATGTCCTTGAGAATATCGTCTTCGGCGACGGCACCGACTGGAGCTATCTCAAGCTGCTCCAGCATTTCGTCGATGTCGGCCAGACCGCTGGCAATGATGTCATCTATGGCTTCGAAAACATTGCCGACGTCTTCTATGCCGGCGCGGGCGACGACCGCCTCGAAGGCTTGTCGGGCAATGACACCTATTATTTCGGGGTCGGCAGCGGCGTCGACACGATCTTTGACGAGGACGGCGCCGATCGCGTCATTTTCTCAAATCTCAACTTCTCTGAAATCACAGTCACGCGCACCGCGCGGGATCTCGTCTTCACGATCACCGCAACTGGCGAGAAGCTGATCGTCGAGGGCCAATATATCCGCGACGGCGCCCAGCATGCCGCTGTCGAACTCTTCATCTTCGGCGACCGCGAAGTCTCCTTCACCGACCTCAACCCCGAGGATATCGCCCTCGACCGCTTCACGGGCGGAGCGACCAATGGCGCCGAAACCCTCACGGGTTCGGACTTCGGCGAAATCATCGACGGGCGCGGCGGCGACGACGAGCTGGTCGGCGGCGACGGCGGCGACACCTATCTCTTCGACGTCGGCTATGGCCATGACGTCATCGTCGACCGCCGGACGCGTGCCCGCTGGAACGACCGTCCAGGCACCTCGGTGCCGGTCAACGACGTCATCGAGTTCGGCGCCGATATCCGCTTCCAGGGCGATCGCAACATCGTCTTCACCAAGTCGGGCGACGATCTCCTCATCTCGATCACGGGACGGCCCGACAGCACGCTGCGCGTGCGCAACCAGTTCCGCAGCATCGACGATGCGATCGAGGTCTTCCGCTTCGCCGATGGAACGGTGCTGACCGCCGGTGATATCGAAGCCGAGCTTCAGATCGAAGGCGGCAACCGCGGCGACAATATCATCCAGGTGAGCGACCTGCTCATCAACGTGCCCAACACGCTCGACGGCCGTCAGGGCGACGACACGCTGATCGGCGGCAATGCCGGCGACAGCTATGTCTTCACCGCCGGCTACGATTTCGACACGATCGTCGAGAAGACCGACCAACTGGGCGTGATCGACCGTCTCGTCTTCGGTGCGTCGGTGCATCAGGAAGACCTGATCGTCACCCGCAGCGGCAACGATCTTTTCATCGACCTCGGCAATGGCGCGGACGTCGTGCGGATCGTCGGCGGCCTCGGGTCGACCAGCCTTGAGGAATATCATTTCGCGGACGGCACCGTGCTGACGCGCAACGACCTCATCAACCGGATGCTGACCGGCGGCGAGGCAGACGAGAATATCATCGGCTTCAACGGCCGCGACGATGTGCTTTCGGGCGGAGCGGGATCCGACCTGCTCGACGGCGGCACGGGCAACGACAGCTACAAGTTCGGCATCGGCGACGGGTACGACGCCGTCAGCGACGGCGGCGGGATCGACAAGATCGTCTTCGGCGCGGGCATCACCAAGAATGAAGTCGTCTTCGGCAATGTCGACGGCGACCTTGTCATCTCGCTCGCGACCGGCACCGACAAGCTCGTTATCCTCGGCGGTTACAAGACGCGGCCGGTCGAATCCTTCCTCTTTGCGGACGGCGAGACGCTCAGCCTCAACGATGTGCGCGGCCTCATCCTCGACGCCCAACCGAACAGCGGCCAGGACCGGATCGACCTGCGCGATCTCGACGTGACCGAGGCGGTCGAGCCGGGCCGCGGCAATGACCGCGTCATCATGGCGAACGGCGGGACGATCAGGATCAATGCCGGCGACGGCATCGACCGGGTCGAAATGCCCTCGGGCGTCACCGGCACAACGATCGAGTTCGCCGACTATGGCGTGGCGGATGCTGTCATCCGGCCGCTCGGCCGTGGCAGCAACGATGTCGCGATCAGCTTTGCAAGCGGCGACCAGATCATCCTCGTCGATGCGATGCTCGGCGGCGCGGTGCCGGAGCTGCTCTTCGCCGACGGCCAGACGCTTGGCGCGGCGGCGCTTTTCCAGCGCCTCATCGATGATCAGGCGAGCAGCGGCGACGACGTCATCCTCGGCTCGGGCCGGGCCGAAACGCTGACCGGAGAGTTGGAGACGACTATCTGAGCGGCGCGGGCGGCAATGACAGCTATGTCTTCAGCCGCGGCGACGGTGCGGATATCGTCCAGGACGCCAATGGCACCGACGATGTGCTGCGCATCAAGGGCTATACGCGCGCGGACATGCGCGTCACCTTCTCGCCCGATCTCAGCGAGACCGAAATCTCCTTCGGCGACGGACTT
Organism: Sphingobium chlorophenolicum; assembly: GCF_000722875.1. GTDB lineage: Bacteria > Pseudomonadota > Alphaproteobacteria > Sphingomonadales > Sphingomonadaceae > Sphingobium > Sphingobium chlorophenolicum. The sequence continues at coordinate 42,754 of NZ_JFHR01000033.1, read as the reverse complement.
GACCGGATCACGCTGCGTCATGCGGTGAACGGCACCGCCCTCACCCATGCGGTCGACCGCATCCTGTTCGATGACGGAACGAGCACCACCCTCGCCTCGCTCGAAGCGCTTTGGCGCGGCCAGGGCAACGATCAGGGCGGCCGGCTGGTCGGCACCGGCGCGGCAGAGATTTTCGCAGGCGGCAAGGGCGACGATGTGATCGCCGGCAATGGCGGTGCGGACATCATCCGCTTCGGCCGCGGCGACGGGCACGACCGCATCGAGAGCAGCACTGGCTTCGACGGCCTGGCCGTGATCGAGTTCGGTGCGGGCATCGCACTGGAGGATGTGACCGCCAAGCGCGACGCGGACGGCAACATCGTCCTTCTAGTCGCGGATGGCGACGATCAGCTGACGCTCATCGATCCGGCGGGCGACGTCGACGGCATCGTCGCCGCACTCAAATTCGCGGACGGCCGCCAGTGGAAGCTGACCGATGTCGCGCTGTCGATTCCGCAAACCGATGGTGACGATCGCATCATCATACCCGCCAACGCCACGAATCCCGGCGGCGTCGAGGTCTTCGGCGGCCTCGGCAACGACCGTATCGAAACCGGCCGCGGCGCCGACATTCTAACCGGCGGCAAGGGTGACGACCTCCTTGAGGGCGCGAGCGGGGCCGACACCTATTATTTCGAGCGCGGCGACGGCCAGGACGTCATCCTCGACCTTGAGGAAAGCAATCCGGCGGCGATCGATCGCGTACGCTTCGGCCCGGGCATCGTTGCGGCCGATATCCGATTCCTGAGCGTTGGCCCTGTCGACCTCGTCATCGGCATCGCCGGGACGTCGGATCGGCTGACGATCCGCAACTTCTTCGTCACTGCCGGAACAGGCAGGGATTTCGGAATCGAGGCGATCGCCTTTGCCGACGGCACGAGCTGGGATCTTGCGGAAATCCACATCCGCGCCGCCAGCGGCGGCAGCGGCAACGACGCGATCAACTTCGGCTCCGCGCTCGACATTCCGACGGTGATGCGCGGCGGGCGCGGCGACGATCGCCTCGCCGGCGGCCTTGGCGACACCGTCTATATCTTCGAGCGTGGTGACGGCCACGACGTCATCAGCGAGGTTTCCTCGGCCGCCTCTGTGGACACGCTGCGTTTCGGAGCCGGCATCGCTGCAAGCTCGGTCGTCGTGACCGCATCCGGCAGCGACCTCATCCTGCGCCTGATCGGCTCGGACGACGCCGTCACACTCATAGGTCAGGCAGGCGGCGGCGCGCGCATCGACCGTGTCGAATTCGCCGACGGTTCATCCTGGACGGCAGTCGAGCTTGGCAGTCGCATCGTGTCGGTTGAGGCAGCCGAACGGCTTCTCCATCCGGAAGTCAGCGGCTCCAATCCCTTTGCAGACCCGATCTTCCAATCCTCCGGCCCGGGCGGACCCAACGGCGCACAGAATGGCGTCGATCCGCGGCTGGCGCCGCAGACATTCGCCGCGACGGCGGGCCGCGACATCTATCGTTCCTTCGTACCGCTCGTACGCGACAGCGAAACCGCGGTCACCATCGACGGCTTCGCGACAGGGGATGCGGGTGATGTGCTCGACGTCCGGATAGCCGCAGGCCTGTCGGGTGACGTAGTCGCACGCCAGGATGGCGCCGACACGATCGTCTATTTTGCCGATGCGGGCACCTCGACCCTCGCCGACGCTCGCCCCCTCTTCCGCCTCAGGAATGTCAGTGCGGCTGCTTTGACCGCCGGCAATTTCAATGGCGCGAATTTTGTCGCCGCTCTCGACCGAACGATCGTCGGAAGCGGCGGGCCTGATGTTCTTGTCGGCGGTTTCGGCAATGAAACCCTGGCCACGTTCCACGGCAATGATCGCCTTGTTGGCAGGGCTGGCAACGACCGGCTCGAAGGCGGCAGCGACAATGACGTCTATGCGTTCAATCTTGGCGACGGTCAGGATGTCATTCGCGACCAGCATAGCGATTGGTCGAACCTCTACAGCGGCGGTTATGACGCGATCGAATTCGGTGCGGGCATCACCGCCGACATGTTGCGCTTTTCGGTCACAGGCAACACCCTGACCATCAGAATCGCGGGCACCGAGGACCGGATCACCATCGAGGGCGGCTTCCGCGACGATCGTTACCGGATCGAAGAGCTTCGGTTCGCCGATGGCGCCATTCTATCCTATGCCGACGTCCTCACCCGCATGAATCTCGGAACGGCGGGCGACGACATGCTGCTGGACGATGCGGGCAGCAGCACGCTGTCCGGCGGCGCCGGGAACGATCATATCTCCGGCGTTTGGGGCGCGGATCGCCTCGTTGGCGGAACCGGCAACGACCGGCTCGAAGGTGGCAGCGACAATGACGTCTATGCGTTCAATCTCGGCGATGGCCAGGATGTCATCCGCGACCAGCATAGCGATTGGTCAAACCTCTACAGCGGCGGCTATGACGCGATCGAGTTCGGCCCGGGCATCACCGCCGACATGTTGCGTTTTTCGGTCACGGGCAACACCCTGATCGTCGAAATCGCGGGCACCGGGGACCGGATCACCATCGAGGGCGGCTTCCGCGACGATCGTTACCGGATCGAAGAGCTTCGGTTCGCCGATGGCGCCATTCTATCCTATGCCGACGTCCTCACCCGCATGAATCTCGGAACGGCGGGCGACGACATGCTGCTGGACGATGCGGGCAGCAGCACGCTGTCCGGCGGCGCCGGGAACGATCATATCTCCGGCGTTTGGGGCGCGGATCGCCTCGTTGGCGGAACCGGCAACGACCGGCTCGAAGGTGGCAGCGACAATGACATCTATGTATTCAATCTCGGCGATGGCCAGGATGTCATCCGCGATCAGCATAGCGATTGGTCGAACCTCTACAGCGGCGGCTACGACGCGATCGAATTCGGCGCAGGCATCACGGCGGATATGCTTTCCTTCGCCGCTTCCGGCGGAAACCTCATTATTCGCATCGCAGGCACTGACGATCAGATAACGGTCGAGGGCGGCCTCAATGACGACCGTTATCGCGTCGAGGAACTGCGTTTCGCGGATGGATCAATCCTGTCTCATGCCGACGCGATCGCGCGCCTTTCATCCTCGCAGGGTATCACGCTCGATGGCGCGACCGGCGCCGGCGGCGACCTTATTGGCGGGGACGGCGACGATATCATTAGCACGGTCACGCCCGCAGGGCTGTACGGCGGCGGCGGTAATGACTGGCTGACCGGCAGCGGAGAGGCCGATACGCTGGTCGGCGGTACCGGCAACGATGGGCTGAGCGGCGGTGATGGCGATGATGTCTACCGCTTCTCGGCAGGGTTCGGCCAGGACGAGATCGTGGAATATGAAGGAGGCGACGGATCCAGCGGAAGCTATAACGTCATCATGTTCGACGAGACGATTTCGGAAACCGATGTCGTCATCGAATATGACTGGAGCCAGGTCGATGTTCCGCGTCTCATCATCCGGATCGATGGATCGAACGATCGCATCACGATTTCAGGTAACCCCTTTGATGCCATCCGCCAAATCCGCTTCACCAGCGGCACTATTTGGGATTCCGAGCAAATCGGGGCGAGGGCGATCGACCGCTGGAACGGCATTAACGGCGGGGAATATACCCTCAGTAATGCCGCGTTAGAGGATGTTCTGACCGGTGGAAGCGGCGATGATCGCCTCTACGGCTATGAGCTGAACGACCAACTCTCGGGTGCCGGGGGCAATGATTATCTTGAAGGCGGCAACGGCGACGACATTCTTGACGGCGGCGTCGGCAATGACGAACTCTACGGCGGCACGGGCGACGACATCTACCGCTTCTCGGCGGGGTTCGGCCAGGATCGCATCCTCGAAAATTCCTACCCGGACTATCCGGCAGGCGCGAATGTCATCGAGTTTGACGGAACGATCGCTGCGACGTCCGTTCGCGTCTTCTTTGCCGATGCCGGCGCAGGATATTATCTAGCCATAGACGGCAGCGAAGACCGTATATATTTCAATGCTATACAATATATTTCGGAAGTTCGCTTCGCCGATGGTAACATCTGGTCTTCGGCCGATATCGGCAATATGGTCGAGGATCCCTACGTACCGCAGGGCGATAGCCTTCTTGACGGTGCGGCAGATGACGATTTCCTCTATGGCGGCGGCGGCGCCGATACGCTGAACGGTCATGGCGGGAATGACGAGCTTTACGGCAATGACGGTGATGATGTCCTCGCCGGAGGCAAAGGCGATGATTGGCTGGACGGCGGACGTGGCAACGACATCTATCGCTTCGCACGCGGCGACGGCCAGGATGCGATAGCCACAAACTATATGGACTCTACCTTCTGGAACGAGGGTATCTCCAACTTCGACGTCCTCGAATTTGCCGAGGGGATCGTGGCCGCCGATGTGCGTATCGAGCGCTCGTTGTATAGCAACGATCTGGTTCTGGTGCTGATCGGAACCGACGAACGGGTAACGATCGGCAATGGGCAGGATGACCAAAGTGGCGTCCAGGAAATCCGGTTCGCAGACGGCACTTCGTGGTCGATCGATGACGTCCGGAATCTGGCCACGAATGCGCTTGATGTAACGATCTACGGGGATTTCAGCGATGATCAGCTGACCGGCACGGCGGATGACGACCGAATTTTGGGGTTCAGCGGTAATGACAACCTTAATGGCGCCGCAGGCAACGACACCCTTTATGCTGGCACTGGCAACGACATTCTGACGGGTGGCAGCGGAAATGATTATCTGTCCGGCGATGAAGGAAACGACATCTATCAGTTCAGCGCGGGCTTTGGCGACGACATCGTGTCCAACCACGGCGAGTACACGGACCAGGACATCATCGAGTTCGACGCGACAATCGCGGCTGCCGACATCAGCCTCGAATGGTCGGCTGATGGCACGAGCCTCGTTCTGCGCGTTGCCGGCACTACGGATCGCCTGACGATCACAGACGTCGTCTACGATAATCCCGGAAACCGCGCGCCCGCAATTCACTTCGCAGACGGTACAATCTGGGCACGCGAAAATCTTGCCGCCATGGCCAGTTCACCGCCGGGAAGTTCGGTATCCGGGAACGGCGTCACTCCGGCAGTGACCGGGACGAACTTCGATGACCGTCTATGGGGCAGTTCCCTCGCTGAAACGCTCGATGGCGGCGACGGAGACGATATCGTTAGTGGAGGAGAGGGCGCCGATATCCTGATCGGCGGCATCGGAAATGATACGCTGATCGGGGGCGGCGGCGAGAATATTTACCGTTTCTCGGCCGGCTTCGGCCAGGACGATGTCCATACATTTGCCTATCCTTGGATGGCGCCCGCAGAGGCCGCCCATATCGAGTTCGATACGACAATCCTCGCTGCCGAGGTAACAGTCGAGCGGTCAGTTGACGGCTTTAACCTGATCCTGAAGATCAACAGCACCGATGATCGCGTGACCTTGATCGGCGTCTACAACGACGATTATTATGTTCCCACCGATGTTCGTTTTGCTGACGGGACGGTGTGGACCCATGCTGATCTCTTGGCAGCCGCCGCACCGGCCCCGGGTCAGACGATCCTGGGTCAAACCAGCGACGATGTGATTACCGGCACGGCCGCCGATGAATATATTGAAGGCGGCGGCGGCAACGACTTTCTCTCAGGTGCCGCCGGGAACGATTATATTTATGGGGGAGCCGGAGACGATATTCTCATCGGCGGAACCGGCAAGGATGAAGTCGAGGGCGGCGAAGGCAACAACATCTATCGCTTCTCCGAAGGCTTCGGTCAGGACGTCGTTTGGGCCTATGAAGGTGCCGGCAGCACCCACGCCATCGAATTCGATGCCACAATCGGCAGCGGGGATGTGACGGTTCATCTACCTCGCGTGGTAGACGAGGGCGACCCTGTCCTGATCCTCAAGATTAACGGTTCGGAAGATCGCATCACACTTTATGGCGAGGCGAACGTCCGCTTCGACGACGGCACGATCTGGTCCTATGCCGATCTTCTGGCGGGTGCCCTGCCCTTCAGCGGCATAGTGATTGATGGCCTCCTGCAGGGAACGGCAGGCGACGATTATCTAAGGAGCGACGAAGCACCGGATAAATTGTTTGGTCTTGCCGGAAAGGACGAAATTTACGGTGGTAACGGCGACGACGAACTGACCGGCGGCACTGGCGACGATATAATGGAAGGCGGTTACGGCAACGACACCTATTTCTTCTCTCGCGGGTTCGGGCAGGACCAGATATTCGACTATGTCGACGTCGATGGCGACACGAACATCATAAGGTTCGACGCGAGCATTGCCGTCACCGATGTCACCGTCGAAGCCCGCCCCGCGGGCGAAGGAACGTGGACTCTGATCTTGAAGATCGTGGGAACGGAAGATCGCATTACTTTCGAATTATATGAATGGGCGCCCACATATGAAGTGCATTTCGCCGATGGCACCATCTGGTCCGAACAGGCTCTAGTCGGTCGCGCCGTCGCAGCGACGGGGATCGAACTCAAAGGCGATCGCAGCAGAGATCTGATCGGCTCCGAACTCGACGATCGGATCGTCGGCGATGGGAATCCCAACGTCCTCCAGGGGCGCGGTGGCAATGATCGGATCGAGGGTCAAGGCCCAAGCGGGATCGTCTATTTATCCTCCCTCCCGTCCCAGCTGCCGGCCGAAGTCGTCACCTATTTCGGCGCGGTCGAAAATGGCCTCATCAACACCCTCGGCGGTACGGCAGGGTTCGGCGAGCAGGCCCTTCCCGTGTCCGATGACCGGACCGATTATATAGCGATCCCAGGCACCTTCGCCGAGGGCATGATCAGCAGCGGCGGGGCCAGTGTCACTTCGATTTCGGTTAATTCCAACGGCGTCGTGACGATCGGCGCGCTGGAACTCGGCATCTGGGCGCACGACGTCGATCAGCGCGGAGGCTCTCTGACACCGAGCGAGGGGGGAACCTCGACCGGCGCGAACCGCATCTGGTACGACTTTGACGGAGTGTCCATCACCATCACAGTCACTTGGGACGATGTGGGCGAATATAGCCATGGCTGGACGCCCGATGCCTTCCAGGTTCAGGTGAAGGTTCTCGGCAATGGCGATTTCGATATTCTCTACCGCTATGAAGAACTTGAGTGGTCGCACCCCTACCCCAGCGAGACGCCTTATCTGACAGTCGGCGGCAATCGCTACTCCATACCAGCACCCGATGGCGACGAACTCCTGCTTGACACGGCGGTCGGCAATCTGGGCGTCCCGGGCGTCTGGGCGATGCAAATCCGCGGCGGCGAACTGGTAACAGGTGATAGCCTGAGCGGAGTAATAACGGATCGCGACGACATCATCATCGGCGGCGCCGGCGATGACAGGCTGTATGGCGGCGGGGGATCGGACGTCTACCGCTTCTCGCACGGCTTCGGCCAGGACATTATCGCCGACCGCAATGGGTGGCGCGCGGACGGCAGCTATGAAGGAAATATCATCGAATTCGACGAGACCATCGCCGCGAGCGACGTCTTGGTCGAATACCGTGCCGCTAGCCCGAACGATCTCGTCCTGCGTATCGAAGGCACCGAAGATCGCATCACTATAATTGAGGGGCGCTTCGGATTGGCGTACGGCATCGCCGAAGTCCGTTTCGCTGATGGCACGGTCTGGACCCACGCCGATCTGATCGCCCGGATGACGGCGCCGACCGGCGAGGCGATCACGACGCCACCGTCGAACGATATCCTCACGGGAACCACTGCCGACGATATATTGAACGGCCTCTCGGGCGATGACGAACTAAACGGCAGCGCGGGTGACGATGTTCTCAACGGCGGGGACGACGATGACCTCCTCCGCGGCGGAATCGGCAACGACAGTCTGTACGGCGAAGCCGGGAACGACATTCTCGTGGGCGGGACTGGCGCCGATACGCTTCGGGGCAGCTTCGGCGACGACATCTACCGCTTCGCGCGCGGCGACGGGCAGGACGTCATTTCCGACACTGGCGGCGCGGACCGGATCGAGTTCGCGGCCGGCATCACGGTCGGCGATGTCGAGGTGCGGCGTGAAGGCGAAGCGGGTCTCATCCTCTATATCCGCGGCACCGACGACCGAATCCGTCTCGACAATGTCATGGTCAGTCCGGCATATGCCGTCGAGCTTGTGCAGTTCGCCGACGGAACGAGCTGGAGCCACGCCGACCTACTCGCACGCGCGCTCCTGCCGACGAGCGGCAAGGACAATATCGTCGGCACGGCCGGTGCCGACACGCTATCGGGCCTTGGTGGAGACGACGTGCTCCAGGGCCTCGGCGGCGATGATCAGCTCGAAGGCGGCGCGGGCAATGACAGCTTGGACGGCGGCGACGGGCAGGACGTCCTTACCGGCGGCACGGGCGACGATGCGCTTGCCGGCGGGGCCGGTCATGACATCTACCGCTTCAACCGCGGCGACGGACAGGACCGCATCACCGAGACGGGCGGCCTCGACCGCATTGAATTCGGCGCGGGCATAACAGCGGGCGACATTGTCGTCGCCGCGCAGGGCGCGGCGGATCTGGTCCTCAAGATTGCAGGCAGCGAAGATCGGCTGGTCCTCACCAATGCGATGAGCAGCACCGGCAATCGCATCGAGGAAATCGCCTTCGCCGACGGCACTGTCTGGGGCCAAGCCGAGCTTATCCGGCGGCTCACGACCGGAACGCCCGGTGACGACGCCTATACGGGAACGGTCGATGCCGACGAGCTTACCGGCCAGGGCGGCAATGACATCCTCACGGGCAATGGCGGCAACGACCTGCTGTCGGGCGGCGCGGGCGACGACCGGCTCGACGGCGGCGCAGGGGCGGACCAGCTGTTCGGCGGGGCCGGACGGGACAGGCTGATCGGCGGGACCGGCGGCGATCGCTATGTCTTCGCGGCCGGCGACGGTCAGGACGAGATCGACGATCAGGGCGATGCGACCACCGACCGGCTGGTCATCGAAGGCTATGCCGCCGATCGCATCCGCTTCAGCCGCACCGGCACGGCTGGCGATGATCTCACCATAAGGTTCAGCGACAGCAGCGATACGATCGTCATCCGTCATGCCTTCGCCGGCAGCGCGGCGAGCACCATCGAAGAGATCGAGATCGCCGCGAGCGGCGTCACCATGGCGCTCGCCGACGTTCAGAGTCTGCTCATGCAGGACGCGGATGTCACCGGCACGGCGTTGCTCGGCGGCGGCGGTGCGAATGACGCCCTCACCGGCGGCTCGGGCGACGACCTGCTCCTCGGTGGAGCGGGCGCCGATATGCTGAGCGGTGGCGCAGGTAATGATATTTTCGGTGACCTGTCGCAGGACAGCGACGTCGACATGCTGACGGGCGGGTCCGGACGCGACACCTACCGCTTCCTTCCCGTCTATGACGTCAACGAAAACTATGTCGCAGATGTCATTACCGACTTTTCCGCCGGTGCGGGCGGCGACATCATCCGCCTTTCGGTCAGCAACCCCAATCCCTTCGAGAATGGTAAGCTTCGCATCGCGCAGGAAGGCGCCGATGCCGTCTTGCTGGTGCGCCTCGACAGCGGCGCCGACAAGGTCATGCTGCGCCTCGAGGGCGTCGCGGCCTCCGCGCTCACCTCGGACAATTTCGGCGGACTGCCGATCGGGGTCGACAACTCGGTCCGGATCGTCGACGGTGGCACGGCCTCCTCGCTCTCGGGCGGTCCGTTGGGCGACGTCATTCACGGCAATGGCGGGGCCGACGTCATCGCGGGCCTGGGCGGCGACGACCAGCTCGCAGGCGGCGCCGACAACGACATCATCGACGGCGGTTTCGGGAACGACTGGCTCTCCGGCGGCAACGGTCAGGATATGCTCATCGGCGGCGAGGGCCAGGATATATTGTCCGGTGGAGCCGGCGACGATATCCTCCATGGCGGCGACCTCGCCGACCAGCGCGCCGAGAATGATGTCTTCGACGGCGGCGAAGGCGATGACCGCCTCTTCGGCGGCAGCGGCAGCGACATCTATCATTTCGCGCGCGGCGATGGACGCGACATCATCGACGACCTCGGCGGCAGCGACGCCATCCAGTTCGGCGCGGGTATTGCGGCCGCCGACGTTACGGTCGTCCAGATCGACGATCTCCATCTCGAGCTTCGCATCGCCAACGACGGCGGGCGCATCCGCCTCGCCAATGGTCTGCAGGCGGGCGGCGGCAGCTCCGTTGAGGAAATCCGCTTCGTCGACGGCTCGCAGTGGAACTGGGCCGATGTGCTCGCCCGCGCCGCAATCGGCACGGCGGGCGATGACCGGATCATAGCCGGCGCGATGGGCGCGCCGGTCATCGGCACGCCGCTCCAGGGCCTTGCCGGCAACGATGTGCTGGTCGGCTCGTCAGGGTCCGACATCCTTGTCGGCGGGACCGGCAATGACCGTCTCGAAGGCGGCGCGGGCGACGACAGCTATGTCTTCAACCACGGCGACGGCCAGGACAATATCGTCGACGCGAGCGGCTTCAACAACCTGCTGTTCGGTGCCGGGATCGGCACCGCTGACGTGCGGGTCGTTCGCGGCCTTCCGACCGTCCTTCTCGAGATCGTTGGCAGCGGCGACCGCATCGACCTTGGAACCGATGCCTCCTTCGCCATGGGCGTCCAGCAAATACGCTTCGACGACGGCACCATCTGGTCGAGCGAGACGCTCGCCGCCATGGCGCTCGCGGCGAGCGGCGGCGACGATGTGCTCATCGGCACCGCCCAGGCCGACAGCCTTGCCGGCGGCGCAGGCGACGACCGGCTTTCGGGCCTTGGCGGCAACGACACACTTACCGGCAATGCGGGCGCGGACTGGCTGCTCGGCGGTGCAGGCAACGATCTCTATCGCTTCGCCGCCGGCGACGGCGCCGACCGCATTCTCGATGCGGACGGAACGACCGATGCCCTGGAGTTTGCGACCGGCATCGCCGCCTCCGATATTCGCGTCGCACAAAGCGCCGATGGCCGCGACCTGACCCTTGGAATCGCTGGTACGAACGACCGGATCCTCATCGAGAATGCGCTGACCTCGGGCCGAATCGAGCAGGTCCGCTTCGCCGACGGCACCGTCTGGACGACGGCCGACCTCCTGGCGCGCGTCGCGACCGGCGCGGCGGACATCCTCACCGGCGACGACAACGCCAATATCCTCGTCGGCGGAACCGGCACCGATCTCGTCTCGGGCCGTGGCGGCGACGATATCTACCGCTATGCGCGCGGCGATGGCCGCGACACGCTGGACGACAATGCAGCTTCCGCCAACGATACGCTCGAAATATCGGGCTATGAGCTTGCCGATCTCCACTTCGCGCGCCTGACCCCGGAAAGCGCCGACATCGTCATCCGCCTGCCCGGCGACGGCGACGAGATCATCATCAAGGACGGCCTGGCCGGCGGCAATCTCGGCATCGAGCGCATCCTCCTCGCCGACACGGGCGTCGTGCTTTCGCTCGGCGAAATCCGCGCCGCAGCGCTCGCCGGCCAGCAGAGCGACGGCGACGACTGGATCGTCGGCACGAACGGCGCCGACGTCTTGGCGGGCGGACGCGGCAACGACATCATCGCGGGCGGCGGCGGCGCCGATACCTTCATCTTCCGCGTCGGCGACGGGATGGACCGGATCGAAGGCTATAGCCCGGATGCCGACATCCTTAGGCTCGAGGGGCTCAATCCCTCCGATATCGTCCGCGCGGTGCGCGGCGGCCCGGACAGCCTTGATCTTATCCTCTCCTTCGCCAACGGCACCGACCGCATCACGCTCGCAGGCGCGCTGGGGGCTGGCAATGCGCTCACGATCGCCTTCGCCAACGGCACGAGCTGGAATCTCGATGCCATGCGCGCCCGCGCACTCTCCGACATCGACGGCAGCGGCGGCGACAAGGCCTATGGCTTTGACGGCAATGACAGCTTCGCGGCGCGGGCCGGCGACGATCTGCTGGCGGGCGGCGCCGGATCGGACAGCTACGCCTTCGGCCGCGGCAGCGGCAACGACACGATCCAGGACGATTCGACATCGACCGCGACACAGGACAACGTCCTCATCGCCGATTTCTCCTCGTCGGAAGCCTCGATCGCGCGGCTTTTCCGCGGCAGCGAAACGATCGTCATCAGCTTCGCGTCCTCTACGTCCGATAGCCTCACGATCATCGATGCGCTTGCCACCGACGGGAAGGGCGTCGAAAAGATCCGCTTCGCCGACGGGGTGGAATGGACCAAGGCGACCATGCGCGAGCTGGTCGACAACCGCCCGCCGACCGCGGTCGACGACGGCTATTACACGCTGACCGCCGGTCAGACGATCCTCATCAAGGCGACCGAGCTTCTCCGCAACGACCTGGATGCCGATGGCGACACCATCCGGATCGTCGCCGTCGACGGCGGTGCGAACGGGGTGGCCACGCTCGACGCCCAGGGCAATATCCTGTTCACGGCCACGAACGGCTTTTATGGGCCGACCTCGCTCGCCTACACGATCGGCGACGGCCGCAACGCATTCGATACGGCGAATGTCGACATCCGCATCCGCCCCGTCGCGACCGCGATCGAGGATCGCGGCTTCACGGTCGCCGAGGACGGCTCGCTCGGTATCCGCGTCGAACGCCTGCTCTCCAACGATCTCGACGGCGACCGGATGATCGTCGGCCAGGTCTATGGCGCGGTGAACGGCACGGTGTCGCTCTCGAGCGACGGCAATATCAGCTTCACGCCCAACGCCAATTTCAATGGCATCGCCGAGTTCACCTATCTCGCCAACACCCCCGAAGGCGGTGCCGCCACCGCCAAGGTCTATGTGACCGTGACGCCCGTCAACGACACGCCAGTCGCGCGCACCGACGGCACAATCGCGGGCACCGAAGGCATCGCGCTCGAGATCGACCCGCTCGCGCTCACCGCCAACGATACCGATGTCGACGGCGACGCGCTCCATGTCCAGTCGGTCATCTCGAACGCCGATATCAACGTCCAGATCGATGCCAACGGCATGATCCAGGTGCGGCCGCGCGATTATTTCTGGGGCAATGCCTATTTCGATTATGTCGTCGCCGACCCCTCGGGCGCGACGTCGACGGCGCGCGTCAACCTCTACTTCACCCCGGTCAACGACGCGCCGCAGCCAGTGGCCGACCGCATCGAGGTGACGCAGCTCGGCGGGCCCATCCTAGAAGACAATCCGATCGTCATCAACGCGCTCGCCCAGGAGGTGAACGGCACCATCGTGCCCGGCCTCCTCTCGAACGACAGCGATCCCGACCATGATCCGCTGACGATCGTCGCCATCGGCGCGACGCATGGCGGCAGCGCTCAGTTGCTCGCCAACCAGACGATCCTGTTCACGCCCACCGCCAATTTCAACGGCGACGCCTGGTTCGACTATCGTGTGAGCGACGGACAGGGCGGCTTTGCCTGGGCGCGGGCGACAATCGCCTATCAGCCGGTCAACGACCGGCCCGTCACCGCCGCCGATCATTATTCCGCTCCCGGCCTGCACTTCCTGCGTGGAACCGAGGATGTCGCGATCGAGATCCCGATCACCGAACTCCTCAAGAACGACCGCGACCCCGAAGGCTATACCCTGACCTTCCTCACCGATCAGGACAGCGTGCCGACCGCGGTGCATGGCGACGTCACCTTCACCGATCATGGCACGGTCATCTTCACGCCCGACGCCGATTTCTGGGGCGAGGCGACCTTCTATTACCTCGTGTCCGATCCCGAGGGCCTGGTCGACGACGGCAAGGTCACGCTCTGGTTCGACAATGTCGGCGATGCGCCGCCCGTGGCGCGCCCCGATTTCGTCGACGTCCTGGAAGACGTGCCCGTCACCATCCCGATCTCGGTCCTGCTCGCCAACGACACCGACATCGACCGCGATCCCATCCGTTTCCTCGGCTTCACTCCCGACCGCGACCTCAATGGCACGCTCGAATATGACGGCCAGGGCAATATCATCTTCACGCCAAACGCCAATGCGACCCAATCGACGGGCTTCTACTACCGGATCACCGACGACACGGTCGAAGGCGGCATCGCCGAGGGCTATGTCGACCTCTCGATCATCGCGATGCCGGACGATCCGACCGCCGTCGACGATCTCGATTTCTCGACTCCCTTCGACGTGCCGCTGGTCATCCGCATCTCCGACGTGCTGGCCAACGACTTCGATGTCGATGGCGGGCCCAATCCAGCCTTTGCCGGCATCGACGCGGTGCTTGATCCCGTAGCTCTGGCGCAGGGCCAGCATGTCAGCATCGGCACGGCCGAGATCGTCGATTTTGGCGGCGAAAAGTTCGCCGTCATCCGCTTCAATCCCGGCTATTCGGGCGAGGCGACGCTGCAATATCGCGTGACCGACCCCACCGGACTTCAGGACACCGCCTTCATTCACGCCACGGTCGAGACCGGCTATTCCGGCATCCTGCGCGGCACGCGCTATGTCGACTATCTCGTCGGCAATGCGCTCGCCGAACTGATCCTGGGCCTCGACAGCGACGACAGCGTCCTTGCGCTCGGCGGCAACGACCGGATCGAAACCGGAGCCGGCAACGACGTCGTCGATGCGGGCGATGGCGACGACATCATCGACGGCGGCTTCGGCGCCGACCACATCACTGGCGGCGCGGACTATGACACGGTGGTTTTCGCGGGCTCGAACGTCGGCGTGCGCGCAGACCTTGAATCGCGCGTCGGCCAGGGCGGCACCGCGGCCGACGACACCTATGTCGGCATCGAGGCGCTCGTCGGCACCGATTTCAACGACCAACTCGGCGGCGATGCGGCCGGCAACCGGCTCGAGGGCGGCGCGGGTCACGATCTGCTCGAAGGGCGGGCGGGAAGCGACACGCTTGTCGGTGGTCTCGGCAACGACATCCTCAACGGCGGCGTCGGCGCGGATATCCTCGACGGCGGCGAAGGCAGCGACACGGCCGACTATTTCGACGCGACCGACAGCTCGCCATCGACCGAGGGCATCCATATCTCGCTTGCGAACGGCACGGCCTCGGGCGGCGATGCGACCGGCGATACGCTGATCAGCATCGAGAATGTCGTCGGCACCGACTATGACGATGTGATCGAAGGCGATGCTGGGGCGAACCGCCTCGAAGGCGGCCGCGGCGACGACATCCTCTCCGGCGGGTCCGGCGACGACGTGCTGATCGGCGGCCGCGGGGCTGACACGCTCGCGGGCGGCGATGGCGTCGATATCGCCGATTATTCGCTCTCGACCGAAGGGGTGACGATCGATCTGGCCGATAGCATGGCGGGCGGCGGCGATGCACTCGGCGACGTCCTGTCGGGTATCGAGATCGTCCAGGGCTCCTATCACAACGACATCATGCGCGGCGATGCGTCGGACAACCGGCTGCGCGGCAGCCTTGGGGCCGACATCCTCGACGGGCGCGGCGGCTTCGATACCGCCGATTATAGCATGGCCACCGAAGCCGTGGCCGTCGATCTCTCGCTCGGCCAGGGACTCGCTGGGGAAGCGCAGGGCGACACGCTCATCAGTATCGAGATGCTGCTGGGCTCGGTCTTCGGCGACAGTTTCATCGGCTCGGCCGGCGCCGACACGTTCGACGGCGGCTATGGCGCGGACGTGCTGCGCGGCGGCTTTGGCTCCGACGTCTATCTGCTCGGCTTCGAGAGCGACAATGACCAGGTGATCGAGCAGGGCTCGGCAAGCGACATCGATCGCGTGACGATCAAGGATGGGGCGCTCCCGAAGGATGTGTCGCTCGTTCGCGAGGGCAACGACCTTCTCATCGAACTCGAAAATGTAGGCGGCGTCCTTACCTTCGACACGATGCGCATCAAGGACCATTTCCTCGGCGCCGAAACGGGTATCGAGGAAATCGCCTTCGCCAATGGCATGACCTGGGACCGCGCCAAGATCGAGGATCTCGCCCGCATCGGCCGCTTCAACGCCGAGGACGATGTCTATCTGTTCGGCGTCGAGGACGAGATCGCGATCATCGATCCCGCAGCGCTGCTCGCCAACGACGCCACCGAAGGCGTCGAGGCGCTGCAACTGCTTTCCGTCAACGGGCTGAACGGCAGCGCCGCCTCGATCCGTCCCGACGGCAAGATCGCGTTCCAGGCTGCGGCCAATTTCAACGGCCAGGCCTATTTCGAATATGTGGTCGCCGACCCCTATGGCCGCGAATCCACGGGGCGCGTCCGGGTCAATGTGGCCGCCGTCAACGACGCGCCGGTTGCCGTCCCCGATACCAATGTCGCAATCCACGGCGTCGAGGACGAGATACTGCGCATCCGCCTCGATACGATCCTCAAGGCGAACGACTATGATATCGACAATGACTGGGAAGACCTGCGCATCGTCGGAATCACGCCCCTCTATGACGAGGCAGGCAACAAGATCGATCCGTTCAAGTTCGACGACAGCTGGCACGAAGGCACAAATGTCGCGGGCCGCATCGCGGGCGCCTATCTTGAAATCCTTTCGCGGCCGGACTTCAACGGCTTCGCGGGCTTCAACTATATCCTCGAAGACCCCTCGGGCGCGCGCTCGGTCGCACCGATCGAATTCTATATCGATGCGGTGAACGACGCGCCGCGCGGATCGGACCAACTCGCGCAAAGCGTCCGCTTCGGTCGGACGACGAGCATCTCGGTCGCCTCGCTGCTCGGCACGGTCCGCGACGTCGAGGGCGACGACTTCAGCTTTGTCGGTCTGCATGCCGGCGCCGATGGCGATTCTGCCGTGAACGGCACTGCATCGCTCGATGCGGCTGCGGGCACGATCGCTTTCACGCCGGACGCGGAAGGGTTCGCGACCATCGCGTTCGACGTGATCGACGAGCATGGTGCGAGCGCGACGCTCAGCTACAACATCCGGGTTCTTCCGGCCAATTACGCGCCGGTCGCGGTGAGCGATCGCTTCACCATCCTCGAAGACCAGACCATCATCATCGATCCAGCGACGCTGCTCGGCAACGACCGCGACGCCGATGGCGATGCACTAAGCTTCGTCGACGTCGAGCGCTTCGCCACGAACGGCAAGGTCAGCATCAACGGCGATGGCAAGATCGTCTTCAGGGCGCGGCCAGACTTCAACGGCAACGCCGGCTTTGAATATAGCATCAGCGACGGGCGCGGCGGCACCGCGACGGGCTTCGTCGCGATCACCATCCTGCCCGAGAATGACGGCGCGATCCTGCGCGACGATCTTGTGACCGGCCTTGAGGACCATCCGCTGTTCGTGATCCCGGCGGAAGCCTTCGGCAACGACATCGAGCCCGAAGGCGACGTGCTTTTCTTCCGCAGCGCCGGCGTGCTTGGCGAGATCAGCACCCGTTATCTCTCGGCCGACTACAGCGTTATCGCCAAACAGGCGAACGGCGAGGATCTCCCGGCCTGGCTCGCCTTCGACACCGCGTCGATGACCTTCACGGGCAGCGTGCCGCAGGGCGAAAGCCTGTCGGTGAGCGTGATCCTGAAGGATCCGCAAGGCGGCAATCATGTCCGGCGCTTCAGCTTCGGCGAGGGCGACAACCAGACGCTCGCGGCAGGCCATTCGGTGCGGGACAATGTGCTCGCCGGCTTCACCGTCCGCGAGCCGCATCACAGCGAGATCGCATTCGGCGCCGACAATCTGGGAAGCGGCGTCACAGTCATGGCGACGCTCGCCAACGGCGATCCGCTCCCGGCCTGGCTCGTCTTCGATGCCGGGACGCTCCGCTTCAGCGGCGCGCCCGATGCTGGCACGACCGCTCCGCTCGATGTCATCCTTTCCTTCACCAAACCCGGCGAGAATGGTGGCGCGGCGTCGGTGTTCACCGATAGCCTGACGATCGATCCCTCAGCGTTCGGCACCGGCATAGGATATGACAGCGATATCGCGCTGTTCGACGTCAGCAACGGCGCCTTCTCGGTCAGCCTTGAGGGCGGCCGTCCGCTGCCCGGCTGGCTGGCCTTCGACCTCGATACGATGACATTGTCGCTGACCGGCGAAGCGCCGGCGGCAAATGCCGACCCGGTTCGCCTCCAGCTCAGCTTCACGCCCGAAGCGCAAAGCCTGCCTGAGGGCAGCTACAGCGCAGCCAAGCGCGGCTTCACGCTCGAATTCGTCATCGATCCCGCCGAACCGCTCGATCCGGCGATCAATGCGCTCCTCCAGCAAAGCGATTTCTTCAAGGCGCAGGGCCTGTTCGCGATCGATCTCGGATCAGCCGCCGCGATCAGCGCAAAGCGCGAGAGCGAAGCGCCGCTTCCCGACTGGCTGAGCTTCGATGGCGCCGGCCTGGCGTTCGACGGCACGCCGCCGCCCGCCTATATCGGTGCGCTTGCCGTGCGTCTCGACGTCACCGGCAATGGCGGCACGCTTCCGAGCCTGTCGATCATCACCGACGTGATCGTCGATACCGGCTTCACTCTCGTCGACGAGAGCGCCGGCCGATTCGGCCTTCAAACCTCGGGCTCGCAGATTAACCTTGCGACGCCCGGCGACTTCAACGGTTCGGTCGCCCTTACCTACACCACGATCGACGAAAAGGGCGGCGTGTCGCAGAACAGCGGCGTCATCATATTCAACGTGCTGCCGACCCCAGAGAAGCCCGTCGCCATCGCGGACAACCTCGACACGATCGAGAACCAGCCGCTCACCTTCGCGCTCATGGACCTCATCCGGAACGACCGCGAGGACGATGGCGACTATCTGCGCGTGAAGTCGGTCTCGGCCGCAGGCAACGGCACGCTCGTCGTGAACGATGGAACCATGCACTATGGGCCGCCGGCAGGGCTCGCTGCCGCGGGCGCCGTCTGGTCGGCGACGCTTGCCGATGGATCGGATCTGCCGTCCTGGATGAGCGTCGACAGCGCGACCGGCCTCGTCACCGCCACCATTCCCTTCGATCTGCGGCAAAACCTCAATATCGCCTGGGCCGCGACGATTGGCGGGAGCAGCCAGAGCGCGAACGCAACGCATCTTTTCGACGGCAAGCTGGTGGCGACCGTCACCTATACGCCCGATGAGAATTGGTCGGGCGATGACAGCTTCAGCTATGTCATCACCGACGATCTCCAGGGGGATGCGACCGGCACAACCACGATCAGGGTCGAAGCCCGCAGCGAGCCGCCTTATGTGGGAGCCGACAGCTTCACCACGCTTGAAGAGACGGCGATCAGCATCACGCCCTCGCAGCTTCTCGCCAACGACATCGATGTTGACGGCGATCCGATCCGTTTCGTGGGCGTGCTGAACGCGGTCAATGGCGCGCTGAGCTTCGACGGCACGACCATCATCTTCACGCCGAGCGCGGATTTCAGCGGCAAGGCGAGCTTCGACTATGTCGTCACGGACGATGCCGACGGACCCCGCACCGGCACGGTCGAGATCGACGTCCAGTCGACCAACCATGCGCCAACCGCGGTCGCAGACCTCTTCGAGACCGACGAGGATACGCCATTCGAATTCACGGCGGCCGACCTTATCGGCAACGACAGCGATCTCGACGGTGATACGGTCCGCTTCGTCTCGCTCGAAATGGCGAGCGATCTTGGCCGCATCCAGCGCCTGCCTGGCGGACGCTACAGCTTCGTGCCCAAGGAAAATGTCAGCGGTGCCGCGACATTCCACTATGTCATCACCGACGGGCGCGCGACGAGCACCGGCACCTTCTCGTTCGAGATCGCGGCGGTCAACGACGCCCCCAATGCGAATGCGGACGGCGTCGGCACGGGGAACAACCCGCAAGGCGTCTTCGTCGGCGACCAGGACATGGCGATCGTCATCGATCTCGCGACGCTGCTGGCCAACGACCGTGATCTCGAAGGCGACAGCTTCACGATCGTCGAACTCTTCGATGGCGATAACGGCACGGTCGTGATGAACGGCACAACCGCCGTCTTCACGCCGCGCGAGGGCTATTATGGCAACGCCGCCTTCTCCTACCGCGTGACCGATGCCCACGGCGCTGACAGCGTGGGCCGCGTCTCGCTCACCATCCTGCCCGAGTTCAACATACCGATCGCTGTGTCCGACGAGGGTTTCGGTACGCTCGAAGATACCTATATCGACATCGATCCGGCGTTGCTTCTGGCCAACGACTATGACCCGGAAGACGAGCCACTGACCTTCCTCGGCTTCGTCGGCACGCCCGCGAACGCGACGATCACCGCGCTCGATAACGGCCAGTATCGCATTACGCCGTCCGCCAATTTCCATGGCGGCCTCATCCTGACCTATGCGATCACCAATGCGTCGGGCTTCCCGGTAACGGCGACGGTCGAGATCGACGTGCTGCCGGTCAATGATGGTCCGATCGCGGTCGACGACACGCTTTCGCTCACTGAGGACCAGCCGCTCACGTTGTTCATCACCGAGCTTCTGGCGAATGATATCGAGCCCGACGACCAGGCGCTCCTCTTCAATCGCATCGTCGATGCGCATGGCCTCACCGTCACCGCCAATGGCGTCGGCCAGCTCGTCATCGCACCCGATGCGAACTTCAACGGCGCGGCGTGGTTCGACTATGAAGTGACCGATTCGTTCGGCGTGACCGACGTTGCCCGCGTTTCGGTCTCGGTCGCCGCAGTCAACGACGCCCCGGTCATTGCGGCCCTCCCGGCCCTGCGCGGGGTCGAGGATCGGCCCTTCACCGCCACCCTGCCCGCAGGCCTGGTATCCGACGTCGACGGCGATGCCGTGCTCGTCGAGGTGAGCGGCGTCGGCGGATCGGCGCTGCCCGCTTGGCTCAGCTACGATCGCAGCACGCGCACCTTCACCGGCACGCCGCCCGCCGACTTCAACGGAACGATCACGCTCGAAATCTCGGCCGCCGATCAGGGCACCGAAGTCCGCCGCCAGTTCGCGATCGTGATCGAGCCGGTCAATGACGGCCCCGTCCTGACCCAGCCGCTCGCCGATCTTGCGGGGGCGGAAGACCAGGCGTTCAGCTTCGCGCTGCAAACCAATGGCTTCGCCGATGTCGATGGCGACACGCTGACCTTCAGCGTGGCGCTCGCCGACGGCGGCCCGCTGCCGGCATGGCTCAGCTTCGCTAACGGCATCCTGTCCGGGCAGCCGCCCGCCAATTTCAACGGCGTCCTCGGTCTCAGGATCAACGCGAGCGACGGCGAATATGAAACGAGCGACGCCTTCGACCTTATCATCACGCCCGCGAATGACGGGCCGACCCTGTCCGCGCCGATCGCGGATGCGCATTTAGCGGAAGATGCGGTGATCGATCTGCTGCTGCCAGCCGGCACCTTCGCCGACCTCGATGACGACATGCTCCTGCTATCGGCCGAACTGGCCGGCGGTGCGGCGCTGCCGAGCTGGCTCAGCTTTGCGAACGGCCGCTTCTATGGGCAGCCGCCCGCCGATTATAACGGCTTCCTCGACATCAGCGTCACCGCCTCGGACGGGGTGCTGTCGGCAAGCGACAGCTTCCGCCTGACCATCGACCCTGTAAACGACGCACCTGAGCTGCGACATCTGTTCGGACCCATCTCGGTGGCCGAAGACAGCGCCATCGACTTCACGATCCCGACCGACCTCTTCACCGATGTCGACGGCGATGCTCTGAACTATACGGTCACACTTGCCAGTGGCGATCCCCTACCCGCCTGGCTCGATTTCGCGAATGGGCGTCTGCAGGGCACGCCGCCCGTCGATTTCCACGGCGCGCTCGCGCTTCGCATCGGGGCGAGCGACGGCACGCTCTCCGCCGCTACCGACTTCAATCTCGTGATCCATCCAGGCAATGATGCGCCCGCGGTCCTCATCCCGCTCGCCGACATCTCCGTACAGGAAGACCAGGCGATCGATATCGCCGTTCCGCAAGGCGCTTTCGGCGACGCCGATGGCGACCAGCTGACGCTGTCCGCACGGCTCGCGAATGGCGAGGCCCTGCCGTCCTGGCTCGCCTTCGATGGTCAGCGCTTCACCGGCACGCCACCGGCGAACTTCAATGGCACCCTCGAAATCGACGTCGTCGCATCTGACGGCGCGCTAACGGCCGCAAGCCGATTCGAGCTTCGCATAGCGCCCGTCAACGACGCTCCAACACTCGTCGCGCTCCTACCCGACGTGGCACGGCCTGAAGATCAGCCGATCGACATCGCGCTCCCGCAAGGCGCATTTGCCGATGTCGATGGAGATACGCTGAGCTATACCGCGCGGCTTGCCAACGGGGCGCCGCTGCCCTCCTGGCTCGCCTTCGACGGCAGCCGCTTCACCGGCACGCCGCCTGCCAATTTCCATGGCGCTCTAGAAGTCGAAGTCAGTGCGAACGACGGCACCACAAGTGCCAGCGACATATTCGTGTTGACCATCGATCCGGTGAACGACGCGCCGGTCGCGCGGGACGATCATATCGCCTCGAGCGAAGGGGTGGCGCTCACCCTGACCGCGCCGCAGTTGCTGGCGAACGACAGCGATATCGACGGCGACACTTTGACGGTCGCAGCGGTATTCGACGCCATCAATGGCGCCGCGACACTGAACGGTGACGGCAGCGTGAGCTTCACGCCGGCCTCCGGCTTCAACGGCGTCGCCTCCTTCGGCTACCGCATCGCTGATGGGCATGGCGGTTTTGCCGAAGCCCGCACGATCATCCACATCGGCGCGGTCAACAATGCGCCCGAGGCACAGGCTGCTTCCTTCTCCGGCGCCGAGGACAGCGTCATCGCTGGCGGCCTGATCGCGACCGATATCGACAATTCGGTGCTCACCTACTCGCTCGTAACCGGCCCGCAGCACGGTATGGTGACGATCAACGCGACCGACGGGTCGTTCGAATATGTCGCCGCCGCCAATTATAACGGCACCGACAGCTTCGTCTTCCGCGCTTCGGACGGCTCGCTGTCCAGCGAGGCGGTGATCAACCTGACCATTACACCCGTCAACGACGCACCGGTCGTGGCGCTGGCGCTTGCGAACCAGCAGGGCCAGGAAGACGAGCCGATCGATTTCACCATTCCCTCTGGCACTTTCGCCGATGTCGATGGCGACACGCTCAGCCTTTCCGCCACGCTCGCGGGCGGCGGCGACCTGCCTGGCTGGCTCAACTTCGCAAACGGGCGCTTCACCGGACAACCGCCGCTCAACTATAATGGCGCGCTCGATATCACCGTCAGCGCCTCCGATGGATATCTGTCCACAAGCTCGACTTTCCGCCTGACGGTCAACCCGATCAATGACCAGCCGACGCTCGTACAGATACTTCCCGACGTCGCGGTCGCCGAGGATCTCGCGATCGACATCGCCATATCCTCGAGCATCTTCGCTGATATCGATGGCGACAGCCTGACGCTGACGGCGCAACTAGCAAACGGCAATGCTCTGCCCTCCTGGCTGAGCTTCGACGGTGCACGGCTGATCGGGCAGCCACCGGCCAATTTCAACGGCGCGCTGGATATCGAGATTCAGGGCTCCGACGGCGCGCTGGTCGCGACCGACGCCTTCCGCCTGACGATTAACCCGGTCAACGACGCGCCCGTGCTGCTCACACCGTTGGGCGATGCGCCGGTCGCCGAGGATCATGCGGTCAACCTCACCTTGCCCGCCGGAACCTTCGCCGATGTCGATGGCGACGTGCTGACGCTTTCGGCGACGCTCGCAAACGGCGACCCGCTGCCCGCATGGCTGAGCTTCAACAGCGCCGAGCGGCGCTTCACGGGCCAACCGCCCGCGAACTTCCACGGGTCTTTCGAAATCAAGGTCACGGCAAGCGATGGCGCCGCCAGCGTCTCCAATACCTTCCTGCTCGATATCGTCTCGGTCAACGACGCCCCGGCCTTGATCGTACCGCTGCCCGATGTCCTCTGGACCGCGACGGGCGCGATCGACGTCGCCATACCCGGCGGCACCTTCGCCGACGTCGACCAGGATCCGCTCACGCTGACCGCCCGCCTCGCCAACGGCACCGCGCTGCCGAGCTGGCTGGGCTTCGACGGCAGCCACTTCACCGGCACGCCGCCAAGCGGGTTCGACGGCTATCTCGATATCCAGCTGTTCGCGAGCGACGGCCTGCTCGCCGCCGCGGACATCTTCCGCCTGACGATAGACACCGTCAACAATGCACCGGTCGTCACGACGCCGCTTGCCGACCGCAACTCCCCCGAGGACAGCGCGATCGACTTCGCGCTTCCGGCGAACAGCTTCACCGACAGCGACAATGCGGTGCTAACTTACACCGCCGTCCTCGTGTCGGGCGCCGCCCTGCCCTCCTGGCTCACATTCGACGCCGCGGCGCAGCGCTTCACCGGCACACCGCCCACGAATTTCAACGGCTTCATCGACGTGCGGGTGACCGCAAGCGACGGCGCGCAGTCCATCTTCGACGACTTCCGCCTGACGATCACGCCCGTCAACGACGCCCCGGTCGCGGCCAACGACAGCGGCCTCACGGCATTGGCGGGCAGCGCCATTGTGATCGACCCCGCGACCCTGCTTGCGAATGACAGCGACGTCGAAGGCAGCACGCTCAGTATCACCGCGGTAGGCAATGCGGTTGGCGGAACCGTCGCGCTCAATGGCCAGGGCCAAGTGGTCTTCACCGCCAATGCGGGGTATCAGGGCACCGGCGGCTTCACCTACACGGTCAGCGACGGCTCGCTCACCGCCACGGCGAATGTCTCGGTCACGGTCAATGCGGGGCCCGCCTGGGTCTATGGCACCAGCGGCAGCGATAGCCTCTTCGGCTCTTCGAACACGCCCAACCGCATCGACGGCGGAGCGGGTAACGACATGATCACCGGAGGCTCGGCCGATGACGAGCTGATCGGCGGCGATGGAAACGACAATATCTACGCCGGCAGCGGCAACGATAATGTCAGCGGCGGCGACGGCGTCGATACTATCACTGGCGATGCCGGCGATGACCAGATTTCCGGCGGTCTCGGCGCCGACCTGCTCTACGGCGGCAGCGGCAACGACCTGATCGATGCCGGCGACGGCAATGATGTCGTGACCGGCGACGGAGGAGCAGACACAATCCTCGGCGGGGCGGGCGACGACCAGCTCTATGCCGGCGCAGACGACGATATGGTTGATGGTGGGGCCGGGAACGACCTCATCATCGGCGATGGCGGCGCGGACATTCTGGCCGGGGGCATCGGCGACGACACCATCTATGCGGGCAGCGAGAACGACACGCTGAGCGGCGGCGACGGGGCCGACAAGCTCTATGGCGACCTTGGCGACGATCTCCTCTCCGGCGGCGCCGGCAATGACCTCATCGACGGCGGTCTCGGCACCGATACGGTCGATTATGGCAGCGCCACCGCTGCCTGGACGATCAATCTCGCCACGACCACGGCGACGTCGGGCGCCGAATCCGATACGCTTTACAATATCGAGAATGTGATCACGGGCTCCGGGGACGACGTGATCACGGGCACGCTTTCCAACAACAGCCTTTCGGGCGGAGACGGCAATGATACGCTGAACGGTGGAGCCGGCAACGACACGCTGAACGGCGGCGCGGGCGACGACTTGATCACCGGCGGCACCGGGAACGACGCGATCGTCGGCGGGTCGGGAACCGATACGCTGGTGCTGGCGGGCCTTCAGGCAAGCTATTCCATCCAGAGCAGCGGCGGTGTGCTCAGCATCGTCGACAATCAGATCCTGACGGACGGCAATGACGGCACCGACACACTGACGGGCGTCGAGCGGCTGAGGTTCAAGGATGGCACGACCGTCAGCATCGTCTCGCCGATCATTCTCGACCTCGACGGTAACGGCGTGACCACGGTATCGGCTGCGGCGAGCAAGGCACGCTACGATATCGACGGGGACGGCCTCGCCGACGACACGAGTTGGATGGGTGCCGGCGAAGGCATGCTCTTCCTCGATCGCAATGGCGACGGCAAGCTCACGGGCGCCGGTGAGTTCAGCTTCGTGAACGATGTGGCGGACGCCGCATCCGACCTTGTGGGCCTGCGTGCCTTTGACAGCAACAAGGACGGCAAGCTTTCCCCGGCCGATGCCCGCTTCACCGAATTCCGGATATGGCGGGACAAGGACGGCGACGGCGTTGCAGAAAGCGGCGAAACGCAGACGCTTAACGCAAGCGGCATCCAGTCGCTCAATCTTGCAGGCACGGCGGTCGACGGCACCTTCGCGCTTGGCGAGGTCGCGGTCCTCAACAAGGGCAGCTTCACGCGGACGAACGGGACCACGGCCCAGTTCATCGACGCGGCGCTCACCTATTACTCCTCGGCGACGAGCTTGCCCGACATCGCACCGCACGCGCAGACCTTCAACCGCAAGGCGAGCAAATATCGCATCTTCTTCAGCGGCGGCGCCATGCAGGTCGGACCGAAGAAGGGTGGGACAGACCAGCGCTCGGACGCACTCGGCATGTCGAACCTGCTGACCTTCAAGAACCGTACCTACGGTCTGCTTTCGCCGATCATCCTCGATCTTGATGGCGACGGCATCGAGATGAAGTCGATAAAGAAGTCGAGGGCGAGTTTCGACATGAACGGCGACGGTGCAGCCGACGATACGGGCTGGATCGGCAAGGGTGACGGCTTCCTTGTCATCGACCGCAACAATGACGGCCGCATCACCGATATGTCCGAACTGAGCTTCGCGGCTGAAACGGACAATGTAGGCAGCGATCTTCAGGCGCTCGCCGCCCTCGACAATAATGGCGACAAGCTGATCGACGCCAAGGACGCTCGCTTCAACGAGCTCAAGGTCTGGGTCGATGCCGATCTGGATGGAGTGACCGATGCCGGCGAACTCAAGACGCTTGAGGCGCTCGGGATCAAGTCGATCGGACTTGCGACCCAATATCGCGAGGGCCGCGCCAAGGCCGGGGAGAATATCCTGCTCGGCACCTCCAACTTCACCCGCTCGGACGGCTCGGTTGGGTTGGTCGGCGATGCGGCGCTTGCCTTCAAGCCGGGCGCCACGCCCCGCACGTTCGCGAGCATGGCGGTGAGCGACGCTCTCGTGTCGAAGCTCCGGGCGGCAAGTTCCATCACGGCCGATCTTCCGGCCAAATTCAGCGATCAAACATGGCGGCAGCAGTTCATGGAACCCACGCTCGAATCGCCTTCGTCGATCAGCATCGAGAACGGCGCACTGCAGCAGTCCGAGGTCGACAAGATGGGCCGCATCCTCGCATCCATGATCCAGGACATGAACGCCTTTGGCGCCAGTTCTGGGATCGAAAGCGACATCGGCTTCAAGCGCGAGCCGGTGCAGCCGCTCGATTTCTTCGCCTGATCGGTCCGCCTTCGGCGTTGTGAAGCGCGGAAGCGAAAGAAGCAGCGGGGGTTGGCACGATACCGGGCCGCGGTGAAGCGCCTGGCTGGCTCCAGGAGGTTCTGGCAAAAAAAGTGTAGCGCCTGGCCGACTGCGCGAGATCGTCCATTGGGTGCAGGATCGTTATCGGGTGAGCAAGCGGCTTAGCTGCGCGGTGCTCCGGTTCGATCGCAAGACGCACCGCTATCGGTCGATCCGAAGCGACCAGGCGCCACTCAGAAACAGGATCAAGGAGATCGCGGCGACCCGCGTGCGCTATGGCTATCGCCGTATTCATATCCTGCTCCGGCGCGAAGGCTGGCCTGTCAATGTGAAGCGGGTACACCGCCTTTATCGCCTGGAAGGTCTTAATTTACGGGCAAAAAGGCCGCGCCGGCGCGTCATGGCCGCGCGGCGGGTGGAACGGCCTCTGCCCTCGCACAGGAACGAATCTGGGCGATGGACTTTGTGTCCGATGCCCTGTTCTATGGTAAGCGCTTCCGGGCATTGACAGTCGTTGATACCTACGCCCGCAAGTGCCTCGCGATCCATGTCGATCAGGGGATCAAGGGCGAGCAGGTGGTCGCTGTCATGGATCGCCTGTTGTTCGAGCGCGGCGGCGCGCCTGCCAAGATCAGGGTGGACAACGGCCCGGAACTTATCTCGCGGACGCTCGACCACTGGGCCTACATCAACCGTGTCACGCTGGACTTCAGCAGGCCGGGAAAGCCTACCGAAAATGCTTTCGTGGAAAGCTTCAATGGCCGGCGCGCGATGAATGCCTGAACACGCACTGGTTCTTGTCTTTGGACGACGCCAGGAGCAAGATCGAGGCGTGGCGGACGGACTTCAACGAGACCCGACCTCACACATCCCTGGGGTTCATGACGCCTGCCGAATTTGCTTCATCGGCCGGGGTTAACCCCGGCCGATGAAGCGCCGGATCTCTCGTTCTGGCCGGTGGCAGAACCGGGACAGGGTCATCAACCGCAAGACTCTCGTTATGAGCGAGGGACTGCCGGGGGGCAGGTCAATAGCTGACCCTTTGCAGACGAAAAGCCGGCAAAGAATTTGATCCATTTTGGTTGTAATCATCTTGTAGCGTAGTCCCACCGAATGATCTTCTTGAGGGTTGAATGCTCAACATGATGCGGATGCTAGCGGCCAAACCGTGCCCTTCCATTCGAAGGGGAGCCGCTGCTGCTGATTCCTCACGTTGCACGTCAGGCTGTATGTAATCCAATTATGTCCGTCTCTCCAACGCTGCCCTTCCTTTCACAAAAGCTTTATCGCCCTCCAGAAAGGCAGCCAACATTGCAGGCACCAGCTCGATCAGCGGCTCCTCCCTTCCATAAATCTGACTATACAGCGTCGCATAATCAACCAACGCCTGGTAAAGATCCGGTGGGACCAATATCGTCAACTTCACTGGAGTACGATCTGGAATTCTTGGCAGTTTCAGTCCCACCATGATGTATTTCCTATTCTTTCCACGTGGGCAGGATCAGGTCGCGCTGCACCAAAAGCCTCACCGGTGTCCCTGGCCGGATCGTGATAGTGGGCTGAACCTGCAGATTCCGCTGAGCGATCTGATCGCCAGCACGGGCGACATTCTGCTGCGTCGCTTCGCGCATCGCCTGAACGAGATCGCTCTCCCCTGAAAAAGTCAGATTGGCTCCAACACCCAGCAATGTCGCAATGGCAACGCCTTTCAGCAGGCGGCCGCTATGCTGGTCTACCCGATCGCTTAAGCCAGTATAGCCAGCTGGATCGGTGGCCGGTGCATTATCCAAACGGATGGAGCTTCCATCGGGCAAGATGATCCGCTGCCAGGCAATTAATGCACGACTCTGGCCGTAGGCGACGGCGCTATCATATTCCCCGATGAGCCTCGCGCCCTGCGGAATGAGCAAGATGCGGCCGGTCGCACTATCATAGACCCGCTCCGAGACCTGTGCGGTAACCAGACCGGGAAGATCGGAGCGGAGACCGGTTATAAGGCTCCCTGCGATCACGCTGCCCGCCGAAACTATGCTCGCCGAAATTGGCCGCTCGAGAGTGTAAGGGTTTGTGGTGTTTCCTTTATCCAACGCTGCCATGAAACGCAGCTTGCGGGCCTGGGCGTTTTGATCGCGATCGGGATCAATGGTCCCCTCTGTCACCGATACCTGAGCGGGCTGATCCATGGACGTGGGTTTGCCAGTCCCCTCACTTGTCGCTTCCGATTCCCGCGACGAAGTCGTTGCCAGCAAAGTCGATTGCCGGGCTGACCGCAACTCAGCGACATCCCGCTCGCGCGCGGCGGCCGCGTCCCGTGCGGCTAGAGCGGCTGCATCATCCCCGACTGGCAGTTGGCTCGCGCGTTCGCGCTGCCGATGGAGGATAGGCCTACCCAAATCACCCGGCAACGGTGGCCCTAATTGTGGCACCGCATCATAGCTTTTCGGCAGGCCGGAAAGGGAATCGGCAGGCGATCCCGTCTTTTCCACGCCTTCGGCAAACATTACCTGACCGACATGACGGTTCGAGGTCAGCGCCCACCAGGCCGTCCCCGCCAGCGCGCAGGAGGCGACCGCAGCAGCACCGATCAAGACCTCTCGCTTGAACCGCAAGGCGCGAACCGGCTGGGCGCGCATTTGCAGGGAAGCAGGATTTTCCTTTCGGGAGGCGTTTGCCGTGATAGTTGCCACTTCCTCGCCTGGCCCCGCCGCCAATGCGGGTTCCTCTTGTCCGATCTCCGTCATGAGCGCCTCCCAGACTTGCCGGGGGCCACGCGGCTGATCCGAACGATCTGCTGTTTCTTCGACCCGAACCGGAGTTCCGCCCGATCGAAGATCCGGTCCACCACGTAAAACCGGTCCTTGAGGCGGTAATTTACCAACTGCACGTCGCCCTTCTGGTCGACCAGAAAAAGCGGCGGCGCATCACCCGCGACAATGGATGCGGGAAACTCGACAAAGGTCTGTCGGCCATCATCGAACGCACGCACAGGTCGCCAGGCAGGCCTGTCGCCGGAAATCTCATAATTGAAATGCAGTTGCTCCACGGCAATCCCCGACGACACCGGTTCCCGAATCTTCGCCTCGTCCGTCGCGCGGCGCAGCGCCAGCAACGCATCCTGGGGATAGGACCAGGATATGCCGGTAAGCGCCGTACGGGCCGTGCTCACCAGTGACAGATGATAGGCGCGTCGATCGGTCGTAATGAGGAGATTGGTCGAAAGACCGGCCATGCTCGGCTTGACGAGCACATGGACCTGCTTCGCAGTCCCCTCGCCGCTGCTTGTGTCGCCGATGATCCAGCGCACCGTGTCACCGCTCGCCACCGCCACCAGCGTCTCGCCAGGCTCGAGCGATATGTCGGAGACATACTCAGGCGCGGTAATCAGTTTGTAGATGGTGCCCACAGCATAGGGATAGACCTGCACCGCGTTCAGGAACCTGTCCGCTTTTGGACTCGACGTTGCCGCCTGATTGGCCGCGTTGACGATGGTGGACGATCCCGCCCCCGTGGCATCTGCTGCTTTTGCCGGACACGCGATGAGTGGCAGCAGAACGCATGGAAGGACATGATAGGGTTTCATCGGGCGACCTCCGGCATTTCGGTGGATGGGCGAGAGACTGCGGATGGTTTCGGCGCTGCGGTTGCGGCCGCCTGCCCGGCACCGGGACCATCGCCATCCACCTCCCGGCTCCAATCGATGCCATCGACATAGATGCCGAGCGGGTTGCGGCGCAGGCTATCAGTCGTCCGCTGCGTTCGAGTTTTGACGGTGAGGATCGCGGTCCAGCGTGACGTGCCGGCAAGGCTCCCCCGCTCATATTCGCTTTCGATCCATTTGAGCTGGAAGGATTTATCCGACGCGCGCAGCACACTGGTCACCTGAATGGAAATCGTGCGCTCCCCGATCCGCGCGAAAGGCTGCCGGGCACGTGCATATTCCCCGAGGAACAGCCCCCCGCGCTCGGACACGAAATCATAAGCCTGGAGCCAGTTGCGGCGCATCAGTACCGGATCGAGCGACACCCCACGGACATTCTCGATGAAGCGAGAGAGCTGCCACGCGATCTGGGGATCGGTGGGCTGATAGTTGCCTTCAACCTCTGTCACCGCCCGCGCCTCGCCCAATCGGTCGACCTCGACGACATAGGGCACCACCCGGCTCTGCGACGACTGCCAGATGAGACCGACCGCCATGGCGCTCGACAGGGTCAGGGTTCCAAAGGCCATCAACCGCCAATTACGGGCTTGCACGCGCGCGCTGCCGATCCGTTCATCCCAGACCTGGCCGGCTCGGCTGTAGCGCGTCTCAGGCTGCGGCGTCTTGCCATATCGCTGGATCGTTCGTCGAAAGATCATGATCAGTCGTCCTTTTCATGGATGTCGGGGGTGGCTGCCGCGCTGCCGCGATCACCCTCTTTCAGGGTCTGCACGGCAAGATGCCGATGATGCCGGCCATCCTGCCGACGTTGCATCGCTTGCGCCCAGTTCGGCACATTACTGGTCGACGATGAGCCGGATGCATCGGCAGCGCCGGTACCCAACGCCGACCAGGCCGCTTCCCGGCCACGCTCGGCGGCTTCGCCAAGGCCGAGCGCCTGTTCCGCCTTGTTGCGCAGCCCGTGCGCGGCAGCCTTGGCTACGCCACCGAGGCCGGCGGACATGCTGTTGGAACCAGATGTTTCCTGCCCCAATTGGTAGGCGGCCTGCGCGGCTGTACCCATATTCGTGCCTGCCCGGATCGCTGCCAGCGCGCCACCGGACAGCGCTCGTCCCGCACCCATTGTTGCTGCGCCGCCCAGCATCGCAACACCGGCGGCACCGGCCACGCTGCCAACGGCGGCGCCAGCCCCCAATTGCGGCGCGCCGGAGGCAAGACCCGACGCCATGGCCGGCGCGAAAATGCCCAGGCCAAACAGGGCCAGCGCTGCGAGAACCAGACTCATCGCCGCACCGATATCGGGCTCCTGCTCGTTCAGCGCGCCCACCATCTCGGCAAAGAAGCTGGAGCCGATGCCGACGATGACGCCCAGCACCATGACCTTGATCCCGGAACTGACCACATGACCCAGCACACGCTCGGCCAGAAAGCTGGTGCGGTTCCAGAGCGCAAAGGGAATGAGAATGAAGCCCGCCAGCGAGACGAGCTTGAACTCGATCACGGTCACGAACATCTGCACGGCGAGAATGAAGAAGGCGATGATGACGATCGCCCACGCGAAGAGCAAAATCGCGATCATCAGGAAATTGTCGAAGAAGCTGGTGAACCCCATCAGCTCCGAGGCCTGGTTGAGCAGTGGCCAGGCGGCTTCGAACCCTGTCCCGGCAAGCCGTCCGGGTTTCAGGAGATCGTCCGCCGAGATGCTGCCCCCGCCCGCGGTCAGACCCGCTGCGGCAAAGGAGCGGAAGATGATCTCCGACAGGGTCGAGAAGCTGTTGATGATGTAGGCAAAGGCACCCACAAACAGGATCTTCTTCAAAAACCGGCCGATCACGTCCTGCTCGCCGCCCATCGCCCAGAAGAGCGCCGCGAGCGTGATGTCGATCCCGATCAGCGTCGCAGTGAGGAAGCGGACATCGCCGCCCAGCAGGCCGAAGCCGCTGTCGATATAGGCGATGAAGGTCGCCATGAACCGGTCGATGACATTGAGGTCAGACATGGTCTGTGATCCCTGGCAATGGGTGTCGCGGAGCCCCGCCATCGAGAGGGGCTGACAAGCAGCGAGGCTCCGCGACGAGGCAGCGTCCGGCCGTGGGGGAGCGGTGGGACCAGCGCTGCCTCATCTCAACGGGGCGTGTAGGCGGAACCCGAGCCCAGGAATTGCCGCGTCGCGGTGCGCGCATCGGCCTCGGCTTGAACCCGCCGCGCCTGTTCCACCGCTTCGGCGCGGTAATGCGCGGCCATCATATTCTGAATCTGGAGCTGCTGCTTGGTGGCGAGCGCGAGCAGTTGGTTGGTCGCTTGGGTCGCCTGCAACGCACCCTCCGCATTCTCGCTCCTGGCGGACAGGGCTTCCAGCGTCTGTGCATCCTGCGTCACATTGCCGACGACCTGGGACTGGACGGCCATGCTCTGCTGGAAGGCGGCCATGGCAGTGTCGAAACGTTCGCGCGCATTACCCAACCGCACGTCCATCCGCAGCGCGGCATCATAATCGGTGGGAAACAGCCGGCGGAACTGCGCGTCGAGATTGCCGATCCTGAAATCGATGCCCTGCGCCTGCTCCATGAGCTGGTCGACTGCGCGCAACTTGTCGGTCAGCTGCTGAAGTTCGGGGAAGCTGATGCGGCTCAGATTCTTCGCCATGTTGGTCAGCATGGACGCTTCGTTCTGGAGCGACTGGATCTGCTGGTTGATCTGCTGGAGCGTGCGCGCCGCAGTCAGCAGGTTCTGCGCATAATTGGCGCTGTCAAACACGGGGATAGCCTGCGCCGGGCGGCTCTGGAGCAGAAAGCCCGCGCCCGCCGCACTGGCGCCGCCGAGTGCAAGGACGGACGCGATCAGATATTTGCGGACTAGCAAACGGGAATTCATCTCAATTCTCCTTGGATTGGCGAAGGGAGGCAATGGGAAAGCGGGCGAGGTCATCGGCGGCAGGGCCAAGGCCGCAGCCCTCCAGCCAATGCTGCGCAAACTGGCCGGGGCCATGCTCGGCAAGGATCGCATCGATCCGGGTCTGGCTGTCCGGGTCCGATGCCCCGCATAGCGCGAGGGCTATTGGCCCCAGCCCGAGTTCGAACAGGCGGTTGCCGCGCTGGGATTGCAGATAATAATGGCGCTTGGGCGTTGCCCGGCTGACAAGCTCGATCTGCCGCGCGTTGAGGCCGAAGCGCTCATAGGCGGCGCGGGATTGCGGTTCGATCGCCCGGTCGTTGGGGAGGAGGATACGCTGCAGGCAACTTTCGATGATGGCGGGCGCGATACTGCTCTCGCTGATGTCCGCCAGGCTCTGGGTGGCAAACAGCACCGACACATTCTTCTTGCGCAGCGTCTTCAGCCATTCGCGGATGCGCGCGGCGAACAGCGGATCGTCGAACAGGCTCCAGGCCTCGTCCAAAATCATAAGGGTCGGACACCCGTCGAAGCGCTGCTCGATCCGGTGGAACAAATAGGTCAGCACCGGGGCGACCAGCCCCTTGCGGCCCATCAACGCTTCGGTCTCGAAACACTGAACATCGGCAAAGGCCAGCCGTTCGGTCGCAGCGTCCAGAAACGCGCCATGGCTGCCGTCCAGCAGATAAGGCGCGAGTGCCAGACGCAGGGCATTGGACTGGAGAAGAAGTGAAAGCCCGGTCAAGGTTCGCTGCTCAATGGGCGCGGATGCCAGGTTGGACAGTGCCGACCAGAGTGCATCCTTGATCTCGGGCGTCACCAGCACCCGCTCCTGGGCCAGCAATCCGCTCAACCATTCGGCGGCCCAGCTGCGCTCGCGCTCGTCGTCGATGGCGTGTAGGGGTTGGAAGGAAAGCGGATCGTCTTCCCCTTCTCCAGTGCCGAGCGCATGATGGCTGCCGCCCATCGCCAGGATGGCGGCACGGGCGGATCGGCCCATGTCGAAATAGACGATGCGCGAGCCGGCATAACGGCGAAATTGCAGTGCGATGAAGGAGAGCAGCACCGACTTGCCCGAACCGGTCGGGCCGACGACCATCATATGCCCAACGTCACCGATATGGGTGGAGAGCCGAAACGGCGTCGTTCCACTTGTCTTCGCCTGCAACAATACTGGCCCTGCAAGATGGCGATTATCCACCGGCCCGGCCCAGACGGCGGACAGCGGCATCAAATGCGCGAGATTGAGGCTGTGGACCAGCGGCTGGCGGACATTGGCATAGACCTGCCCCGGCAGGCTCGACAGCCAGGCCTCGACGGCATTGACCGTTTCCCGGATGCAGCTGAACCCCAGACCGTTGACGACCCGCTCGACCGCCCGCACCTTGGCCTCGACCGCCGCGACGTCGCCGTCCGACACGGTGATCGTCGTCGTCAGATAGCCAAAGGCAACATGATCGCCGCCCAGCGCCTGCAGCGCGAGGTCCGCGTCCACCACCTTGTTGTCGGCATCGCTGTCGAGCAGCTGCGTGGGCTGGTTATACATCACCTCGCGCAACAGCGCGGTGATGGACTTGCGCTTGTTGAACCATTGGCGGCGGAGTTTGGTGAGGACTCGGGTCGCATCGCTCTTGTCGAGCGCGATGAAGCGCGTGACCCAGCGATAGCCGAAATCCTGGTGGTTGAGCGCATCGAGTAAACCCGGATGACTCGCATTGGGAAAGCCGAGGACGGTAATGGTACGTAAGTGCGTCTCGCCGAGGCGGGGTTCGAGTCCGCCGACCAGCGGCGTATCCGCCAACAGGGCGTCGAGATAGACCGGCGTCTCGGGCACCATGATCGGATGACTCCGATCCGATATCGCGCCGTGGAGAAAGCTCAGCGTCCCGGCGTCATCGAGCGGAGCCACTTGCGGCATGAAGCCGGCGAACAGGTCGATGATGCGTCCGGTCTCCGCCGCGAAACTTGCAAGCGCCTGTCGCCAATCCCGCCACTTTTCCGCATCGGGCCGATCGATCAGCCGCCTGCTTGCCGCATCACTGCTGTCGGCGGGCGGAAGCCAGACCAGCGTTGCATGATAGACGCTTTCGAAATGCCGTCCCCGGCCTTCAAATTGCCCGCGCCGTTCTTCATCGACAAGCCTGGACGCGGCATCTTCGAAAGCGCCGGTCGGATAGCCGATGGCCTCGCGCCGTTCGGCTTCGAAAAACAGCGCCCAGCCCGATCCGAGGCGCCTGAGCACATTATTGGCACGAGCGCAGGCGGAAACCAGTTCGGCGTCCGTCGCGCTTTCCAGATCGGGACCGCGGAACCGGAATGTGCGCTGGAAGCTGCCGTCCTTGTTGAGCATGATGCCGGGCGCGACGAGCGCCACCCACGGCAGATGGTCGGCCAACCGATCAGCCCGCGACCGATATTCCGCGAGATTCAACATGCCCAATATCCTTTCTGCCGGAGGTGGCGAATGAGGACGGGCGCGAAATCAGGATCACGCCTTGTGGCGATGACCGCGATGCTATGCCCGATCGCCCAGACGACGATCCCGATCAGCCATTGCTGGAGGCCAAGGCCGATCGCGGCCGCCAAGGTCCCGTTGAGGATTGAAAGGCCCCGCGGTGCGCCGCCCAATAATATAGGGGAAGCCAAGCTCGCATGGATCGGCACCTCGAAGCCTTCGATCGCGCTCATGCAACCAGCGCCCCGCCGCCAAAGCTGAAGAAGGAGAGAAAGAAGGACGAGGCCGCAAATGCGATCGACAGGCCAAAGACGATCTGGATGAGCCGGCGGAACCCGCCCGAGGTTTCGCCAAAGGCGAGGGTCAGGCCGGTGGTGATGATGATGATCACCGCGACGATCTTGGCGACCGGCCCCTGGACGGACTCCAGCACCTGTTCCAAAGGTTGTTCCCAAGGCATGCCCGATCCGGCAGCCTGCGCGGTGGCGGCGACGACCGTCAGACCGAATGCGATAGCGGCAGCTGCCGCATGTATGCGACGGAGTTTGGCACTGATAATCATGGACATTCTCCTATTGGAGTTGGCGCAATAAGAAGTTCGGTCAGCCGGTAGGCACCTTCAGGATCGAGCCCCTCGACACGCATGAGGCTGGTGAGCCGCCGGGCGGCGCCGCGACCGGACAGAAATGCGATGAGATCGATGCCATCGGCGATGAGAGCGCGCGGCACAGTTGCGACCGCCTCCTGCACCAGGCTTTCGATCCGGCTGAGCGCGGACACCGCGCTGTTGGCATGGACCGTCGCGATCCCACCTGGATGCCCGGTGTTCCAGGCCTTCAGCATGTCGAGCGCTTCCGGCCCCCGGACCTCGCCGACAATGATCCGGTCAGGCCGCAGGCGCAGGGTCGAGCGGACGAGATCCGTCATTGTCACCGACCCCGCGCGCGTACGCAGCGCCACGGTATCGGCGGCCGGGCTTTGCAGTTCGCGCGTATCCTCGATCAGGATCAGCCGTTCGTCGGCCGCCCCGATTTCCCCGAGCAGCGCGTTGGCGAGCGTCGTTTTCCCTGAGCTTGTGCCGCCGGCCACCAATATGTTGCACCGGTTGCGCACGGCCTGGCGCAGCAGGCCGGCGGCCTCTTCGCTGATGATGCCGTCGCTGACATAGTCGGCGAGACTATAGGGCCGCGATGCGGGCTTGCGGATCGCAAAGCAGGGACCCGGCGAGACCGGCGGCAGGATGGCTTCGAACCGTTCACCCGCCCGTCCTTCGGCATGCGAGGGCAGTTCGGCGGAGAGGATCGGCGCGCCAGCATGCACTTCGGCCCGGACATGCGAAGCGACCAGGCGGATGATTCGTTCGATTTCCGCTGACGGCAGATAGATGTCGGTATCGACCCTTCCCTCGCCCAATAGGTCGAGGCGCAGGGCGCCGTCGGGATTGACCATGATCTCGATCACGCGTGGATCACCCAGTGCGGCGGCAATCGCCGGACCCATGGCGGTGCGCAGCATGATCTTGCGCCGCTCGATCGCCGTGTCGGTCATGCGGCGCCTCCCTCGACGCCTGTCGGCGCGATTGTCCGCTTGCCGGTCGCGATCTGGCGGCCGACCTGCGCGATGAAGACCTCGAACCGTTCTCGCCCCTCGGCGCGGCCCGCGGCATCATTGTCCGCGAGCGGCGGCGTCACCATCAACTGATAGCGGATGAACAGCGCCAAGCTTTCGAGGAGGATGTCGATGTCCCGCCGCGCACCGGCCAGTTCCTTCGACAGCTCGTTCAGCCGCATGCGAAGGGCTGCGTCGGCTTCGCTGATACCGCGATTGCGGATCCAGGCGCTGAGCGCATCGTTGACCAGCCGACTCTTGTTGCCGGAACGGCCCTTGGCGAGCGCCTCCAGCGCATCGCCGATCTCCCGGTCGATGTAGAGATTCTGGCGGATTTTGGGTGCGCGTTTCATAGGCCCAGCACCCTCTCCTGATCGGATGCCAGATCGATGGCATGGCCACGGACAACAGGCGCCATTTTCCGGGCCTGTTCCATCGCGCGCTTGTCGGAGACGACATCTTCGTCTTCCGCGATCGAACGATCAGGATCAGGCTCTGGAATCTCCTTTTCCGATCGGCCATCCATCTCGATGGTAGGGTGGCGCTGCTGCTCCCTGCCGCCCTCATCTGCGGGCGCGTTAGCGGCTTCGCTCGCAACCTGGCCGCCTTGGGCATGGCATTGCTCCGCCCAATCGTCCGTCCGTGGTTCCGGGCGGTCGGCATAGCCTTTGTCGCTGAGCACAGGCGGCGGCGCGACGCGCGCGGTAAAATTTCGGTCGGCATAATAGCGCAATTTGCGGGCGCGGATCGGGGGAAGACCGGCGACCAGCACCAGTTCCTCATCGGCGGAAAGCTGCATGACCTCGCCGGGCGTCAGGAGCTGGCGCGCCGTTTCCTGGCGGCTGACCATGACATGGGCAAGCCAGGGCGCGAGCCGGTGGCCGGCGTAGTTGCGCATGGCACGCTGCTCCGTGGCGGTGCCCAGCGCATCGGAAATCCGCTTGGCGGTCCGTTCGTCATTGGTCGCGAAGGCGATGCGGATGTGGCAATTGTCCAGGATCGCATTATGCTCTCCATAGGCCTTCTCGATCTGGTTGAGGCTCTGGGCGATCAGAAAGGCGCGGATGCCGTAGCCTGCCATGAAGGCAAGGCTGGTTTCGAAAAAATCGAGCCGCCCCAACGCCGGGAACTCGTCCAGCATCATGAGGAGCTGGTGCCGGCTACCGCGGACCCCCTGCTGGTCGAGATGTTCGGTGAGGCGACGGCCAATCTGGCTGAGAATGAGGCGGATCAGCGGCTTGGTGCGGCTGATGTCCGATGGCGGCACGACCAGATAGAGCGAACAGGGCCGCGCGCCGTCCATGAGGTCGGCGATCCGCCAGTCGCAGCGGGACGTTACTTGCGCGACAGTGGGGTCGCGGTAGAGGCCGAGGAAAGACATGGCGGTAGACAGGACGCCCGATCGTTCATTCTCGCTCTTGTTGAGCAATTCGCGCGCGGCGGACGCGACAACGGGATGCACCTGCGGCGCTTTGTCGGTCCCCAGATGGTTCGCGGTCATCATCCGGTGCAGGGTCGCGGCGAAGCTGCGCCTGGGATCGGAGAGGAAGGTCGCGACATGCGCGAGGGTCTTTTCCTCCTCGGCGTAAAGGATATGGAGGATCGCGCCCACCAGCAGCGAATGGCTGGTCTTTTCCCAATGATTGCGGGTCGTAAGCGCGCCTTCCGGGTCGACCAGGATATCGGCGATATTCTGCACGTCCCGCACTTCATCGGCGCCGCGACGCACTTCGAGCAGCGGATTATAGGCGGCCGAGCGCATATCGGTCGGGTTGAACAGCAGGCAATGCGAGAAGCGCGAGCGCCAGCCGGCGGTCAGGGTCCAGTTTTCGCCCTTGATGTCATGGATAACCGCTGAACCC
This sequence comes from Sphingobium chlorophenolicum, assembly GCF_000722875.1. Lineage (GTDB taxonomy): Bacteria > Pseudomonadota > Alphaproteobacteria > Sphingomonadales > Sphingomonadaceae > Sphingobium > Sphingobium chlorophenolicum. The sequence goes on along the minus strand of NZ_JFHR01000033.1, from coordinate 3,054 downwards.
GTCCAGGAAAGCAGAGTCGGGACGACCAGCCCGACCCCCTTGCCGGACCGGGTCGGCGCGAAGGCCATGACATGTTCGGGGCCATCATGGCGCACATAGCGCGTTCCATGCAGCCCCAGCATGAAGCCCGTTTCACGGTACAGACCGGCGCGTTGCATGTCTGCATGGGTAGCCCAGCGTGCCGAACCATAGGTGGTGACATGGCGCGACTGGCGCGCGCGCCACAGCGACCCGAAGATCGCGGCGCCGCAGCCCGCAAAGCCGCTGGCCGCGGCCAGTGTACCAGCCTTGTCGAAGACGATCGGCGCATAGGCGTCGAAATGATACCACCAGCCAAACAGCGCCCATGGCTTATAGACAGGAACATCGCCAACCGCGAACCAAGCGGGGCCAAGCTGCGGCTGATAGGCCAGCATGGATGCCGCCCATTGCGTGGCGGCCCAGATGCCGGCGATGACAATGACGAATACGACCAGAATCTGGCCGATCAGCAATTTGGTCGGTGTCACGAAAAGCTCCCGCTCGCCGGACAGGACCGGGTCGAGCGGGATGAAAATCCGCGAAATTCAATCAGAGGGACAGGGTGCAGATCGGCGCAAATCGGCCCAAGTCGGACCCGTCTAGTCTATCGATCGGGAAACCTCGTTCGATCAGGCCCCGGCGTCGATCCGCAGTTGCTCGATCCGTTCACGGGCCGACAGATCGACGGCATCCCGCAAGGCACGGACGGACGCGGCGATGGTTTCAAGATCTTCGACAGTAATGTCATATTGTGTAGAATAGCGTGCCTCGACATAAGCGCGCTTGAGGAGTTCGAAATGGCGTCGTTCCGCTCTCGTGGCGCGCGGCCATGCAGGGATCAACCGAGGTTCAATGCCTTCGGTAAGAGATCGAAGAAATTTTATGTTATGCGAGCGCGGAAAATATAGAGTTCGAGTAAGAAGGAGACTTATGTAAGCTCGCTCTGCTGCCTGATGATAAAGAAATGCGGCATCCTTATATTCGTTCTCTTCGACCGCAAAGGCTGCAATCTTTAACGCACTATCTGTTTTCCTGATCCAATCGGTGAAGTATGAGGATGCCATTTCCCAAGCATCAATTGGCGTGAGGGGTTGCGGAAGGGAAAGAGCGTTACCAGGAAGATCGTACAGAACAATGCCATCCCGTGCGATATCCACCCAGAAATATTCGCCTTTGCGAAGACCCTGGTTCACCTCGTCGAGCGTGTGAACGATGATATTGACCGGACGACGAACTTCCTCGTCGCGCAGGATCTTGTCCTCGGCGACATACCAATAATCGGCGACATCGGTGAGGTCGGCATGGCTGACGATGATCAGTAGATCGAAATCGGACTGGTATCCATTTTCAGGCTCATCCACCCAGTCGGAGCGGGAATAGCTGCCGAACAGGATGATCTTGAGGATCTTGCCGTTGCGCTTCCAGGATTGGCTGGCCCGCGACGTCGCTTCGGCAAATTCTGCCTGCAGGATTTTCTGGACCCGATCCAGCTCGGTCCGCTGGACATCCGGCAGGTGATCAAGGTCCATCTTCATAGCCGGATTCTCGCGAGATTTCCTCCCCTTGGCAAGCCCATATGGTCATGGGCCGCTTAATCCGCAGGCAATGCATATCGCGTCACCCTGAGTTGCCCGTCGGGCTCCAGCGAGATTTCCAGCACCTGATTGACAAGATCGGGATCGGCGTCGAGTTCGCGGAGCGCCTGCTCGAACAGTTCGATCTGCAAATCGCGAAGCATGCCGTCGGGACCATTGAGGCAGATGAGACCCGCATGCAGATCGGCGCGGACATATTGCCCCTTCTGGCCCGGACGCGATGACTCCCCGCGAAAATCGATGGAGTTTCGCGTGACGAACGTCCAGTCACCCTCGATGATCAACGGGAGGAGATCCCAGTCCTTCGCACCGGCACGGCCCAACCAGACGATATGGGAGGATTCCCCAAATCCATGCTGCTGCGCCAGTTCGGTCAGCTTGGGGCTGAGGCATTCATCGATCAGGAATTTCATCCGGCGCGCCTGCGCGGCACCCGATGCTCGGAAAGCTTGCGACTGCCTTTGGGGAGGCCCGACAGCAAAGGCCGGGGCCTGCCGCGCAGTGGATTGGCCTCGGCATACAGAAGCGCAAGCGCGAGCTTGTCACGTGTCAGCGAGGGATAGTCCTCCAATATCTCGTCTTCCGGTACGCCCGCGGCCATGGCTGCCGCGATATCATGGACCGGAATGCGCGTACCCCCGATTATGGGCGTGCCGCCGAGTATATCGGCGGACGAGATGACCAGTTCGCGGGCAGCATCCAACCGCGCCAGCCGTTCGATCGACCGCTCGAAAAAGGGACGCAGATCGATCGTCAGGAATTCGTCGCGCACCGTCCAGTCGGCCTTCAGCATTTCCGCGGTGGCCGTCCTGTCCCAACGGCGCAGGCGCGGCTCGGCCGATCGGATCGCGAACAGGCGCTCCTCCGAGGTCAGCCGCTTCGCACTCTCAAAATAGAAAGTGATCAGCGAGCAGGCCGCCGCGACGACGTGACGGCCATTATCGAGCGAGACCAGTGTATCAGGCAGGATGCGCTCGTCGATCACGCGATTAACATCGCGCAGGCTAACGCGCGAGACGACAGCCGCCTCCGTCGCTTTCAGCATTTCCATCGCGCTGTGCATCATTGCGTCCATTTCATTAAATCTTCCGGTCCACCGGAATATATAGAGCGATGCAACAGTTTTCAAGAACAGCATCGACGGCGCAAACGGAACGATTGCAACCGAGGGCAAATGGTCAACGCCTCCCAAGCGGAGACCGAAGGCCTTTCCCGGAAGCGCGCGCCGCATTCTCCTTGCCCGACCAGGCACATTCGATTAAGGCGTGTGGACATTTAGCGCATAGCGATCTTCAGGGCCGCAAGGTTGATCATGGCGCGGTAGCTCTGATCAGTTTTCTCGTATCGGGTAGCGATGCGCCGGAATGTTTTGAGGCTACAGAAGAAGTTCTCGACGAGGTGCCTCCAGCGATAGGCATGGAAGTCGCAGTCGATTTTT
>NZ_JFHR01000032.1 GCF_000722875.1 Sphingobium chlorophenolicum | reverse complement strand
GCCGAACGGCCTCGGTCCCCAACTTTACCGGGAAGCACGGGGCGAACCCGCTCCCACTGCTCGTCGCTTAATCCGTGTCGATCCAAGATGGCGCTCCCTTCGCCAGTCTTGAATCCGATCCGCGCGGAAAAAGGAATCCCTTAAATGTCCACACGCCTTAGTTCGCGTGCGATGATCCGCATGTTTTCTGAGATCGGCGCCTGATATGGCTCCTGCGTGAAGCCGTCAGCAGTCCATTTGCCGGACTGATATTCATAAGCGAGTTCAGCGACCAGCAACTGACCAAGCTCGGCGCGTCCCGCAAAGCCCGCGCAGATTCCGGACATTGCCACCACCTTGGGCTTGAATTTTTCGATGCACTGACCGGCCGTAACTGCGGCATCCACCAGGCCCATCCGCGGAAGTTCAATCACCGTGCCGCGCTGACCGGCAATCGAGATATCGTAGCGCGCCAAGTTATCTTTAAAAACGGGCTCGCCTTCAAGCTCAGTCATGCCGGTATATGGTGCGCGCTCTGTGCGCAACGCGCAGAAGACGAGAAACGCAAGTCGCTCTTGGCGCTGTGCCTCGATCACCATTTGGCGCAGCACATTTCGCCAAACCGGACGTTGCTCGAAATCGACTAGCATGCAGCCTCGCCGCTCGAATTGCGGACGGATATCCTCGAATTCTGCCGGATAGGCGCTGATGGCGAGCAGCCGAGCGCGGGAGCCTGCTTGCTCGATTGCCTGCAAAATGCCTACACCATTACGCTCGGGCCCGGCGCCATCATAGGCCGGCAAGCGCAGGTCGATAACGCAGATTGCGACTTCCGAATCGAATCGCGCCATGAATTGCGCCATGTCCCGGGCAGTGAGCACATTCTCACGGGATACCCCAAGCGAACAGATAAAGTCGCGTATCTCATCGCGCTTAGCGTCATCGTCTTCAATGATGAGAATCTTCATGTCAGTTTCTTCAGTAAGGTGGTGAGCCGGACACTGTTGGAGGGTGAGCGGTACTTGTAAAGTACACCGCCAATCACATGCTGTTCGTAGCGCCGCGAGAGCATCTCGGACGCCTTGTCAAGCTTATAGCGCTTACCGCCGATTGTGATCTCGGGATATTGGGTGATAATGATGATCTTGGCAGCAAGGTTGCGGGCCTTGAGCGCCCGAAGTACCTCGACACCCCCCAGCGCCTGGTCATGACCTCGTTCGGCCGCGCTTCCTTCGGTGGAGAATGTCGGCAGCGCCATGTCAAGGATGATCAAGTCGAATTCGTCGGCTGACACTGCCCAAAATGCCGCGTGCACGCTGTCGACATGCTCAAGCTGCAACGCGTTGCCAAAGAATTCAGCCAGGCAGGCGGTGAGCTCCTCACGCTTGTGAAGTTCGTCCTCGACAAGAAGAATTTTACTAATCGTCATTCTCCCCGCCGGCGACTTCAGTTTTGAGGCGGAAGCGAAGCTCGATGGCGTCATCTAGCAGATCGAACGACACAGTCGACTTGCCCTCGTTGAGGCGCGTAATGAATTTAACTTTCTTGATCCCCGAATAGCCCTCGGTGACCATGTCGCGACCGGTTTCCGAAGAGGTAAGAGCCTCCGAGACGCGCGCTATGCATTTTTCGCCGCCGCTGGCGGGTAAGACTGATCGCACTGCGACCTCGAGTACATGAAGGTTGGTCTCCTCAATTGGGCTGCTCGACATGTGTACAGTGACGTCGGTGCCTGCTTTGCCGTGCTTGAATGCATTTTGCAGCAGAACGGCGAGGCAGTCGTATAATCGATGGACAGAGATGCCGTAATATTTGGTGAGTAGAGGTTTCCCGCTGACGATCGTTGGTGCCGCCGTGCGGCCATACTCAATATCAATAATATTGCAGATTTCGGGGATCGACGCCGGCACGAAGCCAGTCTGAGGTACCTGAAACCAGCTTGCTACCTGCGTGAACACTGAAGCGACCGCATCTTCCAGGGCGGACTTAATCTTGATCTCTTCGGGGCCATTGAACCGCTGCAGAATATGATCGAGATGCTGCGTTACGTCCTGCGTCATTTTGACACGGATCTGGCGTGAGGCGAACTCTAGCTGCGGTGCGATCTGGCGCCAGCAAAAAGATATGATGAGCTCATCTAGCATTTCCGGACCTGAGCGACGCAGGGTCTGCACTAGCTGGTTAAGATTGCGTCGTGTCACTTGATCAGCTGGGTCGATTCTGGCGTCGAACAGCGCCTGCGGCTTGGCCTCGCTTCGGAATTGCAGGAAATCGCGCCGCATTCGTTCGATGAAGACCTTATAGCTATGTTCCCACGAACGTAGCGCAGCGCCAAATGGCGTACCAGCTATTACCGGATGATGTTCAGGGCGGCGCAGCACAGCATCGACGCTGTTGGTCATCACGCCCTGCAGTGTGTTGTGGCGGATGCGGCGTCCCAGATAGGATTCTATACCGAACTCGTTGTTGACGCAGAATTCGCGGAATGCTTCCGTTGCGATCCGTTCCACCAGATATTCGTCGGTCGATGTGATTTGGACGATGTCGATGGTCGCCTCCTTGCCCGAGGCGGTGACAACATTCTGTGACGCGGCCAGCCGCGCGGTGAGCTTTGGCAAGAGCTCTTTATATTGCTCGGTATACGCTGATGGGTTCGAGCTCAGCCATTTGTTCATCGCGACCGAATCAACGAACATGCGGCTCGCGTCGAAGTAGTCCTTAAGTTTGGCGACTTTTGCGCGCGTCTCTATCGCTTCGGCCTCGATGATGTATTCGATCTTGTTGAGATGAATGCCTACGCTCGTGAGGATATCACGCCTGGCACTCTCTGCTGCGAGCGGTGAATCAATGATCTGGTACATCTTCTGCAGAGTAACTTCATCGAGAGAAGAAGCGATATAGTTGGCGACATCCGGGCTCTTAGGTGCGAGATGGTCGATGAAATCCGGGATGCTCCCGCCAAAGTTGCGGATGATATAGTCTTCGAGATTGGCGCGGAAGTCGAAATCGATATCGGGATCTGACGACTTGCTGCGGTAGAGCGCGAGCGCCAGCACCGAGATGATCGCGCGCGCTTCATCCGAGGCGTTAAGATGCATCGTCTTGAGTTCCCGCTCGAGCAGCAGCGTCTCAAGGCGCATCGTATTGTCGCAAATATACTGGACTTCCTCGCTCGAGAGTTGGCTGAGGTTCGCGGCATCTTGGATGAGGCGCAGGAAGAGATAGGTGCGGTAAAAGGTATCGACCTGGACCTTGTCCTGACCATGCTGGGCCAGCTCAAATACCCCATCTGCCTGCTTGAGCGTGGCAATGTTTGAGAACCCGTCGGCATGCCAGCGCGAAATATCAGGCAGCAACGGCGCGACGAGCCGATGCCCGATCACCCGGTCAAGATCGTTGCGATAGCTGCAAAGCTGCGGAAATTCGAGGAAGGCGATGCTGCGCCGGTAGAGGGAAAGCGAGCGCTCCTCACCGGGCAGTTCGTCCACGGCACCCTCGTCTGGGTTGGCAAGCGGTGCGGTGCCGGCAAGTACGTCGGGGACAGGCGAGTTGGCAATTCCACGCTGGAGACGCAGCAAATGCCCTAGGATCTCGGGGTCAAGATTGCGCTCGATCGCACGATATACGTCAGGAAACCGGCTTCGGAGATTGACCACGATCCACAGGCAGCGCGCGGCATCGATCAGGCTGGTTTCGACGGCTCGCAGCAGAAAGCCTGCGCAATCCTCCGTGCTGAACGGCGTTGCAACGACGTTGTTGAGGCTATGGTAGCGCCGAAAGTCGCCATCTATATGGTCGAGCAAAATGTTTGTGTGGCGCCGTGCGACTGAGAAGATCGACAATCGGGTCTTGAGATTCTCCAGCGCCGAATATTGAATCGTCGGACTCTTGGCATGGCCAAGCAGCTCGTCGATCTCCGACAGCACCAACCGCTCGGCATCGGCAAGCTCAAGAAACTCCTTCACGTAGGCAATCTTGAGCGCCAAATAATTGGATGCGCCCCATTTCTGCGCAGTGCGCAACAGCGCACCGATCGCATCGGCGCGCGGCACCTCGGTCATCTGACTGAGAATTGCGATCGTCTCGAATGCACGGATACTGTCGTGCTTCCAGCTGTTTAAGAAGCCACAGGCATAGGCTGCCTCGAGATTGGCCGGCAGTGCGTGCAGTGCATGAGCGAGCGCTATGTCGCTTTGCAGCAGCCCTTCGACGCGTCGCTTGCGTAACCCGGCTGGGGATTCGAGAATGACCGCAGCGGCCGCCATATCGGTCTCACTCGAATTGGCGCGCACCGCATTGAGCAGAGTGGTGCCTGGCATTGTGCGCCGTGCGTCGGCGACCGCGCCTCGGATCGCGTTGCGCCGGGGTTCGGAGAATTTTTTGATTGTGCGCGCGACCGTCGCGCTCACTGGCTTAGCTTGGGCCGCATGCACCGGCCCCCCCCATTTTTTCATTCGCCCTGTACCAAAATGAATTTCTTTGCTTCTGCCTAAGCCAGTGCCGACAAGCAACTGAAATGCTTGACCAGGCTGTTTCGGTGGGAGGCATGCCTTTCCGCAGCGGGCCAGTCTTGAGGGTCCTGTCTCCAACTGCGGATCGGCCGTAAACCGGAGAGTTTATTGCCCACTAGCCGATGCCACGCCGCTCCATCTCGTCGCGAACTATCTGCTCTGCGGCCCGATCAGCATGCCGTTGCATCTCTGCAAGTGTCTGCATCACTTCGGCATCTCTCATACTCGCCAGCTCACTACGAAGCGCGTGCTCAGCACCGCGTTCCATTCTGCTCATATCGACGCCCCCGTTCCCTTCTGGCAACCTGCCAGTCACCTAGCTGAATTTACAGGTTTTTCCGCCCAGAACCACAGGTCTATTCGCCATTGACCTTGAGCGTGCAATGAGGTTAGCCGACAGTCCGCTGGAGGGTAGCAAAAATTTGTCGCTGAACGACAAAGTTGGGTCGGTTAACGAAGTTTGGTTCTGTTGAGCCTGGCATTGTCGATTAGGCGCGGAATTAACGGGGACAGTTCGCGCGCCAGAAACCCCGCCATAGCCACGTGACGTGACAGAACCTCGCCCGCCCGGCCATGCAACCAGCTTCCCCATCCGGCAGCCGTGAGTGGCGACGCGCCCTGTGCCGCCAGCCCGCCGATGATGCCCGCCAGCACATCGCCTGATCCCCCGGTTGCTAGGCCCACGGTCCCGCCCCGATGCACGAATATTTCGCCTGACGGCTCTGCCAACAGGTTTTCCTGTCCCTTCAACAGGATGACAGCGTTAAACCGCCTTGCGACATCACGCGCCACGCCTTCCAGGTCGGCCTTCACCGCTTCTACTTTCAACCCGGACAGATGGGCCATCTCGCCATGATGTGGGGTCAGGATGACATGCCCATCATGCGCCGCGATAAGTTTCTCCAGATATCGCGCCGATGTCAGCGCCGCCGCGTCCAGCAAAATGGTGCGCGAAGCGTCGGGCGCGCTGAGGAGGTCCGCGACCAACTGGTCTGTCCGCTCCCCGATGCTCATGCCAGGGCCGAGGATCAGGGCGTCGCAGCGCAAAAAGCGTTCGCGCAGCACATCCGCCGCCTCCGCCGCGATCTCGCCTTTTTCGTCAGAAGGCAGCGCAATCATAGCCGCTTCGGGGATTAGCACGCCCAGCGCCATCGCCACTGCCTGCACCGTCGCCATCTGCAGCTTGCCAGCACCGGTGCGCAGCGCTGCCTCGCCCGTCAGCCGCAGCGCGCCGGGCACAAACTCCGCCCCGCCGACCACCAGCACGCGGCCACGGCTGTCCTTGTCGGACACAGCATCAAAGCCCGGCAAAGGATGAGCGGCGAGCCACGCTTCGTCGATTTCAATCACCCCCGCGCACCCGCGATGCGATCCGGTGCCTTGGTGACAAGCGTCGCTTCTTCCTCCATGGGCGCTGTGACATTGTAGCGTTGCAACACCAGCTTCCCTGCCTCCGCATTGAAACGATAATCGGTGATCGCGCAGTTGGCTACGTCGCCCTTGGCATCAATGGCGAGTATCTCCTGCTCGCCCAGATTTTCGATAATATAGCGTAAGCACAGTATCACGACCTGATGGGAGAAGATCATCACCCGTTTGCCCGCATAATGGAGCGAGATGGTGTCCATTACAGACCGCAACCGCAGGATCACGTCGCACCAGCTCTCCCCGCCCGGTGAGCGATGGTAAAATTTACCGAGCAACTGCCGCGACGCGGCCTGTTCGGGCTGGAGATGGCGGATGCCCGTGTGGGTCAGTCCATCCAGTATCCCAAACTCTTTCTCGCGCAGGCGCTCATCGAAGCAGATCTGCTCGTCTCGGGGCGCGCCGCCAACGTTCCGGAAGATATCGGCAGTCTGGCAGGCGCGGAGGTAAGGCGAGGATAGAATGACCTCCGGTCGGTCTTCCTCCGGCTGCTCTGCGAACCAGTGTCCTAGCGCCGCCGCTTGCTCCCGCCCAAGATCGCTGAGTGGCACATCGGCATCGCGGATAGAGAGAAGGATGCGATCCTCCTGCGCCTCATGCGCAGCATCGCGCGCGACGTTCCCGGCGCTCTGCCCATGGCGGACGATGATCAGCCGGTTTGGCCAGCGGCCGGATCCACTCAAGGCATTCTCCTAAAAAAGCAGGCATTTCTTAGTAAGTGCTCGCCAGCCCCGGTAGTTCCCACAAATTAGCATGTGGAGCTTGGTACGGCGTCATCTGTCACGCGATGGTAGCAGGCATTAGAGAAGCGGACGTCGGCAACCCGCTCCCAAATTTAAGGCTTTTCGTCCGCTATGGGTCGTTGAGCACGTCCCCGTTAGATCGTGTCGTTCAGGATGGGCTTTAGGGCACGACGACGGGGATGGCGTCCAATTTCGCAGCGCGTTTGGCGAACCTCCGGTCGAAGGTCAGAAATTCAGTGCATTGAGCGGATCGCGCAAGATGAAGAGCGTCGGCGAAATCCATTCCATGTTCCATCCAGTCGAGGGCTAATGCCATATGGGCAGGCTCTTCTACCAGCATTCCCGGAAGACCGGCTAGGCCGCGTAACGCGCGAGCAATCTCGTCGGGTGCGAAGCCATAACCCGCTCGCAGCACCCATTCTGCCTCCAACAGCACTGTTACGCCGAGAAAAATTTCGTCCCCATCAACGATGCTGCGGGCTGCCTTCGCCTGCTTTTTATCATCGGCGGTCAGCAAGCGGACGACGATGTTGGTATCAATCCGCGCACGCCGCTTTGCTTCCTCTGATATGACCATGTTCATCTCATCGATAGAGAGAGCGGGCTTTGTTGAGCGCAGCGAACCAAAGACAGATTCGATATTCGTGGCGGCAAAAACAGGCGCAGCCTTCAGGAGCACGCCCTCATCCGTTTCTTCCACAATCAGCTTGGTGCCCGTCGCCCAATGTTTCTGTTCACGGATAGCCTTGGGCAAGATAACCTGCCCTTTAGTGGAAACCGTGGTGGTGATCCGTTCATGAACGCCCATGGCGGCCTCCGTGAGTAAGACAGCATTGGATGTGGTCTGTGGCAAGGACCGGCCGGTTCTCACATCGACAGCTAAATTTGGCGGTCGAGTGGCAGGCATGGATCGCCATCAGAGGTGATCTATAAGGAAATCAGGCGAGTTTATCGAATTTCCCTAACTTCGATGCACATCGCGGCGGACCCTGATATGCCGCATCCTGCTTGGTTGGACGTTCATCCCCTGGGCCATCATGGCCACTGGAGATGTATCATGGGATTATCAGAATTTGATCCCGCCGCTCGCGGGCGGGTGTCGTGGAACGCCGGATGCAAAGTCGGCGCGAAGCGCGCGCTCAAGCCCCCGCCAGATCTGGGCGGAACCGAAATCTGAAGCGGGCTGGCTCCTCGCAGGTGCGAGGGGCCAAATCCGATGTCGCGGCCGCCACGCGCCCAGTCGAGCAGCTTAATGCGAATTGCTGCAAGCGGACTCCTCTAATGCCTTGGCCTAGTCGACATATCCGTAACTATCCTAATATTGCGCGGCAGATTAAAACCTTACCCTCATCCTGAACTCCTAAGGAGGACAGGATGAAAAACATACTTCTGCTCGTGCATGACGATGAGGGCCAGGAAGCCCGGCTGCAGGCTGCATTGGATCTGACCCGCGCGCTTGGCGGTCATTTGCGGTGCGTCGATGTCACGCCGCTGATAGTTGTGGCAGGGGACATGTATGTCGGCATCGGACAGGGCGCCGTGCTGGTGGATGAGCGGGAAAGCGAGGCGCGCAACAAGGAGCGACTTACGGCTCGCCTCGCGAAGGAAGATGTGCCTTGGGACTGGATCGACGTAACAGGAGAATTTGCAAGCTGCCTTCTGAAGGAAGCCAGCCTTGCGGATGTGGTCGTCCTGAACCGGCAACTGGACCAATTTCCTCTGCCGGACATGCGGATGGTGACCAGCCAGGTTCTGATGCATGCACGCGTGCCCGTGCTGGCGGTGCCCCAGACACTTGAGCGCTTCAACATCGGCAGAGCTGTGCTGGCTTGGGACGGCAGGCAGTCCTGCATCGCGACCATGCGCGCGTCCGCGCCGCTGCTCGCGCTGGCGGACGAGGTGGAGGTGCTGACGATCCATGATGGATCGATCGAGGCTGCGCCTGCCGACTCCGCGCGATATCTGTCGCGACATGGCGTCGATGCGACGATCCGCAGCATAAACGATCGCCTGCATCCGATTGAAGTCATCATCGAAGAGGAATGTGCGCGGTTCAGGGCCGACTATCTGGTTATGGGCGCCTATGGGCGCGGCAGGCTGATGGAAACATTTGGCGGCGTTACCAAGCGGTTGCTGACGCGCAGCAAATATCCCCTGTTGCTGGGTCATTGAGGCGGTGGCGGCGTAGAGCCGCTATTCCGTCAGTACCTGCGTGGCCAGTTCGTAAGGATATGGACGATTTCGGCTGCAGGATGTTTGACAAGATCCTTGTCCACTTCAGCGATCAGCCTGTTCCTGATCGCCGGGGTATAATGATCCCGCAGGACATGAAGCGTGGCCGGTGGTGCGACGACGATGATCTCGGCTTCATGCCCGGCGGCGGTTTCCGCCAGAGCCTCTGCCGCTTCGATTGCGAAGCGATCTTCCCGCAATTGATGGATATCGGCTTGCTGGTAGCTGCTTCTGGTGCCGCCCCTGCTGGAAAAGCTTACGCCGGGTGCGTCGGTCAGATGTTCCCGATTGGGTGGGTTGTCGATCTCGCGATGGGCGACGACTGACAGTTCAGGGTAAAGGGCGTCGCCCTCATTCCTCATCACCAGCATCCTCGAACCGTCGGTTACGAGCAGGATCGTTCCATAGGCGATTTTCATGATCAATCTTCCCTCGACTGTAGGCCCCCGATGGAGATCGTGAATTCTTCGGATGAGGATGCGGGAGAGTCCCGGCCGGTCCGCTGGCGCATTATGAGTCGTTGAACCCGACATGCGCTATTGGGGCTTTCCCTTATGGCACCAAATATCCCGTTGGCCATGATGGGCCAATCGGCTTGGCCGATGACATAAGTCCGCTGGTGAGATTGGGGTGAGAAACGTGCAGGAGAGTGCAGGACTGCTTCCCTATCGCTGGCATGAAGGAAGATTGCAGGTCTTCCTGGTGCATCCGGGCGTCCCTTATTGGCAGCGTGAAGACGAGGGCGCCTAGCAGATTGCCAAGGGCGCGCCGCTGCCGGGGGAGGCGCTGCCCAATACGGCTTTGCGGGAGTTTCAGGAGGAGGTGGGCATGTGCCCCGCCGCCATTCCCTGGCCGCTTGCCCGGATTCGTCAGAAAGGCGGCAAATGGGTGAAAGCCTTCGCGGTGGAAGCGGAGCCCGGACCAGCCAATGTGGTGAGCAATATGTTCACACTGGAATGGCCGCCCCCCAGCGGGATCGTCCAGTCCTTCCCAGAGATCGACCGGGCGAACTGGTTTACCCTTGAGGAAGCGCGCGGCAAGATGCTGACCAGCGAAACACCGTTGCTGGTTGCGCTGGAGCAGGCGGTGCCCGCGCGATGAGATGTGGCCGGCCATGACCTTATCAAGTCAGCGCGAGGCCAGCATATGAGCCTGACAGCGCAGCTTTTGATCGCGACCGGCGCCGTTGCCGCGACGGTGCTCGTCCATCTGACCGGTCTGGCGATCTTGCTCGCCGCGTTCGGTTTGCTCGCGCTTCATGCCGTTGAGATCTGGCTGTGGCGGCATTGTACCGGCTATTGGACATCTCCCCCATCTTGAAGAGGCGCCGTATTTTTCAAACTCCACCTATGTGACCATCGGTTATGGGGATGGGGTGCTGCCAGCAGGCCAGAGAATATTGGGCGCAATAGAGGTTGCGAATGGCATCATATTGATCGGCTGGTCGACGGCTTTCTTCTCTTAGATTGTCGATCGGTTGAAGCTGCTGGAGCGGACCTTGCAAAAAGGCTGACTTAGAGCAGCCTTGCAGCGCTGGGGAAGAAAGCGGCGGCGCTGCGCCAGAGCATATAAAGGGCGACGATGAAGATGAGTCCGGCAAAGATGCTGGTGAGGCCTCCAGTTCGCTCACCCAGTTTTTCCGCCGCTCGCGTACCCGCGATGCTGCCCGCCACTCCCCCCATCACGAAGACGAGCGCAAGCAGCCAGTCGACAAGGCCAGAAAAGGCGTAGTTGACCGCGGTGGTGAGGCCGAACGCCGTAACGGCGATCAGCGAGGTGCCGACCGCCATCAACATTGGCATGCCGGTCGATGCGACGAGGCCGGGCACGATCAGGAATCCGCCGCCAATGCCGAAGAAGCCGGAAAACAGGCCCGAGCCAAGTCCGTAGCCGATCACCTGGGGCGCTTTCTCGCGATTGCATTCCGCGCCGGGATCGCCGGGGTTGTCCCGGCCCTTGAGCATCAGACCGCCGACGAGCAGCATGACGAGGGCAAAGAGGAACAGTAGCTTTTCGCCGTTCACCACCTTGCCAATACTAGACCCCGCGAAGGCCCCCGCGACGCCAGCCGCTGCGTACATGCCGCCGCAGCGCCACTTTACATGATGCGCGCGAGCGTGGTTGGCAAGGCCCGCAGCAGCGTTGGCGGCGACCGCCAAAGCGCTGGTGCCGATGGCGAAATGGGGGCTTGGCACGCCGACCAGATAGACCATCAGCGGCACGGCGAGGATCGATCCGCCGCCGCCGACCAGACCAAGGACGAAGCCGACAAGGCCGCCTGAAACGGCCCCCAGCACATAGTGAAGACTGTCCATGCTTCAGCCGCGCTGCGTTTCGGAGGCCGGGGGGCGGTGGCTGCTCGTCCCTTTCGCTCGTTGGCTTGTGCCTGCGGTGCCGCTCGGCGCGAAACGGTTGAGCGCCATTCCCGCGAGCATCGCCAGCACGAAGGGCGCGGCATGAATCGGCTTCAGCGCAAGGCTGGCGATCGCAGGTCCGGGGCAGAGGCCGCCAAGACCCCAGCCAATGCCAAAGAGTATCGCGCCCAGTGCCAGCTTCCAGTCGAGCCTCCGTGTTTCCGGTAGGTTGAAGGCTGCTCCGGCCAGCGAGCGCTCAAGTCGCTTTTGCACCACCCAGGCGACCGCCATCGGGATCATCGCGCCCCCCATGACGAAGGCGAGCGTCGGATCCCATGGACCGAGAAGGTCGAGGAAGGCGCGTACCCGCATCGGGTCAGCCATGCCGGATAGCGCCAGGCCAGCGCCGAACAGGGCGCCTGATATCAGCGCGATGGCGACCTTCATCATAGCGCACCTGTGAGGCGAAGAACCGCGACTGTGGCAAAGCCGCTGGCCATGAAGAGCGCCGTCGCGAGGAGAGAGCGGGGCGAGAGGCGGGACACGCCGCACACGCCATGACCACTGGTGCAACCGGACCCCAGCCGTGTGCCGAAGCCGACGATGACGCCCGCGATCAGTAGCAGGCCGATCGAAGGAAAGCGCGCTGGCACCCCGCCTGTCAGCAGGGATACGACAAGCGCTCCCACGGGCAGGCCGATGATGAAGGCGATCGCGATGCTGCGCGGCGCTCCGCTGTCGGCAAGACCGGTGGCCCGCGCCACGAGACCGCTGACGCCTGCTATACGGCCCAGGCCGAGCAGCATGATGGCAGCGGCGATGCCGATCATCAGGCCGCCGATCAGTCCTTCGACCGGTGGCGCTTGGGGGCAGGCTGGGATCATAGCTGGTTCACCGGAATCTTGAGATAGACGACGCCATTATCATCTGGGGGCGGAAGGTGGCCCGCGCGCATGTTCACCTGCACGGATGGCAGGATGAGGCGTGGCATGTCGAGCGTGTGGTCGCGCGCCTCGCGTATGGCTACGAATGTGTCCTCGCTTATGCCGTCATGGGCATGGATATTGGCGCGGCGCTGCTCCCCGACCGTCGTTTCCCAGACATAATGGTCGCGCCCGTCCGGCAGATAGTCGTGACACATGAACAGCCGTGTTTCCGGCGGCAGTTCCAGAAGGCGGCGGAGCGAACGGAACAACTGGCGCGCATTGCCGCCGGGGAAGTCGGCCCGCGCGGTGCCATAATCGGGCATGAACATCGTATCGCCTACGAACACCGCATCGCCGACGACATAGGCGACGCAGGCAGGCGTGTGACCCGGAACGTGCAGCACCGTGACGGCAAGATCGCCGATGGAGAAGCTGTCGCCATCCTGCCAAAGATGATCGAACTGGGAGCCGTCCGGCACGAACTCGACGCCTGCGTTGAACAGTTTGCCGAAGGTCTGCTGCACTTCCCGAATATGCGCGCCGATGGCGATTTCGCCGCCAAGCTTGCGCTGAAGATAGGGGGCGGCCGACAAGTGATCGGCATGGGCGTGTGTCTCCAGATGCCAGTCGACCGTCAGCCCCTCCGCTTCGATATAAGCTATGATCGGATCGGCTGTGTCCGGGCTGGTGCGGCCGGACGCCGGATCATAGGCGAGTACGCTGTCTATGACGGCTGCACGCCGGTTCGCGGCGTCGTGAATGACATAAGTGACCGTGAAGGTGGGCGCGTCGAAAAAGGCCCGGATCACGGGCAAGGCCTTTCGTGCTGCCGTAACCTGCTGCGCTGCTTTGGCGAGTGCTTCGTCTAACATGCGCTTCTCCACCATCGTCGCTTCCATACTGCGCCTTCCGAGCCGCTTTGCACTACGGAAATGTCCGCATCCGTTAGATGAATATCGCCCAGGCCAAGATGCTGGCTGCCGCCGTCACCAGCGCCGCAAAAAGCGGGACCGACGCCCCGATGCCGCCATGACCCCAGCCGATGACCACCGTTATGACCGCCTTGGCGAAGGTGTTGGCGAGAACAGCGCCCCCCAGCGACAGCCCGGCGGTTCGATTTGTGAGCATATGAGCGGGCAACCCTGACATGGTGATGACCGCTGCATCGACGTCAGAGATGCCGGTGAGCGTCAGCACCACTGCCATCCCCTGTTCCCCGAAATGGTGGAGCGCCCATCTTGCGACCAGCGACAGCACGACCACCATGGCCGCCAGGATCAGCGCGGGGCCGAAGCCGAGCGGGTTGGATATGCTTACGTTTGCACTGTCGCCGCGATGTCGACGGAAGGAGAAGAGAGCGAATAATATGGAGACTATCGTTGCGGGTGCCATGGTGAGGGCCAGGGTCGGGAGCGCGCGGGGGATGAGCGCCAGCGCCAGCAACTGCACCCGGATGAACATCACGATCGAGGCGATGGCGATGCCCGCTGCGAGCGGCCCACGAATAGCGGGATTTTCCCGCAGGCGCCGTGCATATTCGGCCGTCACCGCGGTAGAGGACACGATCGCGCCGGTCAGCGCGACCAGCAGGATGCTCCTGTCCTGCCCGAGCCTCCGCGATAGAGCATAGCCGGCGAAGGACAGGCCGATAACGAAGACGACGACCAGCCAGATGTTGCGCGGATTCCATGCTTCATAGGGCCCCATCGCCCGATCCGGCAGCAGCGGCAGGATGACGAGCGCGACCAGCAGGAAGCGCGATACGCCCTCAATCTCGTTATCGTCCATTCCCTTCAGCAGAGCATGCATCGATTGCCGCGCGCTCAGCATCGCAAAGGTCGCACCGCCGATGGCAAGGCCCAGCGAAGGGGAAAAGCGGGTGGCGCAGAAGCTGGCGGCGAAGGTCAATATGCCCGCGAGCGTCGTGGTGGCCGACAGATGATCCTGATCCGCGCTGCGGACATAGCCTGCGGTCAGCACTGCCGCCACGCCGATTGCAAGGGCGGCTGCCATCATGTCCGGCGCCAGACCACCTATGCCGCCGATCAGGCCGATCAGACCGAAGGTGCGGAAACCGGCGACGCGGCGGCCAGTGCCGAAGGACCTTTGCGCCCATCCCCTCTGCATGCCAATCAGCAGTCCAATGGCTATGGCGGCCAGCAGCGGCAGATAAGGCTGTATGATGGAGGAATTGACACCAGCGGTCATCGCGGTCTCACACTCGTTTCCTTGATACGGCCGTCCAGCATGGAGATTTGCACATCGGCAGCCGCCGCGACATCGGGATCATGCGTGACGCACACCACCGCGCGGCCCTGATCATGGGCAAGGTTGCGGAACATCTCGACCACGCGGGCGCTGTTCTGGCTGTCGAGATTGCCCGTGGGTTCGTCGCCCAGCACCAGCGCGGGATCATTGGCGATGGCGCGGGCGATGGCGACACGCTGACGCTCGCCGCCGGACAGGCGATCAGGCGTCTTCGTGCTTTTCTCTCCAAGGCCCATGCCCTCAAGCAGCGCCTGCGCCTTGGCCTGTATTTCGGTGAGCGACAGTTTGCCGAGCCTGCGCATGGGCAGCATGACATTTTCTAGCGCGGTGAACTCTGGCAGCAGGAAATGGAACTGGAAGACGAAGCCGAAGCTCGCCAGGCGGATTCCGGCGCGCGCGTCGCCCCGCAGCGGATTCATGTCCTGCCCGTTGAACAGCACCTGTCCGGATGTTGGCCGGTCGAGCAGGCCGAGCAGATAGAGCAGCGAGGATTTGCCGCAGCCGGACGGGCCCACGATGGCGACGAAGGTCGCGGGCTGGATCGACAGGGAAACGTCAGATACCAGCGTCACCGGTGGCGTGCCGGGCAGGCTGCGGGACAGGTCTTGAACCTCTATGATCGCACTCATACCGCGCCCCGCAATATGTCGACCGGATCGACCCGCGCCGCCTTTCGCGCGGGGAGCCATGCGGCAATCACGCCAGAGAGCAGGGACGCTGCCGCCGCGATGGCATATTGCCGAGCGGTGCGGTCGAGGGGGAGGTGTTGATCCTCGCCCGCGATTGGGAATTTGAGCGAGCCAAGGATCGCCATCAGCCCGTATCCCAGCAGCCATCCCGCGACGATGCCGATCAATGCCAAGGCGAGACCTTCGAACACGAATATCAGCTGAAGATCTCGCTCTGAAAAGCCCATGGAGCGCATGATTGCGATGTCGCGCCTTTTGTCGGAAACACTGTTGGATACGACCGTGTAGATGCCGAAGCTGGCAACCAGCAGGATGGCCGACACGACGCTGTACATGATGACGTTGCGGGTCACGAGCAGGGAAAGAAAGTCGGCGGAACGCTCCTGCCAGCTTTCCGCTTTGTAGGCATAGCGGGCCTCCAGGCGGCGGCTGATCGGCTCGGCCTCATAGGGGTCGGCAAGGCGTACGCCGATGCGGTTGATGATGAAGGGACGGCCGAGCAGAGATTGCGCTTCCCGCAGCAGGACATAGCCCAGGCCGGATGAAATCTGCGTCTGGCCGCGTTTGAACAGGCCGACGATGCGAAGCGACCGGCTCTTGCCCGAAGCGGAGGTCGCGCCAACCACGTCACCTACGCCCAGGCCAAGCCGCCGCGCCATTTCCTCGCCGATGATGATGCCTCCTTGCGTGCTTTCCAGGTCGCGCAGGCGTCCGATGCGCAGTTGGTCCTGAATAGTGCTGACCTTTTCCTCGATCGCGGGGTCGACACCGACGATGGTCAGCGCTTCCTCGCGTCCGCCGCTGCGCAAGGTTATTGCGCCGCTGAGACTGGGCGAGCCGATCGCGCCGGGTAGCGCGTTCACGGTACGCAATATTTCCGGCCAGCCCTTGAGCCCGCGCACCTCGTTGCGGACCTTATAGTGGCGAAGGTTGATCGCTGCCCCCTTGTAGAGGCTGACGCCCGGCTGGGCCGGCGGGCTGCGCAGCTCGTCGGAAATGATGATATGTGGGGCGGCGTCAATCAGCGTCTTGATGAAGTCATTCTGGCTGCCGATCATCATGGCCGATACGGCTAGGAAGAAGCCGACGCCGACGGCCACGCCACTTACCGCGACGATGGTCTGTCGGCGGCGGCCGACGAGATGACGGGCGGCGACGCTGGCCAGCAGCCGCAGTTGACCAGTCATTGCCGCACCCGAACGCGCATGTCGTCCTTTAGCTTCCCCTCGGGCGCTTTCACGACCATCTCACCACGCGACAGACCGGAGAGGATTTGCACGTCGGTGGTCCCGGCAATGCCGGTGCGGACGGCCTTCGCATGAACGCGGTGGCTGCGAACGATCCACAGCTTTCCGTCTTCGATCGCACTCGCCGGTGCCAACAGCGCTTGTTGTGCCCTGCACGTGACGATGTTGACCTCCAGCGTCAGGCCCAGCGGCAGCGCCACCGCATCGTCCGTCACGATGCGGGCGCGAAAGGCGCGCTGTTCGGGATCACCGCCCGGCGTCACTTCGCGCACATGACCGTGGAGCACCCGACCGGGCCAGGCGTCGCTCGACATCAATGCTTCCTGACCGGCACGAACGCGGGCAATGTCGCGTTCGTCTATGGTGGCCGTGATCCATATGCGGGAAGGATCGCCCAGCGTCATGAGGATGCGACCGGGACTAGCGAGATCGCCAGCCTCCACGTCCTGACGCAGGACGACGCCATCAATGCCTGACCGCACAATCATCTGGTCGAGCCGGGCGCGGGCGCTATCCTCTGCCGCCCGGGCGCTGTCGGCGGCGGCGACGGCGGAGTCCCGCGCGGCGCGGGTGACCCAGCCCTTGGCGAAAAGCGCCAGTGTGCGCTGCTCATCCTGCTGGGCGACGCGGCGTTGCGCAGCCGCCTGTTGCAGCGCGTGGCGCTGCTCCTCGTCATCGAGAAGGATCAGCGGCTGACCGCGCACGACGCGCTGCGCTTCATCGGCGAGGACTTCGCGGACGGGGGCGGTGAGGCGGGCTGAGATCGATACGGGCTGCTGAGCCTCCACAAAGCCCGTCGCATAGACCAGTTCGACGGCCTGACCGATACGGACGGGCGCGAGTTCGACCTCTTGCGCCCGGCCCGCGAGCAACCACCATGCGGCAGCCGCCGCGGCCAGCGTGAGCGGCAGCAGCCAGAGCGCGATACGTTTCATAAGAGGCTATATAGCATCACGCGAAGATCATTGCCCGCCCGTATCGATTTGCGCGCCTCTATTTCGATCCCACCGGGATCTGGCGCGGCTTGCTTGCTTCCGTGGCGAGCCGGGGGACGATCACCTTCAGCAGGCCTTTTTCCAAGTGGGCGCTGGCCTTGTCCGCATCGGCTTCGAATGGCAGTGCAACGCGGCGCAGATAGCTGCCCCGACTGCGCTCGATCAGATGATAATTCTTCTTTTCATCCTTTTCCTCGCGGTCTTCGTTATGCTCGGCCTTTATGGTCAAGACATCGTCCTGAACGTCGAGCGACACGTCCTTTTCATCAAAACCCGGCAGTTCGGCGGTGAGCTCAAGACCCTTGTCCGTTTCTGCGATGTCGACGCGGGGGAGGTTGAAGCCCCTGCTGCTGCCATCGCCGCCGGTGAGCCAGCCACGGCCGAGATCGTCGTTGAGGCGGTCCATTTCCTTGCGCAGATCGGCAAAGGGATCAAAGCCGGTGCGGAAGAGATTGCTGCGTCCAAAGGGGATGAGTGAACGAAAATCAGTCATTGGTCCTTCTCCTGCTTTTGTGAAACTCTCGGTTCGCCGGGATGGTGCATCATATGCTGCTGTCCGTCGGCAGGGCTGTGCATCGTGCGGCAATGCTCCATCGCTTCAGGCATGGGCTGCCCGTTTTGCATCGGCATGGCGCCCGGCCGCATCATGTGCCCGCCTGCCTGATCATGCATCGGGCAGTTCGTGGCGGGCGGAGCGGTCGGCGGCGCGCGAGGCGTCGCAGTCTGTGCGGATGCTCCGGCGACGAGCAAGAGGCGCAGGAGCGTGGCGCTGGCTAGAATATTGTGCATGGATAATTTCCCGTTCCGGACTCCATGCCGAAGTGTCGCGCGAGGCGGGATGCGGCGCCATAAGTAGAGTCACGCAGGCTGCGATGGCGGCATAAGGACTGCCGCGCCCTTCACCTTGCCTTCGCGCAGGCTTTGCAGCGCCTCGTTGGCTTGCTCCAATGGAAAGCTTTGGGTGACGGTGTGCAGTTTCATGCCGCCCACCAGATCGAAAAAGGAGGTGCCGTCTTCCCGCGTCAGGTTGGCGACCGAGAGAATCTGCCTTTCCTGCCACAGGTCGGCATAGGGGAAGGATGGTATGTCGCTCATGTGGATGCCCGCGCATATGACGCGGCCACCCTTTCTGACTGCGCGTAGGGCTTGGGGCACGAGTTCGCCTGCCGGTGCGAAGATCAGGGCAACGTCGACAAGCGCAGGCGGGCTTTCGGATGAGCCGCCCGCCCAAGCGCAGCCGAGCGAACGGGCAAAGTCCTGCCCTGCTGTGTCGCCATCACGGGTGAAGGCATAGACAGTGCGCTGCTGATGCCGGGCGACCTGCGCCAATATGTGTGCGGCCGCGCCAAAGCCGTAGAGGCCGACGAAATTTGCCGGGCCAGCCAGCCGCAAAGCTCTCCACCCGATCAGGCCCGCGCACAGCAATGGTGCAGCCTCCACATCCCGGAAGCGATCCGGCAGGTCGAAGCAATATCGCGCATCGGCGATCACATGGCTGGCATAGCCGCCGTCGCGCGTGGCCCCGGTGAAGAGTGGAGCGTCGCACAGATTTTCACGCCCGGCGCGGCAATAGGGGCAAATACCGCATGTATGTCCGAGCCAGGGGACGCCGACGCGCTGGCCTATGGCGAAGCCCGCAACGCCCCTGCCCAATGCCGCGACCCTGCCGACGATCTCATGGCCTGGTATGATGGGATAGTGGGCGGGGATTTCGCCGTCGAGGACGTGCAGATCGGTTCGGCAAACGCCGCAAGCGGCGACTTCGATCAGCAGTTCGCCGGGTCCAGGATCAGGTATGGGACGCTCGATCCGCACCAGGGCAGCGCCCGGCGCGGGGATCTGCATCGCCACCATCTGCTTCACTGTACGCTGGCCGCCGAACGCAGGGAAAAGCCGAACAGCATCAGCATCACGCCTTGCGATATCAGGTCTATGGCGAGCACCATTCCCAGTAGCCACAGGCTGCTCCACGGCCATGACACCGCCACCAGCACAGCGGCTATGATGCTGATGACGCCGGACAGGATCATCCACGCCCTCCCTTCGCTGTGCCGGAAAGCAAGGATTAGGCGGGCGATGCCTGATGCCGCCAGGGTGATGCCGATGAAAACCGTCAGGACGCTCGCACCAAGCAGAGGATCGACGATCATGATGCTGGCCGTGATGAGGTAAAGCAGCGCAGCCAGGCCCCACAGGACTCCCGATGAGAAGCGCCGCACGCTGAAGGCGTGGAACAGTTGGAATATCCCTCCCGCGAACATGGCCGCGCCCACGACATAGGTGGCAAGGATCGTCGCGAGGAGCAGGTTGACGCTGGCAAGGATGCCGAGCAGCGCGAGCGCGGCGCCGATGCCGATGAAGGTGCGCCATAACTGCGGCCCCGATATGGACGTTCCTGGTCCCAAGGCCATTTTCAAGTTCATCGTCGCCCTCCTTAAGATGTGAGACGGCGAGTCTAGCGCTGGAGGCGGTGTGATGATGTTCGTGAATCTACGAATAGGATGCCGTCGAAGGCAACGCGATCATCCCGGTGATAATCCTTCAAGGAGCGTTCGATGAAAGCGTTGATCTATGACGGGCCGGGGCGAAAGCATCTGGGCGAGCGGGAAAGGCCACAGATCAAGGATGTCGGCGACGCCATTGTCCGCGTCACGCACACGACTATCTGCGGCACCGACCTCCACATATTGAAGGGCGATGTGCCCACTTGCGAGCCGGGACGGACATTGGGCCATGAGGGCGTGGGCGTTGTGGAGGCGGTCGGATCGGCGGTCTCGAATTTCAGGCCCGGCGATCATGTGCTGATTTCCTGCATCACCTCATGCGGGCGGTGCGACTATTGCCGCCGGGGCATTTACTCCCATTGCGTGAGCGGCGGATGGATATTGGGCAATGCCATTGACGGTACGCAGGCGGAATATGTGCGCATCCCTCATGCTGACACCAGCCTCTATCCAGTCCCGGCAGGAACGGACGAGGAAGCACTGGTGATGCTGAGCGACATATTGCCGACCGGCTTTGAATGCGGCGTGCTGAATGGCAAGGTCGCGCCCGGCAGCAGCGTCGCCATCGTGGGCGCAGGCCCGATCGGGCTGGCCACCTTGCTGACAGCGCAATTCTATTCGCCCAGCCAGATCATCATGATCGACATCGACGCCAACCGGCTGGCGGTGGCTGAGCGGTTCGGCGCTACCCGCACGATCAACAGCCGGTCGGAAGACGCGGTGGCAGAGGTCAAGTCGCTGACGGATGGCAGGGGCGTTGACACGGCCATCGAGGCTGTCGGGGTGCCTGCGACATTCGAACTATGCGAAGACTTGGTCGCTCCCGGTGGGGTCATCGCGAACATCGGCGTGCATGGCGTGAAGGTCGACCTGCATCTGGAAAGGCTCTGGTCGCATAATATCACGATCACGACCCGGCTGGTGGATACTGCCACCACTTCGATGCTGCTGAAGACAGTCGCGAGCGGGAAGGTCGACGCGAAGAAGCTCGTCACGCATCGCTTCACGCTGGACGGCATCATGGAGGCCTATGATGTCTTCGGCCGGGCGGCGGAAACGCAGGCGCTCAAGGTGCTGATCACACCCTGATCCGCCACGCAGACCCTATCGCATCGCGACCCGCTTGAGCGCTTCGGCGCAGAGGAGATAGACGGCGACCAGGGCTGCCGTCACCATGAGGATGCCCGGCGGAGGCGCGGAGAAGCCCAATGTCGGCGCGAACGGTAGGAAGGGCAGGGTGATCGCCGCGCCCAGGCAGAGGCTGGCGCTTATTACGAGCAGCCGGTGCGGCCGCTGCCGCCACAAGGGCGCGGACGTGCGGATGATGAAGACAACCAATATCTGCGTCGCCATGGATTCGATGAACCAGACCGTGCGGAATATGGGCACGTCGACATGGAAAAGGGCGATGAGTGCTGCAAATGTCGCGATGTCGAACAACGACGACAGCGGCCCCATGATGAGGGTGAAGCGAACAAGGCCCCGCATGTCCCATCCACGAGGCGCGGCGAGGTCGCTGCCTTCTGCCCGGTCGAACGGTATGCCGGTCTGCGACAGATCATAGAGCATGTTGTTGAGCAGGATCTGGACCGGCGTTAGCGGCAGGAAGGGCAGGAACAGCGACGCCAGCGCCATGGTCAGCATATTGCCGAAGTTTGAGCTGGTGCCCATGCGGATATATTTGAGGATATTGGCATAGGTGCGACGTCCTTCCGCCACGCCATCCGCCAGCACGGCAAGATCTGGCGCGAGCAGGATCATGTCTGCCGCTTCGCGCGCGACATCGGTCGCGCCATCGACCGACAGGCCGACGTCGGCCGCCCTAATGGCAGGCGCATCGTTGATGCCATCGCCCAAGAACCCGACGATATGGCCGCGCGCCTGAAGCGCCCGCACGATCCGGAATTTCTGGTCTGGTGTGATCCGGGCGAAGAGGCCGGTGTCGGCCACGCGAACGGCCAGAGCCTCGTCATCGAGGGCTGCGATTTCCTCTCCGGTCAGGAGCTTCGCATCCGGCTTTCCGAGCGCGGCCATCAGATGCCGCACAGCAGCGGCGGAGTCGCCGGAAATGACTTTGGTCCTGACGCCCGCTGACTCCAACCGCGCGATGGCGGCGGCGGATGAGGCTTTGGGCGGATCGAGGAAGAGGCAGAAGCCCGCGAAGATCAGATGTTCGTCATCGTCTGTCTCGATGCTATCGCGGCGAGGTGCCGCTTTCCACGCGATGCCGAGCAGGCGCAAACCTTGCGCGGCATTGTCATCGTGCAGCTTGATGAGGCTTGCCTTGAGCGTAGCATCGAGTGGCATGATCGTTCCGTCTGGCGCTCGCGCCTGATCGCACAGATCCAGGATCGTTTCTGGCGCCCCTTTGACGATCTCGATCCTGTCTCCTTCCCGTTCAGCCAACACCGATACGCGCCGTCTTTCGAAATCGAAGGGCCGTTCGTCCAGCTTCTGCCAGCCAGTCAGCGGATGATGGCCGGTATGCGCGAGCAGGGCGTCGTCCAGCGGACTGCGCAGGCCGCTTTCGAAGCGGGCGTTGACGGCTGCGAGTTCGAAGACGTGCTCGCTGTCCACCCCGTCGATCCCTGGGTGGCCGGTCATCATGATCCGCGCTTCGGTGAGGGTGCCGGTCTTGTCGGTGCACAATATGTCCATTTCGCCAAGATCGTGGATCGCCGAGAGCCGCTTCACCACTACCTTTGCCGCCGCCATGCGCTGGGCCCCGCGCGCCAGGCCGATGGTCATGATCATCGGCAGCAGTTCGGGCGTCAGGCCGACCGCAAGGGCCATGGCGAAAAGGAAGGATTCGACCGGCGGCCGTCCTAGAGCGAGATGGGCGAGGATCACGAAGAGGACAAGGAAGATCGTCATTCGCACGATCAGCATGCCCAGCCGGTGAATCCCGCGTTCGAAAGCGGTGGGAGGCTGTTCATCGCCCAGCGACCGGGCGATGCCCCCGAAATGGGTGCGGTCGCCCGTCTGCACGACGAGCATGGTCGCGCTGCCGCCGATCATCGAACTGCCGTGCAGCAGGAGGTTGGGTGCCTCGGCCAGGGCGGCGCCGGGGTCGATGACTGGAGATTTTTCCACGGGGAAGGGCTCGCCGGTGAGGGCGGCCTGGTTGACCTGCGCGGCGTTGGCGGACAGCACCAGCCCATCGGCGGGCACCAGGTCTCCGGCGGCAAGCATCACCACATCGCCCGGCACCACATCTCGTACCGGCAGCGTGGCGACTGCTCCGTCGCGCTGCACGCGCGCGGTGAGAGCGATCGCCTCACGCAGCGCCGCCGCTGTCGCTTCCGCGCGGCGTTCCTGCACTGTGTCGAGGATGGTGGAGAGGAGGATCATGGCGACGATCAGCAGGAAGCTGACCATGTCGCCGGTCACGCCCGCAACCGCCGCAGCCGCAAGCAGCATCAGGACGAGCGGATTGCCAAGCCTGCGCGCCAGATCGGCTATGAGGCGGCGGCGCGCCTTTTGAAAGAGGATGTTGGGACCGGCCGCTTCGAGCCTGCGGGCGGCCTCGGCGGAGGATAATCCATCTGCGCTGGTGTCAAGGGCGGCGAGCGTCTGGCCGACCGGCAGGCGCCAATATTCGTCGGACAGCTCGGTTCCCTGATTATTCGCTGCCGTGAGGGGTTCGTGCTGGAGCGGCAAGGAGATGCTGAAATCCATCGCTACTCCAGACGGGCTGAGGATGGGCATGGAATGGATGATCAGGATCGGATGGCGAATCCGTTAAGCTACGTAACTGTCCGAAGTTCGCTCCCCATGCCGTGACCGTAAGTTTTCGGCTCGATAGGCGATGACCAAGGGCGGAGGCTGATATGGCGTCAGCGGGATGGCGAAGCTGGTTTCTGGCGATCCTGATCGCAGCCGGACTGATTGCCGCGGTTGCCCATTGGGGCGAGGTGGAGCGGTTTGCGGCGCTGCTCCGCCAGGCGGAGCCGGGTTGGATTGGCCTTGCCGTCATGCTTCAGCTCACCACCTATTTCAGCGTGGCGAGCGGGTGGTCGGCGGTGCTGCACCGCGCTGGAACGCCGCAGCGGATGCGACCGCTGGTGCGGATCGCCTTGACGAAGCTGTTTGCCGATCAGGTTTTGCCCAGCGCGGGCATGGGCGGCAATATCCTGCTGGTGGATCAGCTGCGCGGGCTAGGCGTGCCCAAGGGGACGGCGGTGGCTGCCCTGCTGCTGTCGATGATCGGCTTTTACGCAGCCTATGCCTGTTTCGCACTCGTCACGCTGATCCTGCTTTGGCTGCATGATCGCGCTACGCCGCTGATGGCCGTTGTCGTCACCACCTTCCTGCTGGTGGCTTTCGCCATCCCCGCTCTTGCCCTCTGGCTGCGGAGTCGGGGGAGCAGGCCTTTGCCGGACCGGATCGAACATATCGACTTTGTGCGCAGGCTGCTGGAAACGGTGGCGCAGGCGCCATCAGCCCTTTTACGGGACAGGCAACTCGCGATTATGGTTGCGGCGTGCAATGCGATGATCTTCCTGGCGGATGCCGGGACGCTTTTCGCCTGCTTGCACAGCCTTGGTCAACGGGCGGCGTTCGGCACCGCCTTCATCGCGCTCATCATGGCGTCGGTGGTTGCGACCCTCGGCCCAATTCCGCTGGGGCTGGGCAGTTTCGAAGCGACGTCAGTGGCGACGCTTCATCTGCTGGGAGTCGAGCTGGAGGCCGCATTCGCCGCGACCATGCTGCTGCGCCTCTTCACGCTGTGGCTGCCGCTCATACCGGGTATGGTGATGATCCGCGGCGTTGCGAAGAAGCGTCCTGCGCAGCGATAGCGCCGCACATGCTTTCAGTTGGCATGAGCCGCCAAGCTCTTCCGGGCGATCCGGACGGTGGGATCGTCGGGGTCCGCGATGGTGACGAAGCCAAGCTCCCGTTCCATGCGTAGAGCCGCGTCATGATCGGTGGACTCGATGGACTCGATCGTTTCGATGCCTTCCGCCTTCGCATAGCGCAGGACATATTCGAACAAGGTCCAGCTAAGGCCCTTGCCCTTCATGTCGGTGCGGGTGCTGAGCGCAATTTCCGCGCGAGTGCGATCAGGATCGGTCGCGAGCATGGCGATGGCGAGGAGGTCGCCCTCCTCGCCGAAGGCGACGAAGCTGATTGTGCGGACATAGTCCACTCGCGTCATCATCACGATCTGCTCGCGGCTGACTTTGCAAACGCCCGACATGAAGCGGAAGCGCAGGTCTTCAGGCGAGACATGGTCGAAAAGGGCTGCGACCGCCGGCCCGTCGTCAGGACGCACGGGCCGTACATGGAAGCGAAGTCCCTGCTCCGTGACGAGGTCGGACGCCCAGCCTTCCGGCGGCGCGCGCAGGACCAGGCGGAATGCTGTTGCCGCCTCGGCGCTGATCCGCGCCCGCGCATCCAGGGCGATGACCCCTGCCGCGCTCGCGATCAGGGGGTTGATGTCGAGTTCCAGCAGGCTGGGAAGGTCGACCGCCATGGCCGACACGGCGTCCAGCACATCAGCGACGCTTTCGACATCGGCTGCCGGGACGTTCCGATACCCGGCGAGCATCCGGGACATATGCGTCCGCGCAATCAGGGCGCGAGCCTGCGCATGGTCTATGGGCAGGAGGTCGATGGCCTTGTCATCGAGAAGCTCCGTCGCGGTGCCGCCTGCCCCAGCCATGATCATGGATCCGAAAACCGGATCGGTGCCAAGGCCCACGATCATCTCCCTGCCGTCTTTCACCCTTATCATGTCCTCGACAGCGAACCCCTGGATTCGCGCTTGCGGGAAATCGCGGCGGATACGCCGTTCCATCTCCCGCGCGGCCGCCACGGCCGCCCGGGCGTCCGGCAGGTCGAGTGCGACCCCGCCCACATCCGATTTGTGCGGCAGGTCGCGCGAGACGATCTTCACCGCATAGGGCGCGCTCAGCCGGCAGCAAGCCTCTTCCACCGCGTCCGCGGAAGCGGCAAAGCGCGTGGGAGCGACGGGGATGCCATAGGCCTCCAGCAGTTTCTTCACCTTGATTTCGGAAAGCGTCGTGCATCCATCCGCCTGCGCATCGGAGATGATGGCGCGGGCGGCGGCACGGTCGGCCTGGACCTCACGCGACCGAGCGGGCGCTTCCGTCAGGCTCTCGCGAAGGCGGCGAGCCTGGGCCAGATAGCCAAAGGCGCGCACGGCGTCGTCGGGCGTTGAAAAGACTGGAATGCCGGCTGCCGCGAACACAGGCCTTACCCTATCGCTGTTGGCCTCACCCAGCCAGCAGGCAAGGACAGGCTTGTGGATACGCTCCTGCGCTGCCGCCGCGACTTCGCCGCAGATCGCCAGCGCCGTTTCCTTCGCTTCGCTGCGCGCGGTGGGGCAGTTCATGAGCAGCACCGCGTCGCTCCCGCTGTCGCGCAGGATGGCTCGTACCGCAGCGGCATAGCGGTCCGCGTCCGCGTCGCCCAATATATCGACGGGATTGGCGCGCGGCGAACCTGCGGGTGTTGCCTCCGCTAGGGAGGCAATCGTTTCGGCGGTTAATGTGGCGAGTTGCCCATCCGCCTGCGCCAGGGCATCGACCGCCAATATGCCAGCGCCGCCGCCATTGGTCAGGATCGCCAGCCGGTTGCCGGGCACCGGCGCACAGGCGCATAGTATTTCAGCGGCGTCGAACAATGCCGTCAGACTGTCCACCAGCAGGATTCCGGCGCGTTCGAAGGCGGCTTTATACACATCATAGGAGCCGATCATGGCTCCTGTGTGCAAAAGGGTCGCTTGCGCGGCGAGCTGGCTTTTGCCGGCCTTGATCGCAATGATCGGCTTATGAAGCGCGGCGGCGCGGGCAGCGATCATGAACTCGGCCGCCTCGGTGACGCCTTCCACATAGAGCAGAATGGCGTGGGTGTGGGAATCGGCCGCGAGCAGGTCGATCAGGTCGCCAAGGTTTACATCGGCCATGTCGCCTGCGGAAATGATGCCGGAAAAGCCAACCCGGCGGGTTTGCGCCCAATCGAGCACTGCGGTGATGAGCGCGCCGCTCTGCGAGATCAGCCCCAGATTGCCCGGCAGCGCCGGGGTGCAGGCGAAGGTGGCGTTGATCCGCGCATGGGGCGCGATGATGCCAAGGCAATTAGGTCCGACGATCCGCATGTCGTGCCGCTGGGCCGTAGCCCTGATCGCGTGGTGGAATGCGCTAGCATCGTGAAGACCCGCCGACAGGATGACGGCGCAGCGGGTGCCGAGGCTTCCTAGCTCGTCGATGATGGCTGCCACGGTCGGTTCGGGCGTCATGATGATCGCAAGCTCGGGCGCGGCGGGCAGGTGGGCGACGCTGGCGACCCATGTCGTGCCTTGTTGCGTCACCGGGTGAGGATTGACGACATGGATGCTACCTTCGAACCCGCCCGCGAGCAGATTGTCGAGGACGAGCGTGCCGACGGCGCCTTGCTCCTGCGATCCTCCGATCAGGGCGATGGTCCTGGCGTGAAGAAGCGGCGACAGGTTGCGGATGGTCATGGCTTTTCTCGTCCTTGGCTGAGATCGCGCGATTGCGGAGCGATCCTAGGAAGGGGGATGTCCATGACGATATTCGTAAATACCGCAGGGCGTCCTGGCGCGGTTAATGAAAAGCTACTTACGGGAAGTTGCGAATAGGGTGGCGATGCGCAGTCCCTAAAATGGCCTCATCAGCGAGGAGGCGAACATGCAGCGTTCAGGAGACACGGAAGGCGGTGCTCCACGGCACGATCCTGTCCGGCAAACGGCTCACGCTGCCGCAGGATCGGAGATCGGGTCTGGCTGGTGATTGCGGACGATGGCCCGGGCTTGCCGGCCAACGGTACTGCCCGACCGCCACTCGACGCAGGAAACGGCGGCCGTGGAAATGGCTTGCAGCGGGTCCGCAGGGCGATCCGCGACATGATGGGCAAAATATTCATTCGCGGCAGTGCCCGAGCAGGTTCGGGCACAGTGGTCGCCATCCTTTTGCCGGTGGCGCTTCCAGCCGCCAGCAAATCACGCGCCCAGCATTGGAGCGCGTCCACCAACGAGGAGAGTTGCGATGAAGACCGATGGACAGTTGCAGCATGACGTCATGGACGAGCTGGAGTGGGATCCCAGCGTCGATCATGCGGATATCGGCGTGGCGGTGAATGACGGGGTGGTGACCCTGTCCGGCTATGTTTCCAATTATCTGGAGAAGATGGCGGCGGAAAAGGCGGCTCGGCGCGTCAGCGGGGTCAAGGCGATCGCCGAGGAGATCCAGGTGCGCTTCAAGTCCGAACCCAAAACGGCGGACCACGAAATAGCCAAGCGCATCCTCGACATGTTTTCGTGGAATGTCTCCATCCCGCACGACAAGATCAATGTGAAGGTCGAGAAGGGCTGGGTCACGCTGTCGGGCGTTGTCGATGCCTATTATCAGAGCGATGAGGCGAGAAGGGCGACCGCAAGGATTTCAGGCGTGACCGGCGTCAGCAACCTTATCGAGGTGAAGAAGCTGCCCGTCAGCGCCGACATCCGGGACCGGATCGCCGCCGCCTTCAAGCGTCAGGCGGATCTGGACGCTGCTGGCGTCACGATCGCCACGGATGGAAACACCGTACGCCTGGGCGGCCGGGTGAAGGCCTGGCACGAACGCGGCGTAGCGGAGCGGGCGGCCTGGGCAGCGCCCGGCGTGACCAAGGTCGAGGACAATATCGTCGTATCGACATTCTGACCCCGAAGTCCCGGCAGGCGTCACGCTTGCCGGGGCTCCATTGCGGGTCGGTTACTGACGCCATTTCATTGGAGGAGCATATGCCCGTCATAGATCGCGTGCGCCGATCCGTAGACGTCATGTTTCAGGCAGCGATGACCATCGGGCTGATGATCGCCATCGCGGCGATGATCCTGGCCCGGATGCCGGGATGACGTCCGTTGGATAGCGAACATCTTATCATGAGGAAATCGACATGAAGAACGTGCTCTTGCTCGTCCATGATGATGTCGGCCAGGAAGCGCGGCTCCAGGCGGCGCTGGACCTGACCAGATGCTTGTCGGGCCATTTGACCTGCCTGGACGTCGTGCAGATCCCGGTGATGGCGGGCAGCGGATATTATCCGGACGCCGAACTGATGCTGCTTCAGGATGCGCGGAAGCGGGAAGAGGTCAATGCCGGACGGATCCGGGCGCGGCTTCAGGCGGAAGATGTGGCTTGGAACTGGGTTGACCAGACGGGCTATATCGCTCCGCTGATACAGGATAGCGCGGCATTGGCGGACATCATCGTCCTCAATACGTCGCTTGCCGATCGCATGATGCCCGACATGATCCCGATCGTGTCAGATGCGGTGCTGAAATCCGGGAAGCCGATATTGGCGGTTCCCGACGATAGCCGGGGCATCGATTTTGGCGGCCATGTCCTTGCCGCCTGGGACGGATCGAGGCCGGCCGCCGAAGCGCTGCGGGCGGCGGCGCCGCTGCTGGCAAGCGCGCAGGGCGTGACGATCATCGAGATGGGCGAAGTGAGCGGCGAGCTTGCCGAAGATGCGGCGGCCTATCTTTCCCGGCATGGCGTGCGGCCGCGTGTGGAGCGGCTGGACGAGCCGGAAGCGGGTGTCGCGGCGGGACTGCTGGCCGAGATGAACAGGCGGCGGCCGGCTTTCTGCATCATGGGAGCATATGGACATTCGCGGTTGCACGAGAGTTTGTTCGGGGGAATTACCCGGAAAATACTGGCGAAAGCGACGGTGCCGTTGTTTCTGGCTCACTGAATTGCATGAAGGAAAGCGTGAATTGAAACGGATTTTGGAGGAAGGCGGAAGGGTTTGCCCCCCCTCGAAAGGCTTAAATGATGGAATCGTTCGGATAGTATAATGACTAGCCGGAAGGACACTGATATAGCCGAACTATTGTTACTGTAATATCAGTGATTTATGCCTGATGAGGAAAGTCCCGTGTTACAGTGTGATCGATGATGATAAGATGGGCTGAGCCTTTGCCAGGCTAACGTTGAAGTGCCGTGCAGGGTGAGCCATGGCTTCATGGAAAACAGTGCGTCTGCAACGCTACGCCTTCGCGATTGTGGGCGTTGCTTTGGTAGCGGCGGTCCGGCTGCTGCTTGACCCATGGCTGACCGACCGGTCAGCCTATATGCCCTATATCGTCGCGATCGTCGGCATCGCGCTCTGGCTGGGCGAGGGGCCGGCGATCCTTGCGGCCCTGCTGGGCGTCGCCGCAGGGCTGATGATTACCCATCGGTCTATCTTTGAGAGCCGCGATCTGATCGAGATTGCGCTGTTCGTCGTGACGGCAGCCGGCATCATCCTGATGAGCCGCCTCGTCCGCCGGTCGAACCAGCGGTTGAAGGTGGCTGAACTGGCCGCCGAACATCGCGGCGCGGCGAGCGAACAATTGGCGGTCGAACTCAACCTGTTGATCGATGGCGCGCATGGGTTGGCGATCTACATGCTCGATCCGGCTGGCCGTGTGACGATCTGGAATAGGGGGGCCGAGCGGCTGAAGGGCTGGACCGAGCAGGAGGTGCTGGGCAAGCCGTCCTCGCTCTTCTATCCCCGCGAAGCCATCGCTGCGGGCAAGCCCGAAGCCGATATCGAGCGCGCCCGGAATGAAGGACGGTTCGAGGAAGAGGATTGGCGCGTCCGCAAGGATGGTTCGGAATTTCTGGCGTCGGTCAGTTGGACCGCCCTGCATGGCAAGGATGGCGGACTGCGCGGCTTTGCCAAGATCGTGTCCGACATCACCGAAAAAAGGTCGGCGGATGACCAGCTACGCGCCCATGAAAGCCAGTTGAACGCGATCCTGTCCACCGTGCCCGACGCGATGGTGGTGATCGACGAGGCGGGCACGATGCTGTCGTTCAGCGCGGCGGCGGAGGCGTTGTTCGGCTATGCCGAGGAAGAGGTGCTGGGGCGGAACGTGCGCATGTTGATGCCGTCTCCTGACCGCGAACGGCATGACAGCTACATCCAGCGCTATCTGGAAACGGGGGAAAAGCGCATCATCGGCAAAGGCAGGGTCGTTTCGGGCCAGCGGGCCGACGGGTCATCGTTTCCGATGGAACTATATATCGGCGAGGCGGTGCGGGGGAATGAGCGCATCTTCACGGGCTTCATCCGCGACCTGACCGAACGGCGCGCGGTCGAAGATCATATGGCGACGTTGCAGGCCGAGCTGATCCATGTGACGCGGGTGAGCGCGATGGGAACGATGGCGTCGACGCTGGCGCATGAACTCAACCAGCCGATCGCCGCCGTCGCCAATTATGTCGAGGCGGTGCGAGACCAGATGGCGCAGCCGCAAGAAAGCGAGTGGCCGATGATGCGCGAAGCATTGGTGGAGGCGGCGAGCGAGGCGCTGCGCGCAGGCCAGATCGTCCGCAGGCTGCGGGAGTTCGTGTCGCGCGGCGAGGTGGAAAAGACGATCGAAAGCCTGCCCGAACTGGTGCAGGAGGCGTCTGCGCTGGGACTGGCAGGCGCGCGCGAAATGGGGATCGCCGTGCATTTCGACATCGATCCGCTGGCGTCGCCCGTGCTGGTCGACAGGGTGCAGATCCAGCAGGTCCTGATCAACCTGGTCCGCAACGCGTGCGAGGCGATGGCGGAGAGCGCGATCAAGCAACTGACCATCGCCACACGCGCCGCCAAGGACGATCTGGTCGAAGTCATCGTGTCGGACACCGGCTGCGGCATGGCGCCGGGCGTGGCGCGACAGTTGTTCACCGCATTCGTCAGCACCAAGCCCAACGGCATGGGTCTTGGCCTTTCGATATGCCGCACCATCGTCGAGGTGAACGGCGGCAAGATCTGGATGGAAAGCCGCAAAGGGGAAGGCACCGATTTCCACTTCACCCTCATTCGAGCGCAAGCGGAGGAGGTATATGACCGTGAAGAAATTCGTTCACATCATCGATGACGAGGATGCTGTCCGGCGATCGGCGGGCTATATGCTCAAGACGTCGGGCTACACCGTGGAGACATGGGCGACGGGCGCCGCCTTCCTGAAGGAGGCGAGATCGGCAGAGGAAGGCTGCATCCTGCTGGACGTCCGCATGCCGGAAATGGATGGGCTGGAGGTGCAACGCATCCTGGCGGAACGGGGGATCGCGATGCCGGTCATCATCATGACCGGGCATGGCGACATATCGATAGCGGTGCAGGCGATGAAGGCCGGCGCGATCGATTTTCTGGAAAAGCCATTCGAGAAGGCGGTCCTGGTCGACGCGATCGAGCGCGCGTTCGACCGGGTGCGCTCAGCCCAGGGCGCGGCGGCCGATGCGGCGCGCGCGGACCTGATCATCAGGGCGCTGACCGTGCGGGAGCGGGAGGTGCTGGAGGGGCTGGCGCAGGGGCTTCCCAACAAGACGATCGCCTATGACCTTGGCATTTCATCCCGGACGGTAGAGGTGCATCGCGCAAACCTGATGGCGAAGTTGCATGTCCATAGCCTGTCCGACGCCCTGCGCATCGCCTTTGCCGCGGGCATGGGCCACAAGGAACTGACTGCGATCAATACGTAAAGACGTGCGCGCGCGCGCCGTGGCACCATTTTCGCATGATGCTCACATCAGCGGCGCAAGGCGCGCGAAAATTATTCGGCCCCGCGATTTCCATCGCGCTGTTGGACGACGACGCCGGGGCGAGGCGTTCGATGCAGTTGCTGTTGCAGGGGCGTGGTTTTCAGGTGCGTTCCTTCGCTGATCCCGAGGCGCTGGTCGCCGATGTGAAGGCGAACAACCCGGCCTGCCTGGTGACGGATTACCGGATGGCGGGATGCAATGGCGTGGAGGTGCTGGACAGGTTGCGCACGGCGGGATGGAGCGGGTCCGCGATACTGGTCACCGCTTATGGTTCGGCCGAATTGCTGCAAAGGGCGATGGCGCACGGCTTTGACGCCGTGATCGACAAGCCATGCAAGGATTCAGCGCTGATAAACGCCATCAGGGACGCGACGATGGGTCGAGCAGGGAACTGACAGGTGCCGTCATGATGAACGCGGGGAAAAAGCAGGCAGCCGCGCGGCCTTTCGCCGCCATGGACCTGTTGTCGCCCCGCGAACGCGAAGTGCTGGCCGCGGTGGCAAGCGGCCATACCAACCGGGAAACCGGCAAGCTGCTGGGCATCAGCCACAGGACGGTCGAGGTCCATCGCGCCCGGTTGATGCGGAAACTGGGCGTACAGTCGGTGGCCCAGCTCGTCGCCCTGTATGTTCTTCACGGCCAGTCGCACGCCGGTCAAGGCAGGCCGTCGCTTTGAGCCCGACCGTCTGCCCATCTTGCCGGGCGCAGTCGGTCCCGGCGCTGGGGCACCTCGT
This sequence comes from Sphingobium chlorophenolicum, assembly GCF_000722875.1. GTDB lineage: Bacteria > Pseudomonadota > Alphaproteobacteria > Sphingomonadales > Sphingomonadaceae > Sphingobium > Sphingobium chlorophenolicum. Next base: position 25,088 of record NZ_JFHR01000032.1, on the reverse strand, counting down.
ATAATCCCCAATGTCGCCGGGCATGGATTGTGGGATCATGGCGGTCGGGTCCGGAATAGCGACCCTTCGATCTTCAGCGATTTCGTGCGAGGAAGATGATGACCGAGGCAAGAACGGCCCGCCATTCGACCATGGAAGCGTCCGACGAACTGGTGCGGATGCTGCGCCGCCATGCCGAGCCGCTGCCTTCCCCCGACGAGGTGGAGGCGTTCGGAAGTTTCTTCGACCGGTTCGGGGATGCGCGCGTCGTCCTGCTGGGCGAGGCGAGCCATGGCACATCGGAATTCTACCGCGCGCGGGCGGCGATCACGCGGCGGCTGATCGAACGGCACGGCTTTACGCTGGTGGCGGTGGAGGCGGATTGGCCCGACGCGGCGCGCATCGACGATTATGTCCGGCATCAGGCTCCACGCCCCAGGAAAGGCGATGTGTTCGTCCGCTTTCCCACATGGATGTGGCGCAACCAGGAAGTGCTGGCCTTTGCCGACTGGCTGCGCGGGCATAATCAGGGGTTGGAGGAACGGCGGCAGGCGTCCTTCCATGGGCTGGACGTCTATAGCCTGAGCGAATCCATCCATGCCGTGCTGGCCTATCTGGACAAGGCCGATCCGCAGGAAGCGGAGCAGGCCCGCTGCCGATATGGTTGCCTGACGCCATGGCAGGACGAACCGGCCCAATATGGCCGCGCGGTCATGATGTCGGGTGGCAATGGGTGTGAGGATGGCGTCGTGGCGCAGCTTCGCGAGCTGCTCGACCAGCGGCTGGACCTGCTGAAACAGGATGGCGAGGCGTGGTTCGACGCCTATCAGAATGCGCGCATCGTGCGGGCGGCGGAACGCTATTACCGGGCGATGTATCGCAGCTCGACCGAGAGCTGGAATCTGCGCGACCGGCATATGTTCGAAACGCTCCAAAGCCTGATGGCGCATCGCGGCAATGGCACGAAGGCGGTCATCTGGGCGCATAACAGCCATATCGGCAACGCCGCCGCCACGGCGATGGGGTGGCAGGGGGAGTTCAACATCGGCCAGCTTTGCCGCCTTGCCTATGGCGATGATGCGGTGTCGATCGGGTTTGGCACCGACACGGGACTGGTCGCGGCGGCGAGCGATTGGGGCAGCGCGATGGAGATCAAGACCGTGCGCCCCGCGCGGCCCGACAGCTATGAGCATGCCTTCCGCCGGACGGGCGTGGCGCGCAGCCTGACCGATTGGCGCGGGCGGGACAAGGCGGCGTTGCGCGACGCGCTCAGCCAACTGCTGCTGGAGCGGGCCATAGGCGTCATCTACCGGCCCGAGACCGAGCGGCTCAGCCATTATTTCGAGGCCGTGATGGCGGAGCAGTTCGACGCGTGGGTGTGGTTCGATCAGACGACGGCGGTCGCGCCGCTGGGCGCCGAACGGCCGCATGGCGCGCCGGAAACCTGGCCTTTTGGATTATGATCATGACAGAGCTTATCGCGAACAGACATGATGTGGTCATTGGCGGGCATCGCCTGTCCGGATTTCTGGACGTGCCGGAAAATGCCGCCGGGCTGGTGATATTCGCCCATGGCAGCGGCAGCGGACGGCACTCCCCGCGCAACCGGCATGTGGCGGCGGGCCTTAATCGCGTGGGCATGGCGACCTTGCTGGTCGACCTGTTGACTCCGGAGGAGGAGCGGGACCGCCGCAACGTGTTCGACGTGCGCCTGCTCGCCGGGCGGTTGCGCGAAGCGGCGGCATGGGCGGAGGAGGTGCCGCAGCTTGGGGCCTTGCCGCTCGGCTATTTCGGCGCGAGCACGGGCGCGGCGGCGGCGATCATCGCAGCGTCCATGCCGGGCGATCGCGCCGCCGCCATCGTGTCGCGCGGCGGACGGCCCGACCTTGCGGGCGCGGCGGCATTGGGGGGCGTGAAGGCGCCCACGCTGCTGATCGTCGGTAGCCTGGACCAGGATGTGCTGGGACTCAACCATGATGCCAAGGCGTTGATGAAGGCGCCTGCGGAACTGGTGGTGGTTCCGGGCGCAAGCCACCTGTTCGAGGAGCCGGGGACGCTCGACCGGGTGATCAAGCTTGCGGCGCGCTGGTTCACCTCTCACCTGAAAGGAGCGGCGCGATGAAGCTGCAATCGATGCTGTTCCAGGATCGCCGCGATGCTGGCGTGCGTCTGGCGAAGGTGCTGTCCTATCTGGCCGAGGACAATCCCCTGGTGCTGGCGCTGCCGCGCGGCGGCGTGCCGGTCGCTTTCGAGGTGGCGAAGGCGCTGAAGGCGGACCTGGACCTGCTGTTCGTGCGCAAGCTGGGCGCGCCGGGATATGAGGAGCTGGGCATCGGCGCGGTGGTCGATGGGGCGAACCCGCAGCTTGTCCTCAACGAGGATGTGGTGCGGCAATTGGGGCCGACGCCCGAATATGTCCGGGCCGAAATGCGCAGGCAGCTGGCCGAGATCGACCGGCGGCGGCGTGCCTATCTGGGCGACCGGGAGCCGATTGCGGTGGCCGGGCGCACGGTGATCATCGTCGATGACGGGATCGCCACCGGCGGCACGGTGAAGGCCGCGCTCAAGGGACTGAGCAAGGCGCATCCCGCGCGGCTTATACTTGCGGTGCCGGTGGCTCCGGCCAATGTGGTCGCGGGTCTGCGGGAGGAGTGCGACGAGGTGATATGCCTCTATGAGCCCTATCCCTTCTATGCGGTGGGGGCGCATTATGTCGAGTTCGACCAGACGAGCGATGAGGAAGTGGTGAGCCTGCTCAGCGAGGCGCGGCAATTGCGGAGCGGGCAGTCGGCTTGATGAGCGGCTAAGGCAGTTCGTGCTGCATGATGCCGTTCAGGATGACCCAGAGCCACTCCACGCCGATCAGTTGCACGACGAGGACGGCAAGGATCAGCGCTACGGCAAGGGTGGCGAGGATGAGACGGTAGCGCATGGCGCGCCCGCATCACGGAGTGGTGCGGCTGGTGACGACCGCCGATCCGCTGGGCTGGATCTGGATCAGGTGATAGGCCTTGTCCTCGCACTGGGCGCGCCAGACGACGGAGGGCGCCGGGGCGCCGGGCATGGGGTTGCTGCTCACGATAGTCTGGCACGGCAGGCCCGCGTCGCGGATGGCGCGGAAGAAGACGGCGTCGCGGGCCTGCTTGGGCAGCGCGGCGACCTCCATGGCGTAGTTCATCGCCGATGCGTTGGCGTCGGGGGCGGGAGCCTCCGCCTTCTGGGCGGGCTTGCATGCGACCGCCAGCAGCGCCGTCGCCAGTACAGCCATTGTCCGCATCGCACCCTTGTCCTTTCCTGGAATATCGGCATGCCCCTTTTCCCATGTGCGCCGCGCGGGACCAATGGGGACATATACTTATACCGGCGGCGGGGAGGGGCAGATAGCCTCATCCCCATGAAGAGGATCATCACCCTGACGATGAACCCGGCGATCGACGTCGCCTATGAGACGGACCGGGTTTTCCACACGCGCAAGATGCGGACCCAGCAGGAACATTATGATCCGGGCGGCGGCGGCATCAATGTGGCGCGGGTGATCGCGCGGCTGGGCGGGACGGCGCGGGCCTATTATCTGTCGGGCGGAGCGACGGGCTGCGCGCTCGACGGGCTGCTGGACAAGCATGCGCTGGTTCGTTTCCGCATTCCCATCGAGGGCGATACGCGCATCAGCACGTCGCTTCATGAAAAGGAGACGGGCAAGGAATATCGCGTCGTTCCCCGGGGACCGGAGGTGAAGGCGGAGGAGTGGCAGGCCGCGCTCCATCATCTGGACGGGCCGCAGGCGGACTATCTGGTCGCCAGCGGTTCCCTGCCGCCGGGCTTGCCGGAGGATTTCTATTGCCGCGTCTGCGAGCTTGGACAGCGGCATGGGATGCGCATCGTCCTTGACAGTTCTGGCGATGCCCTGCGCGCGGCGGTGCGGGGCGGCGGGCTTTACCTCATCAAGCCGAGCATTGGGGAATTGCGCCAGCTTACCGGCAAGGCGCTGACCGAAGAAAGCGAGATCGCTGCGGCGGCGCGGGAGATCGTGGACAGCGGCAAGGCGGAGCATGTCGCCGTGACGATGGGCCACGACGGCGCGCTGCTGGCGAGCCGGTCGGGGACATGGCGGCTGCCCGCAATCCCGGTCGAGGCGAAAAGCGCGGTCGGCGCAGGCGACAGTTTCCTCGCGGCGATGGTGTTCGCCCTGGGATGCGAGCAAGACCCGGTCGAAGCCTTCCGCCTTGGCATCGCGGCGGGCACTGCGGCGGTGCTGACGCCGGGCACGGACCTTTGCCAACGCGCGGACATAGAGCGGCTGCTGAAGCTGGTGCCCAAGCCGGGCGATCCTCAATTCATGTAAAAGGAGCAGGCGCATGAAAGCCAGTGACATCATGACGCTGGGCGCGGCGACGACAACGCCGGACAGCTCGCTCGCAAGCGCGATCCGCTGCATGGGCGACCATCGCATCAGCGCGCTGCCGGTGGTCGATGGAGACGGCAAGCTGCGTGGCATAGTGACCCAAGGTGATTTTTTCCGGAGGGATGGGCAGGGGTTCCGGCTTGAGGAACTCGCCCGATCAGGCGTCGGTAGCGCTACGCGGGAGTTGGAGGGACGGCGCGTGGCCGAAATCATGACGTCCGCGCTTATCAGTGTCGAGGGCGATGCTCCGATCGAGGAAGCCATCGGTTTGATGGAGCGGCATGGAATGAAACGGTTGCCGGTCATGGCGCATGGCAGGCTGGTGGGGCTGATCAGCCGGGCGGATATCTTGCGGGCTTTGTTGGGGGAATAGAGGGTTTCGAAAAGCGCAGCCGAACGAAGCGTTGGTGCTTCGGTGATCTAGACCAGTCCGTCGTCCCTCAGCGCGTGCGCGATGAGGGGGGCGAGCGCAGCCTTGCTTGTTGGTCCGTCGATGCTGTCGCTGCTGGCGATGCGCGCGATCCCATGGGCGGCCATGAAGGCCAGGTCGTCGGGGCGAGCGAGGCAGTGAGTGGCTATGGCTTCGATGGAGGTTGCGCCTGCCTGGCGCAGCAATTTCGCCGCCTCTGCCAGCGTGCGTCCGCTGGAGATCATGTCATCCACGATGATGACGCGGCGGCCCTTTGCGCGCTCCACCTCCGGGATGGTCAGGCTCACCTGACGGTCGCCGAGACGTTGCTTCGTGGCGATCAGGGTTTCGAAGCCAAGCGGCTGGGCGATCGCTTCGGTCCATTGGCGGGATTCACTATCCGGCCCGATGATGATGGGATTGTCCTTCGCGTCGATCAGCGCCGTGAGCAGGGGGGCTGCGGACAGGCTGATGGCAGGGATGCCGGGGATGGCTTGCGATAGCGTGGCGACGCGGTGGAGGTGGGGATCGACCGTCAGAAGGGCATCGAAATGGCTGGAGAGCAGGCCGCCAATGACTTTCTGGCTGACTGCTTCGCCGGGGTGGAAGGCCTTATCCTGCCGCATATAGGCGAGATAGGGCGCAATGAGGATGACGCGCTGCGCGCCGCCGTCCCGCGCGGCGGAGGCGGCGAGCAGGAGCTCGATCAGCTTGTGATCGGGATCGTTGAGCGAGCGGTAGAGGATGACGGTGTGCGCTGACGTGGGGATGCGGACAAGGGCTTCATTGTCGGGGAAGTGGCGGACGGCGACCTGATGCACCGGCAGGTCGAGCGACGTGCCAAGCCTGCCCGCTGCCGCCATGCTGTCCGTAAAGGCAAGGATGATCGCGCTCACCGTGTCACCTCATAGCCGGAGTCCTCAGCCGCCAGATCCCGTGCGAAGCCGAGGCCGGTGCGCGACTGGGCGTGGATGCGATAGAGCGCCTGTCCCTTGCGCACCTGCGCGCCGACCTTGTGCAGCAGGTCGATCCCCGCGCCCTTGTCCATCGGCGCGCCCGCCAGGCGAGCGATGCGCGCGATGCGGTGGCAGTCGATGGCGCTCACCCGCCCTTCCTGCGTCGCGAACACTTCATGGACGTGGTCGCCAAGGGGGAACTTTGCTGGCTGCCGTCCTTGTGCATCGATCAGCCGCTCCATGGCGGCGAGCGCCTTGCCGGAAGCGAGCAGGTCCATCGCCCGCGCATAGCCCCGGCCGCCGCGCAGCGCGGGATCGAAGTCGAGGACGCGGCCCGCGAGGAACAGCGCATGTTCGCGCAAGTCCTGCGGCGCGTCGGCATCGTTGCGCAGCACCGCCATGACATCGCGCGCCTCCAGCACCGGGCCGATGCCACGGCCCACGGGCTGCGATCCGTCGGTAATGACGATGTCGACGACGAGACCGATCTTGTCTGCGACATGTTCGAACAGCTTGCGCAGGCGAACGGCGTCGTCCTGCGTCCGCACTTTCGCGGTGGGGCCGAGCGGTATGTCGAGCACGAGATGGGTGGACCCGGCGGCGAGCTTTTTCGACAGGATGGAGGCGACCATCTGGTCGAACGTGTCGATTCGCAGCGGGCGTTCGACGGAGATCAGCACATCGTCGGCCGGCGACAGGTTCACCTTGCCGCCCCAGGCGAGCACGGCCTTTTCCTTCGCGACGATGGCGCGCATCGCCTCTTCGCTGAGGTCGACGCTCGCCAGCACTTCCATCGTGTCGGCGGTGCCGGACGGGGAGGTGATCGCGCGCGACGACGTCTTGGGCATGATGAGGCCGTGCGCCGCGATGATCGGCACCACGATCATCGACGTGCGGTTGCCGGGTATGCCGCCGATGCAATGTTTGTCGACGACGAGCGGAGCCTTCCAGTCGAAGCGGTTGCCGATATCGGCCATGGCGCGGGTGACAGCGAGGGTTTCCTGCGTGCTCATGAACCCGGCGCAGGCGACCAGGAACGCGCCGATTTCCATCGGCGAATAGCGGTGGGCGGCAATGTCGCGAATGATCGCGGACACCTCATCATCCTGAAGCGTGTCGCCATCGATCTTGCGCCGGACAAATTCCAGGCTGGGGGGCGGCATCGCTTGTTCGATCGCGACGGATGCGCCTTCGGGCAGGGCGAGCCGCCGGAAGGCCTGCTCGCCCAGACCTATTTCACCCGGCTTCAGCATCGCGGGTTCATCCACCAGCGCGAGCGTGGCTAGGATTTCGGCGCTGCCGTCACTGATGCGGATCTTGCGCAGGGCCTGGAATTGCTCGGCGGAATAGCCGTTGCTCTCTCGCAGCAGGAAGGCGGTGTTTTCGGGATAGGTATCGATGGCGAGGCGCTTGATCGTCAGCATGGCGGGTCAACTGCCGTCGCCAAGCTGGGGCGGGAGAGGCGTGCCGTGCAGTTCCTCTGCGACGCGGGCGCAGATGCTGGCCGCTCGTTGGCGCACGCGGGCGAGATTGTCCTGGAAGAAGTTGGCGGGCGCGCCTTCCACGACATTGCCGATATGCACTGCCTCGGTCGATTGCATGGCGAAGGCGCGGAACAGATAGGTGCCGGCGAGATCGCGCAGCGCCTGCGTCTGGCCTTGCGCTTGCAGCCAGTCTTCCGATGCGCCGGAAGTGGTGATGGCGCACAGATGGCCGTTGTCCAGCAGGCCGCGGCCAGCCCCATGCCGGACCTGCCCCACGGTCGTTCCCGCGCCCAGCACCCGGTCGATATAGCCGACGAGGATGGCAGGCGGCATGCCGAACCAGACGGGAAAGACGAAGGTGACGACATTCGCGCCGCACAGCAGGGCGAGTTCGGCCTGCACGTCGGGGGACAGGCGAAAGTCGCTGCGTCCCGGGCGTTCGTGCGCCTTCAGCACCGGATCGAAATTCATGGCGTATAGATCGCGCAGGATTACCTGCTGGCCTGCGGCTTCGACCGCCTCGCAATAGGCGTGGGCGATGGCCGCGTTGAAGCTGCTGGGATCGGGGTGGGCGAGCACCACCGCGTGGCGAATGGGAGAAGAGCTGGGCATGGCCTTGTCCCTCATTTGGCGTGCTGGCGCTGCTTCGCCTCTTCATAGGCGTCGAGCACGCGCCGCATCTGCGCCAGCGCATCGCGGCGGGCGCGTTCGCTGCGGATGCGGCCGAGATGCTGTTTCAGATGGGTGATGAAGTCGGCATAATCATTCTGCCAGTCGGGGCCGCTCAGTTGCTCCATGTCGACCCGGCCGGTCTGGATGCGGCGGGCGGGCTTGCCGGGTTCCAGCGCATAGACTTCGCCGATCTGCGGGGCGATGATGCTGGCGGCGGCATCGTCCGCCTGCGTCAGGGTGCGGAGCGCCGCGACGGCTTCGGGTTCGCCATGGTCAAGGAACAGGCTACCGCGGATCGGCCTGCGCGCGCTGATCCAACTGTGCAGTTCGTCGCGGTCGGCATGGGCGGAATAGCTGTCGATCCGGCGGATGCGGGCGCGAACGTTGATGTCCTCGCCAGAGATGCGCACGCGTTGGGCTCCGTCGAGGATGACGCGGCCGAGCGATCCCTTTGCCTGGAAGCCGACGAACAGGATGGTGGAGTCGCGGCGGAACAGATTATGCTTCAGGTGATGGCGGATGCGGCCCGCTTCGCACATACCGGACGCTGCCATGATGATCGCGCCGGACATGGTATTGAGGCGGATTGATTCCGCCACGTCCTCGACATAATGGATGGACGGGTGGCGGAAGACGTCTTTGCCGCCGGTATCCTCCAGTTCCGACGCATGGGCGGCGAACACCTTTGTTGCGCGGCTGGCGAGGGGAGAGTCTACGAAGATCGGCACGTTGGGGATGCGGTTGGCGTCGGCCAGCTTGGCGAGGTCGAGCAGCAATTCCTGCGTGCGTTCGAGCGCGAAGCTGGGGATGATGAGGTTGCCGCCGCGTGACAGGGCGTCTTTGATCTCTGCCTCCAACTGGGTGCGGCGTTGTTCGATGGTGAATTTTTCCCGCGCGCGGTCGCCATAGGTGGCTTCGCAGACCACATGGTCGAGGCCGGCGGGGGCCTGCGGGTCGGCGTGGAAGGCTTTGTTGATCGGGCCCAGGTCGCCGGAGAGGAGGAGGCGTGTGTTCGCAGCTTCTATCTCGACCGAGGCTGCGCCCAATATATGGCCTGCGTTCCAGAAGCGGGCGCGGAAGCCGGGGGTGGGTTCGAACCAGTCGCAGAGCGGTGTCGGGCGGGTGAGGCGCCAGGCGTTGAGCGCGTCTTCTTCGGTATAGAGCGGCTTGAAGAGGCTTTCGCCCGCGCGGTCGCGGCGGCGGTTGCGGCGGTCGGCCTCGGCTTCCTGGATGCGGCCAGCGTCGGCGAGCATATATTCGAGTAGGTCCGAGGTGGCGGGCGTGCACCAGACCGGCTTGTCGAAACCCTGCGCGGCGAGCTTGGGGAGCAGGCCGCAATGGTCGATATGGGCGTGGGTGAGGACGACCGCCTCGATACTAGCGGGGTCGAAGCTGAATGTGCCGTGGTTCAGCGTTTCGAGCGTGCGCGATCCCTGGAAGAGGCCGCAGTCGACAAGGATGGCCCGATCGCCCAGCCGCAATTCCATGCAGGAGCCGGTGACGGTGCCTGCCGCGCCGTGGAAGGTAAGGGTTAAGGCAGGGCTCACGCCGTTTCTCCCGCTGGGTGTTTCCGGCGTGATCATGGGGCCAACGGGCCGGGTAGGCAGTCCGTAGTTATACTGATGGGTGGAGCGCATCCGTATCTTTACTAATGTCGCGGGACTGGGCGCGTCCGCACAGTGACGGGATGAGCAGCCAAGCGCCAACGAAGCCGCCATTGCCCGTCAACGACGAGGTGATCCTCTGGTTCGATGCGATCGGGCGCGGCGATGTGGGCCGGGTGGGTGGCAAGAATGCTTCCCTTGGTGAGATGGTTTCCATGTTGGGCGCGGCGGGCATCGCGGTGCCGCCGGGCTTTGCGACTACGGCGGCGGCCTATCGCGCGCTGGTGGAGCATAACCGGATTGGGGATCGGCTGGCGAGCATCGTGGCGCAGTATCGGAGCGGCGCGATGCCGCTGCATGAGGCGGGCGATGGCGCGCGGCGGCTGTTTCTGGACGCGGAATTGCCGCCTTCGGTCGCTGATTCGATAGCGACGGCTTATCGGGATTTGTCGCGGAAGGCTGGCAAGCGTGAGGTCGCGGTGGCGGTGCGGTCGAGCGCTACGGCCGAGGACTTACCCGACGCGAGTTTCGCGGGGCAGCAGGAAAGCTTCCTGAATGTCGTGGGGGAGCGGGCGCTGATCGACGCGTGCCGCCGCTGCTTTGCCTCGCTGTTTACCGATCGGGCGATTTCCTATCGCGAGGCGAAGGGTTTCGACCATCTGCAGATCGCGCTGTCGATCGGGATACAGGTCATGGTGCGGTCGGACCTTGCGGGATCCGGGGTCATGTTTTCGATCGATACGGAGACGGGCTTCCCCCGCGTCGCCGTCATCAGCGCGGCCTGGGGGCTGGGCGAGACGGTGGTGCAGGGGCGGGTCGATCCGGACAGCTATATGGTGTTCAAGCCCTTCCTGTCGGACGGGCGGCTGAAGCCGATCGTCGAGAAGCGGGTCGGCGCGAAGGCGCAGAAGCTGATCTATGCGACCGGCGGCAGCGCGCGGACGGAGCTGGTGGAATGCAGCCGCCATGAGCGAAAGCATTATGTGCTGGAGGATGAGGAAATCCTGGAGCTGGCCCGCTGGGCCGTGCTGATCGAGCGGCATTATGGCTGCGCGATGGACATGGAATGGGCCAAGGATGGCGAGAGCGGCAAGCTGTTCCTCGTGCAGGCGCGGCCGGAAACGGTGCATGGGTTGCGATCCGCCACGGCGCTCAAGACCTGGCGGCTGACGGCCAAGGCGCCAGCGCCGGTCGTGACGGGCGCGGCGGTGGGCGATGCCATTGCAGCGGGCGCGGCCTGCATCATTCGCAGCACCGATGATATTGCGCAGTTCGTGGATGGCGCGATCCTTGTTACCGACAATACCGATCCCGACTGGGTGCCGGTGATGCGGCGGGCGGCGGGGATCGTCACGGATCATGGCGGGCCGACCAGTCATGCCGCGATCGTCAGCCGGGAGCTAGGTGTGCCCGCTATCGTGGGGGCAGGGGACGCAACCAGCCGCCTGCGCGCGGGAGAGGAGATCACCCTGTCCTGCGCGGAAGGGGACCGGGGACATGTCTATCCCGGACGCCTGCCCTTTGTTTCCGAGGAGGTCGATACCGCCAGCCTGCCCGCCACGCGCACGGACCTGATGTTGAACGTCGCGAGCCCGGCCAGCGCGTTTCGCTGGTGGCGGCTGCCTTCGCACGGCGTAGGCCTCGCGCGGATGGAGTTCATCATCAGCAACCTCATCCGCGTCCATCCGATGGCGCTCGCCCATCCCGATCAGGTGAGCGATGCGGCTGAACGCAGGGAGATCGAACTGCTGACGCGGGGCTACGACCATCCGCGCGACTATTTCATCGAGACGCTGGGCCGGGGCATCGCGAAGATCGCCGCCGCGCACCATCCCCATCCGGTGATCGTGCGGCTGTCCGACTTCAAGACCAATGAATATGCGCACCTGCTGGGCGGGGCGGCGTTCGAGCCGCATGAGGAAAATCCGATGCTCGGATTCCGGGGCGCGTCGCGCTATTATCATGAGCGCTATCGCGACGGCTTCGCGCTGGAATGCCGGGCCATCCGTTTGGTGCGGGAGGCGATTGGCTTTGAAAATGTGATCGTGATGATCCCCTTCTGCCGGACGCTTGGCGAAGCGGACCGGGTGATCACTGAAATGTCGCGCTATGGGCTGATGCGGGGCGAGCGGGGGTTGCAGCTTTACATGATGGCGGAGATCCCCGCCAATGTGGTGCTGGCGGAGCAGTTCGCGGCGCGGTTCGATGGTTTTTCGATTGGCTCCAATGATCTGACGCAGTTGGTTCTTGGTGTAGATCGCGATTCAGACTTGCTCGCGCCGCTGTTCGATGAGCGCGATCCTGCGGTGATGCAGATGATTGCGGACCTGATTGCCCGCGCACGAAAGGCGGGAGTGAAGGTCGGGATATGCGGGCAGGCGCCGAGCAATTATCCGGAGTTCGCCGAATTCCTGGTGCGCGAAGGGATCGACAGCATATCCCTGAACCCTGACAGCTTCGTTGCGACCCTGAAATGCGTGGCCGGGGCGGAAGCCAGGCGCGCTGCTCCTGCGGCCTGAGATGGCCGCTGCTGCCGCTGAACTAATGGGCCTTTCCGCTTCGCAGGCCCTGGAGCGGCTGGCGGCGGAAGGGCCGAACGAACTGCCACGGCCAGCGCGGCGCACGCCGTTCAGGATCGCGCTGGAGGTGCTGGGCGAACCCATGTTCGCGATGCTGCTGGCGGCGGGTACCCTGTATCTGCTGCTGGGAGACAAAATTGAGGCATTGATCCTGCTGGGCTTCGCGGGCCTGTCCATCCTCATCACCATCGTTCAGGCGGCGCGCACGGAACGGACGCTGGAAGCGCTGCGCGACCTGTCCGCGCCGCGCGCGATGGTGATACGCGATGGGGAAGCGCTGCGCATAGCGGGGCGCGAGGTGGTGACGGGCGATATATTGGTGCTGGATGCCGGGGATCGGATCGCGGCCGACGCGCTGCTGCTGGAGACGCAGGCGCTGGAGGCGGACGAATCCCTGCTGACCGGCGAAGCGGTGCCTGTCCGCAAGCGGGCGGCGGGGCCAGGCGATCAGGAACAGGCCGAGCCGGGCGGGGATGATATGCCCCATCTCTATTCAGGCGCCATCGTTACGCGCGGCAGCGGGGTTGCGCGCGTGACCGCGACAGGCTTGCGTAGCCGCATCGGTCAGATCGGACGGTTCCTGGAGACTTTGGAGACGCAGGTTCCGCACCTACAGAAGGAAACGGCGCGGATGGTCAGCCTGTGCGCCGTCGGCGGCATCACCGTGGCGCTGCTGGTCGTGCTGCTTTATGGCGGTTTGCGTGGCGACTGGATGGCGGCGCTGCTGGCGGGGATCGCGACCGCCATGTCGTTGTTGCCGGAAGAATTCCCGGTGGTGCTGACCATTTTTCTGGCGATGGGCGCGTGGCGCATCGCGCAGGTGGGGGTGCTGACCCGGCGCGCGTCGGCGATAGAGGCCTTGGGCGCTGCCACGGTCCTGTGCACCGACAAGACAGGCACGCTGACGCAGAACCGGATGACAGTGACGGAGCTTTGGTTGCCGTCCGGTGCGGCGACGGGCCTGGGCGAGGGATTGCCGCATCCCGACTTTCACGACTTGATCGGGGCGGCTGCGCTGGCGAGCGCGCCGGTGCCGGTCGATCCCATGGAGGTCGCGTTTCACAGCGTCGCCAGGGACGTCCATATTCCCGCGAGGGGCGACTGGGAGTTGGTGCATACTTATGGTCTGCGACCGGACCTGCTGGCGATGTCGAACGTGTGGCGGCCGACGGGCGAAGGCGAACCGCTGACCGTGGCGGCCAAGGGCGCGCCGGAAGCGATTGCGCGCCTGTGCCGACTGGATGGGGACGCGCGCCAGGCGCTGGAACAGGCGGCGCAGGCGATGGCGGCGCGGGGCATCCGCGTTCTGGGCGTCGCATCGGCGCAGGCGTCGGGCGATGATCTGTCCAAGGGGCATGAAGTGCATGACTTCGCGCTGCTGGGACTGATCGGCTTATCCGATCCGCTGCGGGCTGGCGTGGCCGAGGCCGTGGCGCAATGCCTGTCGGCTGGTATCCGGGTCGTGATGATCACCGGCGACTATCCGGTCACTGCACAAGCGATAGCCGCGCAGGCCGGGATCGGGGCGGGAGTGGTGATGACGGGCGACGAGGTGAGGATGTTATCCGACGCGGACCTCTGCGCGCGGGTGAAGGATGTCGCGATATTCGCCCGCACCATGCCGGAACAGAAGCTGCGGATCGTGTCGGCGCTGAAGGTCGCGGGCGAAGTGGTCGCGATGACAGGCGACGGGGTCAATGACGCACCCGCGCTGAAGGCCGCAGACATCGGCATCGCCATGGGCAAGCGCGGCACCGATGTTGCGCGGGAGGCGTCGGCTATCGTGCTGGTGGAGGATGATTTCGGCGCGATCGTCGTCGCCATCCGCCTTGGCCGCCGCATCTATGACAATATCCGCAAGGCCATCGGCTTCATCTTCGCGGTGCATGTGCCGATTGCGGGGCTTGCCGTTTCGCCGCTGTTGCTGGGCCTGCCGCTGGTGCTGGGGCCGATCCAGATCGCGTTGCTGGAAATGATCATCGATCCGGTCTGCGCGCTGGTTTTCGAAGCCGAACGGGAAGAAAGCGGCATCATGAAGCGGCCACCGCGTAATCCCGCCGAGCGCCTATTTTCAGCGGGCCTGGTCCTGCCGAGCATCCTCTATGGAGGGATTGCGCTCGCGCTGCTCATCGGGCTTCAGTTGGGCGCGACTTATGGGGGTTTTGCACCGGATCGGGTGAGGACGATCCTTTTCTTCGCGCTGGTTGGTTCCATCATGGCGCTCATACTTGTGAATCGATCCTTTAGCGCCTCGCTCACCCGCGTTCTATGGCGAAATAATGCGTCATTGCGGTATATCGCGGCTGCTGTACTGCTGGTAGCCGGATCGATCGTCCTTCTGGCGCCGCTACGACGGATCCTCGATTTCTCCCCCCTCGAGCCGCGGGATTTCCTTTTTTTGATTATGCCGCCCACAATTGTTCTGTTTCTGTGCGAGATCGTCAAGGAACGGCGTGGCAGGTCCGCTTGACCGATCTTCAAGTTTCAGTTCATCGGATGAGATGAATTGTGGCATGCTGCTCCTTTGGAAATCATGTAAAATAATCATCTAGCGGTGAATTCAATACAGGGAGGATTCTCACCGCTCTTTCCCCTTGAGTGCGGCAACTCCTTGCCCTGCCTGACCGCAGTTGCTGCCGAAAGCTAGTCTGGCCTTCACACTGGGCAAAGGAAAGATGCCTTGAGATCGATCCCCACCCATTTTCGTTAGGGTGAAGGCGTGCGTCACGGACAGAGGCCGCCTATGGCGATGTCCACAAATCTGGCGAAATCAATGCAGCTGCGGATCACGCAAACGATCTTGCGACATCGGTAATATTGTATCGGGAAGATCGGCCACGTTCCCAGCGTTGATATGGGGATCGAACGCATCAGCACGGCCAATCTCATCTTCGAAATCCGGTCCGCCGTAGCGGCATCCCTCCCGCGAGCAAAAATATTTCTACCGGTTGCTGTGGTGCTCGCCACGCAGCGGCGTCGATCTAGCGAAACAAGGTGAGTGTGGCGATGAGTGAAGCTGTTCGGGCCTTCGTGGCGGATCGATATGCGGAGCAGCATGGAGCCAAGCCCTGCATGGATTATGGGCATTGGCATGTCATCCACGCCCGAGCCGAGCAACCGATGGCGGCGCTGGCAGTCCGTCGCGCGTCGGACGAAAGGCTCTTCCTGGAAACCTATCTTGGCGTCTCGATAGAGGCGGCTGTCTCTGAGGCGTTCGGCAATCCTGTTGAGCGAAGCGCGATTGTCGAAATTGGATGCCTGGCTGCGGTGCCGACCCCGGCGATGCTCAAGCTGTGGAGCGAGGCCGCGATCAGCCTGTCCGAGCAGCATCGTATCGCAGTCGCTACGCTCACCTTGCCATTGCGAAAGATGTTCGCCCGCGTGGGGCTGCCCTTTATCGAACTGGCCAAGGCAGACCCTGCGCTTCTGCGCGGTGCCGCGCGCGATAATTGGGGCCGCTATTACGAGACCCAGCCCATCGTCTGCGCTGGCGACATCGTAGCGGGTTCTGCTGCCTTGCAAACATTCGCGATGGGAGGAAGCATATGAGCCTGCTACTCCAGGCGATCTTCGCCAGAGCCGATCACGATGGTGACCGGACTGCGCTCGACGACGGATCGCGCCAACTGCTCTATCGCGATCTCCCGAATGCCGTCGCAGCCATGGCCGGGACGATCCGTGACGCGATTCCCGGGTTCGGCCCAGTCGCTATCGAACTCGACAACGGCATTGACTGGGTGATCGCTGATCTTGCGCTGTTGTCGCTTGGACGGCCGAACATTCCATTACCTGCGTTCTTTACCAAGGAACAGCGGGCCGCAGCGCTTGCCAATGCGGGAGCGGTGGGATCGATCACAGTCGCGGGCATTATCTTGTTCGATCATGCAATCGCGGCCGTCCCGCCGGGAGCGGCCAAGATCAGCTACACGTCGGGATCGACGGGCGATCCCAAGGGCATATGCCTGGACGATCGCCTTATGCTACAGACGGCACAGGCAATCCTTGCGCGCTTGGGTGAGGATTTTGCGGGAATCCACTTTCCCATACTTCCGCTGGCTGTTTTGCTGGAGAATGTAGCCGGGCTCTACGCAACGTTGCTGGCGGGCGGGCGCTATCTCGTGAGGTCTGCGGCTGCGATAGGGTTGGCCAATCCCTTCGCCATTGATGACGCGCAGTTGGTAACAGCGATCGAAGCAAGCAATGCGACCAGCCTGATCCTGGTGCCTGAATATCTCGCGTGCATCGTCGATCGACTTGAACGCACCGGCGTCCGCCTCGACCAGCTTCGCTTGGTCGCCGTTGGCGGATCACGTGTTCCGCTGTCGCTCATCGATCGCGCCGATCGGGCCGGGCTGCCTGTGGTGCAGGGGTACGGACTGACGGAGTGCGGTTCGGTAGTGTCGCTCGAGGCTTTTGGCGAGCGTGATCGTGGAACCGTCGGTCATCCGCTGGACCATGTGGCTGTCTCGCTCGCGTCTGATGGTGAGATCGTCATCGCCGGCCACTTTCATCTCGGGACCGTAGGCGATGCCCGCGTCGATGGTCCGATCCTCACCGGAGATATCGGCGCGATAGACGGTCAAGGCCGCCTCTCGATCATCGGACGCAAATCAAGCCTGATCATCACCAGCTTCGGTCGCAACGTAGCGCCCGAATGGATTGAAGAGCAGCTGGTGGCCCAGCCCCAGATCGCCCAGGCGATGGTTTATGGCGATGGCGAAACCATGTTGCGCGCACTGATCGTACCGTCCGCGCCCGATGCCGACATCGCGGCGGGCGTGGCCGCCGCCAATGCCGCTCTGCCGGCTTATGCGCAGATCGGGCTTTGGCAGGCCAGTCGACCCTTTACGCCAGCGCATGCTACATTGACCCCTAATGGCCGCTTGCGCCGGGCGGCGATACTCGACCGCCTGGCGACGCGCCCCTTCTTTGAGCGTCTTTGCGCGGAAACCGGGCCGGCACGAGCGCGGCTGTTCTCCGTGCCGCAGCTTCAAGCCGGCCTTGCCGGACGCATCAGCCTTGCCACCTACCTGGCCTATCTCGCACAGGCCTATCACCATGTCCGCCATACCGTACCGCTCATGCGGCTCGCACGATCGGGGCTAATGGCCAAGTCCATGCTCGTTGAAGCACTCGACGATTATATCGCGGAGGAGGAGGGGCACGAGCAGTGGATACTCAACGACATCCGCGCGGCGGGAGGCGATGCCGACGCGGTGGTGCTGGACGGGCCGTCACCCGCGACTGCATGCATGGTCGACCACGCCTACGCCACGCTTCGGGATGGTAATCCGGCGGCCTTTTTCGGCATGGTGTTCGTGCTGGAGGGAACCAGCATAGCGCTCGCGAGCAACGGCGCCGAGGCGGTCCGCGCGAGCCTCGGGCTGCCGCATACGGCCTTCACTTATCTGACGTCGCACGGCGCGCTTGATCAGGATCATATGCGTTTCTTCGAGACACTTATGAACCGCCTCACAGATCCAGCCGATCAGGACGCCATCGTCGCGATGGCGAACGATATTTTCGATCTGTTTGGCGGCCTGTTCGCCGCCATTGCGATGGAGGATGATCGTGCAGCGGCTTGACCAGAAGCGTATCGCCGTCACCGGCGCTGCGGGCGGGTTGGGTGTTCCACTGGCGAGGTTGCTTAGAGAGCGAGGCGCCTATGTCATAGGTATCGATCGGGTCGAATGTCCTGGCTGTGACGAGAATATCGTCACCGACCTGTCTGATGATGCGTCGCTGGCATTGCTCGCCGGACGACTCGCACAGGAGACACCCGACATTCTCGTGAACCTTGCCGGGGTCATGCGCTTTGGTCTGCACGAGGGTCAGCCCAGAGATGCGCTTGCGCTCTGCTATCACGTGAACCTCTACGTCCCGGCGGTCTTGGCCCAAGCGGTTTCCGCGCCGATGCGCGCACGCGGCCATGGGCAGATCGTCAATATCGGTTCGGTGCTCGGAGCAATACCTTATCCGTGGTTCGCGGCCTATTCGAGCAGCAAGGCCGGGCTCGCGGCGCTGAGCCAGAGTCTTCGCCGAGAACTGGCCGGCAGCGGCGTGAGCGTTACGCATATCAACCCGCGTGCCGCCAAGACCTCGCTCAACAACAGCGAGGTCAATCGCTTCCTCGACATTACCAACATGAAGGCTGACGAGCCGGAGAAGGTCGCACAGCGGATTGTCGAAGCGATAGTCGGGTGCCGCGAGACCGTTACCATCGGCAGGATGGAGCGGCTCTACGGAATCGTGAACGCACTGGCACCGCGCCTCATCGACAATGGCATCGCGCCGCAAATCCGCCGCGCACGCGCCGAATTCTGCCGATAAAACATAGGAAAGACAGTCATGAAATCACATGTCTTACTGGCCGCCATGATCTCCATGGCTCTACCCGCCGCTGCGTTTGCCGGAATGCCCGAGGACGTCAAGGTCATCAATGACAACTGGGCGCGCATTTCCTACCAGATGAATGGCTCAAGCCATCAGACCACCGCGCTGGACAAGCTCGCCCATCTCGCCGACGTGACTGTCGCCCGCTATCCGGGTCAGGCCGACCCGCTGCTGTGGCAGGGCATTGTGGTCAGTGAGCAGGCCAATCGCGCCAATATCTTTCACAAGTTGAGCCTGGCCACGCGCGCGCGTGATATCCTCGCCCGCGCCTATGCCATCAACCCGCGCGCCGGCAATGGCGGCGCGGCGATGAGCCTTGGCGTGCTCTACTACAAGGTGCCGGGGTCACCGATCGGCTTTGGCGACAGTGACCGCGCCCGCAAGCTACTCCAGCAAGCCCTGGCGCTCGATCCGGACGGGCTCGACGCCAATTATTTCTGGGGCGATTTTCTTTACGATCAGGGCGACAAGGCGGGCGCAAAAGCAGCACTTGCGAAGGCGCTGCTCGCGCCGCACGATCCGGCACGCCCCGTCTGGGATGCCGGTCGGCGCCGCGAAGTCCAGGCCTTGCTGCGGAAGATCGGCTGATGAGCTTCGCCGCCACTCTGGCCCGTCAACTCGCGGCCCCCAGTGGGGTAGTGGGTATGCTGTGCGGGGCGGCGATGGACATGGCAAACCGCGTGCCGTTGCAGATGGCGGTCGATCTGCTGACTCCGGTCGATGGCGAGATGCTGCTCGATGCCGGATGCGGCACCGGCGCTGCGAGCGAGGCCATGCGGCGGCGTGCGGACTGTCGGATTGTGGCCATCGATCAGTCGGAGACGATGGTCCGCCGCGCACGTTCGCGACTGGCAAAGGCGTGCAAGAGCGGGACGGTCGTAGTGCATCAGGCGATGCTGGAGGAGTTGCCATGCAGGCCCGGCAGCATCGACGCCGCACTTGCCCTCAACATATTTTATTTCTGCGGCCCGGACGGCTCGATGATCCGCGCGATCCGCGAGGCGCTGCGGCCAGACGGGCGTCTCGTGGCCTATGTCACCGACCGGGACAGCATGCAGCGATGGTCGTTCACTCGTGTAGGCTTGCACCGCCTCTATGATGGAGAAGGGCTTCAGGCGGCTCTGGTCGATGGCGGCTTCGATCCTGCGCGCGTCACTATCACGAAGAAATCCATCGCTCCCGGGATAAGCGGCCTGTTCGCCCTCGCTTTTGCCGGGTGACGCCGTGAGCGCTCAATAATGCAAGTCGATCATGATCGACCTGTTCTGGTCGTCCACCGTGAGCTTGGAAGCGTTGAAGCTCGGCGGCCCGATTACCCTCGGATTGTTGGACAAGCCCCAGCCTTCGGTCGGGAACATGCCGAAGCGAAGGTCGAGCTTATCGTTGCTGTTGGCGTCATGATAGACCATCACCGCATAGTCCCCCGGCGGCAAAGCCTGGAACCGGACTGATGCCATGACAGAACTCGCCGGTGCCTTGAGTACCCGGAAGGCGTGATCCTCGTGACGAAAGCCGGCGGCGCCGCGATAGAGCACTACATGGATCGAGCCGGGTCCGGGCGTGATATGTTCGGCCTTGACTTCCAGATCCCCAGCTTGGGCTGGTGACGCGAATAGCCAGAGGCTGACCGCCGCCGTGTGCACGAGGCCGATCGTCTGACTGGTACAGAAACGAAACATTACGAACCTCCCATCCTGTTCGACCGTCGGACTGGTTGAAGGCAAGACGCCGCGGGCTATCTTCCGCCACAGCTCGGAAGAAGGCCGACAACACGAATTTTCAGGCGGATTGCTGGCGGACTGTGGGGGCAGCGCTGCGGCGGCGTCAGATGGCAGTGGCCTGGTCTGAGATCCTACCGCGGAGATTGCGCATGTACCGTTCTTCCATCCTCCTGCTGCCTTCCCTCGCCTTGATGGCAGCGGCGCCCGCCGCGCTTGCCGGAACCTATCCGCTGAAGAGCAAAGCCGACGGAGTCAGCGGACGGGTGACGCTGACCGACGCGCCCAAGGGCGTGATTCTCCGGGTCGAGGCCCATGGCCTGAAACCGGGCTGGCACGCCGTCCACTTTCACGAAAAGGCCGATTGCTCCGACGCGATGTTCAAGTCGGCCGGTGGCCATGTCCATATGATGACGCCCGCGGTTCACGGCCTTTTGAACTCGGCCGGCAACGACTTTGGCGATCTCCCGAATCTGTTCGTCGGAGCCGATGGAACGGCGACGGCGGAATTTTTCTCCCCCTATGTGGCGTTGCAGGGCGGAACAAAGCGCGCGAACCTGCTCGACGCCGACGGATCGGCGCTCGTCATCCATGCCAATCCTGACGATTACATTACCCAGCCGATCGGTGGGGCGGGCGAGCGGGTTGCCTGCTCGGAAATTCACTAGGATTGCACCTGGAGTGATGCGGACAGATTCAGGGATTTTCCGCGCGACTTCCTCGATTAAGGCGGGCAATATAGTGGCCCGCTCCGGCGCGGCGGCAAACAGTCGTTGTCTCAGAGCACCGAACGCGAAATCCGGGATAGAGACCAGGAGGTCCGCTGTCGAAGAAGAGAATGAAGGTGGTGGCGGCCTGACAGCCGTACTCACGGCGAATCGACCCCAACTCATCCGCTTCTTCACCAGCCGCACGGGCAGTCTGGCGGAGGCCGAGGATGTCGTGCAGGAAATCTGGCTGCATGTCGCACGCGCCGACACCGGACCGGTCGTCAGTCCGCTAGCCTATCTGCACCGGGTCGGCTTGAATATCGTGCTGGACCGTGTCCGCGAGCGTCAGCGGCGGATGAAGCGCGAACAGGGCTGGTCCGACGTTGCGATCGAACAACGTGGCGGTGAAGCGACTGACGACAGCCCATCGCCGCATGATATCGTAGATGGCCGGCAGCGGGCGCGACAGCTTGCAACAGCAATCGAGGCACTACCGCCCGGCGCGGGGCGGGTGTTTCGGCGGCACAAGCTCGATGGTCTGAGCCACAGCGAAGTGGCTGCGGAACTGGGGATCAGCCGCAGCGCCGTCGAAAAGCATATCGCCGTGGCACTCCGCTATCTGCGGGCGGCGCTCGAATGATGCTGACAATGAAAAGCAACTGGGGTGGTATGGCGTGGGCGGCGTCACGCTCGCGGGGAACAGATAGGGAGTTTGGAGGTCGGCATGACCCATGCTGAGCAACAACAGGGACGCATCGACACGGCAGCGGCGGACTGGCATGCGCAGCTAGAATCCCCCGACATGGATTGGGAGGCCTTCGGCGCGTGGCTGGATGCCGATCCCGCGCATCGCGTCGCATATGATGCCATTGCGTTGCTCGATGCCGAGATCGAAGGCCGGCGTGACGCGATCACCGCCAGCCTGCCCGCCAATGACGTGTGCGACGACCAGACGACTGTCGGCCAGCGGCGGCGCTGGTGGATCGGTGGCGGCATCGCGACCGCTGCTGCCATCGCCATCCTGCTCATGCCGAAGATGGCGACGGTCCCCACCGAAACGATGGTGGCCTACAGCACTGGTCCCGCGCAGACCCAGATGATCGACCTCAAGGACGGAAGCCATATCCTGCTTGATCGCAACTCGCGCCTTGCTCTGTCCGACAGCCAGTCACCCAGAATCGAGATGCAGAGCGGAACGGCCTATTTTGATGTGCGCCACGATCCGTCGCGTGCCTTTTTGGTGCAGGCCGGAGGCTATGAGATTCGCGACATCGGCACAAAGTTCGACCTTGCGATGACACCCCAGAGGCTTGGCGTCGCTGTCAGCGAAGGCAAGCTCATGGTTGCGCCCAAGGATGGTGCGGGCACTTTGATCGTCGCGGGTGAACGGATCGATGTCGCGGCGCAGACCGGTGAGGCGCAGGTCAGTCGCATTGCCGCTGCCAGCGTCGGTTCGTGGCGCAAAGGACAGCTCATTTATCAGGCGACGCCGCTGGGTCTGGTAGCCAACGATCTGACCCGCTATGTCGGTCGCCCAGTGACAGCCGATCCGTCGATTGGCGATTTGCGAGTTTCGGGAGTGCTTGCGATCAGTGATGGTGCCGGACTTATCCAACAGATCGAGGCTCTTCTTCCGGTCAAGGCAGTGGAAACGGGCGGTTCGATTCATTTGGTCGGGAGCAACGGTCGCTAGCCTGTTTCATGGCATCGCACAGGCAGAGCCTCGTACAGTCGATATCCCGGCCGGCTCACTGCAATCGGCGCTCACTGAGCTATCGAGCCAGACCGGCATCTCGGTGGGCATGGCAGGCACTATTCCCACACATTCGACACCGCGTGTCCGTGGCCGTATGGAGCCTGAGGCCGCACTCGCGCGACTGTTAAGAGGATCGGGCTTGCGGGCGGTCCGGGCCGGGCCGGCGATATGGCGCCTCGAACGCCAGCCCTTAGAGGTGCCGACTCCTCCCAGGGCACCTCTCGCGATCTCGCTGCAAGATATCGTGGTTACAGGTCGCAAGCGCGATGAACGGCTAAGCGACGTCCCGATCGCGATCAGCGTCATTCAACCCGACATGGCGGGGGAGATGGCCGCCCGCCGCAGCGTTCATGATGAGCTTGCCTCCGCTGAAGGGGCGTTCACCACCAATCTGGGCCCTGGCCGCGATCGGATCTTTCTGCGCGGCGTCGCCGACAGTGCGTTCAACGGCTCGACCCAGTCGACGGTCAATATCTATCTCGATGACGCGCGAGTCAGCTACGCGACCCCTGATCCCGACTTACGCCTCCTCGACATCGATCGTGTCGAACTGCTTCGTGGACCGCAGGGCACTCTTTATGGATCGGGAGCACTGGGTGGAATCGTGCGGATCATACCTAATAAGCCCGACTTGCAGAACTGGTCGGGCATGGCCGCGATCGAAGGAAGCCAGGTTGCACATGGCGGTCTAGGCGGCGCGATTGAGGCTGTGATCAACGCTCCGCTCATTTCCGGTCGTTTGGGTTTTAGGCTGGCCGCTTATGGCGATCAGGTTGGGGGCTGGATCCACGATCAGGCGCGAGAGGCTTCGGATGTCAACCGAAGCCGACGGTTTGGCGCGCGTGCGATTTTGGGGTGGCAGATCGCCGATGCCTGGCGGGCGGATGTCGGTCTTACCACCCAGTGGCTCAACGTCCGCGATAGCCAATATGCCTTTCGCGGCCTCGAACGGAGCACTGCGCGCGCCGAGCCGCACGACAATGACTTCCTGGCCGCAACGGTGGCCGTGCGCGGCAAGCTGGGCGCGCTCGATCTCACCTCTTCGACCGCTTATGTGACTCATGAGTTCAGCAGCATCTATGATGCGACTTCTCGTGCCAGCGCGCTTGGCCTAGCGGCTCCTTTGGGCTTCGAAGAACACCGTCTCTTGACGCTTGCGACCCATGAAATTCGGTTGAGCGATTCGGTATCGCGTCGCCCATGGGTAACAGGAGCTACCATCCTGCAAGCTGAAAATACGCTGCAGGACAGTTACTTACCGCCAGCATCGCCAAATATTCGGCTCCTGTCCCAGCACAATGACAGCTTGGAGGCCGCATTGTTCGGCGAGGTGACCCAACCTCTCGGGAAAAATTGGTCAGCGACCATCGGCGCGCGGGCTTATCTTTCCCGCGTCGATAATGAGCAGGATGGCCAGACCGCGCGGCGCGCGCGCAAACAAGGGATCACGCCCAGCCTGACCTTGTCCTGGCGTCCTCTCGATCACGGTGTGGTGTGGCTTCGGTACGCGAGTGCGGTGCGGCCCGGCGGCATCAACACCGATGGTGACTCGAGTGCGAGATCGTTCCAGTCGGACGATCTCAAGAGCCTGGAGCTAGGCTGGCGTCTGACGTTGGCCGATGGCCGTCTCCGATTGAACGGCAGCCTGTTCGGCCTCCGCTGGGAAAATGTCCAGAGCGATACACTCGGCATGGACAGTCTCGTCAGGACCATCAATGCCGGGCGAGCACGCAATGTCGGCGCTGAACTCTCGGCTGCGCTGCGCTTTGAGCCGTTCCAAGTGGAGGGCAATCTCACGGTCCAGCGTGGGCGGCTCTACCGGCCGTCGCCTGCGGCAAATGCACTTGGCGATGACAATCGGCTTCCAGTGCTCCCTGACTATGCCGGGGGCCTCAAACTTACATATGCTCGGCCAGTTGGCGACGCGATGCTCGGCGGGTTCGTCTCGGCCCGCTACACGGGTTCCGCCCGCCTTAGCTTTGATCCATCGCTTGACCGACCGATGGGAGATTTCTGGGTCAGCGATGTTGGTGCCGAACTGTCGCGGGGCAACTGGAAGGCAGGGCTGACGGTTGCCAATCTTTTCGACCAGCGCGAAGATAGCTTTGGCTATGGCAACCCTTTCACCCTGCGCACAATTGATCAGCGCACGCCCATGCAACCCAGAACGCTGACTTTGCGATTGCAGAAGCACTTCTGACGCGACTCGGTTGCCACTCTACCTGTGCCGTCCAGCCTCGGATACGATAATGGACATCGCGCTTTGAAATGCGGCTGTGTTCGGTGTGACGTAAGCGGTAAAAATCCCCCACATGGCATTTGAGGCGGTTCTGTAATTTGGGATGGTCAGGCGGCGCTTGCGATGCCGTTCAGTTCGAACGAAGCTTGCGCGGCATTGGTGTCGACCCAGTTGTACGGCAACAGAT
>NZ_JFHR01000031.1 GCF_000722875.1 Sphingobium chlorophenolicum | reverse complement strand
CAGTGTCGCGGGATGGAGCAGCCCGGTAGCTCGTCAGGCTCATAACCTGAAGGTCGTAGGTTCAAATCCTACTCCCGCAACCAGAGGCCGCGAAAACTTCAAAACAATAAAACACCAACCGGACCTATGAGCGTCCGGGTCATCGATCTTCCGGATCGATGATGCCTCCCTGGCTTCGGCCAAGCGGAGCAGTATATCCAAACATGAATATTCTGGAGCGAAGTTAGGAACCTCCCTAACTCCAACACCATGCCTTCCGCCGTTACCCCGGCAAAGCGATCATCGAAATCTGCCGACCATAATCCGGCTCGCCGCGATGACATGACCGGCGATAGCTGTAAAAGCGATCCGACTGGCTGTAGGTATCCTCATCCAGCAATTCGATCTGACTGACCCCCGCGTTCGCCAATCGGGCCGCCACATAGGCGGCAATGTCGAACTGGCAATGCCCCTCGCGCCCAGCCGTGAAAAATCGCTCATTCTCGACATCCGCCGCCGCAAAGTGGTCCGCGAAATCCAAAGTCACCTCATAGGAGGAGCGCCCAATGCACGGCCCGATCGCGCAGGCGATCCGGTCCCGCCCCGCGCCCAATGCCTCCATCCCCTCGATCGTCCGGTCCGTCACGCCCGCCAACGCCCCTTTCCATCCGGCATGCGCCGCGCCGATGACGCCAGCCGCCGCGTCGGCAAACAAAACCGGCACGCAATCCGCCGTAAGGATGCCCAATATCAACCCTGGCCGATTCGTGACCATGGCGTCAGCCGCTGGCCGTTCATCGGCGGGAATCGGGGCCATGACAGTGACAGCATCGGGCGAATGAACCTGATGCACCGTCACCAGCGTCCCGCCGGGCAACAGCGCATCGCGAACCAGATCCCGGTTGCGCAGAACCGCGTCCCGTTCATCCTCCGACCCCAATCCGACATTCAGGCCCGCATGAATCCCGGTCGAAACCCCGCCGCGCCGTCCGGCAAAGCCGTGCAGGACATCACCCAAACTGCCTGCCCGCAGCAATTCAACCATGCTTCATTTCTCCGGATCTTCCTGGGAAGTGCTTTTGAACGATGTCCCGAATGCGCAACATACTTGCGTGCGCCGGATTAGGCGATAGTCTCCGCTTCATCACAAAAGGGGAGCGGCCGCAACGGCCGCCCGGGCAAAAGACTTCAAAGAAAAAGGGCTCCACCATGATTTTCGGGCGCATAAAGCCACTGGACGCGATATTGGCCACGGCCGAGAAAAAATCGCTCGTCCGCACATTGGGGCCGGTTCAACTGACATTATTGGGGGTCGGGGCCATCATCGGCACCGGCATTTTCGTGCTGACCGCCGCCGCCGCGCAAAAGGCCGGGCCGGGCATGATGTGGAGCTTCATGATCGCGGGCGCCGTCTGCGCCTTCGCAGCGCTCTGCTATTCCGAAATCGCCTCCATGGTGCCGGTGTCCGGTTCCGCCTACACCTACACCTATGCTGTCGTCGGCGAACTGCTCGCCTGGATGGTGGGCTGGGCGCTCATCCTGGAATATGCGGTCGCGGCCAGCGCCGTTTCGGTGGGCTGGTCCGGCTATTTCATGGGCCTGCTCAAAAGCATAACCGGGCTTGAACTGCCGCAGGCGCTTGCTGCGGGGCCGGTCTGGTCGATGAACGGCCTGATCCCCCATGCGGACTTCACCCATGGCGTCATCAACATTCCCGCCATCGTCGTCGCGCTCGCCGTGACGGCCCTGCTGGTCATCGGCACCACCGAAAGCGCCCGCGTCAACGCCGTGCTCGTCGCCATCAAGGTGACCGCGCTCACCGCCTTCATCATCCTGACGCTGCCGGTCCTGGATACCGGCAATTTCTCGCCCTTCGCGCCCAATGGCTGGTTCGGGCCGGAAGGCACCAGCGGCATGGGCATCGTCGGCGCCGCCGCATCGATCTTCTTCGCCTATGTCGGCTTCGACGCGGTATCGACCGCCGCCGAGGAAACCAAAAATCCCCAGCGCAACGTCCCCATCGGCCTGATCGGCAGCCTCGCGCTCTGCACCGTCTTCTACCTGCTGGTGGCTGGCGGGGCGATCGGCGCAATCGGCGCGCAGCCGGTGCTCGGCCCCGACGGCTCGGTGGTCGCTCCCGGATCGCAGGGTTTCGCCGCCGCCTGCGCCACCGCCGCCCATGCCCAGGATCTCGTCTGCTCCAACGAAGCGCTGGCCCATGTGCTGCGCTCCATCAACTGGACCGTCGTCGGCAATGCGCTGGGCCTCGCGGCCAACCTCGCTCTGCCTTCGGTCATCCTAATGATGATGTTCGGCCAGACCCGCATCTTCTTCGTCATGGCCCGCGACGGCCTGCTGCCGGAAAAGCTCGCCAGCATCCACCCGCGCTTCAAGACGCCCCATGTCGTCACCATGGTGACGGGCGTCTTCGTCGCCATCGGCGCGGCGCTGCTGCCCGTGGGCCAGTTGGCCGACATCTCCAATTCCGGCACGCTCTTCGCCTTCTTCATGGTGTCGATCGCCGTGCTGGTGCTGCGCGTCAAGGAACCGGGCCGGGCACGCCCGTTCCGCACGCCTGTGGTGTGGGCCATCGCGCCGACGGCGGCGTTCGGCTGCGTTTTCCTCTTCTTCAACCTGCCCGTCGATGCGCAGCTTGTGCTGCCGGTCTGGGGTGGCCTGGGCCTCGTGCTTTATTTCATCTATGGCTATCGCAAGAGCCATGTCGGACGCGGCCTGGTCGAAACCCATGAGCAGGATGCCGGCATTCCGCCGCAGCCAGTGCCGCCCATGCCGGGCGCGCATACGCCGGGCGGCCGGGACGCCTGATCGAAAGGAGGGGGAGCGGATGCCGCTCCCCTTTCTTTTTCAGCGCAGGGTTTCGAATTCGGTATCGCGCAGCCCGGCATGATGGGGCCGGGTGAATAATTTCCCCCGCTCCGCCCAGGCGACGATCAGGAAGGAGATCGATCCGAATACCGCCAATCCCAGCGTCAGCGGCAAAGTCGTGCCGTCGAATGCCCGGCCGATCACGCTGCCAAGCGCGCTGGACACCGCCGTGGTCAGGAACGCCTGGAAGGAGGAGGCGACCCCCGCACCCTTCGCAAAGGGTTCCATGGAAATGGCGCTGAAATTGGACGCGGTGAAGGCGACCGTCATCATGGTGGCCCCCTGCAGGATCATGAAGCTGGCCAGCGTCTCATGTCCCGCCAGGATCACCGCCAGATGCACGACGTTGATCAGCACCAGGCACAGCACCGCCGCCTGGCTCAACCGCCGCGCGCCGAAACGGGACACAAGGCGGCTGTTCACCAGGCTGCCGATCCCCATGCTGCCGGCGATGACGGCGAAGGCGAAGGGAAAAATCTCCTGCGCCCCGAAAATGTCGAAGAAAATCTGCTGCACGGACAGGATGAAGCCGATCAGGCCGCTCATCACCACGCCGCTCGCCATCATATAGCCGATCGAGCTGCGCGTGCGCATGATCGATCCCACGGTCCGGAAAATGACGCCCGCGCTGATCCGCAAGCGGTTTTCCGGCAGCAGCGTTTCCGGCAGCCGCGCCATCATCCATATCAGGATCAACGTCGCCAGGATGGCCAGCGCCCAGAATATCCAGCGCCACGGGGCGATCCACAATATCGCCTGCCCGAAAGTCGGCGCCATCACGGGAATCAGCATGAACACCGCGAAGATCAGCGACATGACCCGCGCCATCGCATCGCCCTTGAAGCGGTCGCGGACGATGCCGACGGTGACCACCCGGCTCGCCCCCGCGAAGAAACCGGCGCAGGCCCGCGCCACCAATATCATGGCGAAGCTGTGCGCCCCCGCGCAGGCGATGGAGGAAAGGATGAACATCACCATCGCGCCGCCCAGCACGCGCTTCCGTCCGAATCGGTCGGACAACACGCCGAACAGCAAGGATCCGATGCCCAGACCCAGAAAATAGATGCTGATGATCAATTGCCGGTCATTGGGATGGGGTATCGCCAGGTCCTGGCCGATGGCGGGCAAGGCGGGCAGCATCGGATCGATGGACAAGGCGTTCATCGCCATCAGACAGGCGCAGAGCATCACGAACTCGCGGAAAGCAATGTCCTTTTTCGGCTGTTCTCCGGGGATTGCGGGATGATCGGTCATGCCGGTGGCTATGGGGACAATCGGACGCCTGCGCTACCCTTTTAGTGTCGCGGAAGGGCGTTAACCTTGCTTGCGTCCGCTATGCGGGGATTTTTCCGCCAATCGCCATGAGCGGCGTTAACCATTTTTTATCCGCCGCCGGTGCAGCCTGCCCCTCATCGAAAACCATCAAGTCGAAATCCATGAGGGGGATTCGGTCATGGCGAATGGTCTGAAGAGCGCGCAGTTTCTGATGGAAAGCCGTCTTTCGGGTGCGGCGGATGCAAGCGCGGAAGCCTGTTTCGATCTGGGGGTCGCCTATAGCTGCGGCACCGGCGATCTGCCCGTCGACCTGATCGAGGCGCATAAATGGTTCAACCTGGCCGCCCTCAAAGGCAGCGAGGAAGGCCAGACGATGCGGGCGGAAGTAGCCGAAGAAATGTCGGCGCGAGAAATCGCCGAAGCCCAACGCCAGGCCCGCGCCCTGATCGCAACAACGCAACTGCGCGCCGCCTAGCAATTCGGAATGTCAGGAAGTGGCCAGTAGCTGACATCAATTCCTCCCTACGCGAAGCGTGGGGAGGGGGACCGTTCGCGAAGCGAATGGTGGAGGGGAAATTCGGAGGTCGTGCCCCATGCCCCTTCGTCAGCGCTTCGCGCTGCCACCTCCCCATCTACCGATGGGGAGGAACAGGATAAATCCACGCTCAATCCCCCAAACCCAAAGCCTCAGCCCCGCACAGCCTCCAGCGCCTTACCCACCGCCAAAATTCCTTCCGGCGAAGCGGCAAAGCCCATATGCGTACAATCCACCTCGATCGCCCGGTCCCGTTCCCCGGCGCGGCCCTTGGCGCATTGCGGCAGGATCACGCCGTCGCGCCGCGACCATAATGCCACGGTCGGCACGGGCGGCTTTTCCTCGCGATTGCAGGCAAAGGGCGGCTGGTCCACGGGAAAGCCCGAGACCAACTGATAGAGCCGCCAAGCATGGTTGGCGCGAGGGTCGCCGGAAAAGGGCGTGCCCATCGTCACCACGCCGCCGACTTTCTCCGCCGCATATTTCGCATATTCCCGCGCAAACAGCCCGCCCAGGCTCCAGCCCACCAGCGTTACCTTACCGCCCGTCTCGCGCCGGATGGCGTCAACCCGCCGGTCGATCCGCTCCAGACTGTCGGGCTTCGGTCCGAAATTGCGCCCCATGCCCCAGCCATGCGCTTCATAGCCCGCCGCGTTCAGCACGGCGCGCAGCGGTTCCATCCGCTGTTCGCCAGCCATGAAACCGGGGATCAGCAGCACCCGCTGTCCGTCGCCTTGGATCGACCGCGCCAGATCGGCGGCTTGCGCCCGCGCCCGCGCCAGATCGAACGGCACCGAAGCATTGCCCAGCAAATGCTGGAGCGTCGGCCGCTCGGCCGCGCGAGGGCCGTTGGCCAGACGGCCCTTCCAGAAGCTGGCGATGGCATCGGCATAAGGCGGCACGAAAATGTCTTTCCTTTTTCCAGGGGGAAAGATGACATTCTCATGACATTGGCGGCCGAGTCCATGGAGTTTCATCCATGGGAATCAACGGTTCGTCGTTTGTGACAACGGGTTCAGGGCGCCAGCGGAGACGTCTGCGCCACCGCTTCGCCATCGGCCGCGCGCAACTGGCGCGGTTCCAGTATCGCGGCGGTTTCGATCAGGTCTAGCGCCCGCCGCGCCTCCAGATAACGCCGCGCAAATTGCATCCATCGGTCCGCCGACACCCGTCCGGGCATCTGCTCCACCTCCGCCAGCGCCGCGCCGACCCGCGATCCGTCCAGATAGCGGATCGCCCGGTCCAGCGCCGCCTGTGGCCGGGGGGAGGGGGTGGACGCCTTGTGGATGGTGATGATCTCCCGCGCCTCATGCTCCAGCGCTTGCCACCAGCTTGCGTCGGCGGGCGGCACCGTCACCCGATCGGACACCGCCGTCAGCCCGGCGCGCAGATCGGCCAGCGTCACCGGCTCCCGCGCCGCGTTGATGATGGTGGCGACGGCACGCGGCTGCGCCTGGCCAAAACGCAGGCGCAACTGCCCCTCAATATAGCCGAGCGGCGCCCCGCTATCGAGCGCCCGGCGCGCCGCGAAGGCGACCAGCAGACCTTCGGCCCGCGCCGCATTGCCCGACGCGGCCTGCGCCTCCACGGTGATGCGGTTGAGCCTTTCCTCCAGTTGCACGACCCGCGCATCCAGCATCTGCCCGGCATCGGCGGACAAGGGCCGCATGGGCATGCCCGATGCGACGCCATGGGGATCGGCCAACGCGGCCTGCCGCTGGGGCGCATTCCATTGCTGGATTTTCGGCAAAGCCAGGACGGTCAGAACGACCCCGACCGCGAAGGCGAGCAGGACCAGCAGCGCCGTCAGCCAGGAACCACGCCGACGCACGGGGGGCGGTGCCGTCACGCTGCTTGCCGCGCCGTCCGTGTCGCTCATCAAGGGCCTTTCTTCCATAAGAGGCGAATCATTCGCATAATCGGAGGGCAAGGGCCAGCATCCTCTCATCATCGGGCTTGTCGGGCGTCCGGGCGCTGGCCCAGCCGGAGCCGCAGGCCGCCAGCGCGGCGGGGCTGATCGCGATCAGGTGCAGGTAAGCGCGTTGCTCCGGACCCGCAAGCTCCGCCAGCACCTCCCCGGCGCGGGGGGAATGGACCAGCAGGACGCTGTCCGGCTCCAGCCGCTCCGCCACCCTGTCGTCGCCGGTCCGCAACATTTCATACACCGCGATCCGGTCGATCCGCAGCGCGCCCGCATCGATCGGCGCGACGGTTTGCCCGGCCAGATGCAGCACATGGCCATGCCCGTCCGCCGCGATCCGCCGTGCTATGGCGGTGCCGTTGCCATCCCCGGCGATGACCTGCGCGAAACCCGCCTCTTCCAGTGCCTGCGCCGTCGCCCGGCCAACCGCATAAGTGGGCAAGGTCCGATAATCGGCCAGCCGCTCCCCCGCCAGCCGCGCCGCATTGGCGCTGGTCAGCAACAGGGCGTCGAAGCGATCCGGGGCGGGCGCGTCCCAATCCACCGCCTGCGGCACGAACAAGGGAATGATCCGCGCCTTCAAACCCATTTCCGCCGCCCGTTCCGCCGTCTTGCCGGCGCCGGGTTCGGGCCGCAGGATGACGAGCGGCCTCACGCCTCGAACAATGCCCGCAGCGCAGGACTCGCCCGCTCCAGCAAGCCGCGCCCCATCGCCTCGGCGGTGGCGGCGTCATTGCGCTCAATCCGCAGCCAATCGCCAATCGTCTCCTGCCCGTCGGGGCTGATGATCTCGGCGCGCAGGTAAATCCGCCCCTCCTCCAGCCGTCCCAGCGCCGCAATCGGCGAATGACAGGTGCCCCCTAGCCCGACCAGCACCGCCCGCTCCGCCATTACGCAGTCGAACGTATCCGCGTCGCTGATCGTCGCCAACAGGTCCAGCATCGCCGCGTTACTGCTCAACGTCTCGATCCCCACCGCGCCCTGCGAAGGCGCGGGCAGCATGACCTCGATAGGAATCGTCACGCCCACATCGCTCTGGCCCAGCCGGTCCAGCCCCGCCGCCGCCAGCAGGGTGGCGTGCGCCTCACCCTTCTCCAGCTTGGCGAGCCGCGTCGCCACATTGCCGCGAAACAGCACAACCTCGGCATCCGGCCGAAGCCGCTTCACCTGCGCCGCCCGGCGGGGCGAACTCGTCCCCACCACCGGCCTTTCCGGCAAAGCATCGAAACTCGCCGCGCCCACCAGCCGGTCCCGTACATCAGCACGCGGCAGCATGGCGGCGATCCGAATTTCAACGGGCCGGATAGTCTCCACATCCTTCATGGAATGCACGGCGAAATCGATCTCGCCCGCCAACAGCGCCCGATCCAGTTCCTTGGTCCACAGCGCCTTGCCGCCGATCTCGGCCAGCGCCCGATCCT
The DNA here is from genome assembly GCF_000722875.1 of Sphingobium chlorophenolicum. Taxonomy (GTDB): domain Bacteria; phylum Pseudomonadota; class Alphaproteobacteria; order Sphingomonadales; family Sphingomonadaceae; genus Sphingobium; species Sphingobium chlorophenolicum. The sequence goes on along the minus strand of NZ_JFHR01000031.1, from coordinate 50,263 downwards.
GAATCCTGTCCCCGCTGGTCTGCACCGCGACGATCTCGACCGCCCCCTCATCCCAGCCATGGCGCGCGCGCAGCGCCGCCATCGTCATATGCGCCTGCGCGAGTGCGAGCGGGGAACCACGGGTACCAAGGCGGAGCGGACGGGAAGGCTTTTGCATGATCCCGCTTGCTCTAATGGTCGCGGACATTAGATGGAAGCGGCAATGACGATCATCCTCGGCCTGGAATCAAGCTGCGACGAAACCGCGGCGGCGCTGGTGACGGCGGAGGGCAAGATACTGGCCCATCGCCTCGCCACGCAGGAGGAGGCGCATCGCCCCTATGGCGGCGTCGTCCCCGAAATCGCCGCCCGCGCCCATGTGGAGGCGCTCGCCCCGTTGATCGAGGCGGCGCTGAAGGATGCGGAGCTCAGCCTGAACGATGTCGACGTGATCGCCGCCACCGCCGGGCCTGGCCTGATCGGCGGCGTGATGGTCGGCCTCGTCACCGGCAAGGCGCTGGCCCATGCGGCGAACAAGCCGCTGATCGCGGTCAACCATCTTGAGGGGCATGCGCTCTCACCGCGCCTGGCCGATCCCACGCTGCAATTCCCCTATTTGCTGTTGCTGGTGTCGGGCGGCCATTGCCAGTTGCTCCATGTGCGCGGCCCCGGCGCTTATGCCCGCCTCGCCACCACCATTGACGATGCCAGCGGCGAAGCCTTCGACAAGACCGCCAAATTGCTCGGCCTAGGCTATCCCGGCGGCCCGGCGGTGGAGAAAGCGGCGGCCCTGGGCAATGCCAAGGCCGTCCCGCTTCCGCGCCCGCTCGTCGGCACGGCGGAACCCCATTTCTCCTTCGCGGGCCTGAAAAGCGCGGTCATGCGCGCCGCCCAGTCCGGCCAATATGCGACGGAGGACATCGCCGCCAGCTTCCAGCAGGCGGTGATCGACTGCCTCGTCGACCGCACGGAACGCCAACTGGCCGACCTTCGGGACATTACCGCCCTCGTCGTTGCGGGGGGGGTGGCCGCCAACCAGTCGATCCGCGCCGCTCTGGAAGCGCTGGCGGCGAAGCACGGCCTTCCCTTCGTCGCGCCGCCGCTCTGGCTTTGCACGGACAATGCCGCGATGATCGCCTGGGCGGGGGCGGAGCGCTATGCGGCGGGCCTGGTCGACGATCTGACCGTCCCGGCGCGCCCACGCTGGCCGCTCGACCCCAGCGCGGAAAAGGCGCGCGGAGCAGGAGTGAAAGCATGAAAGCCCCCTCCCTGAAAGCAGGCGTCATAGGCGCAGGCGCATGGGGCACGGCGCTGGCCCAGACCCTCGCGGCCGACGGCCAGCATGTCCGCCTCTGGGCGCTGGAGCCGGAGGTGGTGGACGCAGTCAATAACGACCGCCAGAACCCGCTTTACCTGCCGCAAATCCCGCTCAGTCCCTCGATCGAAGCCACCGGCGACATCGCCGCCATGGCGGACCGCGACATGCTGCTGATCGTCAGTCCGGCCCAGCATCTCCGCAAGGTCGTCGCGCAGGCCCCGGCAGGGACGCCGCTCATCCTTTGCTCCAAGGGCATAGAGGCCGGAACCGGCCTGCTCATGTCCGAAGTCGCGGCGGAGGCCCAGCCGACCTCGCCCATAGCTGTCCTTTCCGGCCCCACCTTCGCCCATGAGGTGGCAAAGGGACTGCCCACCGCCATCACGCTCGCCTGCGCCGACGCCGCTTTGGCCACGAAGATCGCTGCCCGCATCGCCCGACCCGCCTTCCGCCCCTATCTCTCCGACGATGTAGTCGGCGCGGAGATTGGCGGCGCGGTCAAGAATGTCCTCGCCATCGCCTGCGGCGTCGCGGAGGGGGCGGGCCTGGGCCTCAACGCCCGTGCGTCGCTGATCAGCCGGGGCTTTGCCGAAATGACCCGCTTCGGCCTCGCCAGAGGGGCGCGGTCCGAAACGCTGGCTGGTCTTTCCGGCCTGGGCGATCTCGTCCTCACCTGCTCCTCGACCAACAGCCGCAACTTCTCGCTGGGCAAGGGGCTAGGCGAAGGGAAGCCCGCCAGCGAACTGCTGTCCAACCGCCGGACCATAGCGGAAGGCGCGTTCACCGCTCCTGTCCTGCGCGAGGCCGCCCGCGCTGCCCAAGTGGAAATGCCGGTGGTCGAAGCGGTCTGCGCCCTGCTGGAAGACGCCGCGCCGCTAACGCAGGTGATGGACGCGCTGCTCGCCCGTCCGCTGCGCGCCGAATAAAAACTCGCTCTCTTTCCAGATATCGCTACAGTCCGGCACCGCACAATGACGCCACAGCATTGATCTCACAACATTGATCTCACAGGGGGACCATAGTTCGTTGCCGGTTGAAGGGGCCTCTCCCGCGCAGCAGGATGACATTGCGGCGCTTGCCAAGGGCGGACGGACCAATGTGTTCGGCTTCCTGCTTCGCCTTGCCGCGCGCCTGCCGTTCCTGTTCATCGCCGGTCGCTGGTATGGCGCGGATGCGCTGGGGCGCTTCGCCTATGCCGTGCTGGTGGTGGAGTTCGTCGCGCAGCTTGCAACGCTGGGCCTGAAACGCGGCCTTGCGGGCGCGCTCGCCCAGACGGAACGCCCGCACAGCCATGTCGTGACCGACGCCATGCTGGTGACCCTGATCGCATCCCTGATCGGCAGCGCGCTCCTGGTCATTTTCCCGCAGGCGATGTTCCCCAACAGCGGCATCAACGGCCTCGACCGGCTGCTTGCCCTGATCGTCATCGCGGTGGCCGGGTCCGACGTGGCGCTTGCTGCCTGCGCCTATCGCTTCGACATCGGCGCCACCGTCCGCGCCCGATCGATCATAGAGCCCTGGGCGATCAGCATCGGCGCCTTCGCCTTCGCCTTCTATTCGACCCGCGACGGACTGATCCTGTCCTATGTCGTGTCGATGATCGCCGCGCTCGTCGCCTCGATCATCCCGATGACCCGCCATTACGGCATCCCCTATGGCTGGCGTCCGGATTTCGGCCGGCTCTGGCGGCTGGCGCGGCGCAACCTGCCCCTCGCGGCGGCGGACGGCGTCGAATGGGGATCGCGCCGTCTGGACATGGCGATACTGGGCCTGTTCGTCAGCCCGGCGGTGGTCGGCATCTATTATGTCGCGCAGCAGGTCGCCTCCCTGCCCCAGAAGCTGAAGACCAGCTTCGACCCGATCCTGGGGCCGGTCATCACCCGCAACCTGGCGGAGGGCAATCTCAACGCCATCGCCCGGCAGGTCAGCCAGGTCGGCTTCTGGATCATCGCCGCGCAGGCGGGCATAGCCTTGGCCCTGGGCATTCCCGGCGAGGCGGTGATGGGCCTTGTCGGGCCGCATTTCGTCGGCGGCACGGGGGCGCTGGCCTTCCTGCTGCTGGCCGAAGTCGTCGCCGCCACCGCGGTAGTCAGCGAATCCGCGCTGGTCTATATCGCCCGCCATCGCAATCTGATGATCTCGCTGTTGATGATCGGCTTGCAGGCCGCGCTCAGCTTCGCGCTGATCTTCCTCGCAAAGCGGCTTGGCCTCCACGACATGGCCCTCGCCGCCGCGCCCGCCCTCGCCCTCTCCATGGCGCTCGGCGTCAGCGCGCTGGTCAAGGCGCGGCTGCTTTCCCGGCTGCTGGGCGCAAAGGTCAACGCCTGGCGCTGGCCGCTGCTCAGCGCGTCCGGAGCGGCATGCGTCGTCGGCGCCGCCTTCGTTGCCCTGCCGTCCAGCCTGGAATGGGTGGAGCTGGTCTTCGGCGTTTTCACGATTCTGGGCGTCTACAGCGTCGTCATCTGGCGTTGGGGGTTCGGCCCGGATGACCGCGCCCTGTTCAGAAAGCAGAAGGCGGCAAGCTGATCCCTCCTCCGTTCGGGTTCAGCGCGAACGGAGGAGAGGCAATATTTACCCCAGCGTCTTCGCCCGGATCGCCTTGAGGTCCTCTTCCGGCCGCGCGCCCCAATGGGAAATCACTTCGGCCGCCGCCGCCGCGCCCAGTTTCAGGCACTTGTCGACTTCCAATCCCTCCAGATGACCGGCGAGGAATCCGGCCGCGAACAGGTCGCCCGCCCCGGTCGTGTCGACCACCTCAGCCACAGGCGCGGCCAAGGCCTCGTACCGCACGCCGTCGACCACCGCGATCGCGCCCTTTTCGCTGCGCGTCGACACCAGCACCGGCACCTTCGCGGCGATGGCGGCGACCGCCTTCTCGAAATCCCCTGCCTCGGCCAAGGACTGGATTTCGCCTTCGTTGGAAAAGAGGATGTCGATCAGCCCCTGGTCGATCAGGTCGATGAAGTCCGCCCGGTGCCGGTCGATCACGAAATTGTCGGACAGGGTGAAGGCGACCTTCCGCCCCGCGCCCCGCGCCGCGTCGATGGCGGCGCGCATCGCCGCCCGCGGTTGCTCCGGATCCCAGAGATAGCCTTCCAGATAGAGGATCGAGGCCGAACGGATGAGGTCCAGGTCCAGCGCCGCCTCCGGCAGGAACTGCGACGCGCCCAGGAAGGTGTTCATCGTCCGCTGCGCATCGGGCGTCACCAGGATCAGGCAGCGCGCCGTCGGCACGTCGCCCCGCATCGCGGGCGTATCGTAACGGATGCCCAGCGCCCGCACGTCATGCGCGAACACCGCGCCCAACTGATCGTCATTGACCTGCCCGATGAAGGCGCACTTCTTCCCGAACGCGGCCAGGCCCGCCAGCGTGTTCGCCGCCGATCCGCCGCTGATCTCCTTGCCCGCGCCCATGTCGGCATAGAGGCTCTCGGCGGTTTCCGCGTCGATGAGCTGCATGCCGCCCTTGGTCAGCGCATGTTCTGCCAGAAAGGCGTCGTCGCTCCGGGCGAGCACGTCGACAATGGCGTTGCCGATGGCGACAACATCAAGCGTGGGGGCAGCAGCGGTCACGCAAAATCCTTCGTGAATGAGGGGGAAAATCCCGCCGTCTCTACCGATCCGGGGCGCCGGGCGCAACGCCGCTGATTGACGCCTCGCCCGGAGCGGGGAATAGTTTGCGGGATGATCCTGACCGCCGCGTTCCGGGCCTTTCCCTCCATCTTCCACGGCGCCGCGCTGCGGCTGCTGATGAAGACGCTGCTGCTGACCCTGCTCGCCTTCGCGCTGCTTGCCGCCGCGCTGTGGAGCGGCATCCACGCGGCCCGCCTGCATTTCGGCTGGGACGCGCAATGGGGCGGTCTGGCAGAGGCGACCGCCGCCGCCCTTGCTGCGATTGCCGCCGGCTGGCTGTTGTTCCGCGCCACCGCCATGGCGATCATGAACCTGTTCGCGGACGACATCGTCGTCGCGGTGGAGCGCGACAGCTATCCGCAGGCCGCCGCCCGCGCCCGCCCGGTCGGCCGGTCGCGCAGCGTGCGCTTCGCGCTGCGCTCCCTGTTGCGGACGGTGGGTTGGAACCTGCTGGCCTTGCCCGGCTATGCGCTGCTGCTGGTGACGGGGGTTGGCACCATCGGCCTGTTTCTGGTCCTCAACGCCCATCTGCTGGGCCGCGACCTGGCCGACATGGTCCAACCGCGCCATCCGGACCTGCCGCCGATCCCGCGCGGCAGCCGGTGGCTCCTGGGCCTCGTTTCGACGCTGATCTTCCTGGTGCCGATCCTCAACCTGCTTGCGCCGATCTGGAGCGCGGCTATGGCGGTCCACATGCTGCACGGTGTCCGAAGGAAAATGCCATGAACCGCCTCCGTCCGGTCCTTATCGCAGCCCTATGCTCGGCCGTCGCCGCCTGCGGAGGCGTGGTGCCGCCGCCCGCGACCCAGATTTCCCGCCCGCCCGCCGGTCCCCCGGCCAGCGCCTTCACCCGGCCCGGACCGCTGATCGGAACCGACGCCCGGCATCTTATCCAGATGTTCGGCCAGCCCCGGCTCGACATTCGCGAAAGCACCATGCGCAAGCTGCAATTCGCCAATGGCCGCTGCGTGCTGGACGCCTATCTCTACTTTCCGCCGCAGGGGAAGGAGCAGCTCGTCACCCATGTCGACGCGCGCACGCCGACCGGGACCGATATCGATGCGGCGAGTTGCTCGGCGGCGCTTCAGGCGAAGTGAGGAGCGTGGGATGAAGTACACCGTGCTCCCATCGCAAGTTCTAGACCAACTGCTCCAACGCCCAGCAGGCTGCCTCCGCCACCACCGGATCGTCGTCCGTCACCAGCGCCTGCAATCGCCTGACCAGCCGTCTGTCGCCGCTGTTCCCCGCCGCGATGGCGGCGTTGCGCACCATCCGGTTCCGGCCGATCCGCTTGATCGGAGAGCCTGAGAAAATCTCGCGAAAGCCCGCATCGTCCAGCGCCAGCAGATCGCCCAGTTCCGGCGCCGCCAGTTCCGCCCGTGCGACAAAGGCCCGGTTCGCCGCCGCCGCATCCGCGAACTTGTTCCACGGGCAAACCGCCAGGCAATCGTCGCAGCCATAGATGCGGTTGCCGATCCCGGCCCGCAATGCCTCCGGGATCGGCCCCTTATGCTCAATGGTGAGGTAGGAAATGCAGCGCCGCGCATCGACCACATAGGGCGCAGGGAAGGCGTCGGTCGGGCAGGCTGTCTGGCAGGCGGTGCAACTGCCGCAATGATCCTCCTCCGGCGCATCGGGGGCCAGCGCGATCTCGCTGTAGATCGCCCCCAGGAACAGCCAGCTTCCATGGACCCGGCTGACGAGATTGCTGTGCTTCCCCTGCCAGCCAAGCCCCGCCGCCTGCGCCAGCGGCTTTTCCATCACCGGCGCGGTGTCGACGAAGACCTTGAGTGCGCCCGGCTGTTGGTCGACCAGCCAGCGGGCCAGCGCCTTCAGCCCCTTCTTGACGACGTCATGATAGTCCCGCCCCTGCGCATAGACCGAAATCCGTCCCCGGTCGTCCACCTCCGCCAGCGCCAAAGGATCGCGACCGGGCGCATAGCTCATCCCCAGCATGATCACGCTGCGCACGTCGGGCCACAGGCCCTGCGGCGATCCGCGCTGCCCGGCGCGCTCCTCCATCCACAGCATGTCGCCATGATGCCCGGCGTCCAGCCATTGCCGCAATCGCTCGGCCGAACGCGGCGCGGCGTCGGCGGGCGCGATGGCGCAGGCGGCAAAGCCCAGCCGCAACGCCTCGGCCTTAAGCCGCTGTTCCAAGGTTTCGTTTTGCGTTGGCATGCGATGCGACTATCAGAGGCCGATGATCGGTGCTCCTCAACCGACCTATGCCGTCGAAGGCCATGGTCTTGTCAAGACATTCGGCGATTTCCGGGCGGTGGACGGCATCGACATCGCGGTGCCCGCCGGGTCGATCTACGGCATTCTCGGCCCCAATGGCGCAGGCAAGACGACGATGCTGCGCACCCTTCTGGGCATTATCGACCCGGACGAGGGCGAACGCCGCCTGCTGGGCGATCCCGCGCCGCTGCGTCAGGCGCGCAATGTCGGCTATCTGCCGGAGGAGCGCGGCCTTTACCCATCGATGAAGGCATTTGAAGCGGTCGCCTTCATGGGCGCGCTGCGCGGCCTGCCGCTCAGGATCGGGCGGGAACGCGCCCGCGCCATGCTGGCGGATTACGGCATGGGCGCCTCTGCCGAAAAGCCGATCCGCCAATTGTCGAAGGGCATGGCCCAGACTGTCCAGCTTTTCGGCACCATCGTCCACGAACCCCGCCTGATCGTGCTGGACGAGCCCTTTTCCGGCCTCGACGCCTTCAATCAGGGCAAGCTGGAGACGTTGATCCGCGACCAGGCCCGGCGCGGCGTGACGGTGCTGTTTTCCACCCATGTCATCGCCCATGCGGAGCGGTTGTGCGAGCGCGTGGCCATCGTCGCGGGCGGCAAGGTCCGTTTTGAAGGAACGGTGGACGATGCCCGCAACCGCCTGCGCCCGCAGGTCCGGCTTCGCACCCGCGCCAGCGACGGCGGCTGGCGCCGCGCCCTGCCCCCCGAAACGCTGGCGCAGGACGGGGCATGGCATTTCGCCCTGCCGCAAGAGGGCATCGAACCGCTGCTCCGGGCGCTGCTCGACGGCCATGCCGGGATCGAAAGCCTGTCGATCGAGCGGCCCGGCCTGCACGACGCCTTCGTGGCTATCGCGGGCGAAGCGGCGGCCCGGCAGATGCAGGCCGATCAGGTGCGGGAGGAAGCGGCATGATGGAAATGATGCGCGCTGCCCTGGTCATCGCCCGGCGGGATTTCACCGCCGTCGTTCTGTCCCGCACCTTCATCTTCTTCCTGCTCGGCCCGCTATTCCCCATCGTCATCGGCATGGCGTTCGGCGGGCTGGGCGACAAGATTTCGACCGCCGACCTGCGCCCGGTCGTCGGCGTGGCCATGTCGCCCGCCGACACGGCGCGGATGCAGCGCGCCCATGCCCGGCTGGCGGAGCGCATGGGGCCGCAGGCCCTGCCGGCGCTGCGCCGGGTGCCCCTGTCGCCCGCGCCCCGTGTCCAACTGGCGAGGGCCAATGCCGACGTCATGGTGATCGTGTCCGGCTCCCCCGCCCAGCCGGTGATGACCGGCCAGCCGCAGGACATAAGGCGGCTGGAGGGCGACATCAGCCTGCTCGCCAGCGCGGCGCTGGCCGAAAAGTCGCTGCATATGGTGCATGTGGAGGCGCAGCAGGTCGCTACCAGCGTCGGCGCGCAGAGCCAGGGCAGGCTGGTGATCGGGCGGATCGCGCAGATCGTGATCTTCTTCCTGACGATCCTGCTGGCGGGCATGATCCTGTCCAATCTGGTCGAGGAAAAGACCAATAAGATCATAGAGATATTGGCCGCTGCCGTGCCGGTCGACGCGATCTTCCTGGGCAAGCTGATGGCGATGCTGGCGATGAGCTTCGTCGGCATCTTTTTCTGGGGTGCCACGGCCTTTGGCGTGTTCCTGGCGTTGAAGACGCCCGGCGTCTCCCTGCCGGTTCCCGCCGTCGGCTGGCCGGCCTTCCTGATGCTCGCCATCCTCTATTTCGCCATGGCCTATACGCTGCTCGGCTCCCTCTTCCTGGGGATCGGCGCGCAGGCGGCGACAGTGCGCGAAGTGCAGACGCTGAACATGCCCGTCACCATGGGGCAGATGCTGATCTTCTTCTTTGCCACCTATGCGGTCGACAAGATGGGATCGCCGCCGGAAATCGCGGCCGTGATCCTGCCCTTCTCCTCCCCCTTCGCCATGATCGCGCGGGCGGCGCAGGTGGATGCGATCTGGCCGCATCTGCTGGCCATCGCGTGGCAGATGATCTGGGTGGGATTGATCATCCGCATCGGCGTGCTGCTGTTCCGCCGCCATGTGCTGAAATCCGGCGGCGGCTGGTGGAAGCAGTTGTTCAGAAGCGCGACAGGCTGAACCTGTCATGATCGCCCTTATGGATCGGCGGCGATTTCTGGGCATTGGCGGCTGCGCCGCGGCGATGCTTGTCCTGTGGCGATCGGGGCTGAGCGAGGCCGACGCCGCCTATCCCTACACGCTCAGCGATGCGGATTGGCGCAAAAGGCTGAGTCCGCTTGCCTATCAGGTGCTGCGGCGGCGTTCGACCGAATATCCCTTCACCAGCCCGCTGAACAAGGAACATCGCCGGGGCACCTTCGCCTGCGCCGGTTGCGCCCAGCCGCTGTTCGATTCGAAGACTAAGTTCGACAGCGGGACGGGCTGGCCCAGCTTCTGGGCGCCCTTGCCCGGTGCGGTCGGCACGTCCCGCGATCTTGAACTCGGCTATCCCCGAACCGAGGTGCATTGCAGCCGTTGCGGCGGGCATCTGGGCCATGTCTTCGATGACGGGCCGAAGCCCACCGGCAAACGTTATTGCATGAATGGCGTGGCGCTGACCTTCGCGCCGGGCTGAGCCACCACCTTGTAGATGCGGAGCGGCCCCTTGCCGGGGATGGGCCGCAACCAGCGCGGCGTCTTGTTGCGCTCCAGCGCGGCGGCCAGACCGTGCGGGAAGTCGGCGCGATAATGTTTGACTTCGTTCAGTTCGTGGCAAATCAGGACATAATCCGCGCCTTTGCCGCCATTCAGCCCCATGACGATCGCCTGCGCCTTGTCGGGCGTGGCTGTGAACCCCGCGATGACGGCGGTTATCCCGGCCGCGTTGCGGTGATGGGCCGTCCCGATCACGCTATGGCCGGTCCGCACGAGAATGTCGGGGCCCAGATCAAGCGGGGCGAACAGGGTTGCCTTGGGCAGCGCGCGCAACGGTGCCAATATGGCCGATGCCCGGCAATTGACGGTTTCGGGCTGTTCCTTCTCCGCCGCGCCGCTCGCGATCAGGATCCAGGCGCCGCAAAGACCGGCCGGGGTGAGCAACAGGGCGACGGCCGCCGTCACCACTATTCGCACCGCCGCTCTGGACCAGGTCTGGATATGCTGGAACATCGTCAGCAGCAGCCAGGCGATGCCGGGCAGCGCCAGGACATGCGCCACCGACATGGCGCGCAACACCAGGATCGCGACGGCCAAAGCGCCGCCCAGCAGCAGCGTGATGACGATCCAGCCATCCCGCGCTTCGCGGTCCTTCGCCGTCCTGGCTGCGACGATCGTGCCGATCAGGCCCATTATCGCCGGAAGGAGGATGATGCCCCCCATCAGCAGACCCTGTTCCCAGACCGGGCGGCCTTCCTTCACTTGCAGATACCAGAGGCGGTAGGCCACGGGGCCGAGCGCCTTGAACGGATCGCCCGAAAGGCATGCGCCCCCGGTCAGCAGAAACAGTCCGGCCGCGGAAAGGCCGGCGGCTGCGGTCGCCAGGAAACGGCGCCGGGTCGAACCGGAACCGAACAGGCGCAAGGCCAGGGGCGTCGCCAGCGTAAAGGCCAGTAGCGGCCAGACATAGGCGGCCGACAGGCTGTCGCATTGCCGGATCAGCGGCGCCTGCAAGCCGCGCAGCACCAGCAGCAGGGCCAGCGCGCCGCCGCCCAGCGTGACGGCGAAAGCGCGAAGCCGCACCCCCTCCCTGGCGTCGAGCCAGTATCGCAGGGCGAAAGCACCCGCGAACAGCGCGGCATAGGGCAAGGCTTCGCTGGAAATCTGAAGCCAGACCGCCAGCGCCAGTCCAGCGGTGATGCCGCCCCTGGAGCGATGCCGGTCCAGCGATCCGCACAAAGCCAGGGCTGCCATCCAGATCTGCCACCCATGATGGTCGATCCGAAGCGGCGTGAACTGGACCAATATGGTGGGTGTCGTCAGCAGCAGGGTCACTGCCAGCAGGGCGGTGATGCCGCTGCCGGTGGCGCGCCTGGCCGCCAGGAACAGCGTGCCGGTCAGCGCGCCCAGCGTCAGCAGGGGCACCAGCGCGCAGGCGGCCAGTTCCGCCGTGGCCGCTCCGAACAGCGGACGCAAAAGAAGGATCAGGGCCGCGATCGGCATGTCGACGATGCGCGACCAATGCATCGGTCCCCCGACCGGTGGATTGACGCGATGCTGGCTGACGTCCCAGAAACCCTGTCCGTGCAGCCAGTCGCGGACCTGCTGCAACCGCATGGCGTCATCCGGATCGCGGAAATCCAATGTCGGCAGGCTGTTGCGGGCCAGCCAGAGCATGACGGCGCAGCATAAAAGCCACGCCAGCAACAGCCCCGCGCCGATCTGCCATCGGGCGATCAGGGGTTTGGCGGGAAGGGACGGCAATTCAGGCGCGGGCGAAGATGCCATATTTCCGGATCGCATAGACGGAAAGGAAGCTGACCGGGACCGCCATCAACTTGGCCATTGCGGGCGACAGGCCCAGGCCGCTCAGGCCGCCCACCACCGTCATGGTGATCGCCATGCCGATCAGGGCGCTGGCGATGAAGGCGATGCGCTGCGCATGGGTTGCGGGCTGCGGCATTTCGAAGACGAAGCGGACGCTGATCAGCCAGTGCAGGACGAGCCCGCCCGAATAGCCGCCAAGCGCCGCGACAGCGGGCGGCAGGCCCATATGGTTCAGCGCCATGAACAGCGCGAAATCCCCCGACAGGGCGCAGATGCTGGCCAGCAGATAGCGGGTGAAGGTGAAGCGGCCGATGACGGCATTGACCGGCCCGGCCATGGTGCGCACCCAATGGGGCATGGAGGTCAGGCCGCCTTCAACCGATTGGGCACCAGCCGTTCGCTCTTCAGGGCGGCGCGCTCTCCGGCTGTCTGCTGCCCTTCCTCGCCCGCCTCATGATATTCGGCGTCTTCGTTTACCGCCCATATGTCGTAAATCTGTTCGCCCGCCTCGATATTGCGGACGGTCAACATCGCGGTCATCATCGCATGATCCTGGTTGTTGTAGCGATGCATGCCGTTGCGGCCGACCAGATGCAGCGTGGGGTAGAGGCGCTGCAATTCGGTGCGCATGGCCAGCACATTGGCGGCATAGCTGTCGTCATAGACGGGATAGGCCTTTTCCTGCCGCACCACCGCGCCGCCGACCACATCGCCCGGATCGCACAGGCCAAGGATCGCCATTTCCTTCTTCGCAAGGTCGATCAGATCGGCGTCGCTGGACGACCAGAGGCCGTCGCCCTCGAAACAGAAATATTCCAGGCCGACGCAGGCCAGATCCGGATCCGGCACCATTTCGGGCGACCAACTGCGAAAATTCTGGATGCGGCCGACCTTCACCTTGCTGTCGTGGATGTAGATCCAGTTGTCGGGGAAGATATCGTCCCCCTTCACCATAAGCGCCACGGTCAGGAAGTCGCGATATTTGAGTTCCATCGCATGGCCCAGCGTGGCGGGCAGCGGATGGATGCGCCCGGCCAGTTCGCGCATCGGCGCGGAACTGACGACATGGGCGGCATGGATGACGACCTCGCCGTCCGGTCCCTGCGCCGTCATGCGCCAGCGGCCGCTTTTCCGGTCCTGCGTAAGCTGGTCCAGGCTATGCCCCATCAGCACCTGATTGCCGCCCGCGACCACGAAATCACGGGCCGCTTCCCACATCATGCCGGGGCCGAGGCGCGGATAGCGGAAGCTTTCCAGCAGCGTCTTGGTCGCCATGCCGTCATTGGGCTTCCTGTTGAGGCCAAGCGACCGTTTCAGCCCGTCCATCACCGCGCCCCAGAGCGACAGGCCCTTGATGCGTTGCGCCGCCCAGTCCGCCGACATCTCGTCGCAGGGCATGCCCCAGACCTTTTCCGTATAGGTCTTGAAGAAGATGGAGAAGAGCTTGTGGCCAAAGGCGTTGACGGTCCAGTCCTGGAAGGATCGGACGTCGCGATTGGGAAACAGCTTCGCCTTGGCGAAGCTGGCCATGCAGAGGGTCGAGCGCCAGATGCCCAGATTGCCTAGCGCTTCGAAGGCGCGCAGCGGATAGCTGTAATATTTGCCCTCATAATAGATGCGGCTCATCCGGGGGCGCTGGATGAAATCGTCGGGCAGGATTTCGTTCCAGAGGTCCACGACCTCCTTCGACTTGGAAAAGAAGCGATGGCCGCCAATATCGAAGCGGAAGCCGTTCAACTCCACGGTCCGGCTGATGCCGCCGACATAGATGGGGTCCTTTTCGATGACCCGGACCGAATAGCCTTTTTTGGTGAGCAGATAGGCGGCCGTAAGCCCAGCCGGACCCGCGCCGATAATGGCGACATCCACATTGTGGTCGTTCTGCGGCATCCAAGGCCCCCCGGTGAAATCCTTCGCCGATCTAGGTGAAGAAAATCCTCTAAGGAGTAGTTAATGCCTGGTAACAATGCAAGTTCGGGGCAAGTTCGGTCGGCGCCGACAGCCGTTGAAGCCGCCGGCGCCGCCCAAGGAAATCAGCCCTGACGCTGCGATTGGATCAGCGTGTTGAGGTCCGAGCGAGCGCCGTCGAGGGCTTCGCCGAAGCAAGCGCGATAATCCGGCGTGGCAGGCAGGATCGACCCGTTCATCCAGCCGCAGACCTGCTTGGCCGCCTTGGTGATGCGGGAATCCGCCATGCGGGCGCCATGGGTGCTGGCCAGGTTGAGGTCGGCCATCGACACCGCGATGCTGCGGGTTTCCGCCCCGGTGCGGCCATCGACCACTACATCCATGTCGTTGATGCCGGCAAAGGCGTTCGCTGCGGGCAGCGCAAGAGTCATCATGGCGGCCATCGCCACCAGAGTCTTTCTGGTCATCCAATATCTCCTGTCGAACTAAGTCGGTGCCCATCGCCTGACGTGGGAGAGGGGTCGTGTAACAAAATAGGCTTCGTGCAGGCCGTTGAAAAGGGCCAGTTCACGAAAATTGGCTGAAAACCGTTATTTTTGCGCATGCGAAAGGATTGAAACACCCTTTCGCATGCGCGTCATTCCGGCATCAGTGGCGGAAGTGGCGCATCCCGGTGAAGACCATGGCGAGGCCCGCCTCGTCGGCGGCGGCGATCACCTCGTCATCGCGGATCGATCCGCCCGGCTGGATCACCGCCGTCGCGCCCGCCTCGACCGCCGCCAGAAGGCCGTCGGCGAAGGGGAAGAAGGCGTCGGAAGCGACCGCCGAACCGATGGTGCGCGCTTCGCTCCAGCCCGCCTTTTCGGCGGCGTCCCTGGCCTTCCATGCGGCAATGCGGGCGGATTCGAGACGGTTCATCTGCCCCGCACCGATGCCTGCGGTGCTGTTGTCCTTCGCATAGACGATGGCGTTGGACTTCACATGTTTGGCGACGGTCCAGGCGAACAGGCAATCGCTGAGCTCCTGTTCCGTCGGCGCGCGCTTGGTCACGAGCTTCAACTGGTCGCGGGTGATGCGGCCATTGTCGCGGCCCTGCACCAGCAGGCCCCCGGCTATGCTCTTCATCTGAAGGCCCGGACGTGCAGGATCGGGAAGTTCGCCGGTCAGCAGCAGACGGAGATTCTTCTTCTTCGCGAAAACCGCCTTCGCTTCCTCGTCCGCGTCGGGCGCGGCGACGACTTCGGTGAAGATGCCGCTGATCGCTTCGGCGGTCGGACCGTCGAGCGGGCGGTTGACGGCAATGATGCCGCCGAAGGCCGATACGCTGTCGCAGGCGAGCGCGGCCTCATAGGCTTCGATCAACGTATTGCCGGTCGCGACGCCGCAGGGATTGGCGTGCTTGACGATCACGACGGTCGGCGGGCCGTCGCGGAACTCGCTGACCAGTTCCAGCGCAGCGTCGGCGTCATTGTAATTATTGTAGCTGAGTTCCTTGCCCTGGATCTGCTTCGCCTGCGCAATGCCGTTCGCAGCGGGGCCGACCGGCAGATACAGCGCGGCCGACTGGTGCGGATTTTCGCCGTAGCGCAGGGTCGAGCCCAGCTTGCTGGAGACGGAGAGGCTTTCGGGGAACTGCACGCCCTGGTCGGCGAAGGCGAACCAGCTTGCGATCATCGAATCGTAGGCGGCGGTGGCGGCATAGGCCTTGGCCGCGAGCATGCGGCGGAAGTCGTAGCTGGTCGCGCCACCCTTTTCCGCCATTTCCGCGATCAGGCGGGCATAGTCGGCGGGGTCGGTGACGATGGCGACGCTCTCATGATTCTTCGCGGCGGAGCGGACCATGGAAGGGCCGCCAATGTCGATATTCTCGATGATCTCCTCGCGCTCCGCGCCCTTGGCCACGGTGGCGGCGAAGGGATAGAGGTTGACGACGACCAGGTCGATCGCGCCGATCGCATGCTCGTCCATCGAGGCGACATGTTCGGGATTGTCACGTACGGCCAGCAGGCCGCCATGCACCTTGGGGTGCAGAGTCTTGACACGGCCGTCCATCATTTCCGGGAAGCCGGTGAGGTCGGAAATGTCCTTCACCTCCAGCCCCGCCTCGCGCAGCGCCTTCGCCGTGCCGCCGGTCGACACCAGTTCGACGCCATGCTGGCCCAGCGCCTGGCCCAGTTCGATGAGGCCGGACTTGTCCGAAACGGAAAGAAGGGCGCGTTTGATGGTGACGTCTGACATGAAGGTGCTTCCTGCTGTTCGGGTGCCGCGTTCAGGCTTGCCGCAGCCCTCTAGTGCCGCTTGGCCGCTGCGGCAAGCGGTAGGATCGGATGGCGGGCTGCCAGGCAGGGACACATGCCCGCCTTCGCCTGAGTTATACCCGCAGGACGCAGGCGCCCCAGGTGAAGCCGCCGCCCATGGCCTCCAGCACCAGCAGGTCGCCGGACTTTATGCGTCCGTCCCGCATGGCGAGGTCGAGAGCCAGAGGGACCGACGCGGCGGAGGTGTTCGCGTGGCGATCCACCGTCATCACCACCTTTTCCGGCGCCAGCTTCAGCTTGCGCGCAGTCGCATCCAGGATGCGGGCATTGGCCTGGTGCGGGACCAGCCAGTCGATGTCCGCCGGAGTCATGTCGGCGGCGGCCATCACCTCGGTCAGCACGGAGGCCAGGTTGGTGACGGCGTGGCGGAAGACTTCCTGCCCCTTCATGCGCAGCTTGCCGACCGTCTGCGTGGTCGAAGGACCGCCGTCGACATAGAGAAGCTGGTTGTGGCGACCATCGGCATGCAGTTTCGAGGCGAGGATGCCGCGCTTGCCGTCGGCGCTTTCCTCCGCGCCCAGCACGACCGCGCCCGCGCCGTCGCCGAAGAGGACGCAGGTAGTGCGGTCTTCCCAGTCGAGGATGCGGCTGAAGGTTTCCGAACCGATGACGATGGCGTTCCGCGCCGCGCCGGAGCAGATCATGCTGTCGGCCACGGTGATGGCGTAGAGGAAGCCGGAGCAGACCGCCGCCACGTCGAAAGCCACGCAATCGTTGATGCCCAGCGCGGCCTGAACGATGGTTGCGCTAGCGGGGAAGGTCTGGTCGGGCGTGGCCGTCGCCAGAATGATCAGGTCGATGTCCTGCGCGCCGATCCCGGCGGCTTCCAGCGCCGCCTTGGCGGCGTCGGTGGCGAGGGTCGAGGTGGTTTCACCCTCTCCCGCAATATAGCGGGTGCGGATGCCGGTGCGCTCGACGATCCATTCGTCGCTCGTGTCCACGGTTTCCGCCAGTTCGGCATTGCTGACGGAGCGGGCCGGCAAGGCGGAGCCCGTGCCCAGGAGAACGGATCGGCGGATCACTTTGCGGGCAGCTCCATCCTGGATGCGGGGGCGGTCAGCCCCTCGATCCCATGCATGTCGGCGGCGATGCGCCGGGTGATGTCTTCCTCCAGCAGCCGGGCGGCGACATGGACGGCATTGGCGACGCCCTTGTCGTTGGCGCTGCCGTGGCTTTTCACGACCACGCCATTTAGACCGAGGAATACGGCGCCATTATGGTTGTTGGGGTCGAGATGATGGCGCAGCAGGTGCATCGCGGGCTTGGAGATCAGGAAGCCCAGCTTCGAACGGATCGAACTGGTGAAGGCGGTGCGCAGCAGGTCGGTGACGAAGCGGGCCGTGCCCTCCGCCGTCTTGAGCGCCACATTGCCGGAAAAGCCGTCCGACACAATGACGTCGACATCCCCCCGGCCGATCTTGTCGCCTTCGGTGAAGCCGTCGAAGGACAGCGGCAGGCTGGTCGCGGCGCGCAGGATGGCGGCGGCGTCGCGGATTTCCTCCGTACCCTTCATCTCCTCCGTGCCGATGTTCATCAGCCGGACGCGGGGGCGCTCAAGGTCAAGGGCGATGCGGGCATAGGCCGCGCCCATCACCGCGAACTGAACGAGATTGCGGGCGTCGCATTCGGTGTTGGCGCCCAGGTCCAGCATGACCACGTCATTGTCGCCCAGAGTCGGCAGCATGGCGGCCAGCGCGGGGCGGTCGACGCCCTTCATGGTGCGGAGCGCCAGCTTCGCCATCGCCATCAGCGCGCCAGTATTGCCGGAGGAAACGGCCGCGCCGCAGTCGCCCGCCTTCACCGCCGCGATGGCCATGCTCATGGAGCTGGTCTTCTTGCGGATGGCCACGCTGGGCTTGTCGCCCGCATCCACGACATCGGCCGCGTGGACGATTTCCGACGCGGCGCGCAGATTGGGGTGATTGTCGAGCGCGGACTTGATCCGCGCCTCGTCTCCGAAAAGGGTGAAGCGCAGCCCTTCGTGACGGCGACGGGCGAGCGCCACGCCCGCCATCATCACGCGTACGCCTTCATCCCCGCCCATCGCGTCGATTGCGATTCGCGGTTGGCTGGACAAGTTAACGCACCCTTTTCAGGAGAAATTCTTAGGCGTCAGGCCCCGACGGCGACGACTTCGCGACCGTTATAATGGCCGCAGGCGTCGCACAGATTATGCGGGCGCTTCAGTTCGCCGCAGTTCGAGCATTCCTGATAGGCCTCGACGCGCAGCGAGTCATGGCTGCGGCGCATGCCGCGGCGGGACGGGGACGTTTTCCTCTTGGGGACAGCCATGTCGGCACCTTATTCCATAAATTGATCTGTTAGTGCGACTGGCCGTATCCGATGGATGCCGACGCCAACGGCGCCGCAGACCCATGCGGCCCGGATGATCGCGAAGCCCTGCGCCTATAGCGTTTTTTGACCCATGCGCAAGTCCTTCTTGCCCCTTCGCCCTAGCGCCCTATTCTGGCGGCATCACGATAAACGGGGGGGAAATCCCATGTTGCTGCCGATCACGCTGACTCTGGCCGCGGCCTGCGCGCTGCTGAATATGTGGCTGGGGATTCGCTGCACGCGAATCCGGATGGCGGTGCAGATCATGCATGGCGACGGCGGCAGCGCGCTGCTGGCCAGGCGGATGCGCGCCCACGCCAATTTCATCGAATATGTGCCGGTGACGCTGATCCTCTTCGGGCTGGTGGAACTGGCGGTGGGCGCGTCGATGTGGCTGTGGGGCGCGGCGCTGGTGCTGGTGCTGGCGCGAATCGGCCATGGCTTCGGGATGGACGCGGAAAAGCCGACCGTGTGGCGCGCGGGCGGGGCGCTGCTGACCTGGGCGGTGATGGTCGGTATGGCGATCACGGCTCTGACCACCGTCTATGGAGCGTCGCGGGAAGTGCCCGCGCCGCCCGCCATGGCGATGATTCGGTAGGATCAGGCCAAGACGGCATCCCCCACGAAGGGATTGGTGCGGCGTTCATGGGCGAAGTTGCTCATCGGGCCATGGCCGGGGACGAAGGCCGTGTCGCCGCCCAGCGGCCATAGCTTGCCGGTGATCGCGTCGATCAAATCCTGATGATTGCCCATCGGAAAGTCGGTGCGGCCGATGGACCCCTGAAACAACACGTCGCCGACGATGGCGAGTTTGCTCGGCGCGTGGTGGAAGACGACGTGGCCGGGCGTGTGGCCGGGGCAATGATAGACGTCGAGCGTGAGGTCGCCGACCGCCACCTGGTCGCCGTCCTGGAGCCAGCGGTCGGGTTCGAAGCTTTCGCCGTTGATGCCGTATTTGGCGCCGTCTTCGCCCAGCCGGTCGATCCAGAAGCGGTCGGCTTCGTGCGGGCCTTCAATCGGCACGCCGAGGTCGCGGGCAAGGATGCCCGCCTGGCCGCAATGGTCGATATGGCCGTGCGTGACGAGTATCTTCTCGATGGTGACGCCATGCTGCTCGGCGGCCTGCTTCAGCACCGGCAGGTCGCCGCCCGGATCGACGAAGGCGCCCCGATTGGTCGCCGTGCACCAGAAGAGCGTGCAATTCTGCTGGAGCGGCGTGACCGGGATCAGGGCGGCTTTGAGGGGTGGAGTCGTCATGGCGTTGATGTGGCGAAGCTGCGCGCCGGGCGCAAGGCTTTGGGTGCAGCCGGGCATTTTGCGCTAGCGTTCGAGGTTGGTTTAGGTGGATTGCGGACCTGTCCTATTCCTCCCCATCGAGAGATGGGGAGGGGGACCAGCCGAAGGCTGGTGGAGGGGAACGGGGCACGACCTCCGAATTTCCCCTCCACCACTCGCTTCGCGAGCGGTCCCCCTCCCCACGCTTCGCGTAGGGAGGATTTAGTGACCGCAAATGCCCAAAACCAGCCTCCTACCCCATTTCCGTAGCGAAGGGTTCCGCCAGGCTGATGCTGTCCAGCACCTTGGCCGTTTCGTCGCGCACGCGCAGCATCACACGGTGCAGGCGGCATTCCGATTCGGGGAGGCAGTTGGTGCAGGTCTCATGCGCGAAGCGGCTGGCGCAAGGCGTGAGCGCCAGCGACCCCCGCGTCAGCCGCACGATGTCGCCATAGCTGATGTCGACCGGCGCCAGCGCCAGCCAATAGCCGCCGTCGCGCCCCCGCTGTGTCGCCACCAGTCCTTCCCGCGCCAGTTCCGACAGGATCACCGTCAGGAATTTGGAGGGGATGTTCTGGCGCGTGGCGATCTCGTTCAGCGGCACCGGGCCTTGCCGATAGCGGTCTGCGAGATGCTGGAGAGCGCGGATGGCGTAACGGGTCTTCTGCGAAAGCATAAGGCCGTTATTCGCTGCCGCCGCAGATTTGACAAGTCATCAGGGCGCCGGATTCAGCGCCTGGCGCGCCTGTTTCGGAAAATCGCTGAACATCGCGTCGACGCCCGTTCCGGCGACCGCCCGGACATAGCCGGCGAAATCGCCCCGGCCCTGCGGATCGTCGGGGCGCTGGAAGGCTGCGGGCAGGAAGCCGTTTTCCATGCGCAGCGTCCAGACATGGACTTGCAATCCAGCCTGACGGGCGCGTTCGACTAGTCCCGTCGGGCCTTCGGGCGCCAGCACCATGGCGGCCGCAGGGCCGATGCCGTCGGCATAGTCCGCGACCTGCCGCAGCCCCTGCGCCGTCATCATGTCGGCATAGCTGGTCCCCGGCTCGTCGGCGGGACCGCCCTCGCTTTGAACAAGCTGGATCAGGCGCAGGCGCGACGCGGCGCGCAGGGCCTTGAGATTGCCGACCTCGAAGGACTGGATGAAGACCGGATCGGCCTCCGTCTGATAGCCGTAGCGGCTGAGCAGATCGAGCAACGGCGCCTGATGCGGCAGGCCGATACCGGCGAAATAGGCGGGATGCTTGGTTTCGGGATAAAGGCCGATGCGGCGGCCGGTTTCCGCCTCCTTGGCGCGGACCAGCTTCACGACCTCCTCGAAGGTCGGGATCGGGTAGAGATCGTCGAAGCGGCTGTTGGCGGGCCGAAGCTGCGGCAGCCGTTCGCGGGCGCGTAGGGTGCGCAGTTCCGCGAGCGTGAAATCCTCCGTGAACCAGCCGGTGACGGGCTGGCCGTCGATGGTCTTGCTGGTCCTGCGAGCGGCGAATTCCGGATGATCGGCGATGTCGGTGGTGCCGCCGATCTCATTTTCATGCCGGGCGACAAGGACGCCGTCGCTCGTCAGCACCAGATCCGGCTCGATATAGTCCGCGCCCTGGTCGATGGCGCGCTCATAGGCGGCGAGCGTATGTTCGGGCCGTTCGCCGCTGGCCCCGCGATGGGCGATGATGAAGGATTCCGCCATCACGGGGGCCGCCGTAAAAAGGGTGAGGAGGAGGAATGTTCGGAGCATCCCCCTCAAATTCATGCCTTCACGCCCTCCAGAGCGTCCTCATAGGTCGTCGCCTTGAAACCGACGATGGTGCGGTCGCCCAGGTCCAGGATCGGGCGCTTGATCATCGAAGGGTTGCTCATCATCAGCAGAATCGCCTTTTCCGAATCGATATGCGCCTTGTCGCCCGCGTCCAGCGCCTTGAAGGTGGTGCCGGAACGGTTGAGGATGGTTTCCCACCCATGCTCCATCACCCATTCCTCCAGCTTCGCCTTGTCGACGCCCGACACCTTGTAGTCGTGGAAGCTGTATGGCTTGCCGCTATTGTCCAGGAAATTGCGCGCCTTCTTGATCGTGTCGCAATTCTTGATGCCGTACATGGTCAGCATGGCTGTCATCCTTTGAAAGCGGTGACTTCGATCTCGACCTTCATCTCCGGCTTGATGAGGCCGGTGACGATGCAGCTTGCGGCGGGGCGGATGTCGCCGAAGACCGGCGCGGTCGCTTCGCCCAGCACGTCCCAATAGGCGGGGTCTGTGATGTAATAGGTCACGCGGACAACATCGGCGAAGGAGAAGCCCGCCTCCTCCAGCGCCCGGCCGATCACCTTCAACGCGTTCCTGCCCTGGTCCACGACGCTTTCGGGCATCGTCTTGGTTTCGGGATCGGTGCCGGTGGTGCCGGCGACGAAGCACCAGTCGCCCTGGACGACGGCGCGCGAATAGCCGACCTGCGCCTCGAAGGGCGAGCCGGAGGAAATTAGCTGGCGGGGCATGAAATTCCCTTTGTACAAAGCGAAGAGCAATGGAAGGACCGGCGGCTCTTGCCCGGTCGGCAGGGTGCTGTCCAGAGGCTTTATGCGGCGCGGAACAGGCGGATGGCTGACCCGTTGGTGGGGTGAAGGAGACGTGCGATGGACGATGCCGACAAGAACCGCTTCCCTGACCCCGACGAGGAGAATAGCGAACAGGCCGAACGCGGTTCGCAGGCGCAGGATGTGGCCGAGGATGCGCGGGTTCGTTCGACCGATCCGGCCGAGGACAGTGAACATGGCGGCAAGCCGAACCCGGCGCAGATCATGCCCGACGATACGCCCGATCTGGTGGACAAGATGAAGGAGATGAACCGGTCCGGGCGGATCGATAACGACGCCTTCGCCGGGGAGCCGCAGATGGACGATGAGGAGGATAGCCTCGGCCCGACCGAGGATGAGGATTAGGCTTCACCGAGTTGGCAACAAAAAACGCCCCGGCCGAGCGGCTGGGGCGTTTTGTTTCCTGATCCTGGGAAATGCACTCAGAAGGGCACTTCGTCGTCCAGGTCGTTGTCGAAATTCGGTCCGCCCGCGCCGCCGCGACCGCCGCCGGAGGAGCGGCCGGAACCACCGCCGCCGCCGAAGTTACCGCCACCGCCGCCGAAATCGTCATAGTCGCCGCCGCCAAAGCCGCTCGATCCGCCGCTCCAGTCACCGCCGCCCTGCGAACGTCCGCCGCCGCTGCCGCCGCCCGGCGCGCCGTCCAGCATGGTCAGCACGGCGCTGGGGCCCTGCAACACGACTTCGGTGGTATAGCGGTCGTTACCCGACTGGTCCTGCCACTTGCGGGTTTGCAGCTTGCCCTCGACATAGACCTTGCTGCCCTTGCGCAGATAGCGTTCGGCGACGCCCGCCAGACCTTCGGAGAAGATCGCGACGCTGTGCCATTCGGTGCGCTCCTTGCGCTCCCCGCTGTTGCGGTCTTTCCAGGTCTCGGACGTCGCGATGCGGATGTTGCACACCTTGCCGCCATTCTGGAAGCTGCGGACTTCCGGGTCCGCGCCCAGATTGCCTACCAGAATGACCTTGTTGACCGAACCCGCCATGTTTCCTCCGATGCGTTTGCCGGTCTTTATAGAACGCTCTCAGGCTGACGCTACCCCAAACCCGCCGCGACCGCCGCCCAATAGGTGATGCCGGCGGCGGCATAAGCCAGCACGAACAGATAACCCATCATGAACATCGGCCATTTCCACCCGTTGGTCTCGCGCCGGGTGACGGCGATGGTGGAAATGCATTGCGGCGCGAAAACGAACCAGGCGAGGAAGGCCAGCGCCGTCGCCAGCGACCAGCGCCCCTGCAACCGTTCGCCCAATGTGCGGTTCAGCGCATCCTCGTCATCACCCGCGTCGATCGCATAGACGGTGGCGATGGCCGACACCGCTACTTCCCGCGCAGCCATGGAGGGCAGCAGGGCCAGGCTGATGTCGCGATTGAAGCCGATCGGCTCCACCAGCAGATGGATGCCGCCCGCGATCCGCCCCGCAATGCTGTATTCGCTCTGGCGGACGCCCGCGGGCGCCTGCGGGAAACTGGCCAGCACCCAGAGGATGATGTTGGTCAACAGGATGATGGTGCCCGCGCGCTTCAGGAAGATGACGGCGCGCTGCCACAGGCCGATCGCTATGTCCTGCGGGCGGGGCCATTGATATTTCGGCATCTCCATTAGGAAACCACCGCTCTGCCCCTTGGTCACGGTCAGGCGCAGCGCCCAGGCGGCAATCATCGCGCCGACGATGCCGGAAACGTAGAGGAGGAAGAGGACCAGCCCTTGCAGGCCGATGCCCGGCCCCACACTGCGCGCCGGGATGAAGGCGGCGATGATAAGGCCATAGACCGGCAGCCGCGCCGAACAGGTCATCAGCGGCGCGATCAATATGGTGGTCAGCCGGTCCTTCGGATCGGAGATGGTGCGCGTCGCCATGATCCCCGGCACCGCGCAGGCGAAGGAGGAGAGGAGCGGGATGAAGGCCCGGCCCGAAAGGCCGACCCGCGCCATCAGCGCATCCATCAGGAAGGCGGCGCGGGCCATATAGCCGGTCGCCTCCAGCATCAGGATGAAGAAGAAGAGGATGAGGATCTGCGGCAGGAACACCACCACCGCGCCGACGCCGCCGATGACGCCCTGGAGCAGGAAGTCGTGGACGACGCCCGGCGGCAGCGTGGCCGTGATGGTTTCGCCCAGCGCCGTGACCCACCCTTCCAGCAGGTCGGCGGGCGCCGCGGCCCAACTGAACACCGCCTGGAACATCACGAACAGCAGCGCCAGCAGGATGAGGAAACCGGCGACGGGATGCAGTAGTACGCGGTCGACGGCGGCGGTCATGCGGCGGGATGGGGTTTCGCGCACGACGGCGGCGCGGGCGATGCGGCGCGCTTCCTTGCGCAGGCCTTCGAAATCGGGCTGTTCGCCGGTTGGCCGAACCCTGCCCGCGCCGCCGTCCAGCATGGATTCCAGTTCGCTGCGCAGATGGTCGAGTCCGCGCTTGCGCACCGCGACGGTGGAGATCACCGGCACGCCCAGTTCGCGGGAAAGAATGTTGGCGTCCAGTTCCAGCCCATCGCGGGTGGCGAGGTCGACCATGTTGAGCGCCACGATGGTCGGCAGGCCGAGGGCGATCAGTTCCAGCGCGAAGCGGAGATGATTGTCGAGATTGGAGGCGTCGACCACCACCACTAGCGCGTCTGGCAGCCGTTCGCCCGCCTGCTTGCCCAATATGACGTCGCGCGTCACCTGTTCGTCGGGGCTGGCGGGGTTGAGACTGTAGGTGCCGGGCAGGTCGACCAGTTCGATCGGACGGCCGTCGGACAGGGAGAAGCGGCCCGCCTTCCGCTCCACGGTGACGCCGGGATAATTGCCCAGCTTCTGCCGGGCGCCGGTCAGCGCGTTGAACAGGGCGCTCTTGCCGGCATTGGGATTGCCGACCAGCGCGATCAGCGGCAGGCCGGTCATGCGTCCTCTTCCTGCGGACCCGTGCGTACCGTGATGGCGGCGGCGTGGCTGCGGCGCATCGCCACGGTCATGCGGCCGACCTTGCAGGCGATGGGACCGCGCCCCAGCAGGCCGCCATGGTGCAATGCCTCCACGCTGGCGCCTTCGCACAGGCCGAATTCGCGGAGCCGCTGACCGTCGGATGCGGACAGCGCGTTCCAGTCGATCAGGTCCACATAGGCGGGTTGGCGCAGCGGCAGGTCAGTCAGGCGCAAGGATAAGGCACTCGTCATTTACTTCTGCGAGTGATTATCAATACGGATTGAAAAAGGCCAGCGCGAATCCGCCTTGTCCCGCCTGCTCGTCCCGTCTGCCCTGTCCTGCGCCGGATTATATGGCCGGGTAGCGCAGCCGGCCGATGAAGCGGGCCAGACTCAGCCGTTCGCCGCCGCCTATGCCCTTCCACTGGGCCTTGGCGCGCTCGAACCGCATCACGCCCTCTATCCGGCGGGCCAGGAAGGCGCGGGTTTCGGCCCAATCCTCGCTCTCATCATCGACGAAGACCAGCAATGTCGCGGCATAGACGCCCGCCAGCGTCAGACGCTTCGTATAATGGTTGAGGTCGGTCGCGTCGTCGCCCGCTGCCCGCCAGATACCGTCGGCGGCGCGCCAGCCAAGCTTCGCGGCGCGGGCGGCGTTGCGCGGCATGGCCAGGATCGCCTGCGCCCGGCGCAGCGCTTCGCGGTCGCGGGCCAGCAGGGCCAGACGGGTTTCGATCAGGGAGACGATCCGTTTGCGAATCGACAGGGCAGCCAGCTTTTCCGGCGGCAGCGCCTCCAGCATCCGCGCATCGATGCTGGCGAACCAGGCGTCGATCATGTCCATCGCCACGCCGGGAAAGGCCAATGCGGCGATATCGGCGTCGATGCCGCATTGTTGCGCCGCCATGGTCACGGCCTCCATGCGCCAACCGTCGAAGGCGGCATGGCGGGGCAGGATTGGGGCAAGCGCGGCGCGGACTTCGTCCAGCGTCATATCCTGGTGCGTCGGGGTCATGGCAGTCTAATAGGCCCCGCCGGGCATGCGCACAAGCATCGCAGCGGACGCCAGAGGCACTAAGCATTAGTCAAAATCAATGCAGGGAAAGCAATTCTTGGTATCGCTGTGCGGGAAAGGGGGGTTGAAGCGGGCGGCGCGGCTCCTTAGCTGGCCTTGGCAGGCAAGTCCCGTTGCGATATGCAACTTTGAAGAGGGAAATTTTCATGGCCAATCTGTTCGAACCGGTGCAACTTGGCGCAATCCATGCGCCCAACCGCATCCTGATGGCGCCGCTGACCCGCAGTCGCGCGACCCGCGATCATGTGCCGACGCCGGTCATGGCAGAATATTATCGGCAGCGCGCCTCGGCAGGCCTGATCATCAGCGAGGCGACGGGCATTTCGCGGCAGGGACTGGGTTGGCCCTATGCGCCGGGGCTGTGGTCGGACGAGCAGGTCGCGGCGTGGCGGCCGGTGACGACCGCCGTGCATGAGGCTGGCGGACGGATCGTCGCACAACTCTGGCATATGGGACGGGTCGTCCACAGCAGCATGACCGGCGAGCAGCCGGTATCGGCCAGCGCCACCGCCACGCCGGGCAAAGCGCACACTTATGAGGGCAGGCAAACCTACGAACAGGCCCGGCCTCTGAGCGTGGAGGAAATTCCGGGCGTGATAGCGGATTATGTCCATGCCGCGAAAAATGCCATCGCCGCCGGTTTCGACGGCGTGCAGATCCACGCCGCGAACGGCTATCTGATCGACCAGTTCCTGCGCGACGGCAGCAACCACCGGGACGATATTTATGGTGGATCGGTCGAAAACCGCATCCGCCTGTTGCGGGAAGTGACGCAGGCGGTGGTCGACGCCGTCGGCGCCGAACGGGTTTCGGTGCGCCTGTCGCCCAACGGCGATTCGCAGGGTGTCGACGACAGCGATCCTTCGCCCTTGTTCGCGGCGGCGGCGGAAGCGTTGCAGCAGATCGGCATCGCCTTCCTCGAACTGCGGGAGCCGGGACCGGACGGCACCTTCGGCCGCACCGATGTGCCGCGCCAGTCGCCCGTCATCCGCCGGCATTTTTCCGGGCCGCTGATCCTGAACAGCGATTATGACCTGGAACGGGCGCAACAGGATCTGGACAGCGGCCTGGCGGACGCCGTGAGCTTCGGCCGCGCCTTCATGGCCAATCCGGACCTGCCCAAGCGCCTGCTGATCAATGCGCCGCTCAACGAAGCGAACATGGCGACCTTCTACACCCAGGGCGCGGAAGGCTATGTCGACTATCCGGCGCTGGAGGAAGCCGCGGCCTGACCCGCTCTGATTTGGTTGGAGGACGGACCTATTCAAATCCTCCCCATCGAGAGATGGGGAGGGGGACCGCGCGAAGCGTGGTGGAGGGGAAGGGGCACAACCTCCGAATTTCCCCTCCACCACGCTTCGCGAGCGTCGAAGAGAGTCACGCGCCTCTCTTCGACCCTCCCCACGCTGTGCGTAGGGAGGATTTAGCGCCGCACTGATCCTATGAGAGTTTCAGCCGCCTCAATGCCTCATCCTTACCGATCAACGGCAGCATTTGCCCCATGTCGGGGCCATGATCCATGCCCGTCAGCGCCTGACGCAGGGGGAGGAATAGCGCCTTGCCCTTGCGGCCCGTCTCCGCTTTCAACGCTTCGGTGAGGGTGCGCCAGATGGCGGCGTCGAAGGGCGATTCCGACAGAATATTGTGCGCTATGGCCAGGAAGTCGCGGTCCTCCTCCGCCGGGACAGGCGCGTCGATCGGGCCGGTGACGATCCGCCACCAGTCTGCCGCGCCTGCGACGGTCTCCAGATTGGGGCGGATGGCGTCCCAGGCGGCCTCGTCCATGCCTTTGGGCAGGCGGTCCGCGGCGGCGGCATAGGGCAGGAGGTGGACGATCTTCTGGTTGAGGGTCGCCAGTTCCGCCTCGTCGAAGCGCGCCGGGGCGCGGCCGAAATGGGCGAAGTCGAAGCTGTCGATCAGCGGCTGCATGTCCGCGAACGGCTCGACCGGCATCGAACTGCCGAGCCGCGCCAGCAAAGAGGCGATGGCGGCAGGCTCCAGCCCGATCTCGCGAAAATGCGCGACGCCGAGCGAACCGAGACGCTTGGAGAGCTTGCCTTCGCTGCCTGTCAGCAATGCCTCATGGGCGAAGGCGGGCAGGCTCGCGCCCAGCGCCGTGAACATCTGGATCTGCGTGGCGGTGTTGGACACATGATCTTCGCCGCGCAGCACATGGGTCACGCCCATGGCGATGTCGTCGATCACCGAGGGCAGCATATAGAGCCAGCTTCCATCGGCGCGGCGGATCACCGGGTCGGACAACAGCTTCGGATCGAAACGCTGCTCGCCGCGAATGAGGTCGGTCCAGACGATGGGCTGGTCATGATCGAGCCTGAAACGCCAGTGAGGCTGGCGGCCTTCGGCCTTATAAGCCGCGATCTGGTCCGGGGTCAGGGACAGGGCGGCGCGGTCGTACACCGGGGGCAGGCCCCGGCCCAACAATATCTTGCGGCGCAGGTCCAGTTCCTGCGCCGTTTCATAGGCGGGATAGACATGGCCTGACGCCTTGAGCACCTCGAACCGCGCTTCGTACAGGGCGAAGCGGTCGGACTGTCTTTCCTCCCCGTCCCAGTGGAGGCCGAGCCAGCGAAGATCGGCCTTGATGGCCTCGGCATATTCCGGGCGGGACCGTTCGAGGTCGGTATCGTCCAGGCGCAGCAGGAACCGGCCGCCGCTCTTGCGCGCCCATAGCCAGTTGTGGAGCGCGGCGCGGATATTGCCGACATGCAGGTTGCCGGTCGGTGATGGAGCGAAGCGGGTGATGACGGTCATATCATATGCAACCCGTTCGTGCTGAGTAGGGTCTGAGCTTGTCGAAGACCCGTATCGAGGCACTGATCCTTCGATACGCCATTTCGACAGGCTCAATGGCTACTCAGGACGAACGTCCTTTTTCATGGCTAGAGGGTGCGAAAGGCGTTGGTGATCGGATAGCGCCGGTCGCGGCCGAAATTGCGCATGCCCAGCTTCACGCCGGGGGGCGATTGGCGGCGCTTATATTCGGCGACGTAGAGCAGGCGTTCGATGCGGGCCACGGTGTCCTTATCGAAGCCGCGGGCGACCAGTTGTTCGACCGACAATTCCTCCTCCACCAGTCCGTAAAGGATCGGGTCCAGCACCTCATAGGGGGGCAGGCTGTCCTCATCCTTCTGATTGTCGCGCAGTTCGGCGCTGGGCGGCTTGGTGATGACGCGGTCGGGCATGACCGGTCCCTTGGGACCGAAGGCTTCGCCCAACGACGGCACATTTTCGTTCCGCCAGCGGCAAAGGTCGAACACGGTGGTCTTATAGGCGTCCTTAAGCACTGAATAGCCGCCCGCCATATCGCCATAGATGGTGGCGTAACCGACCGACATCTCGCTCTTGTTGCCGGTGGTCAGCAGCATATGGCCGAATTTGTTGGACAGGCCCATCAGCGTCACGCCCCGGATGCGGGACTGGATATTCTCTTCGGTCAGGTCGCGCTGGCGGCCGGTAAAGACGTTGGCCAGCATGGAATCAAACGCTTCCACCGCCGGTTCGATGGGGATGCTGTCGTAGCGGACGCCGAGCAGCCGGGCGCATTCGACGGCGTCGTCCAGGCTTTCCTGGCTGGTGAAGCGCGACGGCATCATCACGCACCACACCCGGTCGGCGCCCAGCGCATCGACGGCAACGGCCGCCGACAGGGCGGAATCAATGCCGCCCGACAGGCCGAGCACCACGCCGGGGAAACGGTTCTTGTTCACATAATCGCGCAGGCCCAGGACCATGGCGTTGTAAATGTCCGCCGGGCGCGGATCGAGTATGTGCCGCTCGCCAGGCAGGCAGACCCACTGACCTTCCCATTTCTCCCAGGTCGTGAGAACCAGCGCCTCTTCCCAGTCGGGAAGCTGCTGGGCGATGCTGAGGTCGCCGTTCATCACGAAGGACGCGCCGTCGAACACCAGCTCGTCCTGCCCGCCGACGCGGTTAAGATAGACGAGCGGCAGGCCGGTTTCGCGGACGCGGGTGCCCGCGACGGCGTTGATGCGGCGGTCGTCCTTGTCCACCTCGAACGGGGAGCCGTTGGGGCTGATCAGGATTTCGGCACCCTCGCTGCGCAGATGCGCGGTGACGAAGGGGAACCAGATATCCTCGCAGATCGGCACGCCGATCTTCACGCCGCGAAAGTCGATCGGCGCGGGCAGGGGGCCGGGCGCGAACAGGCGCTTTTCATCGAAGGTGCCGTAATTGGGCAGTTCCCGCTTCTGGCGGATGGCGGTGACCGCGCCGTCTTCCAGCAGGGCGACGACGTTGAAGAGGACGCCCTGCGACGCGACCACGGTGCCGACCAGCATGGCCGGGCCGCCGTCCGCCGTCGCTTGGGCCAGCCGGTCCAGTTCATGGTTGGCGCGGTCGACCAGAGCGGGCTTCAGCACCAGATCCTCAGGCGGATAGCCGATCAGTTGCAGTTCGGGATAGACGATCAGGTCCGCGTCCATCGCCCGCCCGCGCCATTCCAGCATCGCGTCGGCATTGGCAGTGAGGTCGCCCACCGACTGCGTCATCTGGGCAAGGGCTATCACGAGTTTGTCGGTCATAGGCTGCGCCCTAGAGCATTTTATCCCAGTGAGCAAAAGCGCCTTTTCAGCGAAGAGTTGCATCGCTAAAGGGGCCGCGTTCCTACAGCGTCATCAATATGTCACGGGGGTTTTGGCCATGAAGCTCATGACCGGCAATTCCAACAAGCCGCTCGCGGCCGCCATAGCCGACTATATCGAAATCCCCCTGACCGACGCGAGCGTCCGCCGCTTCGCCGACGAAGAGGTTTTCGTGGAAATTCATGAAAATGTCCGCGGCGAGGATGTGTTCGTCCTGCAATCGACCAGCTATCCCACCAACGACAATCTGATGGAATTGCTGATCATGATCGACGCGCTGAAACGCGCCTCGGCCAAGCGAATCACGGCGGTCGTCCCCTATTTCGGCTATGCCCGGCAGGACCGGAAGCCCGGCCCGCGCACGCCGATCTCGGCCAAGCTGGTGGCGAACCTGATCACCACGGCGGGCGCGAACCGCGTGCTGTCGGTCGATCTGCATGCGGGTCAGATCCAGGGCTTCTTTGACATCCCGACCGACAATCTGTTCGGTGCTCCGGTGATGTCGGCCGATATCCAGGCGCGTTTCGGGGACAAGAATATCATGGTCGTGTCGCCTGACGTCGGCGGCGTGGTGCGCGCTCGCGCCCTGGCCAAGCGGCTGGACAACGCGCCGCTCGCCATCGTCGACAAGCGGCGTGAACGCGCCGGCGAATCGGAAGTGATGAACATCATCGGCGACGTGAAGGGCCGTTTCTGCGTGCTGATCGACGATATCGTCGATTCGGCGGGCACGCTCTGCAACGCCGCCGCCGCGCTGAAGGCGGCGGGCGCGGAGGACGTGGTCGCCTATGTCAGCCATGGCGTGCTGTCGGGCGGCGCGGTGGCCCGCGTCGATGCGTCGGAGCTGAAGGAACTGGTCATCACCGACTCGATCCAGGGCACCGACGCGGTGAACAATGCGAAGAGCATCCGCCACCTGCCCATCGCCCCGCTGCTGGGCGAGGCGATCAAGCGCATCGCGGACGAAAGCTCGGTTTCCAGCCTGTTCGACTGAGGCCGTTTCCCAAATTCAGGAAAGGCCGCCGATGCCATCATCGGCGGCCTTTTCAATGGCTTGCATGAAGTCGCGCGGCGCGACTTTCAGGCTGCGGGCAACAGGGCCAGCGGCGCGCAGAGGAACAGGATCAGCGCCGCGACGATGCGCTGACCGCGTGAAATGCCCAGCCGCCGTTCGTGCCAGATCATCGGGCAACTCAGCAGCGCCAGCAGGATCAGCATGTTGGACAGGGTTGCGGAACCGCCGATGGGCATGTCCTGCCGCAGCGCCAGCGCGCCGAACAGGGCGATGAAACTCACTATCCAACCGAGCAGCGCCATAAGCATTCTCTTTGTCCGTCATTAGGAATAGACGGCGGAAGTTGCCGAACCTTAAACTTTCCAGGGGTCGTAGGTGCCGAAGCTCCAGACATTGCCTTCGGGGTCGAGCGCTTCATAGCCGCGACCGGGATAGCCGACATTGTCGTGCGGTTCATCGACCACCACCGCCCCTTCGTTGCGGGCGTGGAGGCAGTGGGCGTCGACATCGGGCACCACCACATAGATGCAGGTGGTCACCCCGCCCAATTCCCTTGCCGTGGTCCAGTTGTAGAGCGATTCCGCCTCTCCGTCGCGCAGGCTGCCCAGCATCACCATGCCGTCGCCCAGCACCAGTTCGGCATGGTGGATGATGTGCGGATCGGCCTCATCCTCGTAACTGGCGTGCAGTTCGAAGCCGAAGGCGCGGCAGAGGAACTGGATGGCGGCGGGGGCGTCGGCATAGCGCAGGCCGGGGATGACGGGTGAACCGGGCATCGAAATCCCTCCTTCATTATCAAGGAATCGGGGATGCTCAGCCTAGCCTTTCAACCCCATTGGCGCTAGGCGGAAGGACATGACGACCCGCGATGACCTGGCCCTTGCCAACCGCCTTGCCGATGCCGCCGGGGCGGCGATCCGCCCCTTTTTCCGTGCGCGCTACGACATGGAGTATAAATCCGACCTGTCCCCCGTGACCGAAGCCGACAAGGCGGCGGAAGCGGCGATCCGCGCGATATTGGAGAAGGAAAGGCCGCAGGACGGCATCATCGGCGAGGAATATGGCGCGACCCGCGAGGATGCGGAGCGGGTATGGATTTTGGACCCCATTGACGGAACGCGCAGCTTCATCGCCGGGCGGCCGATCTTCGGCACCTTGGTGGCGCTGACGCAGGCGGGCTGGCCGACCGTCGGGATCATCGACCAGCCGATCGCCGGGGAACGCTGGGCCGGGATGATGGGCCAGCCGACCACCTTCAACGGCAAGCCGGTGACGACGCGCGCCTGCCGCGATCTGGACCAGGCGATATTGGCCTCCACCGCGCCGCAGCTTTTTCCGGGCTGCACCGGGGAGCATTTCTCCCGGCTGGCGGGCCAGTGCCGGGACACGGTGTGGGGCGGCGATTGCTATAATTATGGGCTGGTCGCGTCCGGCCATGTCGACATCGTGATCGAAGCGGGGCTGAAGCTGCACGATCTGGCGGCGCTGGTGCCGGTGGTCGAGGGCGCGGGCGGGCGCATGTGCGACTGGGCGGGAGACCCGCTGACCCATGACAGCGACGGCCGGGTGATCGCGCTGGGCGATCCGGCGCGGCTGGACGACGTGCTGGAGGCGCTGGCCGAAGGACATGAAGGTCATTAGCGCGCTTATTATTGCATTTGGGAAGCGTTCCGGCTGAACTTCGCGCCGGGCGCGGATTTGGCGCCGGAATCGCTTGCCTTTCCGCACTGGGCCGACTATGGGCCGCCCTTCGCGATATTCGGAAGGACCGCCCGGCTAACTAGGGCTGCCGTGGCTGTCCGTAATCGTCGCGCTGCAAAAGGAGACGAAAATGCCCAAGCTCAAGACCAAGAGCGGTGTGAAGAAGCGCTTCAAGTTCACCGCTTCCGGCAAGGTCAAGCACGGCGTCGCTGGCAAGCGTCACCGCCTGATCAGCCACAACGCAAAGTATATCCGCCAGAACCGCGGAACGTCGGTCCTGTCCGACGCAGACGTGGCTCACGTGCGCCTTTGGGCGCCCTACGGCCTGAAGTAAGGAGTAGAGGCACATGGCACGCGTAAAACGTGGTACGACCACCAAGGCGAAGCATAAGAGGATTTTGGATCAGGCGAAGGGCTATTATGGCCGTCGCAAGAACACGATCCGCGTTGCCCGCCAGGCCGTCGAAAAGGCCGGCCAGTACGCTTATCGCGACCGCAAGGTCAAGAAGCGGACCTTCCGTGGTCTGTGGATCCAGCGCATCAACGCCGGCGTCCGCGCCGAAGGCCTGACCTATTCGCAGTTCATGCACGGCCTGAAGCTGGCCGGGGTCGAACTGGACCGGAAGGTTCTGGCCGACATTGCGATGCACGAAGGCGAAGCGTTCAGCGCCATCATCGCCCAGGCGAAGGCTGCGTTGCCCGCGGCCTGAACCGGACCGGTCGCAAGATCGTCCAAATGGGCGCCGGGGCAGATGCCTTCGGCGCCCTTTTTGTTGTCTCTTAGCCGTCATTCCCGCGAAAGCGGGAACCCATCTCTCGACAGATGCATGAAACGCGAAATCAGCCCAACGGTCTATATATTGGCCAGTCGCAGAAATGGGACGCTCTACACCGGCGTCACCTCTGACCTTGCAAAGCGACTATATGAGCATCGAAACGGCTTGATCGAGGGCTTCACCAGCGACTACGGCGTCAGACGCCTGGTCTGGTTCGAACCGCACGACGTGATGGAAAGCGCAATTCAGCGTGAAAAGCGGATCAAGAAGTGGAACAGGCAGTGGAAGATCGAACTGATCGAAGCCGGAAATCCTGATTGGGACGATCTGGCACGGGGTTTCGGCTTTGAGCCTTTACCCTCGCTGCGTTGCGACTGATCGAAAGGTCAGGAGATGGGTTCCCGCCTTCGCGGGAATGACGAGTTAGTGGGACAGTAGATGAGTGAGATTGCCAATCTGAAAGCCGGCCTGATCGCCGACATCGCCGCCGCCGATACGTTGGACGCGCTGGAGGGGCTGCGTGTCGGGGCCATGGGCAAGAATGGCGTGGTGACGGGCCTGCTCAAGACCCTTGGTCCCATGAGCCCGGAGGAGCGGCTGGAAAAAGGCCCGCCGATCCAGGATTTGCGTGAGAGCGTGACGGCGGCGCTGGCCGACAGGAAGGCCGCGCTGGAGCAGGCGGCGCTGGACGCGAAGCTGGCGGCCGAGAAGATCGACATGACTTTGCCCGCCGACATCGGCGCGCAGGGATCTGTGCATCCTGTGTCCCAGGTGATGGACGAACTGGCGGAAATTTTCGCGGACCTCGGCTTCTCCGTCGCCACCGGGCCGGAGATCGAGGACGACTGGCATAATTTCACCGCGCTCAACATACCGGAGACGCATCCGGCGCGGGCGATGCACGACACTTTCTACTTCCCCGACGGCGCGGACGGGAAGAAGATGCTGCTCCGCACCCACACCTCACCGGTCCAGATCCGCACGATGATGAATCAGGAACCGCCGATCCGCATCATCGCGCCGGGGCGGGTCTATCGCTCCGACTCCGACGCGACTCACACGCCGATGTTCCACCAGATCGAGGGGCTGGTGATCGACAAGGGCATCACCCTGGGCCACCTAAAATGGACGCTGGAGACCTTCCTCAAGGCCTTTTTCGAGCGCGAAGACATAGTGCTGCGCCTGCGCCCCAGCTATTTCCCGTTCACCGAACCTTCGGTGGAAGTCGATGTCGGCTACACCCTGACCAATGGCCAGCGGGTGATCGGCGGCGACGGCGATGCGCCGGGTGGCGGCTGGCTGGAAGTGTTGGGCAGCGGCATGGTCAACCGCCGCGTGATCGAGTCCTGCGGTCTTGATCCGGACGAGTGGCAGGGCTTCGCCTTCGGCACCGGCGTCGACCGGCTCGCCATGCTGAAATATGGGATGAACGACTTGCGCGCTTTCTTCGACGGCGATCTGCGCTGGCTGAAACATTATGGCTTCTCGGCGCTGGATGTACCCACGCTCAGCGGAGGAGTCGGCGCATGAAGTTCACGCTGAACTGGCTCAAGACGCATCTGAAGACCGATGCCGATCTGCCGACGATCCTCAAGGGGCTGACGAACATCGGCCTGGAGGTCGAGGGCGTGGAAAATCCGGCGGAGAAGCTGGGAGCTTTCCGCATCGCCAAGGTGTTGACGGCCGATCCCCATCCGCAGGCGGACAAGCTGCAAGTGCTGACCGTGGATGCGGGCGAGGGCGCTTTGCAGGTCGTGTGCGGCGCGCCCAATGCGCGGGCCGGGTTGGTCGGCGTGTTCGGGACCGAGGGCGCGGTGGTCCCCGTCAACGGCATGGTGCTGAAAAAGACCGCCATTCGCGGCGTCGAATCCAACGGCATGATGTGCTCCTTCCGCGAACTGGAACTGGGCGAGGATCATGAGGGGATCATCGAGCTCAGCCCGGACGCCCCGGTGGGGCAGGTCTATGCGGCCTGGGCCGGGCTGGACGATCCGGTCATCGACGTATCGATCACGCCCAACCGGCAGGACTGCATGGGCGTGCGCGGCATTGCCCGCGATCTGGCGGCGGCGGGTCTCGGCACGCTGAACGCCATCGTCGTGCCGACCGTCGAGGGCGTCGGAGCGGGGCCGGACGTGCGGACGGACGACGTCGATGGCTGCCCGGCCTTCTTCGCCCGGACCGTGAAGGGGGTGAAGAACGGCGCGTCCCCAGAATGGATGGCGAAGCGGCTGAAGGCCATCGGGCAGAAGCCGATCAGCACCCTCGTCGACATCACCAATTATATCATGATCGACCTGGGACGGCCGCTGCATGTCTATGACATGGCGACGCTCAAGGGGCCGCTGGTGGCGCGCAAGGGGCGTCCCGGCGAGCAGGTGCTGGCGCTCAACGGCAAGACCTATACCGTCGACGAGACGATGACCGTGATCGCCGACGATGAGGCGGTGCACGACATTGGCGGCATCATGGGCGGCGAGCATTCGGGCGCGCAGGACGGTACGACCGACGTGCTGATCGAGTGCGCCTATTTCACGCCGGAGCGGATTGCCGTGACCGGGCAGAAGCTGGCGCTGACCAGCGATGCGCGTGGTCGGTTCGAGCGCGGCGTGGACCCCGCTTTCCTGGACGACGGGCTGTCGATCGCCACCTATCTGGTGACGGAATTGTGTGGCGGTACGGCCAGCGAAGCGACCTATGCGGGCGCGCCGCCCGTCGCGGTCAAGACCGTGACCTATGATCCGGCGCAATGTCTGGGGCTGGCGGGCGTGGATGTCGCGGAAAGCGAGCAGAAGCGGATTCTCGAAAGCCTTGGCTTTGTGGTTCAGGGCAATGACGCCACCTTCGAATATCAGGACGGCGTGCCGGTCACGACGCCCGCGAACTGGACCGTCAGCGTGCCGAGCTGGCGGCGCGACGTCGACGGCTGGCCCGACATTGTCGAGGAAGTGGTGCGCATCGTCGGGCTGGATCAGGTGCCCTCCACCCCCTTGCCCCGCGCTCCCGGCGTCGCCAGGCCCACCGCCACGGCGGAGCAGTTGATCGAGCGGCGCGTACGGCGCACGGCGGCGGCGCGTGGTCTGGCCGAAGCGATCAACTGGTCCTTTCTTTCGGAGAAGGAGGCGGCGTCCGTCGGCGGCGGCGACTGGACCCTGGCCAATCCGATTTCGGAGGATTTGAAGGTCATGCGGCCTTCCCTGCTGCCCGGCCTGTTGTCAGCCACGCGGCGGAACATGGATCGCGGCGCGACCGCGGTCCGTCTGTTCGAACTGGGGCGGCGCTATTTCGCCCATAAGGAACGGGCGACCGTCGGTTTCGTGCTGGCGGGCGAGAAG
Organism: Sphingobium chlorophenolicum; assembly: GCF_000722875.1. Lineage (GTDB taxonomy): Bacteria > Pseudomonadota > Alphaproteobacteria > Sphingomonadales > Sphingomonadaceae > Sphingobium > Sphingobium chlorophenolicum. The sequence continues at coordinate 12,786 of NZ_JFHR01000031.1, read as the reverse complement.
GTTGCCCGTGGCTGGCAGACTGGCAAGGCGCAGCCCTTCTCCGCCTTCGACGCGAAGGGCGAGGTGATCGCCCTGTTGGCCGCCGCGGGCGCGCCGGTCGGCAATTTGCAAAGCTATGGGGACGCATCGACCGCCTATCATCCGGGCCAGTCGGGCACGCTGCGGCTGGGGCCGAAGGTGGTGTTGGCCGAGTTCGGCGTGCTGCATCCCAGCCTCGCCAAGCAGTTCGGCCTGACTGGCACGGTGGTCGCAGGTGAGATTTTCCTCGACGCCATCCCGGTCAAGCGGGCCAGCGGCTTCATGCGCGCGCCCTATGCGCCGCCCGCCCTGCAAGCGGTGAAGCGCGACTTCGCCTTCGTCATCGATCAGGCGGTGGACGCCGATGCGCTGGTCCGGACGGTCAAGGGCGCGGACAAGAAGGCCATTGTCGATGCGCGGCTGTTTGACGTCTTCGTCGGGCCGGGCGTGGAAGAGGGCAAGAAGAGCCTGGCCATCGAAATCACCCTGCAACCGGGCGAAAAAAGCTTCTCGCAGGAGGAGCTGGACGCGATCAGCGCGGCGGTGGTGAAGGCGGCCGAGAAGCTTGGCGGCACGCTCAGAGGGTGATGGGGATGCGCGGATGAAGCTGTTCGCCGGGGTGGAAGGGAAAGCGCGGCTCGCCGGACTCTTCATCCTGGGCGCGATGGCGGCGCGCATCTTTGGCGACGCGGTGGTGCGGGCGGCGCTGGTCGTGCCCGGCAACGGGCGTGAGACGGCACGCAATATCGCTGATTATCCCTGGCTCTACCGTGCCGGGGAAGGTGCCGATGTGGCGATGCTGTGCGGCATGATCGTGGCGACGGCTTTGCTCTATGCGCTGTTCGTGCCCACGGGCCGCACTTTGGCGCGGATGGCGGCGGTGATGTCGCTGACCGGCATCGCCACGCTGGCGGCCAGCGGCCTCATGACCATGGCGCCACCGATCCTGCTCGACGGTGCGCCGCATCCGGGGATCGGCACGGCGGAGGTGCATTCGCTGGTGCAACTCTCCTTGGCGCTGGGTCAGGCGGGGCAGGGGATGGGCCGCATCTTCATCGGCCTTTATTTGTCGCTGATCGGGTTGCTCGCTTTCCGGTCGGGACGGTTGCCCAAGGCGGTCGGGGTCGGACTGGCGCTGGGCGGCTTCAGCCAGATGGCGGTGCGGTCGGCCGCGCTGATCGCGCCGGACATGGCGGACGCCACGGTGATTCAGGCGGATATAGTGGCGTTGCTGGCCGAAGCCGCCTTTGCGCTGTCGCTGCTTATTTTTTGGCGTCCTCGGCCTTTTCCTGCGCGGTCGGAGGCGGACTTATGATCTTGCAGCCCCTTTCCGCCGCGATGCCGCGCAGATAGCCGCGCCGGGCTATGCCTGCGGTGACCGCCGCTTCCAGTCGGCGTTCGGCGGGGGCGGCGCCGCTGATCTCTCGCACCAGCCCGCGAAAGGGGATGATCGAATTGACGATGGTCTTGCCCACCGCCTCGGCGATCTTGCCGGTGCGGTTCTCATTGGCCTTCTGCCCGACGGTGAAGTCCGCGCCCAGTACGGCGTTCAACTCGTCCAGCGACCCCTGGAGGCTCTTGCAGGTGCGTGAGACGGGGCGTTTATAGGGGTCTTCGACTGCATTTTGCAGCACTTCGGGAATCTTGTCCTTGTCGATGCCCACATCCCGCGCCGGTTGTGTGGCGATATCGCCGGCCTTTTTGAGCGTGTCGTCTTTCTTCTCCTGTTCCTGCCCAAGGGCGGCAGTCGAAAAAAGCATTGGTGCAGCCAAGAAGATCCATTTCATCCATTTTTCTCCCGGACATCCAACCCTTTGACATAGGGCGTGGTTCCCGGCCCGCTTCACGGCTATGCCGGTGCGAGGCAAAGGAGATGGTGGACGCATGGCGGACGAATTTATCGGCATCGGCATGGATGGCCTCAGCGCCCGCATCAATCCCCTGGGCGCGGAATTATGGTCGCTCAAGGATGGGCAGGGTCGCGAGTTGATGACCGACGCCAACCCGCGCTGGTGGACGGGGCATGCACCCTTGCTCTTCCCCTTCGTTGGGCGGTCGCGGGGCGACGTCTATCGCTTCGAAGGGCGGGAATATCCGATGCCGCAGCATGGCTTTGCCCGGCAGAGGAATTTCGCGGCGGTGGAGCGCAGCGCCGAAGCCGTGACCTTCCGGCTGGAGGCGGATGCGGATACGCGGACTGCCTATCCCTTCGACTTCCGGCTGGACATGCGCTTCGCGATCGAGGGCGCCACATTGCGGATGACGGCGACCGTCGGCAATTTGGGGGCGTCCGACATGCCCTTTTCCTTCGGCTACCATCCGGCCTTCGCCTGGCCGCTGCCCTTTGGCGGCGCGGTGGAGGCGCATCGGGTGCTGTTCGAAAAGGCCGAACCCGCCCCGATCCGCAAGGTAGGCGTCGAGCCGGGGCTGATCGCTTTGGAAAGCGCGGCATCGCCTGTCGAAGGAAATATGCTGGCGCCGACCCATGCGATGTTCGAAGGCGACGCGCTGATCTGGGACCGACTGGAAAGCCGCAGCCTCTTCTGGGGCGTGCCGGGCGGAAGGGGATTGAAGATCGACTTTCCCGACACGCCCTGGCTGGGGCTGTGGCAGAAGCCGGGGGCGCATTATCTCTGCGTCGAGCCTTGGGCGGGGATGGCCGATCCGGTCGGCTTTACCGGCGATGTGTGGGGCAAGCAGGGGATCATGCGACTGGCGCCGGGCGAGGAACGGCGGTTCCGCATGGACGTGACGGTGGTGGAGGGCTGATACCTCTATTTTTTTCCGTCATTCCCGCGTAGGCGGGAATCCATCTCCCGGCCTAGCCGCTTGTCGTCAGCGCAGGAGATGGATCCCCGCCTGCGCGGGGATGACGAATTTCTAGATAGAATGAAGTTTAATGACCATTCCTTCCCGTCGTACCTTCGCCATCATCTCGCACCCGGACGCGGGCAAGACCACGCTGACCGAAAAGCTGCTGCTGGAGGGCGGCGCGATCCATCTGGCCGGAGAGGTGAAGGCGCGCGGAGCGAACCGGCGCGCCCGGTCCGACTGGATGAAGATCGAGCAGCAGCGCGGCATTTCCGTGACCAGCTCGGTCATGACGTTCGAGCGGGATGGGATTACCTTCAACCTGCTCGACACGCCGGGGCACGAGGATTTTTCCGAGGATACCTATCGCACGCTGACGGCGGTGGATTCGGCGGTGATGGTGATCGACGCGGCCAAGGGCATAGAGCCGCAGACGCGCAAGCTGTTCGAGGTTTGCCGGTTGCGCAATGTCCCCATCATCACCTTCATCAACAAGGTGGATCGGGAGGGGCGGGATGCCTTCGCCCTGCTGGACGAAGTGGCGGACGCGCTGGCGCTGGACGTGTGCCCGATGAGCTGGCCGGTCGGCATGGGCGGCGAGTTTGAGGGGATTTACGATTTCGCCCGCAACCGGCTGCGGCAGCCATCGGGCGCGAGCAAGGAATTTGAGGGGAAAGAGGCGTTTTTCTCCGGGATCGACGACGATGCCCTGGCGGGGTCGCTGTCGCAGCAGGGGCTGGCGCGGCTGCGCGAGGAGGCGGAACTGGCGGTCGGCGGCTATGCCGATTTCGACCTCGCCGCTTATCGCCACGGCGACCTGACGCCGGTCTATTTCGGGTCGGCGCTGAAACTGTTCGGCGTGACCGAATTGATCGACGCGCTCGCCGCCCATGCGCCGCCGCCCCGCGCCCAGCCAGCCGAACCCGCGCCGGTCGAGCCGGAAAACAGCGAAGTGACCGGCTTCATCTTCAAGGTGCAGGCCAATATGGACCCGCAGCATCGCGACCGGATCGCCTTTATGCGGCTCTGTTCGGGCAAGTTCAGGCGGGGCATGAAGCTGACCCCTTCGGGCAGCGGCAAGCCGATCGCGGTGCATTCCCCCATTCTCTTCTTCGCGCAGGATCGCGAAATCGCGGATGAGGCCTTTCCGGGCGACATCATCGGCATTCCCAACCATGGCACTTTGCGGGTCGGGGATACGCTGAGCGAGAAGGCGGGGGTGCGCTTCACCGGACTGCCCAACTTTGCGCCGGAAATCTTGCGGCGCGTGGCGCTGAAAGACCCGACCAAGACCAAGCAGCTTCGCAAGGCGCTGGATGATCTGTCCGAAGAGGGCGTGATCCAGGTTTTCTATCCGGAGATCGGGTCCAACTGGATCGTCGGCGTCGTTGGGCAGTTGCAGTTGGACGTGCTGATCTCCCGTCTGGAGGCGGAATATAAGGTCGCGGCGGGGCTGGAGGCTTCCCCCTTCGACACGGCGCGCTGGATTTCGGGGGATGACGCCGCGATCAAGGATCTGGTGTCATTCAACGGCGCGAACATGGCCAAGGATCGCGACGGCAACCTCGTCTTCATGGCAAAGAGTGCCTGGGACATCGGCTACCAGCAGGAGCGCCACCCCAAGGTCAAGTTCAGCGCGACCAAGGAGCGTTGAGCGGGATATTGCCGCAATTGGGCATAAGCGACGTTATAATTCCTCCCTACGCGCAGCGTGGGGAGGGTCGAAGAGAGGCACGTGACTCTCTTCGACGTCGGCGCAGCCGATGGTGGAGGGGAAATACGCAGGTCGTGCCCCATTCCCCTCCACCAGCCTTCGGCCGGTCCCCCTCCCCATTTCCCGATGGGGAGGAATGGGATGGGTCCACCCTTCTCACCGCCGCAGCAAGAACACCGCATGTTCCGCGAACAGATTGGCGTTCGCATGGGTGGTTTCGCGGTCGCCCTTCAAGAACCATTGCCCGTCTATGGTCCAGCCGCGTTCCCTTACCAATGCGCGGAAATCGTCGACCGTGACATGGTGGATGTTCAGCGTGTCATACCATGTGTCGGGCAGCAGCCGTGTCACCGGCATCCTTCCGCCCCAGAACAGCGACAACCGCCCGCGCCAATGGGCGAAATTGGGGAAGGAAACGAAGGCCTGCCTGCCGATGCGCAGCAATTCCTCCACCACCCGGTCCGGGCGGCGGGTGGTCTGGAGCGTCTGGCTCAATATCGCATAATCGAAACTGGCTTCGGGATAATAGGCAAGGTCGGTGTCGGCGTCCCCCTGCACCACCGAAAGGCCCCGCGCTACGGCGGCGGCGACATTTTGGGCGTCGATCTCCAACCCCCTGGCATCGACCTGTTTCGCATCGCGCAGCGCCGCCATCAGCGCTCCGTCGCCGCAGCCGACGTCCAGAACCCTCGCTCCTGGCGTAACGGTCCGGGCGATCAGGGCGAGGTCGGGGCGCAGGCTCATGCGCGTCCGCCCTTCAGGAAGCCGTCGACCACGCGGTTCAGCTCCGGGCATTCCAGCAGGAAGGCGTCATGGCCGAACGGGCTGGACAATTCGACGAAGCTCGCCTGCGCGCCCCCCGCGTTAAGGGCATGCACGATCAGGCGGGATTCCGCCGTGGGATAGAGCCAGTCGGTGTCGAAACTGACGAGGCAGAAACGCGCCCTTGATGCCGTGAAGGCTTTGGCGAGGCTGCCGCCATGATCCTCGGCAATGTCATAATAGTCCATGGCGCGGGTGATGTAGAGATAGGAGTTGGCGTCGAACCGCTCGACGAAGCTCAGCCCCTGATGGCGCAGATAGGATTCCACCTGAAAATCGGCGTCGAAGCCGAAGGTCTTTGCATCGCGCCCCTGCAATCGCCGCCCGAATTTCTCGGTCAGCCCCGCTTCGGAAAGATAGGTGATGTGCGCCGCCATGCGCGCCACCGCCAGCCCCGCGCTGGGGATCGCGCCGTCGGCATAATAATCGCCGCCGCGCCAGTTGGGATCGGCCATGATTGCCTGCCGCCCGACTTCGTGGAAGGCGATGTTCTGGGCGCTGTGGCGCGCGGTCGAGGCGATGACGATGCAGCTTTCCACGCGGTCGGGATAGAGGGTCGGCCAGCTCAGTGCCTGCATCCCGCCCATGGAGCCGCCGATCACGGCATGCAGCCGCTCGACGCCCAGATGGTCGAGCAGCATCGCCTGGGCGCGGACCATGTCGGCGATGGTGATGACCGGAAAGCGCATCGCATGCGGCTCGCCTGTCGCCGGATCGATGCTTGCGGGGCCGCTGGAGCCCATGCAACTGCCGATCACATTCGCGCAGACGATGAAATGGCGGGCGGGATCGACCGGCTTCCCTTCACCCACCAGACGCCACCACCAGCCTGGCTTGCCGGTGACGGGATGTTCCGACGCGACATATTGGTCGCCGGTGAGCGCATGGCAGATCAGGATGACGTTGGACCGGTCCGCATTCATTTGCCCATAGGTTTCATAGGCGATGTCGACCGGTCCCAGCGCCGCGCCGCTGTCGAGTTGCAGCGGACCGGCAAGGCGAGCCTGTCGGCGCAGGCCGAAACGGATGTCATCGGAAAGGGATGCGCTGGCCATAGAGTTCCGGGCTAAGGTCGGCGCCGGACTCTGTCAATCGGCCGCCCCATGACCTACAGCCGGGCCATGACCGATCCCGTCGCCATCCCCATCGTCGCCTTCGGGCCGCTCTATCCCTATCTGGACGAGGCGCTGGCGCGGAGCTTCGTCGTGCATGCCGTGGCGGCGGATGCCGATCCCGACGCGCTTCCGCCCGAAGTGCGAGAGGCGCGGGCGCTGGTGTCCTTCGGGTCGGTGGGCGCCTCCGCCGCGATCATGGATGCGCTGCCGAAGCTGGAGATGATCGGGCTGTTTTCGGTCGGCTATGACAAGGTCGATGTCGACCATGCGCGGGCGAAGGGCATCCGCGTCACCAATACGCCCGACGTGCTGACCGACGATGTGGCCGACCTGGCGGTGGGCCTGCTCTATGCGACGGTGCGCCACATCGCGGCCAACGACCGGATGGTGCGCGCCGGGGATTGGGCGCGAGGGGTGAAACTCGCATTGTGCGGGCGCGTGACGGGAAAGCGGATCGGCATATTGGGCCTGGGCCGGATCGGCCGCGCCATAGCCCGGCGGCTGGAACCGGTGGCGGGGGAGATACTCTACCATAGCCGACGGCCGGTGGCGGACACGGCCTATCGCTATGTGGCCGACCCGCTGGACTTTGCGCGGGCCAGTGATGTGATCATTGTCGCCACCTCCGGCGGGCCGGAAGCGAAGGGGCTGGTCGACGCGGCGATGCTGGACGCTCTGGGACCGGAGGGAATGATCGTCAACATCCGCCGGGGCAGCGTGATTGATGAGGATGCGCTGGTGGCGGCGCTGGCGGAAAAGCGGATCGCCGGGGCGGGGCTGGATGTCTTCGCGAACGAGCCGCATGTGCCCGAAGCCCTGTTCGCCATGGATCATGTGGTGCTGCAACCGCATCAGGGCAGCGCGACCGTGGAGACGCGCAAGGCGATGGCCGATCTGGTGCTGGCCAATCTGGACGCCTGGGTGTCGGGGAGGCCGTTGCTCACGCCCGTGGCATGAGGACAGGTCTTTGCGTTTCGCTCCGATGACGTTAAAGCGCGGCGCATGACCAAGCCTGCTCCCAAAGACTGGATTCTCGCTATTTCGCCCTATGTGCCGGGCAAGTCGGCCGCCGATGACGGGCGGCCGCTGGTGAAGCTGTCCGCCAATGAAAATCCGCTGGGCACCGGCGAAGCGGCGCGGGCCGCTCTGGTGGCGGCGACGGCGGACCTGGCCACCTATCCCGATCCGGGCGCGGCAAAGCTGCGTGAAGCGATCGGGGCGGCGCATGGGCTTGATCCCGCTCGCTTGATCTACGGCACCGGATCGGACGAGCTGCTGCATATCGCCGCCAGCGCCTATGCCGGGCCGGGGGACGAGATTCTCTACGTCCGCTACGGCTTTTCCGTGTACGACATCGCGGCGCGGCGCGTGGGCGCAACGCCGGTCGTCGCGCCGGACGCCGATTATGCGACCGACGTGGACGCGTTGCTCGCGGCGGTGACGGAAAAGACCAAAGTCGTCTTCCTCGCCAATCCCAACAACCCGACCGGCACCATGACGTCGCGAGAAGAGATTGCACGGCTGCATGCGGGGCTGCGGCCCGACATATTGTTCGTGCTGGATCAGGCCTATGCCGAATATCTGGACGCGGACGAGGATGATGGCGGGCTGGAACTGGCGCGGACGGCATCCAACGTGTTCGTGACCCGGACCTTCTCGAAGATTTACGGGCTGGCGGCGGAGCGGATCGGTTGGGGCTATGCCAGCGCCGATGTGATCGACGTGCTGCATCGCATCCGTGCGCCGTTCAACGTGACGACGGCCGGGCAGGTCGCGGCGGTCGCCGCCATCAAGGACACCGCTTGGGTCGAGGCGAGCCGGTCGCATAATCGCGAATGGCGCGAATGGCTGGCGGGGGAAGTGGCTTTGCTGGCCAACCACGGTCTGCGCGCTGTGCCGAGCAAGGCCAATTTCCTGCTCATCCTGTTCGACGGCAAGCTGACGGCCGAGGCGGCGATGAAGGGCCTGTGGGACGAAGGCTTCGCCACCCGCTGGCTGCCGGGTCAGGGCCTGCCCAACGGCCTGCGCATCACCATCGGCACCGAGGATCAGGTGCGCAAGGTCGCGGCCAAGCTGCGCGCCATGGCGGAAGCGGCCTGATGCTGCCATTTTCGCGGATCACGATCATCGGTCTGGGGTTGATCGGGTCGTCGCTGGCGCGGGCGATCCGCGAAGCCATGCCGACCGTGCGCGTGACGGGTTATGACGCCGATGCGAGCGTGCGAGAGGTTGCGCGGGCCATCGACCTGACCGACGACGTGACCGATACGGCGGGCGCTTCGGTGACGGACGCCGATCTGGTCGTGCTGTGCGTGCCGGTGCGCGCCATGGGCGCGGCGGCGGCGGAAATTGCCGAAGACCTCCCGCCCGAAGCGATCGTCAGCGACGTGGGTTCCTGCAAGGCCGACGTGCTGGCGCAGTTGAGCGCGGCGCTGCCGGGGCGCAAGATCATTCCGGCGCATCCCGTCGCGGGCACGGAGAATAGCGGGCCGGAGGCGGGCTTCGCCTCGCTGTTCCAAGGCCGCTGGTGCATCGTCACGCCGCCTGCCGACGCCGATCCGGCGGCGGTGGAGCGCGTCGCCGAATTATGGCGGCGCGTGGGCGCGGATGTCGAGACGATGGACCCCGCGCATCACGATCTGGTGCTGGCGGTGACGAGCCATCTGCCGCACCTCATCGCCTATACCATCGTCGGCACGGCCAGCGATCTGGAGGATGTGACCCAGTCGGAAGTCATCAAATATTCCGCCGGCGGCTTCCGCGACTTCACCCGCATCGCGGCGTCCGACCCGACCATGTGGCGCGACGTGTTCCTCGCGAACAAGGACGCGGTGCTGGAGATGCTCCAGCGCTTTTCCGAGGATCTGTCTGCCTTGCAGCGGGCGATCCGCTGGAATGACGGCGATGCGCTGTTCAACCTGTTCACCCGCACGCGGGCGATCCGGCGTTCGATCATCGAACAGGGACAGGACGATCCCAAGCCCGATTTCGGGCGAAGTCATTAAATTCCCCAACTCCGTTCGGGCTGAGCCTGTCGAAGCCCTTCACTTCTGAAGAAAAATGAAGCCCCTTCAACAAGCCCAGGGCGAACGGGGATAGGCAAGGTTCAACGCATTGATCGCCGCATGGACGCGGGCCTCCGCCTCGTTCCGGTCGAGGCCGGGCGGAACGATCTCACCCACCTTGTAAGTGATCGTGCCGCTGCGCTTCATGAACTTGCCCCGCGGCGAAACCCGGCCGCTGTCGATGGCAATCGGCACCACCGGCAGCTTGAGCAGCGCATAAAGCCCCGCAAAACCTGCCCGCAAGGGCGGGCTTTCCCCATGAGGGACGCGAGTGCCCTCTGGAAAAAGGCAGACGGCGCGACCCTGCGCGGTGGTGGCCTTGGCGGCGGTGCGCAAGGCCCGCAATGCGCTGGCCCCGGCTTCGCGCTCAATCGGGATCAGGCCGTAGCGGCGGGCGATGCCGCCCCAGAAGGGAATGTCGAATAACTCACGCTTGGCGGCGATGGCAGGACGATCCAGCAGGCAAAGCAGATCGATGGTCTCGAACATCGATTCATGCTTGAGGATGTAGAGATAGGGGCCTTTGGGCAGCATGCCCTCCACGCGGACCTTCTGCCCCAGCAGCCATCGGGCGCAGGCGCGGTGGAAGCGGCTCCACCCGGTGGCGACGGCGGGGATCGATTGGGGCGCGACCAGATTGCTCGCCATCGCCGCCAGCACGTAAAGCGCCGAACCGACATAGAAGGCCAGCATGAAGGCCAGGGATCGCAGGGCGGTGAACATCGCGGGAAACCGTCAGATACCGATCAGCGCCGCGGCCCGGCGCAGCAGATATTTATTATATTCCCGCACCAGCATCATCAGGCTGGGGCGGCTGGGCACCGCGTCGTAGACCAGCGTGACACGGCCCGGCAAGGCCTGCCGCAACTCCAGCGCGGACCGGCGCATATGCCAGTCGGTGGTGATCAGCCGCACCGTCTTGAAGTCGCGCCGTTCCAGCCAGTGCGCCGTCTCTATGGCGTTGGACCGGGTGTCGATGGCTTCGCGGCCCAGCGTGATGCAGCAGGCGAAGAGCCGTTCGGGCGCATCATATTGCGCGGCCAGTTCGGCTGGACGGACGGAACGGTCGACGCCGGAAATCAGCATCCGCTTGGCGGCCCCGTCCTGCAACAGGGATAGGCCCCGGTCGATGCGCCCCGCCCCGCCGGTCAGAACGACGATGGCATCGGTCTGGCGCCCGTCCAGCGGCTGCGGCAGGAACATCGCGAACCAGGCGAAGCCCAGCATCCACCCCAGCAGGGCGACGGCGACGAAGCGAACGATCATAGCAGCCGTCCCAACGACCGCAGCACGGTCCAGCGCGCCGCCAGCGTCGCCAGCAGCACGCCGCCGACGGGCAGCGCGGCCAGGATCGCCCAGCTTTCCCACGGCAGATGGATGGCGCTCAACAATTCCGACCCGGTCGCCAGCAGCCGCGCGCCCAGCAGCAGGATCACCAGCAGCGCGACGGTAAAGCCCAGCGCCCCGCCGAACAGCGCGTCCAGCCCGATGCGGCGCTGGAACAGCCGGGCGATCTGCACGTCGGTCGCGCCCATCAGGTGCAGCACGTCGATGGTGCCGCGATGGCTGTCATGGGCGGCGCGGGCGGCCAGCACCACCACCGCGCCCGTGGCCAGCGTCATCAGCAGCACGATCCCCGCCGCCAGCCAGCCGAGCGCGGAGAGCAGCCCCGCAAGCGGCGCCAGGAAGGCGGCATGGGGCTCGATCCGGATCTTGGGCGATACCGCGCCGAGTTGACGGCGAAGACGCTCGACCTTCGCATCGGTCTGGCCGGGGGTCAGTTCGATGTCGATCAGCGCCGGGATCGGCAGGTCGCCGCTCGCCGCGTCCTGCCCCAGCCAGGGGCGGATCTGATCGGCCAGCGCCGACGCCGCGACCGGATGGACGGCACGGACATGGGCGACCTTGCGCAAAGCCGCCGCCACGCTGGCGCTCAGCCGGTCGCGTTGTTCGGCATTGGCCTCGACGATCTGCACGGTGGCCCGCCCGGCCAGGTCCGCGTCCATCGCCTGCACCGCCGCGCCCAGGCCCAGGCCGGCGGCGGCGGAAAGGACCGTCAGGAACATCATGATCGCGATGATCCACGGCATCGGCCCGGCCACCCGCCCCTCCGGCAGCAGGCGATGGCGCGCTGCGGCGGCGGCGCGGCGATCCGAACCGGCCATCAGCCCGCCACCTGCGGCCTGGGCGGGTAACGCAGCGACCCGGTGGGGTCCGACAGGCGGCCCTTGTCCAGCTTCATCATCTGCGCGCTGGATATCTGCGCCATCAGCGGCAGGTCGTGGGTGGCGACGACGATGGTCGTCCCCAGGCGATTGAGCGCCTCGAACAGGGTGAGAAGGCGGCGGGCCATGTCGGCGTCGACGTTGCCAGTCGGTTCGTCCGCCACCAATATTTCCGGGCGGCCGATGACGGCGCGGGCGATGGCGACGCGTTGCTGTTCCCCGCCTGACAGGGTGGCGGGGCGCGCCTGCCCCCGGTCGCCCAGCCCCACCCAGTTCAGCATCTCGCTAACCGGCGCGTCGATCTCCGCTTCCTCCATGCCCGCGACCCGCAGCGGCAGGGCGATATTGTCATAGACCGACAGATGCGGGACCAGCCGGAAATCCTGGAACACCACGCCGATGCGGCGGCGGAATCCGGGCAACCGCTTGCGGGGGAGCGTCACCACATCCTCCCCGAACAGGCGGATGACGCCCCGGCTGGGTCGCTGGGCGAGGTAGAGCAGCTTCAGCAGCGAAGTCTTGCCCGCGCCCGACGCGCCGGTCAGGAAATAGAAACCGCCGCTGGCGAGCGAAAAGCTGACGTCGGACAGCGTTTCGCTATCCAGACCATAGCGCAGGCCGACATTTTCGAACTGGACGATGGCCGACATGCGTCAATTTCAGCGCCTGCGCGCTCCCTGCTTCCCCGATGGCCTAGCCATGGCACAGTGGACGGGCGGACGTAAAGCCCGCGCTCTTCCCGCGAGTCGCGATATGTCGAAGCCGCTTGCCCTGGAATCCAACTCATGGCTATGAAGCGTCATGATCCTGGTGTGTCCCAACTGCGCCACGCGCTATATCGTGCCGGACAGCGCCGTCGGCCCGAACGGCCGCCAGGTTCGCTGCGCCGCCTGCAAGCATAGCTGGTTCCAGGAAGGGGCCGCGCTCGCCCCGCGCGAGGAAGCGCTGGTGACGGCGGACGTGCCGGAAGCGGCACCGCCACCCCCTCCGCCGCCTCCGGCACGTCCGCCGTCACC
>NZ_JFHR01000030.1 GCF_000722875.1 Sphingobium chlorophenolicum | reverse complement strand
AAAGTCGAGAATATGTTCGGCAGGATCAAGGACTGGCGGCGCATCCACACGCGCTACGATCGTTGCGCCCATACCTTCATGTCCGCCATCTGCATCGCCGCGACCGTCATATTCTGGATCAATCAATGAGTCCTGACCCTAGAGCCTGAGTGGGGCAAATCATGGAGGCAGGCGAAGCGGGTCCTGGAAATGCATGTGGTTCCTGTCATGGCAGATCGGCCGCTCCCAGATATCGCGGCAGAGCATGTTCACCAGGTCTTAGACCGACTGCGCGATCGGCCGGGGCTCCAGCGTACGGCCTGGGCTGTGCTCAGCTCGTTGTTCCGCTGGGCGGAGAAGCGTGAGGACATCGCCCGGTCACCGATGAGCAAGATCGACCCGCCGAGCGGTGCGAAGGCCCGGAAGCGCGTGCTAACCCCTGACGAACTGGTCGCTATATGGAATGCCAGCTTCACGCTGGATGATCCGCGCGGCGCTCTGGTGCGACTGCTGATGATTACCCTTCAGCGCCGGAGCGAAGTTGCTGGTATGCCATGGGCTGAGCTTTCGAAAGATCGGGCTGTATGGCGGATCGATGGAGAGCGGGCGAAAAATGAGCATGACCACCTCGTGCCGCTAAGCCAACTTGCCATGGCGGAACTGGAGGCGGTTGGCTGGAAGAGAAGAGGGCTGGTGTTGCCATCCTCGACCGGCAAGACGCCAGTTTCAAACTTCAGCGATATGAAGACAGCCCTGGATAAGGCGGTGTTGGCGATCCTTCAGAAGAAGGCTGATGAAGAAGCAGTGGCACGCGAGGAGGATCCGCATGTCGTGACCCTCACCCCGTGGAGGCTGCACGATCTTAGGCGGACCGGCACAACGAACCTTCAAGCTTTGGGATTCCCGATCGAAGTGACGGAGCGCGTGATCAATCACCATCAAGGCGGTGAGGCATCGGGCATTCGCGGCATCTACAACCTATATGAATATTACGATGAAAAGGTGGCGGCGCTAGGCGCTTGGGCTAAGCACCTCCAAAGTCTGATTACCGGCGTCCCAGTGGCGTCAAACGTGGTTCACCTGGCGGACGCGCGAGGCTGAACAAGGGGGGTGGCTAGGATCGCAACCGAAAAGCCGGAATATCCGCCCGGCCTGCCACCCTTCTAAACTGCGGCGGATGGGCCTGGGAGGGTCCTGTGCAAACAAATATCTGGACACCAGACCAGCGCAAATTGTGGCCCCACGCTCGGCTCGACTACATATTCATCGGCACCGCCATAACCGAGCTTGGCAGGACGATGTTCTCCGACTGGGAGGACGAGGATCCTGCTGCCGACTATCTGGTGCCGGACCCTGAGCCGGCTGAGCCGAGCAGGCATTTTGGCGGTAGATCAATGGGCATCGGCGCAGGACCGCCTCAAAGCTTCGAAGTGCAATATGCCGAGTACCAGAAGAAGCACGCGGATTGGAAACGTCGAAGCGCCGAAATTATTTCTCACAACGAAAGAGTCTTCCCCGCATTTCATCGCTCGAGAGCGGTATTCGACCTGATCCTATACGCGGTGCAGCAGGAAGGGCTGATGCTCGTCAACCCTACCGCGCGGCCCCATATGATGATCTCGATCCCGCCCCGCTTCTGGGACGGGGCAGATCCGTATTACTGCTTTTCAACCGGGAAAGCCTGCTACCCTCCGCAAAGGGGGCAGTCACCAATGCCGTCATCTGGACAGGATTGGATCTTCGTTGGGCGTTCGGATTTCGCCGCCAATCCGGCAATTTCCAAGGCGCTTGCACGACGCGTTGCTCCCATGGTGATCGATCAGGCGACAGTCTCACCAACCTCTCGCGTCATCAGCAAGGAACAGTCCGAGACCTGGTACCGAGAGCGGGTGGCGGAAGCGCGGGGCCAAGGTATCCGATATTCGCGGGTTGAGGACGAGCGAGCGGGCAAGGCTCTGGGGATCTCACGCAATCGGGTTCGTGACTTAAGGAGGATTCACGCCCCTGATTGGACGCTGAGAGATGGTCGGCCGTCTAAGTGAAATAAATTGGCCGAACGAAAGTTGGCCGGAAACTTACAACGCCAATTTTGCCAACTTAGCCTGCCAAATTTCGCCGCGCCAACATTCATCCACGCCCATCGAAACCCATGCAATCGGGCATGGCGGGCGCTGGATGAAAAATCATGAGCGCATTGCTTAATACTGCTGAGGCGGCTCCGTTGATCGGCGTTGCCCCAGGAACGCTTGAGAACTGGCGCACGCAAGGGACCGGTCCGAAGTTCATTAAGACTGCCACCGGCCGGCGCGGAAAAGTCCTTTACGACCTCTCCGACATCGAGGCGTGGAAAGCCGCGAACCGCTACAGCAGCACGTCGGAGGTCGCTTGATCGCCCGCACGGCACGGGCGCCGGATAAGCCCGACGAAAAACGCCGCCCCGGCACAGGACGGCGTTCTTCTGGTTCGAATAGTTCCAACAGCAATTATAATGGCGATGACTGGTCGGTTCAACTTCTACTGAGCCGCTATCACCTCTCAGCACCGTTCGCTCGCGTGGTAGCGACGATTCTCTTCGGGGAGGCGCGCGATGCCTGACCGGATCGTCATCACCAAGGCGGCGATCGGCAGCCGCTTCATCGTCAGCTTCGAGCCGCGCACCGTGTCATGGCCCAGTCTGGAGTTTCGCAACCATCGCGAAGCAAAGTCCTGCGCTGAAGCACGCCAGGCGGCGCACAGCTGGCAGATCATCGACCAGACTGCGGAAGGAGGCGCATGATGACCCCCTTCATCGATCATAGCGCCGCTGCGCTGGCGTTGCTCAACCAGGGCGAGCGCCTGACGCGGAAGGCTGGTTCCTTTCTGGGACAACTCGCCGTCGATCCCACGCCCATGACAGCGGCGCAGGCTGAATGGCTTGCCAAGCTGCTGGACCGGGCGGGGCTTCCTCCTGTTGCTGGAGGTGAACATGACTGATTATCCTCATCATCCCGGCGCATACCGGGTCGATACCGCCATCGCTGCCGCAGATTTCATCGCGCCCAGCGTTCCTCACCTTCAGAAGCAAATTCTCGACGTTCTCACTGATGTCGGCCAAGCCGGGGCAACTGGAGACGAAATCGCTGCGCGCCTAGGGTGGGAGCGCTTTCGTGTCCGTCCGCGCACCAGCGAATTGCGGCTCAAGAAAGCTATCGTGGACAGCGGTATGCGCCGCAAGAGCGATGCCGGGATTTCCAGCATCGTTTGGGTTCTGCCTGCGTATCATCGGCAGGAGGCCGCCAATGGGTGATGTCATCACCTTTCCTCGCCGTGCTTCTGGGGTGGATGCAGAAGGCGGCACCATCCATGTCTGGATGGAAAACCCCCAGCACTTCGAGATCGCACATGAAAGCCGATCGGGGGGACAGTTGGGGATATTTCGCCACGTTCGACAGGGCGGCGGCGGCAATTGCTGCTGCCAATCGACTGAACATTACCGAGATGGCGGGGAATGCGGAGATCTACATTCCCGATGCAGTCCTAGCCACCATGGCGGGAGGTGTTGAATGCTGAGGGAATTTTCCCACAAAGCTGATCGCTCCTATCGTTCCGCCCCAATGGAACAGGAAACAATCGCGGACTTCATTTCGGCTATGGAGGCGGCGGGGATGCGCCCCGCAGAGCCCATCGCAGATCGTCTCGGCCCTGATCTGATCCGCTTCGCGTGTGACGGTGACGGAACAGGAAAGCGCAATGGCTGGGCGGTCCTTCATGTTGATGGGCGGCCAGCAGGCGCGTTCGGCAACTATCGCTTGCAGATAAGCGAAACCTGGCGCGCGCGTTCTCGGGAACGGCTCCCATCTGCTGAGCGGCGTGCCCTGCGGAAGCGATATGACGCTGCGCGCAAGGAACGCGAGGCCGCCAAGGCGGCTGAGCGGCAGGAAGCTGCGGAGCGTTGCCGAGTCCGCTGGAACGATGCCAAGGGCGCGGATCCTCGACATCCTTATCTACAGCGTAAGCGGGTGTCTGGTGAAGGCCTCAGGCAGGACGGTAATCGCCTGCTGGTGCCAATGTTCGACGCTGCCGGGACGCTGTGGAACATCCAGGCGATAGCTCCTGATGGCACCAAGCGGTTTGCCAAGGGAGGGCGGCAAGCGGGACTGTTCTGCCTGATCGGAACGCCTAACGCCGTGGTGATGGTGGGCGAAGGTTTCGCCACCTGTGCTGCGGCGCGCCGGGCGACCGGTCATGCTGTGGCGGTTGCGTTCTCAGCCAAAAATCTGACCGCGACTGCGTTGGCGATGAATGCCTCATATCCGGACTGCGACTTGGTGATCCTCGCGGACGACGACGCCCACCTGATCGACCATCCGACAATCAAAGCAAATGTGGGACTGGAAGCCGCCCGCGCCGCTGCTCAGGCAGTAGGTGGCCGTGTGGCGCTCCCGGTCCGGGAGGAACATGACAATGGGTAAGGTCGCTACTGCCATGGATATGGCGGACATGAATGATGACGCGGCGCTGGCCGAGGCCATCAATCTCAAGTCGGCGCCCGAAGCGAAGTTGCCTTTTGGCTTCTCCATTCGCCGAGATGGTGTGTATTTCGACGCGGGCGACGATAATCCGCCCACTTGGATTTGCTCGCCCATCCGGTTTCTTGCCCAGACCCGCGATGACCGGGGCGCCTCCTGGGGGCTCCTCATGGCGTGGAAAGATGAAGACGGCCGCGATCATCGCTGGGCGATGCACAAGGCAATGTTGGCGGGGGATGGGGCCGAGATCCGGGCGAGCCTGCTCGACAAGGGCATGCGCCTTGGCACGACGCAGAAGGCCAAGTCCAAGCTGCTCGATCTGCTGGCCACTGTCACGATCGACAGCCGCGCCATGGCGGTAGAGCGGGTGGGCTGGACCGACGGCGCGTTCGTTCTACCTGACATCACCTATGGCGACCGGCCGCAGAATCGGGTCATCTACCAAGGGGCAGCGCAGTTCGACCATCCGTACCGCGCCAACGGCACTCTGGAGGATTGGCAGAAACTGGTCGCGCGCTACGGCGCCGGAAACAGCCGCATTGCCGTGGCGCTTTCGGCCGCGTTCGTTGGGCCGTTGCTGGATCTGCTGGGCGAGGACGGCGGGGGGCTCAACTATCGCGGCGCCTCCTCGATCGGCAAATCAACCGCGCTGTTCGCGGCGGCTTCAGTCTGGGGTGCTCCGTCATTCGTGCGCCAGTGGCGGGCTACCGCGAACGGCTTGGAGGGTGTCGCGGCCCAGCATTCAGAAACCCTGCTTTGCCTTGATGAACTAGCACAGCTCGACGGCAAGGAAGCGGGGTCTGTCGCCTACATGCTCGCCAATGGCGTGGGCAAGGCCCGGGCGGGTCGCTCCGGCGCGCTGCGCTCACCAGCGCGCTGGCGCTCGTTCTTCCTTTCTTCAGGCGAGATCAGCCTTGCCGATCTGGCGGGGCGCGACGGCAAGGGTGGGCGGCGGCGCGCGGCTGGTCAGGAAATCCGCATTCTAGATATCGAGGCCGATGCCGGGTCAGGGCTGGGGCTATTCAACGCTCTGCATGACGCCCCCAATGGTGGTGTCCTGTCGCAGCGGATCACCGTAGCAGAACTGTTCGCGCGTCAGGCGGCTAGCCAGCCCTCCGCGCTGGGTTTTCGGCAGCTCGCAGCCGTTCTGTTAATCCAGGCGGATTATGCCCTTGAGCAAGGTGAGCATCGGTTGGCGGCCGCCAAGACTGGCCATGCTGTGGCGATCTATGATCTGCTGGCGGATGCTGACGTTGGGAATGCGCCCGCGATCATCGAGCAGATGCTTGATGCGGCCCAATCAGCGGGCCTGCGGGAACAGGCTGTCTCCATTGCGAAGGTGCTGGCAGGCAGGGATCTGGCCTGCGTCTGAAACTAAAGTAGGGGAAAATAGATGACGCGCGCGAAGTCAGGCGGGCGACAGAAGGGCACGCCGAACAAGACCACGGCCATGATGAAGGCAGCGATCGAGGACGTTTTTCAAAAGCTTCAGGATGGGGATGGTGGGGACAATGCCCACTTCCTCGGCTGGGCGAAAGAGAACCCGACTGAGTTTTACAAGCTCTCGTCCAAGCTGCTGCCGCTTCAACTCACGGGCGCTGATGGAGGGGCGATCGAACTGAGCATTGCGGACAGGATCAATCGTGCCCGCGAACGCATGAACGGCAAGGATCAAGATCATGGCGAATGAGCAGCGCTGTATCGATGCGTCGACAGGGATGGCTGGCTTCGGTGCTCAGCTTCGGTCGCTGCGCAGAAATAAGCTCGGCCTGACCCAGCGCGGCTTTGCCGAGCGGTACAATCTGGGTCCGCGAACGATCCGCGACCTTGAGCAGGGAGTGACGAACCCCACTCCTGCCATGCGCCTTATTGTAGCGGCCATAGACCGCGATCCCGGAGGCATGGAGGAGGCGGCGATTATGGCTGCCAAACCGTCCGTCACAGTGTGACGAAATCACGGGCCCCGCTCCCCATCTTGACGACGCAGCCCGGGGGCTGGTTATTGCGAGAATGTTGCCCACGAATATTATGTACCGAACCTTCAAGGTGCGCTCTGTTCACGATGATGAAGGCACGGCTTTCACGGTTGACGTTGACGGTCGACAATATCTCATCACTGCGAAGCATGTGCTTGGCGGCACCGGAGAAACTGAATTTGCGTTTCTCAATAATGGTACTTGGCTAAGCACCCGAGGGACTTTCGTGGGCGAATCCGACGTAGACGTGTCGGTGTTAGCTTTGCCGCATCGGCTCACGGACCCCGGCTTTAAGGTAGATTTGACGCCTGGCGGGTTTCACATAGGTGAGGAAGTCTGGTTTGCCGGCTTCCCGTTAGATCTCTCGATGCAGGGGTATGAGCCACAGTTTGCTACCCCTAGTAAAGCATGCCTATATCGCTGGCGCTGCCGATACGGTGCCGAGAGGTCCATTCTTTCTAGATGCCATGGTGAATGAGGGATTCTCAGGCGGCCCGGTCTACAGGATACTCAACGGGGGAAAAGCCTTCGCTGTGTGCATGGTGATTTCCTCCTATCTCGCGGTGTCACAGCCAATCATCGATCGGCACGGTGATCCGACCGGGCACTTCGTTCATGCGAATAGCGGGATCGGACAAGCTTATAACATCAGTCACGCACTGAAGCTGATCCAATCCAACCCGATAGGATTTCCGCTTTAGTATTGGGGTCAGCCCATCGGTGAACCGGGACGACACTGATGCCGGTGCGCGGGCCTTATCAACGGCGCGAGAAATCGTCTGTACAGCAACCGGCCTCCGTCCCACACTGACGAGCATGGCATTTGCTGAATCATGGCGCGTCGGGTTCGAGCTTGAGCTGATCTTGGGCGATCTGAACGATCCCCGCTTCGAATATTTCAATTCGGATCCCATGGACGTCGCCAGTCACGAATATTGCCGGGCTGTAGCCGCTGATCTGACGCGGTTCACTGGCAAGCGATGGCTGGCCGCCCAGAAGAAGCAGCGCCGAACGGGATATTTCGTCTACCCTGAATATGATCTAGACCCCCTGGACTGGCCTGAGGGCACGGTCGCGGGCGTCGAACTGGTGACGCCGCCGCTATCGATCGCAGAGGCCGATGATCTCCGACGGATGATAGCCGAATGGGTCTACGAGGTTGATGGCGACATAAACTCCTACCCTAACCGGTTCTCGCTCGGCTCGGGCTGGCACATCAACATTGATCCGGGCGAAGATAGCCGACGCTTTGATGAGCCTAAGATCCTTCTCGGCGCAGACGAATTGCCCCCGTGCTGGGCATTGGTCGGTCGGATCATCAGCGGACCAGGCCAGTTTGACCGCCTCCAGGATGAATATGCCCGCGCCATGGAGCCGCTGGGGCTATGCCGGGGCGAGGTGAAGAGCGGCCGGAAGCATAAGCCGGTGCGCGGATATCTGGCCGAACTAAGGGCACAGGAGGTGGCGAATGCCAAGCAGGCGGCCGATTTGCAGGCTGAACTGGCCCGTCTGCGTGATCGGGCTTTGCGGACGGAAGTGGATCGTAGGGTCGCGCATAAGGACCGGCAGGCTGCCGCTTCGGCCAAGGCGGCGTGGGAGCAAGCCCGCGCGAAAGTGGAGGCGGAGCGCCTCGCGGTCGAAGAAGATCGGCGCCTGATTGGTCGCCTCTTCGATGCTCTGGGGCATACCAACAGGGTGGCGACGAAGTTCATGCAGATGGTGAAGCGGTTTCCCGAAAGCCGGTGGTCCGAGGAAACGTTGATGATGGCTGAAGCGGCATCAGCGGCTGCCGGGCCGTCCCTGGATGCGGTGGGTCGGCTGCGAGATTACATGGCGCTGACGCAGGGGCGGGGCCGGTGAGATGGCCCCCCTCTAACGGGCAGCACCAGGGAGTTGCGGGGGGGGGGGCTTCGAGCCCAACTGTCCCCATTATCCTATTGCCCCGAGGGTGCTTTCCCATATCCTACGCTGATGATGACCCGCGATCAGGAGCTATAGGGCATCGCTTGGCTGTTGCTCGATCAGCATGCAGATGGCGCGCCGCTGCTCGGGGCAGAGCAGCTGGTGCTGGTGCGGGCAGGCCAGCGAGGATGTCCTTGTACGGAATTGTTGGCCAGTGACTTGCCAACCTGAACGACTTCCTGCCGTTTTCATCGCGCGTGTTTCACGAACCGCCACCGCAGTGGTCGAGAACATTTGTGGAAAATCGCGCGAACGAATCGAGGTGCTGAGAAATTCAGGCGGGGGTGTAGCGTTTCAGGCGTCCACTACTCGAGACTGACTTTTTCAATTCGGAGTTGACTAAAATTTGCCCCAAACGGGTAGAACTGACTTTTTCAATCGCAAATTGAGTTCCTCAATCCTAAACTCGTAAAATGCCAACCCAACTTCCCGGCCGCCCATTCAATGCCCAACTTATGGGCTACGCGCAGTTAATCGAGGATTTTGAACTCGATTGCCCTCCCCCCCGGAGGATGACTGCACTGATGCCAATCGGTCAGAAAACCACGTCCGTGCGGGAAGGCGTTGAATGGGTTCTCCTTCCTCGCAACGCGAACTACCGCGTGCCCGAGCAGAGGATCGAGCACCTCACAGTTGCACTGAAACACGAAGGCGTCGATCTCCGAGTGATTAGCCAGTTGTTCCGCTGCAAGGGCATAACGGAGGAACTCACCGAGTTGGTCGCGGCTAAGCCGCGAGGTGTTTATATCAGGCGTGCCTGGTTTCTCTATGAATGGCTCACCGGCGAGCGACTTCCGCTCGAAGATCTTCAGGGAGTGCCATACATTCCTCTTTTGGATCCTAACCAATATATTGGCCGCCGCTCGACGCGCGCTCCCCGCCACAAGATCGAGAACAATCTGCCTGGCGTTCCGGGTTTCTGCCCATTGGTCAGGCGGACCGAGCGCCTCAGCACCGAAAGGATTGAGGCACTAAAAAATGAAGCGAAGGAGACGGTGGCTCGCGCAGATCCCGCCATCCTGAGACGAGCGACCAACTTCCTGCTGCTCAACGAGAGCAAGGGCTCTTTCGGCATCGAAGGGGAAGCACCCCCCCGTAACCGCTTGGAGCGTTGGGGCCGGGTCATTGCCGACGCAAAGGAGGTCGAGCTTTCCGTTCCTAGTCTGGAGAGCATGCACCGATCGCTGTTCGATCCGAAAGAAAGCCGGTTCGTTGTATATAACCTGCGGCAGCAGGGAGGCTTCGTAGGGCGGCACGATCCGCGCGACCAGACGCCCATCCCTGATCACATTTCAGCAAGGCATGAAGATCTTCCAGACCTTCTCGACAGCCTTTTTGCCGCTTACGATCTCTGCTTGCGGTCCCGTTTCGATCCCGCGCTCAACGCCACCTTGCTCGCATTCGGCTTTGTCTTCTTTCACCCATTCGAGGACGGCAATGGTCGTCTCCATCGCTTCCTTATTCAAAAGGCGCTGGCGGATGCCGGCTTTAATCCGGATGGTGTAGTTCTTCCCGTGTCGGCCGCGATACTTGAGGATCTACCCGGGTATCGGGTGGCTCTCGAGGACTACTCTACGGGTACTCTTCCATATATCGAGTGGCAGGCCACAGCGGACGGCAATGTCGAGGTGTTAAATGACACCGCGTATCTCTATCGCTTCTTCGACGCGACGCGCCAAGCGGAATATCTAATGGACAGGCTCGAGCGAACAGTGCGCTTCTCCCTTCCGGCTGAGCTCGATTATCTTGAGCGGTTTGACGATGCTAAGCGTCGATTGGCCAACAGGATCGATCTTCCCGACCGGCTATCCAGCCTCTTCATCCAGTTCTGCACGCAGAACGGAGGGCAGCTTTCGGCACGGAAGCGCGAGCAGTTTTTCCCCCAGCTGACAGATGACGAAGTGTCGGAACTGGAGGGCATTGTCGCAGCAGCCGAGGTGCCGGCGATGCAGGGAGGGTTGGGTTAGCAGGAGTTGCGCTCAAGCTCCTGTTTCTCCCGAAACTCATCGCCGTGCTTGCTATGTGATTGCTGGAACGAAAACGCCGCTCCTCGCGCTGAGCAAGAAACGGCGGTTTTCCTTGGTCGGGACGAGAGGATTCGAACCTCCGACCCCCACACCCCCAGTGTGATGCGCTACCAGGCTGCGCTACGTCCCGACCGGAGGGGCGCAATTAGAAGCAGTTTGAATTTTATGCAACCCCGACAATGTACGCTTTTTGCGCTTTCGTCCCAAACCCTAATCATGTTGCCTCCCCCGGCCCATCTGTGTTAGCCGCCCGCCTTTGATTTGCAGGCGCCCTGTGTCTGCGACTGGACAAGAGAATAAGGCGAAAGTCCCAAGCATGTTCATATCTCCAGCCTTTGCCCAGACCGCGGGCGGGGAATCGTCCGGCGCCTCCATGCTGGTGCAGATGGCCCCGCTGCTCCTCATCTTCGTCGTCTTCTATTTCCTGCTGATCCGCCCCCAGCAGAAGAAGATGAAGGAACATAAAGCCAAGATCGACGCCGTGAAGAAGGGCGATCAGGTCGTGACCGGCGGCGGTCTGGTCGGCAAGGTGGTCCGCGTCGACGAGTTCTATGCCGAGGTCGAACTGGCGCCGGGCATGAAGGTCAAGGCGGTGAAGTCGACCCTGACCGACGTGATCGACCCCGCCACCGCCAAGCCCGCGAACGACTGAGTCCGTCATGCTGAACTTCCCTCGCTGGGCGGTCGCCGGAATCCTGCTGCCGCTGCTGATCGGCATCTTCTGCGCCGTGCCGAGCTTCCTGCCGGACCGCGTTGTCGAGCAGATGCCCAAATTCATGCAGACCCGCGTGAATCTGGGCCTCGACCTGTCGGGGGGCAGCCATTTGCTGCTGGAAGCATCGACCCAGGACGTGGCGAAGCAGCGGATCGCCAATATGGAGGAGCAGGTCCGCACGGAACTGCGCCGGGGCGATACGAAGATCGCCATCGGGGACATTTCCAGCCGCGACGGGAAGCTCAGCTTCATGGTCCGCAATCCGTCGGAGGTCGACGCCGCCGTCGAGCGCATCCGGCCGCTGACCCAGGGCGCGGGCCTGACCGGCCAGCGCGACTTCAATGTCGAGGTGGTGAACAGTTCCACCATCGTCGTCACGCCGACCCAGGCGGGCATCGACAATGCGGTGAAGGGCGCGATGGAAGTCGCGACCGAGGTGATCCGCAAGCGCATCGACGAAATGGGCACCCGCGAACCGACCATCCAGCAGCAGGGCGCCAACCGCATCGTCGTGCAGGTGCCGGGTCTGCAAAATCCCAAGGCGCTGAAGGACCTGCTCGGCCAGACAGCGAAACTTGAATTCAAACTGGTCGACGTCAACGCCAACCCCGCCGAAGTGGCGCAGGGCCGCGCGCCAGTGGGCAGCGAAGTGCTGCCCTATCCGACCAATCCGGCCGGACCGCCGGTGATCGCCGTTTATCGGCAGGTGATGG
This sequence comes from Sphingobium chlorophenolicum, assembly GCF_000722875.1. Classification (GTDB taxonomy): domain Bacteria; phylum Pseudomonadota; class Alphaproteobacteria; order Sphingomonadales; family Sphingomonadaceae; genus Sphingobium; species Sphingobium chlorophenolicum. Next base: position 47,707 of record NZ_JFHR01000030.1, on the reverse strand, counting down.
TTTCCGGCGAAGACCTGACCGACGCTCAGCAGGGCTATAATCAGCAGGGCAACGAGCCGATCGTCAACATCCGCTTCAACGGGGCGGGCGGGCGCAAATTCGGCCAAGTGACGTCGCAGAATGTCAACCGGCCCTTCGCCATCATCCTGGACGGCAAGGTGCTGTCGGCGCCGAACATCAACGAACCGATCCTGGGCGGCAGCGCGCAGATCAGCGGCAGCTTCACCGTCGAAAGCGCCAACCAACTCGCCATCGCACTGCGTTCGGGCAAGCTGCCCGTCGCGTTGACCGTGGTTGAGGAGCGTACCGTCGGGCCCCAGCTTGGGGCCGATTCGATCAGGGCCGGCCTGACCGCCTCCATCATCGCTGTCGCCGCCGTCGCGGCCTTCATGTTCCTGAGCTACGGCCGTTTCGGCATGTATGCGAATCTGGCCGTCGCCATCAACGTGCTGGTGATCCTAGGCGTCATGGGCATACTCGGCGCGACGCTGACCTTGCCCGGCATCGCCGGTTTCGTGCTGACCATCGGTACGGCGGTCGATGCGAACGTGCTGATCTACGAACGCATCCGCGAGGAACGCCGCCGTGGCCGGAACGTGGTCCAGTCGATCGAGCATGGCTATAAGGAAGCCAGCCGCACCATTTTCGAAGCGAACGTGACCCACGCCATTGCTGGCGGCATCATGCTCGCGCTGGGATCGGGGCCGGTTAAAGGCTTCGCGATCGTGCTGCTGATCGGCATCGCCACCAGCGTGTTCACCGCCGTCACCTTCACGCGCCTGTTGGTTTCATATTGGGTCCGCGCCAAGCGCCCGACCGAAATCCACATCTGACGGGGCGGGAGAGAGAATATGAAACTGCTTAAGCTCGTCCCCGACAACACCAATATCGGCTTCGTCAAGCTGCGCCACTGGGCCTTTGCCCTGACGGCGTTGCTGACGGTGCTGGCGGTCGGCGCGACCTTCTACAAGGGGTTGAACATGGGCGTCGACTTCGTCGGCGGCTTGATGATCGAGGCGAAGTTCGAAACGCCGCCGCAGACTGACAGGGTGCGCACCGTGATCGACCGTTTGGGGGTAGGCGACGGCTCGCTCCAGCAGTTTGGCGACCCCCGGACTGTTCAGATCCGCCTTCCGCTGCCTGAGCAGGGCGGCGCGGGCGCGGCCAACGCCATCGTCGAAAAGGCGCGCAAGGCGATGACGGCGGAATTCCCCGGCGTCACCTTCTCCCGCTACGACACGGTGTCGGGCAAGGTATCGGGCGAGTTGATCCAGAACGGCGTGCTGGCGGTGATGCTGGCGGTGATCGGCATCGCCATCTTCTCCTGGCTTCGCTACGAATGGCAGTTCGGCGTCTCCACCTTCGTCGCGATCATGCATGACGTGTTGATGACGCTGGGCTTCTTCGCCCTCACCCAGTTGGAATTCGACCTCAACATCGTCGCCGCCGTGCTGACCATCGTGGGCTATTCGATCAACGACAAGATGGTGATCGACGACCGGATCCGCGAAAATATGCGCAAATATCGCAAGATGGACATGAAGGCGCTGATTGACCTGTCGGTCAACGAAACGCTGCCGCGCACGGTCATGACCTCTGTCACTGTGCTGTTGGCGCTGGGCGCGCTGCTGCTGCTCGGCGGGCATGTGCTGCGTGGCTTCACGGCGGCCATGATGCTGGGCATCATCGTTGGTACCTATTCGTCCGTCTATGTCTCTTCCTCGCTGCTTATCACGCTCGGCCTGTCGCCCGCGACGGCGGAGAAGAAGGCGGCCAAGGCCAATATCGCCGCCCAGGCCGAACGCATGGGCCCGCGCGATGATGGAGCGAAACCCTGAACGAAAAGCGGACAGGCATCGAACTGCGCCGCTATGAATCGGGGCAGGGACCGATCGTCACCGGCTTTCAGGGCAGGGGCTTTCGGGTCAGGGACGATGTCTTTCCTGATGGGCTGCTGCTTTCTCCGGTGCGGGCGCTGGCATGGCAGAATGCGCCTGTCGTCGATGCGCTGACCGTCGCCGATCTGGGCGATCTGCTCGACCTCGAAATCCAGCCCGAATTCCTGCTGATCGGCACTGGCGCGGGCCTGCGCCAGCCGCCCCGTTCCTTCGTGCGCGAACTGGAGGCGAGGGGCATCGGCGTCGAAGTCATGGGCAGTCGCGCCGCCGCCCGCGCCTGGGGCGTGTTGCGCGCCGAGGAGCGGTGGATCGTCGCCGCATTGCTTCCCCTCCTCTAGGGGCTTTTCTACCCCTCCTTGCGCTTTCTTTTTCCTTTGCCTACTCTTGGGGCAAGTTCCGGCGCCTTTCGGTGCTGGCGAAGAAGAAAAGAGATACGGCCATGGTGCAGCACAGCCGCCCATCGCCGCAGAGTTCCGGCCCAGCCGGCGGAGTTTCGGGCAAGGGGGTCCGTTCCGGTCAGGGCAATGGGAGCAAGGCTGCGGCCCTCACTCCCCCGGCGAAATCGCGGGGCCTTTCGCCTCATCCGCTGCGGGGGCGTCGTTCCTATGCGGCGATTGACCTGGGCACCAACAATTGCCGCCTGCTGATCGCCAAGCCATCGGCCGACGGCTTCATCGTCATCGACGCCTTTTCGCGAATCGTGCGGCTGGGGGAGGGGCTTGCCGCGTCGGGTCGGATCAGCGACGCGGCCATCGAGCGAGCCATTTCGGCGCTGTCCGTCTGCGCCGACAAGCTGCGCCGCCGCCATGTCACCCTGGCCCGATCGGTCGCGACGGAGGCATGCCGCCGCGCCTCCAATGGGGCCGAATTCATCCAGCGCGTCTATCGGGAGACCGGCATCGCGTTGGACATCATCAGCGCGCAGGAGGAGGCGCGGCTGGCGGTGTTGGGCTGTCATGCGCTGCTGGAGCCGGGCGACGGACCCGCGCTGATCTTCGACATTGGCGGCGGATCGACCGAACTGGTGCTGGTGGACGCCAATTGCCAGGGCGCGCCCCATATCGTCGATTGGGTGAGCGCGCCCTGGGGCGTGGTGTCGCTGACAGAGAGCGAGCCGTTCGACCATGCCGATCCCATGGACCGGCTGTCGGCCTATGGCCGGATGCGCGCGCGCGTGGCAGAGGCTTTCGCGCCTCTCGCCCGGCGCCTGCCCGATGCGCGGGCGGATATTCGCCTGTTGGGCACGTCGGGAACGGTGACGACGCTGGCCAGCCTGCATCTTGACCTGCCGCGTTACGACCGGCAGGCGATCGACGGACTGATCGTGCCGTCTACGTCGATGCGGTCGATTTCGGCGCGGCTTTCCTCCATGCCTTTGGCGGAGCGGCAGAAGCTGCCCTGCATCGGGACGGAGCGGGCCGATCTGGTCGTGGCGGGCTGCGCCATATTGGAATCGATCCTCGACATCTGGCCCGCCGAACGATTGGGCGTGGCCGATCGCGGCATTCGCGAAGGCATATTGCGCGGCCTGATGGACCGCGACGGAGTAAAGATGTGAGAGGCACTGGTGCCGGCAAGGTGCGGGTCAAGACGGCGAAGGGGCGGACGGCGCAGTCCACTCGCTGGCTCGAACGGCAGTTGAACGATCCCTATGTCCGCCGCGCCAAGGCGGAAGGATGGCGTAGCCGCGCCGCCTTCAAGCTGATCGAGCTGGACGAGAAATTCCACTTCGTGAAGGGATCGCGGGCGGTGGTCGACCTGGGCGTGGCGCCGGGCGGCTGGGCGCAGGTGGTGCGCAAGCTTTGTCCCAAGGCGAAGGTGGTGGGCATCGACCTGCTGCCGACCGATCCCATTCCGGGCGTGACGCTGTTCCAGATGGATTTCATGGACGACAAGGCGCCTGCCCTGCTGGCTGAGGCGCTGGGCGATGCGCCGGATCTGGTGATTTCCGACATGGCGGCGAACACGGTCGGCCATGCGGCGACGGACCATCTGCGCACCATGGGTCTGGTCGAGGCAGCGGCGATGTTCGCCGTCGAGAATCTGCGCAAGGGCGGCACTTTCGTCGCCAAGGTGTTCGCGGGCGGGACCGATGCCGACCTGCTCGCCATCCTCAAAAAGCATTTCACGACGATCAAGCACGCCAAGCCGCCTGCCAGCCGCAAGGGCAGCGTCGAATGGTATGTCGTCGCGCAGGGGTTCAAGGGGCGGCCAGAAGAAGGCTGATCGCGCCGGGTTGTGGGGATAGTCCTCCTGATAGCAAGAGATTGAAATGCCTGTGTGTTCCTGCGAAGGCAGGAACCTGGTTCGGCCCTCGGAACTGGACTCTTGCCTTCGCAGGAGTACGGCGGAGGCAAGCCGAATGGCGCAGGGGGATAATCATTGGTTTCGACGGTATCGACGGTCGCCTATCTGGGACTGGAAGCGCGGGGCGTGGAGGTTCAGTGCCAGCTTGTTCCGGGGCTGCCCAATTTCATCGTCGTCGGTCTGCCTGACAAGGCGGTGGCCGAGAGCCGGGAGCGGGTCCGCAACGCCATTGCCGCCATCGGCCTCTCGCTGCCGCCCAAGCGGATTACGGTGAATCTTTCGCCCGCCGACCTGCCCAAGGAAGGATCGCATTTCGACCTGCCCATCGCGCTGGCCCTGCTGGGCGCGATGGGGGTGATCGATGCCGAGACGCTGGCGGGCTATGTCGTCGTTGGCGAGTTGGGGCTGGATGGCCGGATCGCGCCGACGCCCGGCGTGCTGCTCGCGGCCCTGCATGCCGGGGAGCGGGAATTGGGGCTGGTCTGCCCGGTGGCGCAGGGTGCGGAGGCGGCCTGGGCCGGGCAAGTGGAGGTGATCGCCGCGCCGGATCTGCTGACCATTCTCAACCATTTCAAGGGAACCGTCGCCCTGTCGCCGCCGCAGCCGGGCGAAGTGGAGCCGCCGGTGCGCACCGCAGACCTGCGTCAGGTGAAGGGGCAGGAGACGGCCAAGCGGGCGCTGGAGATCGCGGCGGCGGGCGGTCATAATCTGCTGATGATCGGGCCGCCCGGCGCGGGCAAGTCCCTGATGGCGAGCTGCCTGCCGGGGATATTGCCGGAACTGACGCCGGGGGAGGCGCTGGAAACATCCATGGTGGCGAGTGTCGCCGGGACGCTGGAGGGCGGGCGGATCAGCCGGGCGCGGCCCTTCCGCAATCCGCATCATAGCGCGTCCATGGCGGCGCTGGTCGGCGGCGGGCAAAAGGCGCGGCCGGGCGAGGTCAGCATGGCGCATCTGGGCGTGCTGTTCCTCGACGAATTGCCGGAATTTCAGCGGACCGTGCTGGATTCGCTACGGCAGCCGCTGGAGTCCGGCGAGGTCATAGTGGCGCGGGCGAATGCGCATGTGACCTTCCCGGCGCGGGTGCAGTTGGTGGCGGCGATGAATCCTTGCCGGTGCGGGCATCTGGGCGATCCGGCGCTGGCTTGTTCAAGGGCGCCGCGTTGCGCGGCGGATTATCAGGCGAAGGTGTCGGGGCCTTTGCTGGACCGCATCGACCTGCATGTGGAGGTGCAGGCGGTGACGGCGGCGGACCTCGTGTTGCCGCCGCCCGCCGAAGGATCGGCCGAGGTCGCTGCGCGGGTGGCGGCGGCGCGCGAGGTGCAGACGCGGCGCTATGAGGGAACGCGCGTACGGACCAATGCGGAGGTGGATGGCGAGCGGCTGGAGGATGTCGCCGGGCCGGATCAGGCCGGGCGCGAGTTGCTGGCGCAGGCCGCGGCGGCGATGAAGCTGTCGGCGCGGGGCTATACGCGGGTGCTGCGGGTGGCGCGGACCATCGCCGACCTTGCCGGAGCCGAACGGGTCGGGCGGGTGCATGTGGCGGAGGCGCTGAGTTATCGGCGGCGGGCGCCGGTGAATTGATTCGGGAGAGATAGCCGGTTTTGGCCATGAGCGGACATCAATTCCTCCCTACGCGAAGCGTGGGGAGGGGGACCGTGCGAAGCATGGTGGAGGGGAAATTGCGGAGGTCGTGCCCCATTCCCCTCCACCAGCCTTCGGCCGGTCCCCCTCCCCATCTACCGATGGGGAGGAATAGGATAGGTCCGCTTCCCACCCAAACCGGCCGTCCCGTTCAAGTCCCGCTGTCGTTGGCGATCAGCTTGAGTTCGCCTGTTGCGACCGGACCGTTTTCCTTGTGGGTGAAGCGCCCCTCGATGCGGCTGCCCGGTGCGATGGAGATGCTGGCATAGAGGACGTCACCGGTGATGCGGGCGCTGCTTTCCACCACCAGTTCCTCCGCCGTGATCGATCCGTCGACCAGCCCGGCGAGGCGCGCGCTCTGCGCCGTGACATGGCCGGTGATGCGGCTGTCCGGACCCTGCACCAGCGCGGCGCAGCTTATGTCGCCCTCCACCATGCCGTCGATGTGCAGATCCACGCTGGCGGTCAAGTTGCCGCTGATCGTCACGTCGCCGCCGATCAGGGAGAAGGGGGTGTTCTTAGCCCCGGTCGCCGACATCTGCGAGGCGCGCCGTGGCGATTTGCTGGATCTGGAGAACATCTTTGCGAGCCTCTAGGAAGCGGCGGGGATTGATGGCGTTGCCATTCACGCGCACTTCGAAATGAAGGTGCGGGCCGGTGGAGCGGCCGGTCGAGCCCATGCGGGCGATCTTTTCCCCGCGCGCGACCGACTGGCCGATACGGGCGTCGAAGCGGGACAAATGGGCATAGCGGGTCATCAGGCCGTTGCCGTGCGTGACCTCCACCACATTGCCATATCCGCTGCGCTGGCCGACAAAGCTGACCTTGCCGGACGCTGCGGCCAGGATTGGCTGGCCCATGCTACCGGGGAAATCCAGCCCGGCGTGGAAGGCGGCATGGCCGTTGAACGGATCGCTGCGATAGCCGTAGCTGCTGCTGAGCATCGGTGTGGCGGTGGGCTTGCCGGAAGGGATGGCAAGCAGGCTGGCTTCTAGGAATTCCATGCGGGACAGCGCCTGGGCCAGCTTTTCGAACTCGTCTGGCATCGCGTCCTGCCCTTCCCACGGGACGAAGGGTCCGCCCTGGGAGCGGGCGGCCTTCCGCGCGAGGCTGTCGGGGTTAAGGCCGAAGCTGCGGATCGCGGCGGCGGCCTTGTCGGCGCGCTGCTGCACGGCATTGGTCAACAGGGCAGCAAAGCGGCGCTGGCGCGCGTCGATCTTGAGCAGCGGGGCGGCTTCGGGGGCGGCGCTGATCTTGGTGTCCAGCTTGTGCGCGCCTGTTTTGGTCTGTGCATCGGCTTTGCCGACTATATTTGGGGCAGGAGCCGCATCCTCCTTGCCAAAATGGGTGCGGTAGAGGTCGTCCATGAAATCCTGCCGCTCCTCCAACTCCTGGGCGAGTTGGTCGACGGACTTGCGATAGGTGGCGACCTGGCTGGCGGCGGTGGCGACGGCCTTGCCCTGGGCGGCAAGGGAGGCGCGCTCCTGTTCGGCCTTGGCGCTGCCGACGGCCATGGATAAGGTGAGACCGGACCCGCCGATCAGTGCGCAGGAAAGAAGGGAGGCGGCGGCCAATTGGGCCCTGCGCGAAATCCGGATGAACTTCACCTGGCCGCCGGAGCGCAGGAAAATCTCCCGTTCCGGGCACAATTTCGCGCACTGGGCAGTCATCCTGGCCCAGAGGCGTGCTGCCCCCATCTTGCTCTGCTGCGACAATTGCGACCCCGATCTTTTGCTGAACGGGGCGCTAACAAAAGGAATCGAGTCGCGCGAATCCGGGAAAGCGGACTCGTGACGAGTCGAACGATCGACGGGACGAAACGTGGATTCGTGATTTTGGTTCCGGCGGATCCGAAAAATTTCCGGAAGGGGAGGGCGGCTTCCACCCGGCCTGTCTCGTCCTTGACCCGTGGCCGCCGCATGGCTATAGGCGCGCCAGCCCAAAGGCCCGGAATGGACGGATTCGTCCGCACCCGATCCGGCTCTGGGGGCGTCAGAGCTGAACATTGCCGGTGCTCTTGCGGCTCCGGGCGGGTTTCCGCCGGGGCTTTTGCTGTTTGGAGGCGATTCGCCTTTTGGACGGCAAGGAACGCGGGAATGCAGGTAAAGTAACTGAAAAAGGTGAAGGGCTTCATGCCAACGATCAACCAGTTGGTCCGCAAGGGCCGCGAACTGCAGAAGACCAAGTCGAAGGTCCCTGCGATGGAGGCGAACCCGCAGAAGCGCGGCGTTTGCACCCGCGTCTATACGACGACCCCGAAGAAGCCGAACTCGGCTCTCCGCAAGGTGGCGAAGGTGCGTCTGGTCAACCAGCGCGAAGTCATCACCTATATTCCGGGCGAAGGCCACAATCTTCAGGAGCACAGCGTCGTGCTGATCCGCGGCGGCCGCGTGCGCGACCTTCCCGGTGTGCGCTATCACGTGCTGCGCGGCGTTCTGGATACCCAGGGCGTCAAGGACCGCAAGCAGAGCCGTTCGAAGTACGGCGCCAAGCGTCCGAAGTAAGGGGAGACCAGAAACATGTCACGTCGTCGTCGCCCCGAAAAGCGCGTTATCCTGCCCGATCCCAAGTTCGGCGATATCGTGCTGTCGAAGTTCATGAACAGCATCATGCAGGACGGCAAGAAGGCCGTCGCCGAGTCCATCGTCTACGGTGCGCTCGAAACCGTCGAAGCGAAGTCCAAGAAGGACCCGATCGGCATGTTCCATGACGCGCTGAACAATGTGAAGCCCGGCATCGAAGTCCGCAGCCGCCGCGTCGGCGGTGCGACCTACCAGGTCCCCGTCGAGGTGCGCCCGGAGCGCGCCCAGGCGCTGGCGATCCGCTGGCTGATCACCGCTTCGCGCAACCGCAGCGAAACCACCATGGCCGCCCGCCTTTCGGGCGAGCTGCTGGACGCCGCCAACAACCGCGGCAATGCCGTCAAGAAGCGCGAAGACACGCACCGCATGGCGGAAGCGAACCGCGCCTTCTCGCACTACCGCTGGTAAAGAAGAGCGGGCGCCCCGGTGCCCGCTTTTTCCATCTGGTTTTGAATATCGGTCCGTTCGCCGTGGGACTACCCATGGCGGACGGATTGGTTTAGGGGCCAGCCGCAAGACTCATTCACTCACCGCCGGCGCGCCGGCAACGGAGAAGCATCATGGCCCGCAGCCATCCGCTCGAACGCTATCGCAATTTCGGTATCATGGCGCATATCGACGCCGGCAAGACCACCACGACCGAGCGTATCCTTTACTACACCGGCAAGTCCTACAAGATCGGCGAAGTCCATGACGGCGCCGCCACCATGGACTGGATGGAGCAGGAGCAGGAGCGTGGCATCACCATCACGTCGGCTGCGACGACCTGCGTGTGGAAGGCCGAAGAGGGCAAGGGCCCCGAGCATCGTCTGAACATCATCGATACTCCCGGCCACGTCGACTTCACCATCGAAGTCGAGCGTTCGCTGCGCGTGCTGGACGGCGCGGTCGCCGCGTTCGACGGCGTTGCCGGCGTTGAGCCGCAGTCGGAAACCGTGTGGCGTCAGGCGGACAAGTACAAGGTGCCGCGGATGTGCTTCATCAACAAGCTCGACCGCACCGGCGCCAACTTCTATTATTGCGTGCAGACGATCATCGACCGTCTGGGCGCCACCCCGGCCGTCCTGTACCTCCCCATCGGTGCGGAATCGGACTTCAAGGGTCTCGTCGACCTGGTCGAGAATCGCGCGATCATCTGGAAGGACGAGAATCTGGGCGCCGAATTCTCCTATGAGGAAATTCCGGCCGATCTCGCCGACAAGGCTGCCGAATATCGCGAAAAGCTGATCGAACTCGCCGTCGAACAGGACGACGAGGTGATGGAAGCCTATCTGGAGGGCAATGAGCCCGATACCGCCACGCTCAAGAAGCTGATCCGCAAGGGCACGCTCAACCAGTCGTTCGTGCCGGTGCTTTGCGGTTCGGCGTTCAAGAACAAGGGCGTGCAGCCCCTGCTCGACGCGGTCGTCGATTACCTGCCTTCGCCGCTCGACATCGAAGACGTGCAGGGCATCAATCCCGACACCGAGCAGCCCGATAGCCGCGCGACGGCGGACGACGCGCCCTTCTCCGGCCTGGCGTTCAAGATCATGAACGATCCGTTCGTCGGCTCGCTGACCTTCCTGCGCGTTTATTCGGGCACCCTGACCAAGGGTACCTATCTGAACTCGGTCAAGGACAAGAAGGAAAAGATCGGTCGCATGCTGCTGATGCATGCCAACAGCCGCGAAGACATCGAGGCGGCTTATGCGGGCGATATCGTTGCGCTGGCCGGCATGAAGGAAACCACCACGGGCGATACGCTGTGCGCCGAGCGTCAGCCGATCATCCTGGAGCGGATGGAATTCCCCGAGCCGGTGATCGAACTGTCGGTGGAGCCGAAGACTAAGGCCGACCAGGAGAAGATGGGCGTCGCGCTCAACCGCCTGGCCGCCGAGGATCCGTCCTTCCGCGTCACGACCGATCACGAATCGGGCCAGACCATCATCAAGGGCATGGGCGAACTTCACCTCGAAATCCTGGTCGACCGCATGAAGCGCGAGTTCAAGGTCGAGGCGAATGTCGGCGCGCCGCAGGTGGCCTATCGCGAATATCTGAAGAAGCCGGTCGACATCGACTACACCCACAAGAAGCAGTCGGGCGGCACCGGCCAGTTCGGCCGCATCAAGGTGAAGCTGACGCCGGGCGAGCGCGGCGCGGGCATTATCTTCAAGGACGAAATCAAGGGCGGCAATATTCCCAAGGAATATATTCCCGCGATCGAAAAGGGCATGCGCGAAACGGCGGCCACCGGCTCGCTCATTGGCTTCCCGATCATTGACTTCGAAATCCTGCTCTATGACGGCGCGTACCACGACGTCGACTCGTCGGCGCTGGCGTTCGAAATCACGGGCCGCGCCGCGATGCGCGAAGCGGCTCAGAAGTCGGGCATCACCCTGCTTGAGCCGGTCATGAAGGTCGAGGTCGTCACTCCGGAGGAATATCTGGGCGACGTCATCGGCGACATGAACAGCCGTCGCGGCCAGATCCAGGGCACCGACACCCGCGGCAACGCGCAGGTGGTGGAAGCCATGGTCCCGCTGGCCAACATGTTCGGCTATGTGAACTCGCTGCGTTCCTTCACCCAGGGCCGCGCGAACTACTCGATGATCTTCTCCCACTATGACGAAGTGCCGCAGAATGTGGCGGACGAAGTCAAGGCGAAGATGGCCTGAAGAATCCTCTGACCGAACCGGGCAACCGGTTCGGTTAGGGCTGGTAATCTGTAAATTTGCTGCTATGGACGCGCCTTCGCGAGGCGCGGCCGAGCGGTCAGACCAAAGCTGATTTGATTAGAAGGTAGGATAAAATGGCTAAGGCTAAGTTTGAGCGGAACAAGCCGCACTGCAACATCGGCACCATCGGTCACGTCGACCATGGCAAGACCTCGCTGACCGCGGCGATCACCAAGGTGCTCGCCGAAACCGGCGGCGCGACCTTCGTCGACTATGCCAACATCGACAAGGCTCCCGAAGAGCGCGAGCGCGGCATCACCATCTCGACCGCCCACGTCGAATATGAGACCGAAGCCCGTCACTACGCGCACGTCGACTGCCCGGGTCACGCTGACTACGTCAAGAACATGATCACCGGCGCGGCCCAGATGGACGGCGCGATCCTCGTCGTTTCGGCCACCGACGGCCCGATGCCGCAGACCCGCGAGCACATTCTGCTCGCCCGCCAGGTCGGCGTGCCGCAGCTCGTCGTGTTCATGAACAAGGTTGACCTGGTCGACGACGCCGAAATCCTCGAGCTGGTCGAGCTGGAAATCCGCGAGCTGCTGTCGTCCTACGACTTCGACGGCGACAACATCCCCGTCATCCCCGGCTCGGCCGTGAAGGCGCTGGACGGTTCGAACGACGAAATCGGCAAGAATGCCGTTCTCAAGCTGATGGCTGCCGTCGACTCGTTCATCCCGCAGCCGGAGCGTCCGATCGACAAGCCCTTCCTGATGCCGATCGAAGACGTGTTCTCGATCTCGGGTCGCGGCACCGTCGTGACCGGCCGCGTCGAGACCGGCATCGTCAAGGTTGGTGAAGAAGTCGAAATCGTCGGCATCAAGGACACCCGCAAGACCACCGTCACTGGCGTGGAAATGTTCCGCAAGCTGCTCGACGAAGGTCGCGCTGGCGACAATATCGGCGCGCTGATCCGTGGCGTGGGCCGTGAAGAAGTCGAGCGTGGCCAGGTTCTGGCCAAGCCCGGCACCATCACCCCGCACACCGAATTCGACGCGGAAGTCTACGTCCTGTCGAAGGAAGAAGGCGGTCGTCATACCCCGTTCTTCGCCAACTATCGTCCGCAGTTCTACTTCCGCACCACTGACGTGACCGGCGAAGTGATCCTGCCCGAAGGCACCGAGATGGTCATGCCCGGCGACAATGTGAAGCTGAACATCAAGCTGATCGCTCCGATCGCCATGGATCAGGGTCTGCGCTTCGCTATCCGCGAAGGCGGCCGCACCGTCGGCGCAGGGGTTGTCGGCACGATCTCGAAGTAATATAGGACCGCAGCGGCGCGAATCGCCTGATTCGCGCCGCTAGGTTTTTTAACCGCCCCGGATCGCCTTTCTCCGGCTCTCATGAGCTAGAAGGGCAAGAAACGGGGCGGTAAATTTTTGTTGGCGCATTTTCGCAAATCATCGGCTGCTCCGGCTGATTTTTGAAAATGCTCCGGTTTTTTGGCTCTTTCGCATCGGTACAGGAACAATGGACAGCAACATCCGCATTCGCCTCAAGGCGTTCGATCATCGCGTGCTTGATCAGGCGACCGGCGACATCGCCGACACCGCTCGCCGCACCGGCGCCCTTATCCGCGGTCCGATTCCCCTTCCGACGCGCATCGAAAAGTTCACGGTCAACCGTGGTCCGCACATCGACAAGAAGTCGCGCGAGCAGTTCGAAGTCCGCACCTACAAGCGCATGCTTGACATTGTGCAGCCGACGCCGCAGACGGTTGACGCGCTGATGAAGCTGGACTTGGCTGCCGGCGTGAACGTCGAAATCAAGCTGGCCTAAACGCCGGCAAGTCCCTGCTTTTCTTTGGGAAGGCAGGGTATCGGGTATTCCGGCTTGCCGGAAGCTCAAAAGACACAGGGATACCGCACGGCCTGATTCCGGTGAGCCGGTCAGGCGCGTGGTCCTGGTCCCCCGTCGCTGGTCCCGCCTAGGGGTCGGCATCCAACCCGGACGGGGTGATCTATATTTGGGTTGGGCCGCGAAGGAGAAATCCTGAGCGGTTTTTTCGTTGGATACGCCCGCTGCTAAGGCGGGCCTCTATGGGAGTAACAGTGATGCGCACAGGCGTGATCGCTAAGAAAGTCGGGATGACCCGTCTGTTCCAGGAGGACGGACGACATATTCCGGTTACGGTTCTGGCCCTTGAGGGCAATCAGGTCGTAGCCCGCAAGGAAGTCGAACGTGACGGTTATGTCGCCGTTCAGCTTGGTGCGGGCGTCGCGAAGGTCAAGAATGTCGCCAAGCCGCAGCGCGGCCACTTCGCCAAGGCGGAAGTGGAGCCGAAGGCGCGTCTGGTCGAATTCCGTGTCGCCGAGGACGCGCTCCTCGATGTCGGCGCCGAGATCGCGGCCGATCATTTCATCGCCGGCCAGTTGGTCGACGTCGCCGGTCACACCCAGGGTAAGGGTTTCGCCGGCGCCATGAAGCGCTGGGGCTTCGGCGGTATGCGCGCCACCCACGGCGTGTCCATCAGCCACCGTGCCCATGGTTCGACCGGTAACCGCCAGGATCCGGGCCGCGTCTTCAAGAACAAGAAGATGGCCGGTCACATGGGCGACCGCGAGCGGACTCAGCAGAACCTCGAAATCGTTCGCACGGACGTCGAGCGCGGCCTGCTGTTCGTCAAGGGCAGCGTTCCGGGCGCCAAGGGTACCTGGCTGACCGTCAGCGACGCCGTCAAGGTGAAGCGTCCGGCGGACGCGCCGTATCCGGCAAGCCTGAAGCAGGCTGCCAACAGCAACAACGCTCCGGCTGAAACGCCCGCTGAAGAAGCGGCTGCGCCCGAAGCGACCGAAGGCCAGGAGGGCTAATCATGAAGGTCAATGTACAGACCCTCGACGCGCAGGCCGCCGGTGATCTGGAGCTGAACGATGCCGTGTTCGGCGTCGAGCCCCGCACCGACATTCTGCACCGCGTCGTCCTCTGGCAGCTCGAAAAGCGCCGGGCTCCCACCCGCGCCACCCGCGAGCGTTCGGACGTCGCCCGCACTGGCAAGAAGTTCGGTCGTCAGAAGGGTGGCGGTACCGCCCGTCACGGCGACCGCAAGGCGCCCGTGTTCATCGGCGGCGGTAAGGCGCACGGTGCCCGTGCCCGCACCTTCGGTCACGACCTCAACAAGAAGGTTCGCGCGCTCGGCCTGAAAATGGCCCTGTCGACGAAGGCCAAGAACGGCTCGCTGATTGTGCTCGACAATCTCGACGTGGCGGAAGGTAAGACCAAGGCTTTGGTCGCGCACCTCGCCAAGCTGAACCTCAACAAGGCGCTGTTCATCGACGGTGACGCGGTAAATGTCAGCTTCGCGAAGGCTTCGGCGAACATCGTCGGCGTGAACCTGTTGCCGGCCGTCGGCGCCAATGTCTACGACATCCTTAGGGCGGATTCGCTGGTGCTGACGCGCGCCGCGGTCGAAAAGCTGGAGGCGCGTTTCAATGGCTAAGAAGGAAGCCGCGACCGTGGACAACCGTCATTATGACGTCGTCGTCGCGCCGGTCATCACCGAGAAGTCGACCCTTCTCTCCGAGAATAACGCCGTGGTCTTCAAGGTCGCCAATGATGCGTCCAAGCCGGAGATCAAGGCCGCCGTCGAAGCCATTTGGGGCGTGACCGTCAAGAGCGTGAACACGCTGGTCGCCAAGGGCAAGACGAAGCGCTGGAAGGGCAAGCCCTACACGCGTTCGGACGTGAAGAAGGCGATCGTTCGCCTGGCTGACGGCCAGTCGATCGACATCACCGAAGGAGTGCGCTGACCATGGCGCTTAAGAGCTACAACCCGACGAGCCCGGCCCAGCGCGGCCTGATCCTCGTCGATCGCAGCGGTTTGCACAAGGGTAAGCCCGTCAAGGCGCTGACCGAAGGCAAGCGCAAGACCGGCGGCCGCAACAACAAGGGTCATGTGACCTCGCGCGGCATCGCCGGCGGTCACAAGCAGCGTTACCGCATCATCGACTTCAAGCGTCGCCTGTGGGACGTCGAAGGCACGGTCGAGCGTCTGGAATATGACCCCAACCGCACCGCCTTCATCGCGCTGGTCAACTATCCCGACGGCACCCAGGCCTATATCCTGGCGCCGCAGCGTCTGGCTCCGGGTGACAAGGTCGTCGCGGGCAAGAAAACCGACGTGAAGCCGGGCAATGCGATGGAACTGGGCCAGATGCCGGTCGGCACCATCATCCACAATATCGAGATGAAGCCGGGCAAGGGCGGTCAGCTCTGCCGTTCGGCGGGCACCTATGCCCAGCTCGTCGGCCGCGATCGCGGCATGGTGATGGTCCGCCTGTCTTCGGGTGAGCAGCGCTACATCCGTTCGGACTGCATGGGCACCGTGGGCGCCGTGTCGAACCCGGACAATGCCAACACCAATCTCGCCAAGGCCGGCCGCAACCGCTGGCTGGGCAAGCGTCCGCTGACGCGCGGCGTGGCGAAGAACCCGGTCGACCACCCGCATGGCGGTGGTGAAGGCCGGACCTCCGGTGGCCGTCATCCTGTGACGCCCTGGGGCAAGCCGACCAAGGGTGCCCGCACCCGCCACAACAAGGCGACGGACAAGTTCATCATCCGTAGCCGCCACGCGAAGAAGAAGAGGTAAGCGAGATGGCTCGTTCCGTCTGGAAAGGTCCGTTCGTGGACCTCAGCCTTCTGAAGAAGGCGGAAGTCGCTCAGGATGCCGGTGGCCGTGCTGGTCCGATCAAGACCTGGTCGCGCCGTTCCACCATCCTGCCACAGTTCGTCGGCCTGACGTTCAACGTCTATAATGGCCGCAAGCATGTGCCGGTCTCGGTGAACGAGGACATGGTGGGTCACAAGCTGGGCGAATTCGCCCCGACCCGCTACTTCCCCGGCCACGCCGCCGACAAGAAGGGCAAGCGCTAATGAGCAAGGAAAAGGCTCCCCGTCGCGTCGCCGACAATGAGGCGCTGGCCGTCGGCACGCAGATCCGCGGTTCGGCCCAGAAGCTGAACCTTGTCGCCACGCTCATCCGCGGCCGCAAGGTCGAGGACGCGCTGAACATCCTCGCTTTCTCGAAGAAGGCGATGGCGGTCGACGTGCGCAAGGTGCTGGCCTCGGCCATCGCCAATGCGGAAAACAACCACAATCTGGACGTCGACTCGCTGGTCGTCGCGGAAGCATCGGTGGGCAAGAGCTTCACCATGAAGCGCTTCCACGCTCGCGGCCGCGGCAAGTCGACCCGGATCCTGAAGCCCTTCAGCCGCGTGCGCATCGTCGTTCGCGAAGCGGCCGAAGAAGCGGAGGCGTAAGACTATGGGTCACAAGAGCAATCCGATCGGTCTGCGCCTGCAGATCAACCGTACCTGGGACAGCCGCTGGTTCGCGGAGGGCGCCGACTATGGCCGCCTGCTGCTGGAGGATCTGAAGATCCGCCAGTATATCATGAAGAACCTGCCGCAGGCCGCGATCTCCAAGGTGGTGATCGAGCGTCCCGCCAAGCTGTGCCGCGTATCGATCTACGCTGCCCGTCCCGGTGTCATCATCGGCAAGAAGGGCGCGGACATCGAAAAGCTGCGCAAGAAGCTGGGCAGCCTGACCTCTTCGGACGTCAGCCTGAACATCGTCGAAATCCGCAAGCCGGAAGTCGATTCCAAGCTCGTCGCGCAGGGCATCGCCGATCAGCTTGAGCGCCGCGTGGCGTTCCGGCGCGCGATGAAGCGCGCGGTGCAGTCGGCCCTGCGTCTCGGTGCCGAAGGCATCAAGATCACCTGCGGCGGCCGTCTGGGCGGCGCGGAGATCGCCCGCGTGGAATGGTATCGCGAAGGCCGCGTTCCGTTGCACACGCTGCGTGCGAATGTCGACTATGCCGAAGCCGAGGCGCACACCGCCTATGGCGTTTGCGGCATCAAGGTCTGGATCTTCAAGGGCGAAATCCTTGGCCACGATCCGATGGCTACCGACCGGCTGATGCTGGAGGCTCAGACCTCCGGCGTGCGCCCGGCGCGCTGAGAATAGGGTAGGTATAGCGTCATGCTGCAACCGAAAAAAATGAAGTTCCGCAAGACCTTCAAGGGCCGGATCAAGGGCGACGCCAAGGGCGGTTCGGCTCTGAACTTCGGCGCCTATGGTCTGAAGGCGCTGGAACCCGAGCGCGTCACCGCGCGCCAGATCGAGGCGGCCCGCCGCGCGATCCAGCGTCACCTTCGCCGTCAGGGCCGTCTGTGGATCCGCGTGTTCCCCGACGTGCCGGTTTCCAAGAAGCCTGCCGAAGTCCGTCAGGGCAAGGGCAAGGGTTCGGTCGAATATTGGGCAGCTCGCGTCAAGCCGGGCCGCATCCTGTTCGAACTGGACGGCGTGCCCGGCCCGCTCGCAGCAGAGGCTTTCTCGCGCGCCGCGATGAAGCTGCCGATCAAGACGAAGGTTGTCGCTCGCCTCGGCGACACCTCCCACCTGGAGGGCTAAGCCGTGGCGAATGTTGCCGACCTCAAGACCAAGACGGACGACGAACTGTCGACCGAACTCAACAACCTGAAGCGCGAGCAGTTCAACCTGCGTTTCCAGGCGGCCACCAACCAGCTCGAAAAGCCGAGCCGGGTGCGTGAAGTCCGCCGGTCGATCGCGCAGATCAAGACCCTGCAATCCGAGCGTTCGCGCTCGGTCGCGAAGTAAAGGAAACACACGATGCCCAAGCGCGTGCTGACGGGAACGGTGGTTTCCGACAAGACCGACAAGACGGTGGTGGTTCGCGTGGAGCGCAAGGTTAAGCATGCGCTCTACGGCAAGATCATCCGCCGCTCGAAGAAGTACCATGCCCATGACGAGGGCAATGTCTACAAGGAAGGCGAAACGGTCCGCATCGAGGAGACCGCTCCGATTTCCAAGCTCAAGACCTGGAAGGTCATCGAGCGCGTGGACACCCACAAGTCGCCGGAAACGGCTGCTTAAGGGAGGCTCGCTGAGCCTTTGGATTAAAAGTGTCGCGCGGGGCTGGCCTTTTCCTCTGGGAAAGGGTACAGGCCCGCGCTTCGCGTAGAGTCAAAGGTTCGGCTGAGGACTCTAGGCTGTGAAATTCGGAACCGCCGGGAATTGCCCCGGTAGGCCAAATAAGAAGGAACCGGATCAATGATCCAGATGCAATCCAATCTTGACGTCGCTGACAACAGCGGCGCCAAGCGCGTCCAGTGCATCAAGGTGCTGGGCGGCTCGAAGCGTCGCTTCGCGAGCGTGGGCGACATCATCGTCGTCTCGATCAAGGAAGCAGCGCCTCGTGGCAAGGTGAAGAAGGGTGACGTGCACCGCGCCGTCATCGTGCGCACCGCCAAGGACGTGCGTCGCGCTGACGGCAGCGTGATTCGCTTCGACGGCAATGCCGCTGTGCTGATCAACAAGAACGAGGAGCCCATCGGCACCCGTATCTTTGGCCCGGTCGTTCGCGAACTGCGCGCCAAGAAGCACATGAAGATCATCTCGCTCGCCCCTGAGGTGCTGTAATGAGCGCTGCGAAGATCAAGAAGGGCGACAAGGTCGTCATCCTGGCCGGCAAGGACAAGGGCCGCACCGGCGCCGTCCTGCAGGTGCTGCCCAAGGACGACAAGGTCCTGGTGGAAGGCATCAACTTGCATGTGCGCCATCGCAAGCCCGACCAGGCGAACCCGCAGGGCGGCATCGAGCGCAAGCCCGCGCCGCTCCACATTTCGAACGTCGCTGTCGCCGACAAGGATGGCAAGCCGACCCGCGTCCGTTTCGAGGATCGCGACGGCAAGAAGGTCCGCGTCGCCGTCAAGTCCGGTGAGGTGCTGTAATGAGCGACAAGTACACTCCGCGCTCGAAGGCGCTCTATGACGCCGAAATCGCCAAGGCGATGACCGCCAAGTTCGGTTACAAGAACGTCATGGAAGTGCCGAAGATCGAGAAGATCACGCTCAACATGGGCGTTGGCGAAGCCACCCAGGACAAGAAGAAGGTGACTTCGGCGGCCGAGGAAATGGAATTGATCGCCGGCCAGAAGCCGGTCATCACCAAGGCCCGCAAGTCGATCGCGCAGTTCAAGCTGCGTGAAGGCATGCCGATTGGCGCCAAGGTCACGCTGCGCCGCGAGCGCATGTATGAATTCCTGGATCGTCTGATCAACATCGCGTTGCCCCGCGTGCGCGACTTCCGTGGTCTGAACCCGAAGAGCTTCGACGGCCGCGGCAACTATGCCTTCGGCATCAAGGAGCAGATCATCTTCCCGGAGATCAACTATGACCGCATCGACAAGGTGCGCGGCATGGATATCATCGTGACCACCACGGCGAAGACGGACGAGGAAGCGCGCGAACTGCTGCGTCTCTTCGGCTTCCCCTTCCCGCTCGAAGAGAAGCAGGCGGCCTGAAACGGCCCCGCTTCTCTTTCCGACAAACCCAAGGAAAGAGAACTTAAGTCATGGCGAAACTGAGTTCGATCAACAAGAACGAGCGTCGCAAGAAGCTGGTGAAGAAGTACGCCGGCCGTTACGCGAAGCTCAAGGCGATCGCGAATGATACCGCGGCCGATGACAGCGATCGTCTGATCGCGCGTCTGAAGATGGCGGAGATCCCGCGCAACGGCAACCCGACCCGCGTTCGGAACCGCTGCGAACTGACGGGGCGTCCCCGCGCATATTACCGCAAATTCCGTCTCTGCCGCGTGCAGCTGCGTGATCTGGCCAACAAGGGCCTGATCCCCGGCGTCACCAAGTCGAGCTGGTAAGGATCATTTGAAATGGCATTGACCGATCCCCTGGGTGATATGCTCACCCGCATCCGCAACGGGCAGCAGGCGAAGAAGGACAGCGTTATGTCCCCCGCTTCGAAGCTCCGTGCCCGCGTGCTCGACGTGCTGCAGCGCGAAGGCTATATCCGTGGCTATTCCGAGGAACTGCTCGGCAATCATCCCGGCCTGCGCATCGAGCTGAAATATTTCGAAGGCCAGCCGGCGATCAAGCATGTCGCCCGCGTGTCCAAGCCGGGCCGCCGCGTTTACTCCGGTTCCAAGGAACTGCCGGTAATCCGCAATGGCCTGGGCATCACCATTGTCTCGACGCCCCGCGGCGTTCTGTCCGACGCCGAAGCGCGTGAGCAGAATGTCGGCGGCGAAGTGCTGGCGGAGGTGTTCTGATGAGCCGTACTGGTAAGAAGCCGGTTGCCGTCCCCGCGGGCGTCACCGCCGCCATCGCCGACGGTCAGCTTTCGGTGAAGGGGCCCAAGGGCACCCTGTCGCTGCCGCTGGCCGACGAAGTGACCTACAGCATCGAGGAAGGCTCGATTGCCGTGAAGCCTGCGAACGACAGCAAGCGCGCCCGCGCTTTCTGGGGCATGCAGCGCACGCTGATCGCGAACCTGATCACCGGCGTGACCGAGGGCTTCTCGAAGAAGCTGCTCATCACCGGTGTCGGCTACCGCGCCAACGCCCAGGGCAAGACCCTGAAGCTGCAGCTCGGCTATTCGCATGACGTCGACTTCGCGGTGCCCGAAGGCATCGAGATCAAGACCCCGGACAACACCACGGTCGAGATCAGCGGCATCGACAAGCAGAAGGTGGGTCAGGTTGCCGCCGAGATCCGCCGCTGGCGCAAGCCCGAGCCCTATAAGGGCAAGGGCATCAAGTACGCCGGCGAGTTCATCTTCCGCAAGGAAGGGAAGAAGAAGTAAGATGGCAAAGCTTTCCCTCTTCGCGCGGCGTCGTCGCCGCGTTCGCACCGCGCTCAAGGCTGTTTCGGGCCACAAGCCCCGCCTTAGCGTCCACCGTTCGGGCCGTCACATCTACGCCCAGGTCATCGACGACGCGCAGGGCAAGACCCTGGCGTCGGCCTCGACCCTGGACAAGGCTGTGGGTTCGAAGGCTCTGGGCAAGACCGGCGCCTCCTCCGAAGCCGCTGCCGATGTCGGCAAGCGCGTTGCCGCTGCGGCGACCGCCGCCGGCGTCACCAAGGTCGTGTTCGATCGTGGTGGCTTCCTGTTCCATGGCCGCGTCAAGGCGCTGGCCGATGCGGCCCGTGAAGCCGGGCTGGAGTTCTGATCATGGCTGACGAAAACACCAACGAAGTCGTCGCACCCGTCGAGGGTGCCGAGGCTCAGACCGAAGGTCGCGGCCGTGGCCGTGGCCGTGGCGGTGACCGCAACC
This sequence comes from Sphingobium chlorophenolicum, assembly GCF_000722875.1. Classification (GTDB taxonomy): domain Bacteria; phylum Pseudomonadota; class Alphaproteobacteria; order Sphingomonadales; family Sphingomonadaceae; genus Sphingobium; species Sphingobium chlorophenolicum. Next base: position 26,470 of record NZ_JFHR01000030.1, on the reverse strand, counting down.
GTGGCGAGCGTGGCGGCCGTGGCCGTCGCGACGACCGTCGCGGCAACCGTGACGAGGAACAGGGCGAAGAACTGATCGAGAAGCTGGTTCACATCAACCGCGTCTCGAAGACCGTCAAGGGCGGCAAGCGCTTCGGTTTCGCCGCTCTGGTCGTCGTCGGCGACGGCAAGGGTCGCGCTGGCTTCGGCCATGGCAAGGCGCGCGAAGTGCCTGAAGCCATCAGCAAGGCGACCGCTTCGGCCAAGAAGGCGATGGTTCGCGTTCCGCTGAAGGAAGGCCGCACGCTGCACCATGACGGCCTTGGCCATTTCGGTGCGGGCAAGGTGACGGTTCGTTCGGCCCCGGCCGGTACGGGCATCATCGCCGGTGGTCCGATGCGCGCCGTGTTCGAAAGCCTGGGCGTCGCGGACGTCGTGACCAAGTCGAACGGCACGTCGAACCCCTACAACATGATCCGGGCGACCTTCGCGGCGCTGGGTGAGCAGGTCAGCCCCAAGGCGGTGGCGCAGCGTCGCGGCAAGAAGGTTGCCGACCTGCTTCGTCGCGGCGGTGCCTCGGCCGAAGTCGCTCAGGCCGACGCCGAAGCGATTGCGGAGTAACTGATATGGCGAAGATCAAGATCAAGCAGATCGGTTCGCCGATCCGTCGCCCCGAAGCGCAGAAGAAGATTCTGATCGGTCTGGGCCTTGGGAAGATGCACCGCGTGGTGGAGCTGGAAGACACTGCGGAAGTCCGCGGCGCCATTGCCAAGCTGCCCCACATGGTGGCCGTGGTCGACTAATCGACCATGGGTGAGGGTGAAAACCCTTTCCAACTTCGGCTGACCAGCAAGCTGGTAAGCCTTCATATCCTCTCCCGCCTGCGGGAGAGGATTACGTGTTTTTAGCGCGAACATAGCGAAAGCGAGTGCACAATGACCAAGCTTAACGAACTCAACGACAATGCCGGCGCCCGCAAGGGCCGGATGCGCGTCGGCCGTGGTATCGGTTCCGGCAAGGGCAAGACCGCCGGTCGCGGCCAGAAGGGTGCGAAGGCGCGTTCGGGCGTCAGCATCAACGGCTTCGAGGGTGGCCAGATGCCGCTCCACATGCGTCTGCCGAAGCGCGGCTTCAACAACATCTTCGCCAAGGATTTCGCGATCGTGAACCTGGGCGCCGTGCAGAAGGCGATCGACGCCGGCAAGCTGGACGCCAATGCGACCATCGACCATGCCGCGCTGAAGGCCGCTGCCCTGGCCCGTGGCGGCAAGGACGGCGTGCGCCTGCTCGCCAAGGGCGATCTGACCGTCAAGGTCAGCTTCCTGGTCGCCGGCGCGTCAAAGGGGGCTGTCGAAGCGGTCGAGAAGGCTGGCGGCAAGGTCGATGTGATCGAAGTCGTTCCGGCGGCTGAAAAGGCCAAGGCCAAGAAGGGCACCGCCCTGGCCGCGAAGAAGGCTGCCGCAAAGGCCTGATCCGGCCTGCAAGTCTTGCAAGCATGACCCCGCTGCCCGATATGGGTCGGCGGGGTCATGTGCATCGGGGGTGCTATTTGTCGCAAGCGCGGCAAATCCCGGTTCGACAGCACCCCGTGACCCCGCTAAGGGGTAAGCGATTCAGGCTGGAGCGTTGGCTCCGGCAAGATGTTTTGAAGGGCAGCCAAGATGGCATCGAGAGCCGACCAGCTCGCATCCAATCTCAGCCTGGCGAAGTTCAGCCAGGCGACCGACCTCAAGAAGCGCCTGTGGTTCACGCTGGGCGCGCTGATCGTCTTCCGCTTCCTGAGCTTCGTGCCGCTGCCAGGCGTCGATCCGACCGCCCTGTCGCAGCTCTACAAGCAGACCAATGGCGGCATCCTCGACATCTTCAACACCTTTTCGGGCGGTTCGCTCTCGCGCATGAGCCTGATCGCGCTCGGCGTGATGCCCTATATCACCGCGTCCATCGTGGTCCAGCTTGCCGCCAGCCTCTCGCCGCAACTCGCGGCGATCAAGAAGGAAGGCGAAAGCGGCCGCAAGAAGCTGAACCAATACACCCGCTACGGTACCGTCGGCCTGACCGCCGTTCAGGGCTATTTCATCGCCGTGGGGCTGGAGAGCTTCGGCGCGCAGTCTGGCGTGCAGGCGGTGGTCGATCCGGGCATGTTGTTCCGGGTCGCGGCGGTGATCTCGCTGATCGGCGGCACCATGTTCCTGATGTGGCTGGGTGAGCAGATCACCTCGCGCGGCATCGGCAACGGCGTGTCGCTCATCATCATGGCGGGCATCGTCGCGCAGTTGCCGGTGACGCTGAGCAACCTGTTCAAGTCGAGCAGCACGGGCGCGATTTCCGGTCTGGTCATCTTCCTGGTGATCGTGCTGGGCTTTGGCCTGATCGCTTTCATCTGCTTCATGGAGCGGGCGCAGCGGCGCGTGCTTATTCAGTATCCCAAGCGGCAGACGCGTCAGGGATTGATGCAGGCCGACCGCAGCCATCTGCCGCTGAAGGTCAACACTGCGGGCGTGATCCCGCCGATCTTCGCTTCGTCGTTGCTGCTGATGCCGCTGACCGTCTCGCAATTCGCGGGCAATACTGTGGCGGGCGAAAGCAAGTTGGGCGATTTCGTGCTGACGCTGAACCAGTATCTGTCGCACGGCAGCCCGGTCTATATGGCGCTTTACGGCCTCGGCATCGTCTTCTTCTGCTTCTTCTACACCGCCGTAGTGTTCAATCCGGAAGAGACGGCCGACAACCTCAAGCGCAACGGCGGCTTCATTCCCGGCATTCGTCCGGGCAAGAATACCGAAAATTATCTCGACTATGTGCTGACCCGGATCACGGTGATCGGCGCGGCCTATCTGGCCTTCATCTGCTTGGTGCCGGAATTCGTCATCGCCCGCGCCGGCATTCCCTTCTACCTTGGTGGGACTAGCCTGTTGATCGTGGTCAATGTTACGGTCGACACCGTGACGCAGATTCAGAGCCACCTGCTCGCCCATCAATATGGGGATCTGATCAAGAAGGCGAAGCTGAAGGGGCGTCTGCGCTAACGCGGCGCGGCACGGTTAAAAGCGCGAAAAAACAGGGGAGAATGCGCGACATGAATATCATTCTGCTCGGCCCTCCGGGCGCCGGCAAGGGAACGCAGGCGACTCGTCTGGTGGATAGCCGGGGCATGGTGCAGCTATCGACTGGCGACATGCTGCGCGCCGCGGTGAAGGCGGGGACGCCGATTGGCCTCAAGGCCAAGGCCGTGATGGAAGCGGGCGAACTGGTTTCGGACGAGATCGTGTCGGGCATCATCGGCGAGGCGCTGGATGCGCTGGCGCCGAAAACCGGCGTGATCTTCGACGGCTATCCCCGGACCGAGGCGCAGGCCCATTCGCTCGACGGCATATTGGCGGACCGCAATCGGACGCTCGACCATGTGATCGAACTGGAAGTGGACGAGGACGCGCTGGTCGAGCGCATCACCGGCCGCTTCACCTGCGCGACCTGTGGTGAGGGCTATCACGACAGGTTCAAGACGCCGAAGGTCGAGGGTAGCTGCGACAAATGCGGCGGGCATGAGTTCAAGCGCCGACCGGACGATAATGAGGAAACCGTGCGGACCCGCATGGCCGAATATCGCGCTAAGACTGCGCCGATCCTGCCGATCTACGAAGCGCGGGGCATCGTGTCGCGGGTCGACGGCATGGCCGACATGGACGATGTGACCGTTGCGATCGCCGCTATCCTTGACGGCAAGGGCGCCTGAGCCAAGGCATTTTCCGGCTCGGACAACGCATCGGGCGACTCGGAAAATCCGGTGAAGGGGATTATCCTGCCCTCCTGCATGGGAGGGTGTGATGAAACGATATAGAGCTTGGATATGGGCTGGTGTGGCGATGGCCGCGCCGGCCCATTCTGCTGTCACAGGTAGCAGCGCCGTCGGCTTTGCGGTGGAGAACGGCGTGGATGTCTCCGCCGATGCGGCGACCGTCTACCGGCTGTTGGGGCAACCGGCGCGCTGGTGGAATGGCGAGCACAGCTATAGCGGGGATGCCACCAATCTTAGCCTTGATCCCGTGGCGGGGGGCTGTTTCTGCGAAAAGGTGCCGGGCAAGGATGGGAAGGCTGGAAGCGTCGAGCATGGCCGGGTGATCCATGCCGCGCCGGATAGGCAGTTGCGCCTTTCCGGAGCGCTGGGGCCTTTGCAGGCGGAGGCGGTGACCGGGACGCTGACTTTCGACATTGCGCCTGCGGGGAAAGGCTCAAGGGTCGTGATGAGCTATGTCGCCGGCGGCTATATGCGCTTCGAGGCGGCCAAAATCGCGCCCGTCGTTGACAAGGTTTTGGCCGAGCAGTTGCAGGGGCTGAAGCGGGCGGCAGAGGCGAAGCGGCCTTAGCAGGCCGGGCACGGTTCCTCCAGGACGTCTCTCCGCCTCTCCTGAAGGGGACGGGGCGGCCATCATGTCCGCATTCTGGCGATAAGTGCCAGCTTAACCACGATATTAACGGAATGATTGCTGTTCCGTTGCTATGGCGCAGGCATGCCGGGGTCGCGCCCTTCTTCCCGCCGCTTGACGGAACTGGACGCCTTGCGCGGGCTGGGGGCGCTGTGCGTGCTGGTCTTCCATTATTCCACCCGCTTCCATGAGCTGTTCCCGCAGGCGGCCCATGTGCCTTTCAGTTTCCTGGGCGGCAATTACCGGGTGCTGCTGTTCTTCGCCATTTCCGGCTTTGCGATCTTCTTCACGCTCGACCGCATCCGAACCGTCGCGGATTTCCTGATCAACCGCTTCGCCCGGCTATATCCCGCCTACCTGGTTGCGATGCTGCTGACGCTGGGAATCGAATATCTGGCCCGGGCGTCGCAACTGCTGATCGGGCCTGGCGCGATCCTGGCCAATTTCACCATGTTGCAGGGCTTCGCTTTCCTGCCGGAGGTCGATGGCGCCTATTGGACGCTGACGGTCGAGATTGCCTTTTATTTCTGTATGATGTCGATCTGGAAATGGACCGGCCTGAGGCGGCTGGAGCCGGTGTTGGCCGCTTGGCTGGCTTTGCGCTGGCTGTATGCGCTATGGCCGGGCATGCCGGAGCGGGTCGTGATGCTGTTGGTGTTGCGCTATGTGCCCTTCTTCATCATCGGCATATTATCCTATCGCATCTGGTCCGGGCAAAGGCGCTGGCGGGACCAGGCGCCCTATGCCGCGCTGGCGCTGCTGTCGATCGCGACGATCGATAGTTGGGACATCGCCCTCGCGGGCTTTGTCCTGTTGGTGGTTTTCGGGGCGCTGGTGGCCGGGAAGCTGCGGTTCCTGCGCCTTCGACCGCTCGTCTGGATGGGTGGGATCAGCTATTCCTTCTACCTTATCCACCAGCATGTCGGATTTGTCGTGATGCTGAAGATGGCGGAGGCAGGCTATAACCCCTGGGCGGGCTTCGCGACGGCTTTTGCGGTGGCGCTGGCTTTGGGGACGATCATCAACCGGGCGGTCGAGCGGCCGGCCGGGGAGGCGATTTTGAGCTGGTGGCGACGGCGTCGGGAGCGGGCGGTGTTGACGGAGGTGGCGTCGGGCCGAGTTTAAGCGGGCATCTTGTGGCGTGGATGGGTGGGGCGCGGACCTATCCTATTCCTCCCCATCGGGAGATGGGGAGGGGGACCGGCCGAAGGCTGGTGGAGGGGAAATGGGCACGACCTGCGTATTTCCCCTCCACCATCGGCTACGCCGACGCCGAAGAGAGTCACGTGCCTCTCTTCGACCCTCCCCACGCTGCGCGTAGGGAGGATCTTAACGGCCGCGCATGGCCAAAAGCAGGCGGATCGAACTGGTCTAAGGTCGACACAAAAAGGGCACCGCCGGAATCTCCGGCGGCGCCCTTTCCGCAATAACCGTCGTTTACTGCGCGCGAGGCGCCGCTGCCGCTGCGTTGGCGGGCAGGCCGCCAAGTTGCGTCACCAGCTTGGTATAGGCGTCGAGATAGGCCAGCACGATCACCTGCCCGATCTCCGTATTCTGATAGCCGCCGCCGCCGGCTGCGGCGAAACCGCCCCACCAGCCGGCACCGCCGCCGCCGCCGAAGCTCAGGTCAGACTTGCGGGCATAGCCCTCCGTCAGCGCCTCTTCCTCGGTCGTGCGGGCGTTGACGATGGAGAGCGTCACATTGGCCTCGCTCTTCTTGATCGAGATGCCGCCCGCCAGGGCGCCGAAGGTCCGGCCGCCGAGCATGCCGCCGAGCATGCCGCCCAGCGCGTTGCCGCCCGAATTCTTGTTGGAGGAGACGATGTCCGGCTGCAGATAATAGTCCGCCGCCTTCACCTGGCCCTTGCCCAGGTTCGACCCGGCCTGCAATTCGCCGGAGTCGGCCATGGCGCGCTCCATATTGCGGCTGGCCATGGCGCGGCCGCGGTTGACGATGCCGAAGCAGCCCGACTGCTGGATGAACACCTTGAGGATCGCCTCCGGGCTGCCCAGGTTCAGCTCCCGCCACCACTGATTGTCCGGCTCGACAATGGCAACCGTGCCGAGGCGCCGGGTGCAATGAGGGATTTCGGCGGTTTTCTTGGCCTGCTGCTGCCGGGCGGACGAGCCCTTGTCGGCGGCCATCGCCGGAGAAGCCGCGACAGCCAGACCGGCTGCAGCAGCGACGAACTTCGCGAACACACGCATTGTCACGCACCCCTGAAAGTTGCTGAAGTCGTTTTGATTTTATGGCGCCCCGATATTCGACCCAAGCTCTAGCACAACCGTGTCGTCGCGCAAGCAATGCGAATGGGTATCGCCGCTATTGCCTTCCATGCGCGATCCTGCTGACAGGCCTTTAAATGGCTGCTATCGGCGCGGCCATGACCGATCTTTCGCACATTCGTAATTTCTCGATCATCGCGCACATCGACCATGGCAAGTCGACCCTGGCCGACCGCCTGATCCAGCGCACCGGGGGCCTGACTGACCGGGAGATGTCGGCCCAGGTCCTCGACAATATGGATATCGAGAAGGAGCGTGGCATCACCATCAAGGCGCAGACCGTGCGCCTGGATTATGTCGCGAAGAATGGCGAGACCTATGAGCTGAACCTGATGGACACGCCGGGCCATGTCGACTTTGCCTATGAGGTGAGCCGGTCGCTGGCCGCGTGCGAGGGCGCGCTGCTGGTGGTGGATGCAGCGCAGGGCGTGGAAGCGCAGACGCTGGCGAACGTCTACCAGTCCATCGAGCATGACCATGAGATCGTGCCGGTGATCAACAAGATCGACCTGCCCGCCGCCGAGCCGGAGAAGGTGAAGGCGGAGATTGAGGAAGTGATCGGCCTCGACGCGTCGGAAGCGGTGCTGGCCAGCGCCAAGGCCGGGATCGGCATCGACGACATATTGGAAGCCGTGGTCGCCAAGATCCCCGCGCCCAAGGGCGACAGGGACGCGCCGCTGGAGGCGATGCTGGTCGATAGCTGGTACGACCCTTATCTGGGCGTCGTCATCCTGGTGCGCGTCGTGAACGGCGTCATCAAGAAGGGTCAGAACATCAAGTTCATGATCGGCGGCACGGAGCATCTGATCGACCGCGTCGGCTGTTTCCGCCCGAAGATCGAGCAACTGGGTGAATTGGGGCCGGGTGAGATCGGCTTCATTACCGCGCAGATCAAGGAGATCAGCCAGACCCGCGTCGGCGATACTATTACCACGGTCAAGAATCCGGCGAAGGAAGCGCTGCCCGGCTTCAAGGAAGTGCAGCCGGTGGTGTTCTGCGGCCTTTTCCCGGTCGACGCCAATGATTTCGAGAAGCTGCGCGAATCGATCTCCAAGCTGCGGCTGAACGATGCGTCCTTCTCCTTCGAGATGGAGACGTCGGCGGCATTGGGCTTCGGTTTTCGTTGCGGCTTCCTGGGCCTGCTGCATCTGGAGATCATCCAGGAGCGGTTGAGCCGGGAATATGATCTGGACCTGATCACCACCGCGCCGTCGGTGGTCTACGACATTCACATGAACGACGGGACGACGCGGCATCTGCACAATCCCGCTGACATGCCCGATGCCAACTATATCGATTTCATCGAGGAACCGTGGATCGAGGCGGTGATCTACTGCCCCGACGAATATCTGGGTTCGATCCTGAAGCTCTGTCAGGACCGGCGCGGCATCCAGAAGAATCTGACCTATGTCGGCGGCCGCGCACAGGTGACCTATGAACTGCCGCTCAACGAGGTGGTGTTCGATTTCTACGACCGGCTGAAATCGATTTCGCGGGGCTATGCCAGCTTCGACTATCATCAGATCGGGGCGCGGGAAGGCGACCTCGTCAAGATGAGCATCCTCGTCAACAATGAGCCGGTCGACGCGCTCAGCATGATTGTCCACCGCGGCACCGCCGAATCGCGCGGGCGCGGCATGTGCGAGCGGTTGAAGGATTTGATCCCCCGCCATTTGTTCAAGATTCCGATCCAGGCGGCCATCGGCGGCAAGGTGATCGCCCGCGAGACCATCGCCGCGATGCGCAAGGATGTGACAGCCAAATGCTATGGCGGCGATATCACCCGCAAGAAGAAGCTGCTGGAGAAGCAGAAAGAGGGCAAGAAGCGGATGCGCGAATATGGGTCCGTGCAGATTCCGCAGGAGGCCTTCATCGCGGCGCTGCGCATGGGGGATGAGAATTAGGGTCTGCCCTGACTGGATTGAAGCGCGTTGCTCCCTGTCCTGGCGAAGTGGCCCTATTCCGCCGCCGCCAGATGGTCCCGGAACCAGACGGCGGTTTCCTCCTCGCCGAGTTCGCCCGCCGCGAGGGCGAGGAACGCGACCACCAATTCGGCATCGCTGGCTGTCAGCGCATAGCCGTTCAGCACTAGGAAAGTTTCGCTGACGACCGCCGCCGTGCGCTTGTTGCCGTCGACGAACGGGTGATTACGCGCAATGCCAAAGGCATAGGCGGCAGCCAGTTCCGCCGCGTCAGGTTCATGATAGGCGGCCAGATTCCGCGGGCGCGCCATGGCGCTTTCCAGCAGCCCCGCGTCGCGCACGCCTTCACCGCCGCCATGCTCGGCTAGCTGTTCGGCATGCGCCGCCATTGCCGCTTCGGCGCTGATCCAAACCCAATTGCGGGACATGCTTTTATTTCGCAAGTTCGCGCAGCGCTCGCTTGCGACGCTGCATAACCTCTCGCGCTGCGGCCATCTGGGCGTCGAAATCGGGTTCGGCGGCGCTCAGTTCGATGCCGCGTGGAGTGGTCACGATCGACAGAGTCTCGCCAATCCCGACATTGAGGTGCGCCAATACCTCCTTGGGCAGGATGACCCCGGCGGAATTGCCGATCTTCGTAATCTTGAGCGGTGCGTTCATACAGATGTTATAACAATCATGGCTTGCCATGGCAAGGTCAAGCGGCCTTGACGGCGGCGTGGCGTCCATGGTCAATGCAGGCCAGTCAGCGACAGGGGACCGGCATGAGCGAGACATGGCTGTATGACGAGCATCCCGCGATGTTCCGCGCCCATCCTTTCCTGTTCGTCCTGCTGTTGATTTCTGTTGTCGGCATATTGGCCATCGGCGTGTGGTGGGTGTTGCATAAGGGCGAGCGTCTGGCGCTTTCCGACCGGGAAGTGTTGCTGGAGCGCGGCCTGCTCGCCAAGCAGCGGACGGAGATCGCGCTTTCCAGCATCCGCAGCGTGCGCATCACCCAGACGCTGGGCCAGCGCATCTTCAATGTGGGCAATGTAGAGCTGTTCAGCGCGGGCGATGTCGCGGAAATCGCGATCAAATCCATGCCGAGACCGGACCGCATCCGGGCCATTGCGGCATCGCGCAACCTCGACCTGCTGCCCCAGCGGTAAGAGAATGGCGAACAGCCTCTTGACTTGTCCGCATTTATTTCAACGATAGTGCAATAGCGAGAGGGGCCGTTCGAAACGCCCCCGAACCAGCAGGAAGGACGCCGGAGGAAAGCCGGTCCGCAGTGGCGCGGGCAGGTGAGCAAGGGGTCGTCGTGCATGGGCTTGCGTGTGATGCCGTCGCTGCCAGAACTGACCGCGCAGCAGCAGGACGATGTCCGCCAGGCTTGCGGTTTCGCTTGCGTCCGCTGCGGCGTGACCATTTACCGTTACCTGCGACTGCCTGAAAGTCATGGCGTGACGCTGCTTTGCCCGACCTGCCATGGGCTGGTCGAGGAAGGGCGGCTGACGCCGATGCAGGTGCAGGGCTTCCACGCCAATCCGGTCGTGCGGCAGCGCCATTTCGCGCGCGACCGCCTGCCTTTTTCGCCGGAACTGCCGACGCTGATCATGGGTGGTTCGCCGATGCTGAGGGATACGCCGATCCCGCTGACGCTGGAGGGGGAACCGATCCTGATCTTCGCCCCGCCGCGCCGGAGCAATGGGGCGACGCGAATCAGCCTGCGCATGGGCGGGCCGGACGGCGAGCCGGTGCAGGTGGTGAACGGCAATGAATGGATGCCTACGGACGGAAGCTGGCACTTCCTGCTGCGCGGCGACCGCTACAGCATGATGGCGGCGCGGGGCGAGGGGCTGGCGGTGCTGCGGATCGTGGCGCGCAACCGGATCGCGGTGGAGCATCTGCGCACCACCATTCGCGGACGTCGGCTGGAGGCGACGCCCGACTGGCTGGAGATCGACGGCAAACGCTATGTCGGGCGCATCGGCAGCGGGACGTTGATCGGACTGGAATGTTGATCGGGAAGATTTGGTTCAGCGCAAGGCCGGATGTGTTTTGAAGCGTGCTCCCGCGAAGGCAGGAGCCCAGTTCCAACCTCTGATCTGGGCTCCTGGCTTCGCAGGAGCACGTCACCCTCCCGACTTTTTGGTCCCGTTGAGCGCCGCGGCGGCGCGGATCAGCGCCTTAAAGGCTTCCGCATCGATGTTTTCGCCTTCGCTTATGTCGATGGCGCGGCGAGCATTGCCCTCCAGGCTGGCGTTGAAAAGGCCCGTCGAATCATCCAGCGCCGCGCCGTTCATGAAGGTCAGCTTGACCACAGCCTTGTAGCTTTCTCCAGTGCAGAGGATGCCGTCATGCGACCAGACCGGCACGCCGCGCCATTTCCATTCCTCGACCATTTCGGGATCGGCTTCCCTGATCAAGGCGCGGATCCGGCCAAGCGTTTCGCCGCGCCAGTCGTCCAGTTCCGCGATGCGGGCGTCGATTCGGGCGGAGGGGGAGTCATTGTCGTCCATCAGGCCGCTCCTGTCATCGCGGCTACTTTAACAGATGGCGAGCCGACCGGAATGGCTTAGCGACGCATTTTACTCCATCGCGATCCTCAGCCGCAGCGGGCGGAGGTGATCGCCATCTTCGCGTCATAGCCGACAGTCAGCCGGTCGGCGCGGAAATCCATGGTCATCGCCATGCCGGGGGCGCCCCAGCGCAGCGTGCGCGCACCCGACGCCTTCAGCAATTCCGTGCCCGTCGCCGCGCTGGCGGTCTGGCCGATGAAGCGGTCCAGCCCTTCGTTGCGGCACGGTCCCTCTACGGTGGGCGGCTGCATCGCAGGGCCTTCGCCGCCCGCGCAAGCGACCAGCAGGGGAAGGAAAATCAGCGCCGCCGTCCGCATCGATCCTGACTCCTATTGCGTACGGGTCATCTTGAGGCGGCCGTTCCTGACCGCGAAGGCCAGGCGACCCTCCACCAGATCGACCGCATCGCGGCCGAACTGTTCATAGCGCCAGCCTTCCAGGATCGACAGATCCTCCCGCACGCCTGCCGCCAGCGCGTCGATATCGTCGCTGCGGGCGATCAGGCGGGCCGCGACATTGATGTCCCGCGAGCGGATTTTCAGCAGCAGCTTCAACAGGTCCGCCACCAGCGCGCCGTCCTTGCCCAGACCGGGGCGCTTGGGATCGCGCTCAGGCATCTCCTCCTTGGCGAGCGGCGTATGGCTTGCCAGCGCCAGCATCAGGCGGTTGCCGATGTCGTTGGTCTTCCAGGTGGCGGAAAGGCCGCGCACCTTGCCCAGGTCTTCCTGCGTGCGGGGCGGGTGGCTGGCGATGTCGGCCAGCGTCTCGTCCTTGACGATGCGGCCGCGGGGTAAATTCTTGTCCTGCGCCTCCATCTCGCGCCAGGCGGCCAGCGCCTTCAGGCGGCCGAGGACATCGGCCTTGCGGCTGGCGATGCGGACGCGCTGCCAGGCTTCGTCGGGCTTGTTCTCGTAATTGGAGGGGTCGCTGATCCGCTCCATCTCCTGGTCCAGCCAGTCGCCGCGTCCGGTGCGGCGCAGTTCCTCCAGCATCTTGGGGAATATCTGGATCAGATAGGTGACGTCGCCGATGGCGTAATCGATCTGCCGCTTGTCGAGAGGGCGGCGCGCCCAGTCGGTGAAGCGGGCGCCCTTGTCGAGTTGGACCCCCAGCCATGCGTCGACCAGATTGCCGTAGCCGATCTGTTCGCCCAGCCCCAGCGCCATCGCCGCGATCTGCGTGTCGAACAGCGGATGGGGCGTCTTGCCGGTCAGGTTGTAGATGATCTCCAAATCCTGCCCCCCCGCATGGAAGACCTTCAGCACATCCTCATTGTCGACCATCAGGTCGAGCAGGGGCGACAGGTCGATGCCCGGCGCCTTGGGATCGATGGCGGCGGCCTCATGCTCGTCCGCGACCTGAACCAGGCAGAGGTCGGGCCAATAGCTGTTTTCGCGCATGAATTCGGTATCGATCGCGATATAGGGCGATTTGGCGATCCGGGCGCAGAATGAAGCGAGAGTCTTGCTGTCGGTAATCAGCGGATGGATTTGCATATGGTCTTCGATCTTATTATGGGCTGGCCCGTCGCGCACGGGCTCGTCAATGCTTGACAGGACTGCCCATAGCGGCGCTGCAACAATTTGTCATTTCCGTAAAACGAAGCTGAAAGACCAAAAACGCCATGCATGCCTATCGCACCCATAATTGCGGCGCCCTTACGACGGCGGAGGTCGGCAATGAGGTGCGCGTGTCCGGATGGGTGCACCGCAAGCGCGACCATGGCGATCTGGTCTTCATCGACCTGCGCGACCATTATGGCATGGTGCAGATCGTCACGGAGGTCGACGGGCCGGTGTTTCAGGTGATCGAATCGCTGCGCGCCGAAAGCGTCGTGACCGTGACCGGCAAGGTCGTGGCCCGCGCCAAGGAAGCGGTCAACCCCAACCTGCCGACCGGCGAGATCGAGATTCGCGCTCTGGACGCGGTTGTGCTCTCCGCCGCCGCCGACCTGCCACTGCCGGTGGCGGGCGAGCAGGAATATCCCGAAGACATCCGCCTGCGCTACCGATTCCTCGACCTGCGGCGCGAGACGCTGCACGCGAACATCGTCAAGCGGACGAAGATCATCTCCGACATGCGCCGCCGCATGGAAGGGGCGGGCTTCACCGAATATTCGACGCCGATCCTGACCGCCTCCTCGCCGGAGGGCGCGCGCGACTTTCTGGTGCCCAGCCGCATCCATCCGGGCAAATTCTACGCCCTGCCGCAGGCGCCGCAGCAATATAAGCAGTTGCTGATGGTCGCGGGTTTCGACCGCTATTTCCAGATCGCGCCCTGCTTCCGCGACGAAGACCCCCGCGCCGACCGGTTGCCGGGCGAATTCTACCAGCTTGACCTGGAGATGAGCTTCGTCACGCAGGAAGATGTGTGGAACACGATGGAACCGGTGATCGCCCAGGTGTTCGAACAGTTCGCCGACGGCAAGCCAGTGACCCCGGCTGGCAGCTTCCCGCGCATCCCGCATGCCGAGGCGATGCTGAAATATGGGTCGGACAAGCCCGACCTGCGCAACCCGATCCTGATCACCGACGTCACTGAACATTTCCATGGATCGGGCTTCGGCATCTTCGCCTCTCTGGTGGAGAGCGGCAGCGTGATCCGCGCCATCCCGGCGCCGGGCGCTGGGGCGGGCAGCCGCAAATTCTTCGACGACATGAATAATTGGGCGCGGACCGAAGGCTATTCGGGCCTTGGCTATATCAACATCAAGGACGGCGTGCCCGGCGGCCCCATCGCCAAAAATCATGGCGAGGAACGGACGGCGAAGCTGATCGAGGCTTTGGGCCTGGGACCGAACGACGGCGTGTTCTTCGCGGCGGGCAAGGAAAGCCAGGCGGCGAAGCTGGCGGGTCTGGCGCGGATTCGCGTGGGCGAGCAGCTCGACCTGATCGACAAGGATCGCTTCGAACTCTGCTGGATCGTGGACTTCCCCTTCTACGAATATGATGAGGATACGAAGTCCATCGACTTCGCGCACAACCCCTTCTCCATGCCGCAGGGCGGGCTGGATGCGCTGAACGACCAGGACCCGCTGACGATCAACGCCTATCAATATGACATGGTCTGCAACGGCTATGAAATCGCTTCGGGTTCGATCCGCAACCAGTCGCCGGAACTGATGGTGAAGGCGTTCGAGAAGGTCGGCCTCAGCCAGCAGGATGTGGAGGAACGTTTCGGCGGGCTTTACCGGGCGTTCCAGTACGGCGCGCCGCCGCATGGCGGCATGGCGGCGGGCGTGGACCGCATCGTGATGCTGCTCTGCGGCGCGCAGAATCTGCGCGAGATCACGCTGTTCCCGATGAACCAGCGCGCCGAAGACCTGCTGATGGGCGCGCCCAGCGCCGCCGAGTTCAAGCAGTTGCGCGAACTCAACATCCGGGTCGTGGAGCCGCAAACCAAAGCCTGAAACCATTTCGGTCCCGTGCTTGTTAAAGCCCCGCTCCCGTTCTCTAACGGAGCGGGGCTTTTGCTGTTCGGGAGCTTGGGAATGACCATCGACCTTGCCGATTTTGAGAAGGGCGCGAAGTTCAAGGGCGACTATGAGGCGAGGCTGGCCGAATTGCAGGAACGGCTCGCCAAGATACAGGTCGCGCACATCATCCACGACCGGCGCAGCGTCATCCTGCTGGAAGGTTGGGATGCGGCGGGCAAGGGCGGCATCATCAAGCGCATGAGCGCGCAATGGGATCCGCGCTATTATAATGTCCATCCCATCTCCGCGCCGACCGAGGAAGAGCGGGACCGGCATTTCCTCTGGCGATTCTGGACGCGTTTGCCCGCCGGGCGGAACATCGCGATCTTCGACCGGAGCTGGTATGGCCGGGTGCTGGTCGAACGGGTGGAGGGCTTCTGTTCCAAGGGCGAGTGGAAGCGCGCCTATGACGAGATCAACGCCTTCGAAAAGCAGCAGGTGGATGCCGGGACCAACATCGTCAAGCTGTTCATCCACATCACGCAGGAGGTGCAGGACGAACAGCTTGCCGAGCGGCTAGATACGCCCTGGAAGCGGTGGAAGACAGGCGCGGACGATTATCGCAACCGGGCAAGGCGGGCGGATTATCTGGATGCCATGCACGAAATGTTCCGCAAGACCGACACGAAGGCGGCGCCTTGGCACGCCATCGACAATAATCACCGCCGCGCCGGGCGGATCGCCGCGCTGGATCATGTGGCCGAGCGACTGGAAAAGCTGGTCCCGATGGATTTTCCGGAGGCTGATCCGGAGGTGGTGAAGCTGGCGACCAAGGCTTATGGTTATAAGAAAATTGTTTGAAAACAATCGATTGTCATAAAACTGTCATCAAATCCTAACGTGTCGTTTACCATTGCTGGCCTAATCGGCGCTTATGTACGCGCCCCAGATGCTTGACCCATGCTCGCCCGAAACCATCCCTTCACAGGGGGCGGGGCTTGCGCTTGTGACGCCCAGTCCGGCGATCCGGCTGGGGCGGCCGCTCAGCGAGGCGGTCGATCATTTTCAGCATGATCCCGCCTTGCGGCTGTTGCCGGTGCTGGATGGCGCTAACCGTCCGGTGGGCGCCATCTATGAATGCGACATGCGGCGCATCCTGTTCAATCCCTTCGGCCATGCGCTGCTGCGCAATCCCAGTTTCGGCGGGCGGCTGGACGACCATGTGCGGCCTTGCGCGACGGTGGAACGGCGCGCCAGCATAGAGGCGCTGATCGACCTTTACGCCGCGCAGGGCAGGGGGTGCGAAGGGCTGATCGTGGTGGATGGCGACCGCTATGCCGGAATCGCCGGGGGGCAGCTCTTGCTCAAGCTGGCGGCGGAGCGGGATGCGCGGGTGGCGCTGGCGCGGGTCGAGCGGCTGGAGATGGTGACGCGGGAAAGCGCGACCTTTCGCGGCGACATCCGGACGCTGATAGCGGACCTGGTGGCCATGGCGGACATGCTGTCGCGGCTGGCGGAAGATGCGGCGGAGCGGTCGGCGCATAACGGTCATGCATCGGCGGGCATGGCGGTCGCCGCGGCGCAGACGGCGGACAATCTGTCGGGCATCGCGGCGTCCGGGCGGGAATTGGGACTGCTGTTCCAGTCAATGGAGGAAGAAGTGCGCGAGGCGGGGGCCGCCATTCGCGCCGCCGTGGACCGGACGCAATCGGGCGCGGCGCAGACGCGGACGCTGAGCGCGCAGGCCGACGGGATCGGCGAAGTGACCGCGCTGATCGACGCGATTGCGCGGGCGACGACCACGCTGGCGCTCAATGCCGGGATCGAGGCGGCGCGCGCCGGGGACGCCGGGCGCGGCTTTGCGGTGGTCGCGCGGGAGGTCAAGACGCTGGCCGGGCAGACCCGCGACGCGGCGGCGGAGATTGCGCGGCGGATCGACCATATCCGCGCCACCGTCGGCCAGGTCGCTCTGGGCCATGCGCATATGGATGCGGCCATCGCGACGGCGGACCGGCTGTCTGCCTCCGTTTTCGAAGCGGTGGCGCGGCATGGTGCCTTCAGCCGGGCGATTGCGGGCAGCGTGGAGGAGGCGGGGGAAGCGAGCGGGCATATCCGCGCCAGCGCCAGCCAGATCAGCGTCAATGCGGGGGTGGCGGTGGAAGGCGCGCAGGCCATGCGCGACGCGGCCAGCCGTCTGTCGGCAGAGGCGCACCGGCTGGATGATCGCGCCAGTGCCTTCATCCGGGCGATTCAGGCGGTTTGACGGGAAAAGGGCTGGCTTCGGGCGGAATTCGGGTTAGGCTCTCCTTCCATAAAGAAGGAGAGGATGCATGCTCGTCATGTTCGTGGGCGCCGACCGGACCGAAACCGCCGTCAATGCCGAACAGGTCACCTTCATATCCTCCGTGACCGACGGCACCCGCATCCGCTTCGGAGAAGGACGCAGCGTCACCGTGATCGAGCCGATCGCCGAAGTGATGGAGCGGCTCAACGTCATATTGCGGCGGGATGATTAGCGGGGTGTTCGGCGGGAAGCGGACCTATCCCAATCCTCCCCATCGGTAGATGGGGAGGGGGACCGCGCGAAGCGTGGTGGAGGGGAATGGGGCACGACCTCCGAATTTCCCCTCCACCATCGGCTGCGCCGACGGTCCCCCTCCCCACGCTTCGCGCAGGGAGGAATTACTCCGGATAGCGGATTTCCATCACCTCATATTCCTTCTCCCCCGCCGGGAGCATCACGCGGCGCAGGTCGCCCACCGCCGCGCCGCGCAGGGCGCGGGCTATGGGGGTGCTCCAGCCGATGCGGCCCGCGCTTGCCTCCGTCTCGTCATTGCCGACCAGGGTGACGGTGCGGCGCTTGTCGTCCTCGTCCGCGATGGTCACGGTGGCGCCGAAATAGACCTTGCTCTTGTCGGGCTGCTGTCGCGGGTCGACGACCTTGGCGTCCTTCATCTTGCGTGAGAGGCGCTTCAACTGCCCGTCAATCTCGCGCATCCGCTTGCGGCCGTAGAGATAATCGCCATTTTCGCTGCGGTCGCCATTGCCCGCCGCCCAGCTCACCACTTCCACGATCTTCGGGCGCTCATGCCCAAGAAGCTGGTCATATTCGGCGCGCAGCTTCGCGAAGCCTTCGGGGGTGATGTAATTGGGGTGAGGGGTGTTCATGATGAATCTTCCCTACCCGTTCGTGTCGAGCGAAGTCGAGACACGTCATGCGCAGCGTTTCTAGACTTCGCTCGAAACGAACGGAGGGGGCGTCCTTAGCCCGGCGTCTGCTTGCCGAGATATTTGGACAGCGGCGTCGTCGTGCCCCGGAAGCGCGCTCGCCCAGGGTTCATCGCCTCGTATACCACCGCATTTTCCAGCACACGCTGGACATAGTTGCGCGTTTCGAACAGCGGAATCTGCTCAATCCAGCGCAGCATATCTGCGCCCGGCAGGCGGGGGTCGCCGTTAGCGGAGATCCAGCGGTTCACATTGCCCGGCCCGGCATTATAGGCCGCCACCGCCAGCGGATAGCTTCCGCCATAATAGTCCAACATCCGCTGGAAATAGGAGGAACCCAGCATGATGTTGTAGCTGGGGTCGTTGAGCGAACTGGGGTCGTAGCTCATCCCCAGTTTGCCCGCCTGTTCGCGGGCGGTGCCGGGCATCAACTGCATCAGGCCGCGCGCGCCCGCATGGCTGACGATCTGCCGGTCGAACTGGCTTTCCTGCCGGGCGATGGCGTGGACCATGGTCCAGTTATATTGCGCTTCGGACGGCACGGGCACGCGGGGGAAGGCACTCTCGCCATAGCCGGTGAGCCCACTCGACACGGCGCGGCGGCCGACCATCACGCCCATGTCGGGACGGCCGATGCTTTGCGCCAGTTCCACCGCCAGATAATGGTCGGCGTCGCTGTCGGCATTATTGGCGATGGCGCGGGCGAATTTGCTCTGATCCTCCCAATAGCCCATCTGCCCCAGCGCCTTCACCGCCCGGACGACCGAACGGTTGGCGAAAGCGGCGCGTTCACCGGCGGAGATTTCCACCGGACGCTCGACGGCGGCGGGCGCGGGGATCGGGCGGCCCAGCCGTTCGAGCGCAAGCTGGCCGTAAAACTGGTCTGGAAAGGCCCCGGCGCGTGTGAAATAACTGTTCGCGCTCGCCGCGTCCCCGGCCTGAAGCGCGGCGCGACCGGCCCAGTAGAAGCCTTTGGACTGGGTCTGCGGCGATTTGGCGGCGGTGGCGTAGCGGCGGAACATCTCCACCGCGTCCTGCGGCCTGCCCAGATTATAGAAGGCGGTCGATCCCGCCAGCCAGGCGAGGCTGGTATAATCGTCGCGCTCGCCAATGGGCCGGGTGTTGACGTCGGTGCCGGGCAGATAGGCGTCGTCCAGCTTACTGGCGATGCCATAGGCGAAGCTCCACTGGCTGTCGTTCGCGGCGGCGCGGGCCTGGGTCAGCAGCACCTCATACCATTTTTCCGCGTCGCCCGGCCGGAAGGTCAGCGCCGGGCGGTTGGCCAGATATTGGCGTCCCGCGATCCAGTTGCCGGTGTTGAGCAGCCATGTCGCCTTGTCCGCTATGAAGCCCGCGTCGGTCGCGCCCACGGCTTCGGCCAACTGCATCTTGATGGCCGCATCGGGCGCTTTCTGACGGAAGGCGATGCGCGCTTCATAGACCGGGCGACGGGCAGGCGACACATAGGCCAGCCTGCGCTGCGCGCCGATGATGTCGCCCTTCCACAGCAATGCGTCGGCGCGCAGATCATGCTCGGCGGAGGTCCAGCCGGAGCCGAAGAACGAGAGCAACCGCGCCTCGTCATCGGGCGAGAGGGTGCCGCCGACCCAGGCGTTGCGCGCCGCGATCCGTGCCTCCCCCATGCGGCCCTGCTGCATCAGCGCCAGCGCGTAACGGGCGTTGCCGGTCGCTGTGCGCGGCGGGAAGCGGGCGAAGAAGGCGACGACCTGCCCCGGATCGTAGCTGTTGGGATTGATGCCAGTTTCCGCCAGCCGCCGCATCCGGTCCTCCCCCGGCCAGCCGGGGTTCGCCATGATGAAGCTCATATAGGTGGAGGCGCCCAGGGCATCGCTCTGCTGGAGCGCGCGCCATTGGCTGATCGTGCCGGAAATGGCGGGATCGCTCGCCACGCCGATTCGGCCTTGCGCCTGCTGCCAGGGACTCGGCTCCGTCGAGCGGGGAATCGGCTGCACGACCGCGCCCCGCGGATAGGCCGAGGCGGGCGGCGGTGGGGGCGTTTCCGTCTGCGCGCTGGCGCCGGCGGTGAAAAGCAAAAGGGCAATCAAAGGCATACGGACCATGACAGTTTCGGAACAGGAGGGCGACAGCCTACTAGACATGATCGCAAATGCATCCTTATCAGGCCATGAATGACGCGCTATAGCGCGCCCTTCGTGTATTTGACGCTATGATGCCCCGGAATCCCGGTGAATTGAAGGAGTTTGTTTGCCATGTTTTCCGGGTCGATTCCGGCGCTGATCACGCCCTTCCGCGACGGGGCGGTGGATGAGGCGGCTTTCCGCGCCTTCGTCGACTGGCAGATAGAGGAAGGCAGCAGCGCCCTGGTCCCCTGCGGCACCACGGGCGAAAGCGCGACCATGACGGTCGAGGAGCATAATCGCGTCATCGCCATCTGTGTGGATCAGGCGGCGGGCCGGGTGCCGGTGATCGCGGGTTGCGGGTCGAACGACACCCGGATCGCGCTGGAACATATGTTCGCGGCGCAGGCGGCGGGCGCGGACGCGGCGCTGGTCGTCGCACCCTATTACAACAAGCCCAATCAGGAGGGCGTCTACCGCCATTTCGCCTGGCTGGCCGAGCGCTGCTCATTGCCGATCCTGCTCTATAATGTGCCCAGCCGCACCATCACCGACATCGGCGTGCCGGTGATCCACCGCCTGTCGGAGGAATTTCAGACCATCGTCGGCGTCAAGGACGCCACCGGGAATCTGGGGCGGGTCACCGCGCAGCGGCTCGCCTGCCGCCCCGATTTCTGCCAGCTTTCCGGAAATGACGAGACGGCGCTGGGTTTCAACGCGATGGGAGGCAAGGGCTGCATTTCGGTCACGGCCAATGTCGCGCCGCGCCTGTGCGCCGAATTTCAGAAAGCGACGGCGAACGGCGATTGGGATGGTGCCCTGGCGCTCCAGGATCGTCTTTACCCGCTGCATGATGCCCTGTTCAGCGACGCTTCACCCGGCCCGGTCAAATATGCCCTTACGCGGGTTCGCCCCGACATGCCCGGCGACGTCCGCCTGCCGATCACCTGGCCGTCGGAATCCAGCCGTGCCGCCGTTGACCGGGCGTTGGAGATTGCCGGGCTGGTATAAGGCCGCGCCGTCCCCATATTCCCTCCTTCCGGGCCGCGTGCCTGGAATAAGGACCGGGCGCGGCGCGTATATGCGGCTGCGCTCGACACGAATGGAAGTTTAGAAAAAGACCGATGGCCCGCCCCCGTCCCGAAGCCTTCGACAAGAAGAAGATCGTCGCCGAGAACCGGCGCGCCCGTTTCGAATATTTCCTGGAGGATGTGTTCGAGGCGGGCATCGCCCTGCAAGGCACGGAGGTCAAGTCGCTGCGCTTCGGCGAGGGCAATATCGCGGAAAGCTATGCCGAGGTGAAGGGCGAGCAGGTGTGGCTGGTCAACAGCAATATCCCCGAATTCAGCCACGGCAACCGCTTCAACCATGAGCCCAAGCGCCCCCGCAAGCTGCTGCTGCACCAGCGGGAGATCGCCCGCATGCACGGCGCGGTGGAGCGCAAGGGCATGACGCTGGTGCCCCTGTCCATCTATTTCAACAGCCGGGGCAAGGCGAAGGTCGAACTGGCGCTGGCCAAGGGCAAGAAGACCCATGACAAGCGCGACACGATCAAGGAACGCGACTGGAAGCGGGACCAGCAGCGCATCATGAAGGCGCATCGCTGATGCACGCGAAGGAAGGGATGGGGAGGCTCTCCCGCTGGTGGCACGCTAATGCGCCGACCCGCGAGTCGCTGGAACATAACCGCTTTTTGGCCCCCGTGGCGCATCGGGTGCTGGAACCCTCGCTGTGGCGGTTCACCCGGCGGTCCGTGCCGCGTGGCGTGGCGCTGGGGCTGCTGGTGGGCATCTTCCTGCTGATTCCCGGCGTGCAGATTGCGGGCGCGGCGCTGCTGGCGCTGCCGTTCCGGGCGAATATACCGCTGGCGGCGGCGATGACCTTCCTCTCCAACCCGGCGACGACGCCCCTGTTCCTGATGGCGTCGGTGTGGATGGGCAATTGGATGTTGGGGCGGACGGCGGACGCATCGGGCTTCATGGCGCTGATCGACAGGCATGCCTCCATCCGTGACTGGTGCGCGTGGCTCTTTTCGGAGGCCGCGCCCGCGATGCTGCTGGGACTGGCGCTGATTTCGCTGGCTTTCGCTGTGGTCGGCTACTTCCTGGCCGACTGGATCTGGCGCCATCGCATGGGCCGGAAATGGCATGCGCGCAAATTGAGGATTGGCAAGCCACGCGAAAGCAGCGCATTGGAGGAAATCGCTTCGGCCTGAGCGGCTTGGGGCGGCAAGTCCATTGTGGATGCAGGGGGCGCGTGTGATCAGGGATGGAGACGCTTGGGCGGCTGACCGGCCGTCGCCGCTTGCCCTGCCGATGCTGATCCTGTTGGCGCTGATTTCGGCCGGGCTGGTGCTTTATGCCGCGGGCAATTGGGCGCTGGGCGCGGGTTTTGGTGCGATGGTGCTGGCGGGCGCGGCGTTGCTGGGCTGGTATCGCAGGCTCTATCCCCAGGAAGTGGCGGTGGGCGAGGCGGTGCCGGACTGGACAGTGGCGCGGGCGGCGGCGGACGCATCCAACATGGCGATCGCCGTCACCGACCGCGCCGGACGGCTGGTTTGCGCCAGCGATCTGTTCGGGGAGTGGTTTCCGGGCTTTCCCGCGCCGCCGCACATCACCGGCGATGCCGCATTGTCGGAAAATCTGGGCAATGCCGCCCGCGCCGCCTGGCGTGACGGCGAAGCGCGGGTGGAGGGGATCGTGCAGGGCGCGCTGCGGCTGGACGCCATCATCGGGCGTACGGGGCGGTCGGAGGATTATCTGCTCTGGCGCTTTTCCCCGGTGCGGCAGCCAAGCGCGCTGGACGATGTGCACCGCCTGCTGACCGGGGAGGCCGGGCGGCAATTGGGCGAAGCGGGCATCATGGCGGTGATGATCGGCGGGGAGGGGCGCATCCGGGCGGCCAACGGCGCTTTCCTGCTGCGCGCCGCTGGGCGGATCGACGCCAATATCACTGGGCGCGATTTCGCCGCGCATATGCGGGTGGACGACAAGGCCCGTCTGTTCCTGGCGCGGGAGGAATCGGGCGGCATTCCGCTGCGGCTGCTGCAAGTGCCGTTGAAGCGCGCCGCCCAACCCATCGGCGCGCAATCGGGCGCGCAGGACGGTCCGATGCTGCTGCTGCTGATCGACGAACCGGCGGGCAATGCCGGCGGGACGTCGGCGCTTTCCTATATCGAAACCTTGTTGTCGCTGCTGCCCTTCGGCCTGGCCATGGCGGATCGCGACGGGCGGGTGCTGTTCCTGAACAAGGCCTTTTCGCGGGCGGCTGGCCTCAAGGAAGGCGAAAAGCCGAGCTATCCGGGCGATCTGGTCGTGCGGGAAGATCAGGCTGCGGTGGCCGACGCGGTGCGGCGCTTCGCCGTGGGGCCGCAAATGTCGGGCGACGTTGCCGTGCGCATGCGCGAGCAGCCGGACGAACCGATCGCGCTCAGCCTGGCGGGCGTGCGTGGCCTGGGCGAGGCGGCGGTGCTCCTGTCCCTCAAGGATAATAGCGAGGAGAGCAAGCTCAAGCGGCAGGTAGCGCAGGCGACCAAGATGCAGGCCATCGGCCAGCTTGCGGGCGGCGTGGCGCATGATTTCAACAATATCCTGACCGCGATCATCGGCCATTGCGACCTGATGCTGATGCGCCATACGCCGGGCGACAGCGATTATGACGACATCCAGCAGATCAAATCGAACAGCAACCGCGCCGCAGGGTTGACGCGGCAGTTGTTGGCCTTCTCGCGCCAGCAGACGCTGCGGCCGCAGATATTGCAGTTGCCCGACATCGTCGCGGACGTCTCCAACCTGCTGAAGCGGCTGCTCGGCGAGAGCGTGAAGCTGGAAGTCACCCATGGCCGCAATCTGGGCGCTGTACGGGCCGACCCCGGCCAGTTGGAGCAGGTGATCGTCAACCTCGCGGTGAACGCCCGCGACGCCATGCCGGATGGCGGCACGCTCAACATCCAGACCTATGCCGTGCCCGCCGCCAAGGTGCGGGAGATGCGGACGGACATATTGCCGCCCGCCGACTATACGGCGGTGCGGGTGTCGGACACGGGCCTGGGCATTCCGCCGGATATTCTTTCGAAGATCTTCGAACCTTTCTTCACCACCAAGGAATTGGGCAAGGGCACCGGCCTTGGCCTCTCCACCGTCTACGGCATCGTCAAGCAGTCGGGCGGGTTCATCTTCGCGGAGTCGGAACTGGGGCGGGGGGCGAGCTTCGTCATCTACCTGCCCGTCTATCAGGGCGCCGACGCCGATCAGGCCGCGCAGCCCAAGGCGCCCGTCCGCCGCAGCGAAACCTGGGGCACCGGCACCGTGCTGCTGGTGGAGGATGAGGATATGGTCCGCGCCGTCGCCGAACGGGCGCTGACGCGGCAGGGCTATAAGGTGCTGACCGCCAATGACGGCGAACAGGGGCTGGAGGTGCTGAACGGCGGCGAGAAGATCGACCTGCTGATTTCCGACGTGGTGATGCCGAACATGGACGGCCCGTCCATGGTGGCGCGGGCCAGGGCGGCCCATCCCGACCTGCCGGTATTGTTCATGTCGGGATATGCCGAGGAACAGTTGCGCAAATCGATCGACATTGCCAATGTGGCCTTCCTGCCAAAACCCTTTTCCGTCAGCCAGTTGGCGGAAGCGGCGCGGGATGCGCTGGCGACGCGACCGGCGCCGCCG
This sequence comes from Sphingobium chlorophenolicum, assembly GCF_000722875.1. Lineage (GTDB taxonomy): Bacteria > Pseudomonadota > Alphaproteobacteria > Sphingomonadales > Sphingomonadaceae > Sphingobium > Sphingobium chlorophenolicum. Next base: position 1,884 of record NZ_JFHR01000030.1, on the reverse strand, counting down.
GAATGAGAGGGAATGAACTTCTCCGCATCCCGGCGATTATGCTGGTGAGAGACTGTACCGGGGGGTGCGGGGGCATATTGGGGAAACGCAAGCATGTCTGACGGCAAGACCATCCTGATCGTCGAGGATGAAGCAATGATCGGCATGATGCTAGAGGATTATCTCGACACGCTGGGATACCGGCTGCACGCCATTGCCGAATCGGTCGATGACGCCTGCGCTAAGGCGCGCGAGGGCGGGTTTGACGCGGCGCTGCTCGATTGCAACCTGCATGGCGAGAAAAGCTGGCCGGTCGCCGACATATTGGCGCAAAGCGGCATTCCCTTCGTCTTCGCGACAGGCGGCATGGCCGACGATCTGCCCACCGGCCATGCGAGCCGGCCGACACTGGCCAAGCCCTTCACCATCGGGGCGGTCGAACGGGCGCTGAGCAAGGCGCTGGGAGCAGGGTAAGAAATTTTCGTTCCCCTCTTGTTCCATTAGAACAAACAGGATACATGATGGCCACGCGCCACATGAATCGGCGTGTTCCGCTTGACAGGGGATAGGCCGATGACAGCAATGCTCTCACTCATCGATTCCAAGAAGACAGGAACAATGGACAGACAGAAAGCATTGGAAGCGGCCCTTTCCCAGATCGACCGTGCCTTTGGCAAAGGTTCGGCGATGAAGCTGGGCAGCCGCGAGAAGATCGAGATCGAGGCGATCTCGACCGGATCGCTGGGGCTGGACATCGCGCTCGGCATCGGCGGCCTGCCGCGTGGACGCATTATCGAGATTTATGGACCGGAAAGCTCGGGCAAGACCACGCTGGCGCTGCATGCCATCGCCGAAGCGCAGAAGACCGGCGGCATCGCGGCCTTCGTGGACGCGGAACATGCGCTCGACCCCGGTTATGCGAAGAAGTTGGGCGTCGACATCGACGAGCTGATCGTGTCGCAGCCGGACACCGGCGAACAGGCGCTGGAGATCGTCGACACGCTGGTGCGATCGAACGCCATCGACGTGCTGGTGGTCGACTCGGTCGCCGCGCTGGTGCCGCGGGCGGAAATCGAGGGGGAAATGGGCGACAGCCATGTCGGCCTGCAAGCCCGCCTGATGAGCCAGGCGCTACGTAAGCTGACCGGGTCTATCTCGCGTTCCAAGTGCATGGTGATCTTCATCAACCAGGTGCGCATGAAGATCGGCGTGATGTACGGCAATCCGGAAACGACGACCGGCGGCAATGCGCTCAAATTCTATGCGTCCGTCCGTCTCGACATCCGCCGCACGGGCCAGATCAAGGACCGCGAGGACATTGTCGGCAACGCGACCCGCGTGAAGGTGGTCAAGAACAAGGTCGCCCCGCCGTTCAAGCAGGTCGAATTCGACATCATGTATGGCGAGGGCGTGTCCAAGATCGGCGAACTGCTCGACATCGGCGTGAAGGCCGGGCTGGTTGAGAAGTCGGGCGCCTGGTTCTCCTATGACTCGGTCCGCATCGGCCAGGGTCGGGAAAATGCGAAAACCTATCTGAAAGAACATCCCGAAATGGCGGATAAGCTGGAGAAGGCGATCCGCGGCAAGACCGAGGAAGTCGCCGAAGGGATGATGGCCGGACCCGAAGCGGAGGATGATGGCGAATAAGCGCTGACAGGTTTTCCGGCCGGATCAGCCGGAAAGCCCCAGCGCGGCACTGCCCGCCTGCTGCTTCACGCACTGAAAAGGCCCGCTGCGCGAATGGCGCGGCGGGCCTTTTACCGTTGTGATGGAGCTGGCGGTGACTGTTGGCCAGCCCAAGACATTCCCCTCCCGCAGGCGGGAGGGGTTAGGGGTGGGCGCGAGCGAAGCGAGCTTCTGACTTAACCGTTGCAAAACAACGCAGATGTCGCGCCAGCCCACCCC
>NZ_JFHR01000029.1 GCF_000722875.1 Sphingobium chlorophenolicum | reverse complement strand
GCCGAACGGCCTCGGTCCCCAACTTTACCGGGAAGCACGGGGCGAACCCGCTCCCACTGCTCGTCGCTTAATCCGTGTCGATCCAAGATGGCGCTCCCTTCGCCAGTCTTGAATCCGATCCGCGCGGAAAAAGGAATCCCTTAAATGTCCACACGCCTTAAAGGAGCGTCTGCAATCGGCGGTGCTGGAGGCGACAATCCTTGCCAAGGACCGCGAACTTTTGATGACAGTTAAGGGGGCTGAGCAGTCAGGAACGGTGGTTCGCAAGAGCGACCACAGCGTCAAAGAACCCGATCCTTTGCCAGGATTTTTCGACCAACCGGGCAATTGAAATAGCAGGGCAGCAAGAGATCATGCTGCCCTCAGTTTTTTCGACGGAAAGTTTGCAAAGCATTTCAAAATCTTCAGCGGTTAATAACCTCGTCATGATTCTAGACTAGCCCATTGGATATAGCAGCAAGATGGTGATGAGGGGTGTCGATTTGATAACCGCAGCGATAGCGCGTATTAATGAGCACGCTCGTGCTGTTAAACAGCAAGATGCACTCCATCCGATGTCGCGAACCGTTTATTTGATCCTGTTCGTGTGGTGCATGGCATGGATATCTGTCTTTGCGCTATCCGACTTCATCGTCGGCCAGTCCGCGCTTTATTCGTCGTTCGGATCGATTTGCTTGATCGCAGGCTGCGGCGCGCTTGCGCGACGGTACGGGCATGCCAGGATCGCGCTCTTCCTTGAGGCCTGCTCCGTTCCTGCCATAGCAGCGGCGCTCAGCGGGGGTACGATAATAATGCTGGCCTCGATCAGCAGCCACTTCGTCGATCCTCAACTGATCGGGATCGATGCGGCACTCGGGTTCGATTGGAGAGCTATATTTCGCTTCTACCTGGCATATCCCGGGATCGTGCCCTTGTCCGAAGCGGTCTATTCATCGTTTCAGCCGCAGTTTTTATTGTTGCCCGTGGCGTTGTGCGTTTGGCGACCTGAACTGCTGTGGACCTACATCACTGCGTATGTTTTTTCTCTTCTGCTCGCTGCGGCAATTTTTCCATTTGCTGCGGCTGAGGGGCCGTATGTCTATTACGGTATACCGCAAGGCGTTATGCCGAGCGTAGGAGACGACTGGCCTTGGCAATGGTATCAAGGGAAGTGGATTTCCCAACTGCAAAACGGTGAGATCCGCGATCTTTCGAGGATCTGGCCTGGCCTGATTCAGTTTCCCAGCTTTCATTCCGCCGCAGCTGTGTTGTTCATCTGGGCAACCCATGGAATCCGCCTCTTGCGCTGGCCCGGGCTACTGCTCAATATTGGCGTCATTCTCTCGACGTTTATCAGCGGAGCGCACTATCTTTCCGACGTTTTGGCCGGATGCAGCGTCGCGATTTTGTCGATATGGGCCGCAAACAGGATGACAGCCCTTCGAATCCGCCAAACAAAACATCAGCTCAACCAGCCACCCAAATCGTCGCCGGCATATCTGGGAGCCTAAGACCAAGCGTCAGGGTCGTCAGAGCTGTTGCCGCATGACTTTAATTGGTATTTAAGTTCGGCGTGGGGAATTTTCTCAATCAGCCTAACGATGGCGGCCTGGCAGGTATGACGGGTCCGCAAATCCAACCGCCTGCTGCCATGGCAGCGGCACGCTATCTTCCTGAAGTGATGTTCACCGTGGTCGTCGCTGCCACGATGATTTTTCTGTACGACATCCCGCTCACCCACGATGTCGTTTGGCAGTTCTGGATCGCGCGCCAGATGATGAATGGCGCGACGCTTTATCGAGACGTTTGGGAGATCAACCCCCCCCTCTGGTTCTGGTCAGCAGTGCCGGTTCGTTTTGTCGCTGCTTGGCTTTCCATGCCTCCACTTCGCTTGCTGGTAGTCTGCATAACAGCGCTTGGCGGTCTATCGGCGCTGGCGGCTGGACGGCTCGCAGCCACGGAATCGCCCATTGGGCGACTTGCTCTGATGCTCCTGTCGTTCTGGCTTATGGTCATCGGACCGCTTTATGATTTTGGACAGCGGGAACATATCGCCCTGATTTGCTCGGTGGCTTACGCCGCATTGATTGCGCGCAGGTCGACCGGGAAGACTGTACCACCATGCCTCGCGCTGCTTATGGGCGCCGCCGCCGCTTATGGCTTTGCGCTCAAGCATTATTTCGTGATTGTACCGGTGATGCTGGAATTGTGGCTGATCGCACGCAGCCGGTCGCTATGGCGTCCTATCCGCCCCGAAACTGTCGCCACAGGAATATTTGCGCTCGTTTATGCCGTTGCTGTGATCGCCTTTGCCCCGGCCTTTTTCACCGACAACCTTCCGATGGTCCGCGCCGCCTATCACGGCTTTGAATCGTCATGGGAAATGATCCTGCTGCGGCCCTGGATCGTCATCTGGACATTCATAGCCGCCTTCTTCCTGACATTTGGCGGAGCGTTTGGCAAAAGGGCAAATCCGTTTGTGTCCACCTTGCTGCTCGTGGCCATAGGCTATGGCTTTTCCTACTTCATGCAGCGCAAGGGCTGGCTTTACCATAGCGTCCCGGTGACCGGCGCTGTCGGTTTGGCGTTGGGCGTGCGATTGGGAATGGCCGACATGCGCCGGCTGATTCCTACCGTGATTGGGCTGTTCATGCTGGCATTGCCCGTACTAATGCCGGTCAAGATCGGCCCCTATTTCAACTTTTTCCGGGGCGATATTGACCCGGTTCTGTCCACATTGCCGAAGGGCAACCCGGTTTTCATCGCCTCGGGCGAACCGATGTGGGGATGGCCCACAGTTGAAGATCATGGGCTTGCCTGGCCATCGCGCCTTTACGCCTATTGGATGATACCGGCTATTGCCCACGGCGAAGTGATCGGCCCCAATCCAGTGGCCCTCCGCGAATTGGCCAAGCGGATACAGGCGGAAGCCGCTCTGGAAATTCATTGCTCGTCACCCGCGCTGATCCTGTTCGAGCGACGGGCAAATTATATTTACCAGCCTACGAGTTTCGACGTTCGCGGCTTTTTCCTACGCCGTGCGGATATCCGTCAGTATCTTGCAGCGAATTATCGTGACTCGAGGCCAACGCGCTGGCTCTATGTTTACCGACGAGTGACGCCGCCTCACCCCCGTCCCACCGATCCTAAATGCCCGATATTCGCTGGAGGCTCTTGAGAACCTTAGTTCATTCGGCTCACCATTCCTATCATACGCGGCACGATCATCGGGATTTGAAAAATGCGGAAAACATCCATGCTTGTTGACCGTAACGCATCGACCATTCGCGCAGACGCTTCGATTTCAGAAAGCAAGTCCTCCATGTCGATCGCGCCCGGATGGATATGGGCGTTTTTGGTCGTCTGGCTGGGTGGCAGTCAACTGCTTCTTTGGCGATTTCTCGATGTGGCGCCTGTCTGGGCCTATCCGTTTGGCTTACTTATCATTGCGAGCCTGTGCGCGTTCACGATCAGGGTCACGAAGGACAGCCCCCATATTGGCGTCGGCACAGTATTTACCTGCTTCCTGATCTCGCTGGGCCTGCTCGCGCTGAGCGGCGAAGGGCGGTTCTTCTACGCCAATGTGGATTGGCAGGTGCGCTTTGCTGTTTTGCGAGACATGGGGATAAACCCCTGGCCGTTCGTTTACACAGCCCGGCCGGAGCCCGATCTGCTCCGTGCGCCGATAGGCATGTTCCTGGTGCCCGCGCTCATTTTCAAGACGATAGGCCCTCGCGCGGCGGATGTTGCCTTGCTGGTGCAGAACAGCGCGCTCATTGCCCTCTTGCTCGCGATGGGAAGTCAGCTCTTCGCTGACCGGCGATCGCGTATGACCGGCTTGACAATATTCGTGCTATTTTCAGGCATGGATGCGCTTGGCGATCTGCTGATGCAGGGAATGCTCACAGGTCACATGGAAGATTGGGCGGAAATCCAGTATTCTTCGACCATCACCCTGCTGTTCTGGGTGCCGCAGCATGCGATCGCCGGGTGGGTGGGCGCCGTCGGATATATGATGTGGCGGGAAGGCCGGTTGCCCCTTGCGCCATGGCTCGCAATGCTGCCGCTGACAGCGCTGTGGTCTCCTTTGGGGCTGATGGGGGCGATGCCATTCGTTGCTCTGGCTGGATTGCGGACGATTATAGCACGCGTGCTTCGTCCGCGCGACGTTGTGGTTCCCGCAGCGTCGCTTGTCCTTTGCATACCCTCTCTCATTTATCTGGGTGCTGCATCGGATGACGTCGGCTTTCATTTGCAACCGATCCCCTTCATCCAGTGGATGCTGTTCCAATCGTTCGAAACGCTGCCATATCTGATCCCGCTGGCGATCGCCGGACGTTCGACGCGGTTCGGCAACGACAGCCTGTGGCTTGCCTTTGTATGGCTCATGCTGATTCCATTCGTCCAGATTGGCTGGTCGACCGATTTCATGATGCGCGGTTCTATCACTGCGCTGGCCCTGGTCACGGTGATGGTGAGCGATCACGTGGTGCAGCGGGGCGAAAAACGACGCTGGTTGTTGATCGTTTTGTCGGTTGGTAGCTTGACCGGCCTTGCGGAAATCCGGCGGGCGCTGGTTTATCCCGCAGCGCCGGAAGTGCGATGCAGCTTTTTCAAGGCATGGGATCAGACGTTCGCGGCCTTTCCCAAAGGTTCCTATATTGCCCCGTTGAATAAGGTGCCGGCGCTGATCCGTCCGCATCATCCCTTCCGAGCCACGGCAAATGAGCCGCCGCGCTGCTGGGATGGTTCCTGGAATCTGCCCTTCGACCCGCGAAATGCTCCGTCAGGCCGAAAGGATGGCGTAAAGTGACAGTCCCACCGGGAATGGAATACGCCCCAGAACATGTCGCTCGGCCGCAAAAACCCGCTGCAACGCGGCGTTGATAAGTGGTGAGGGGCGCGCATCCAGTGGAGCGTCACGCCGCAGCCACTGATGGGCGAAGCGCTGCGCCACGGCGAGCGGGAAAAGCAGGCTGTTGAAATATCCTGAGACTTCGACCTTCAGCCCAGCGGCACGGACCACTTGCAACAAGCCCTCATGGGTGTAGCGGCGCTTGTGATGGTGCAGCACGTCATGGTCCGACCAGAGCCAGGGCGCTGCGGGAACCGTTAGCAACAATCGCCCGTTTGGCGCCAGCCGTGCGCCCAGGGCGTGAAGCGATGCTTCATCCTGATCGATATGCTCCAGCACATCGAGCAGCGCGATCATATCATAGCGCGTGTCGCCGAAGCCGATCGCGTCTGGCAAAGCCCCCGGTTCGACACGACACAGTCCTCGCGCAGATGCCAGTGCGCGCGCGTCGGCGTCATATTCCATCGCATCGAGCGTACCAAATTGTGCCAGCAGCGGGATATTGCCGCCGGTACCACAGCCAGCCTCAAGAATATGTGCTTCAGGGGGCAGCGGCACATGGGCGCGGATCAGGCTATCGATGATAGCGCGGCGAGCCACAAACCACCAATGATCCTGTTCCTGCGCGCTCATGCTCGCATAGGCTGATCGATCCATTTGTCCTTTTCCTCGATATGCGGCTGCATGACAGGTCGCGGCGTCTGCTCGCTTTCCTCTGCCACAACATAAAGCGGCCGTTTACGCACTTCCTGTGCGACCCGACCCAGATATTCGCCGATGATGCCGAGGCTCATCAGATTAAGGCCGCCCAGCATCAGCACCGCAACCATGATGGATGCGTAGCCCGGCGTGTCGACCCCAGTCAGCACCGTGTGCAGCACGAGAAACGCGGCGTAGGCAAAGGCCATCAGGGCGATGCCGCCGCCGATATAGGACCAGATGCGTAGCGGCATGGTGGTCGACGCAGTGATGCCGTCCACCGCCAGCGACCAGAGCTTGCTGACACGCCATTTGCTGTTCCCCGCTTCGCGTGGGGCACGTTCATAATCGACGGTCGCCACGCGGAAGCCGACCCAGGAAAAAATGCCTTTTGTGAAACGCGCCTGTTCACCAAGCTGTTTGATGACGTCCACCGCCTGTCGATCGAGCAGCCGGAAATCGCCGACATTCTCAGGAATCGGATGGTCGGAAAGCCGGTTGATGATGCGATAGAAGCCTTGTGCACTCCAGCGCTTGAACCAGTCGTCGCTCGATCGATCCGCACGGCGCGCATTAACCACCTTCGCACCTGCCAGCCAATGGCGCACCATGGCAATTATGACTTCGGGCGGGTCCTGAAGATCGACGTCGATAGGGATGACGGCATCTCCCCGCGCCCGATCGATGCCTGCTGCCAGCGCAGCTTCCTTGCCGAAGTTGCGGGACAGGGTGATGTGCCGCACGTCGGGATCCCGGCGTGTGAGGATTTCCAGTATGTCGCCGGTCCGGTCGGTGCTGCCGTCATTGACAAAGAGATATTCTGCCTCGGCGTTAGGCCCAATGAGCGCAAGCGCTCGTGCAACTGCGGGGCGTGCGGCATCCAGAAACAGCGAGATAGTCTCCTGTTCATTAAACACCGGAACGACGATCGACAGCAACGATGGTTCAGCCATGCCTTCAGCCCCCCTGCGGGCTAACGCCCACCGCAGCTATCGACAAAAATGGTTAACAAAACGCCACCCGCTAGTGCAGCCTATAACACGTCCGAGGGAATGAACATATTTTTTACCATTTTTGGCGATCACGCCACAATGTATCAAATGGGCAGATGGCGCGGATGATCACCCGGAACAGCCTGGCTATTGTCAGCATTTTGGCGCTGGTGGCCGCGCTCGTCCTGTTGCCGACCTTTCTTCTGGGTCCCGGCTTTTCCCATTCTGTCACCTATAACTACGTCTGGACCAGTCAGTTCGGGACGGAGATAGCGAAAGGGAACTTGTACCCGCGATGGTTGCCGGGGAGTTTCGAAGGTCTGGGAAGCCCCGCCTTCTACTTTTACCCGCCGGTCGCATTCTGGATCGCCGGTGCTTTCGACGCGAGCGGCCTGTCTACGCTGGCAGCGATCAACATGGCTGCCTTCGTGACGCTGTTGCTGTCGGGCATTGCCATGTATTATTGGCTATCAGCGCGACGCACCTATCCGCTGATTGGCGCAATCCTCTATATGGTTGCGCCCTATCATCTCCTGGACTTCTATGTGCGAGGCGCACTGGCGGAATTCACTGCCTTCATATGGTACCCTCTCATCGCCTTGGCGATAGTTCGCCTTCCTGAACGCAGGGGTATTGTCCTGCTGACGCTGAGCTATGCCGGGCTTGTGCTGACACATTTACCGATGGCGATGCTGACAGGGTTCTTCCTAATCGCTCCGCTCGGTGTGTATAAAATCTGGCGGGACCGGGGCGCCTTTGGGCCTTTGGTCGTCAGCGGTGCACTGGCCGTGGGCCTTGCGGCTTTCTATCTTGTTCCCGCGCTGACGATGCAGGGCCAAATTTCCTCGCAGCTTCTGTGGGGACCTTGGTATAGGGCGTCGTCCTGGGGGTTGCTGGCACATGGTCCACTACTCCAGATGCTTTATATTCCGGTCCTCATCGGGGGTCTTGCGCTGCTGTCGCTGTCCGCACGTTCGATCTGGACGTTCATAAGCCTCTTGGCCTCATTGGCGGCGCTCGGTCTGATCCCCTTTATCTGGGACATCCCGCCCTTCAGCCAGGCGCAGTTTCCCTGGCGACTTCTCGGCCTGATCGAATTTGCTGCCATAACCGCAATTCTGAGTTGTCGTCCGAAGCCGATCCTGTTGGGCCTGGGCTTGGGCCTCGTCCTGTTCTCCTGCATCAGGTGGATTTCGGAGGCGTCAGAATATCTGAAGAAGCCGGTGCCTTACGCGATGATGGGGCGAGATCTACCAGATGCGGCCGAATATCTGCCTGTCGGGTTCGACACGGCAAAGATCACGGACTTCGAGCGCAAGCCGGACTTATCAGCCTGGCGCGGCGTCCGATCGAATGAAGAGGTCGTCGTGGAAGCGGCGGGCGAGATAACGATGCGCCGCGCTGCATTCCCGATTTGGCGCGTCATGCGAGGCGAAGAGGTGGTGCCCTATAAAGGTCCCGTCATCCGATTCCACGCTCGACCCGGGCATTACCGCTTAGAACGCGTATATGTGTGGCAGGAATGGGCGGGCCTTATCTTGAGCCTGTGCAGTCTGCTAATGTTCGGACTGGTTTGTAGCGGGCAACCAAGTCGGAAGGTCACTGGAGCGGGTAGCGGCACGAACCCGCATCACAAGCTTGGAAGGCTAGAGCTCTACCATTGAGCTATGCCCGCCCGCAGGTCCAGCGCCCTGCCATCTGTCAGCAGGGCTCGTCAACATCAAATCGCGGCGGCGAATCTGAGACTTGCGAACGTCATTGGCCCACTCGTCAGTCGAGTTTGTTGATAGCTGCGCGCATATGATCGACCCCCACGCTCGCATAGCGCTGGACCATCCGAAGCGATTTCCAGCCGCCCATATGCATGATCGTGATGAGGTCGATCCCGGCCATCACGCAGTGCGAAGCCCAGTGATGGCGCCAGTCATGGATGGTGAAGTCGTTGATCTCCGCCCGGATGCACGCTGTTTTGTGCTGGTTCCTGATCGGATTGCCGCCAGGAACTCGCGACAGTCGGGTATCCTGATAGGGTTTGCCGAACCGGTTCAGGAATACATGCCCCTTCATCCGCCGCCCCTGCTTTTCCCAGATCGGTAACAGCATCTCCTTCACGCGGGGGTGCATCGGGACTGACTGGATTACCGCGTTTTTCGAATGGTTGAGCCGGATCGCTTCCCGCTGCATGTCCACCCCGTTGACGCCCCACGGCATCTGTAGCGCGGTTTGGATGCGCGGCCCATGAAAAGCCAACATGGTGATGATCGGTTGGACGTGCGGCGCATAGGACGCAATCAGTCGATCGCGATCCTCTTTCGTCAGGAAGCGCACACGCTCATTGTCGAACGGGATGGCCTTGATCTTGAGCGGGGGAAGGTCATGCAGTTCGTAATAGGTGTTGATCGCCGCCTGGAATACCGCGCGGTAGCGGTCTTGGCCGCCGGGGGCATGCCCGGTCAGGTTGGCGAGCCGGAACGTCTCCCAAGCCCGTTTCGGTTCCCGCAGCGACAAGTCGCCGATCTGGGCGTTGAGCTTGCCGATCCGCAATATGTCTGCGGGGCAGGGCCGCTTCGCCTTCGCCAAATAGCTGGCGAAAGCATCCGCGATGGTGCCCTGCGCGACGATTGCGGCAGGTCCGAACATCAATTGATGGCGCAGCTTCGTCTCATATTCGGCCATCAGGTGCGACGCAGCATCTGCGTCACTTGTTCCTGAACTGAATTCTTTGACGACGATCTGCTTGTCGCCGAGCGTGACTGTGCCTCGGATATAGTAAATGCCGTTCTTCCCACGGGGGCGGATGGAGAGCATGTGATTTTTTCCAGTAGCAGCTGGTACTGCTCCTCTGTCGCGCGCATCTTTCCGCACGCATGGACGTAGGGCACACCATGTTTGTTGAAGATCCGGCGCATCCATTTCGTCGGCTCGGCACTGGTCATGCTGAGCCGCGAGAGGATGTCGCGCGGGGTAAGAAGTCGTTCGCCGGAGCTGGGGGCAAGGGTATGCGGTGGCGGCCGCGCGCCACCGGAAACCTCGGTGATGGCGCGGCTGCTAACCGCAGACACGGCCGATCGCTGCGGGGTAGCCGCAGGACGTTCAGGCGATGCCATGGGCATCGCGCCAGCCTGCAGCGCCTCACGCGGCGCAGCTGCATCGGCCGGACTGGCTGCCGCCGTTGCAGGGTCTTTTGTCGACATGTGGAAATCCCACTCGTCGGCGCGTACGAGTCCCCGGCCTAGCACTCGACGATAGCCGGAGACCCGCACGCGCCGTGCTTTTGGGTCGCCGTCGAGCCGGGCCTCGTCCGCTTGAGCGAGCGAGGCGCCTGAAAGAGTTATAGGAGATTTTTTCAGGACCGCCAGAGCGCCAGAATCCTGGCCCGCTGGATCATGGCCATTGAGCTTGCCGCGCAGGGACCCGGACGGGAAGGGCGACGGGGCCTTAGGCGTGGAGTTGAGGATTGCCGCCTTCGCTTCATCAGCGACCGGGGCTGCGGAACCGAACGGCAGCTGTTGGTGCAGCTTCGTCGCATATTCGGCTATCATCTGCGTCGCGGCCTCTGCGTCGCTCGTTCCTGAACTGAACCCCTTCACGAGGATCTTGTCGCCGCGCGAGACGCTGCTGCGATTATGGTGGATGCCGTTCTTCTCACGGGTATGGATGGAGGACATGTGATCTTTCCCAGTCGCATCTGATCTGGCGCCTGCGCCACACGGCTCTCGGCACGTGTGGCGCAGGACATCCCTGACTTCATCGAAATATGCGTGTTCCGTTCCCGGGCGCGGCGCGGATCCTGCCGGCCCGACCGAGGGTATCGCGCAACAGATAGGGGGCGGGTTCCGGGAGGGGCTCGGACCCCCATTGAACCAAGCGCGCGGCTTCCTCTGGTGCTGGCCGGAGCGATCAACCAAGGCTGTTTCAACCGCGTGCGCGACTCGGGATTTCGCCCTGATCGCCCGACCTCGGCGTGCCCAGAATTTGCCAAACGAGGGGGACGATTTGCCCAAAATCTGCCCAGAAATTTGGCTGCCCGGGCCGCTCCTTCGCCTTTTTCAGGCAAACAAAAACCCCGCCAAATCGTTGATTTGACGGGGTTTTCGATGGTGGGCGTGGCAAGGATTGAACTTGCGACCCCTGCGATGTCAACACAGTGCTCTACCACTGAGCTACACGCCCACGGTGGAGTGGGCCAATAGCGGGGGCCGACAGGCTACGCAAGCGGGAAATTGAGCCTCGCCGCTATTCTTCTGGACAGCAGCATGACAGGCCATATGCTGCGTTGCGAAAAGGGGACGCCAACCATCATGCTGCCATCGCCAACGCCGTCGGATCAGCCGATCACGCGCCTGCCATTCTACCGCCAGCTCTATGTCCAGGTGCTGATCGCCATCGCTGCTGGCGTGGCGATAGGGCATTTTTTCCCCGAAACCGGCGTGGCGCTGCAACCGTTGGGAGAGGCCTTCATCAAGCTGGTGAAGATGATCATCGCGCCGGTCATCTTCCTGACCATCGTGACCGGCGTGGCGGGCATGAAGGAACTGGGCGCGATCGGCCGGGTGGCGGCGAAGGCCTTCGCCTATTTCCTGACATTCTCCACCCTGGCGCTGATCGTCGGGCTGGTCGTCGCCAATGTCGTGCATCCGGGCGCGGGGCTGAATATCGATCCCGCCACGCTGGATGTGGGCAAGGTCGCCCAATATCAGCAGCAGGCGCATGACCGGACGCTGACCGGCTTCCTGCTGGACATCATCCCCGGCACGCTGATCTCCGCCGTGGCGGACGGGCACAATATCCTGCAGGTGCTGTTCGTCGCGATCCTGTTCGGCATCGCCCTCACCATGATCGGGGAAAAGGCCGATCCGCTGATGACGGTGCTCGAATCGGCCAGCCATGCCATCTTCAAGCTGGTCTCCTTCCTGATGAAGGCCGCGCCGCTCGGCGCTTTCGGCGCGATGGCCTTCACCATCGGCAAATATGGCGTGGGCGCGCTGGCCAATCTGGCGGGGCTGGTGGCGACCTTTTACCTGACGTCGCTGCTGTTCGTGCTGGTAGTGCTGGGCACGGTGGCGCGGCTGGCGGGGTTCAACATCCTGCACCTGATCCGATACCTGAAGGCGGAACTGCTGCTGGTGCTGGGCACCTCTTCATCCGAAGCGGCCCTGCCCAGCCTGATCGAGAAGATGGAGCGCGCCGGTTGCCGGAAATCGGTGGTCGGGCTGGTGGTGCCGACCGGCTACAGCTTCAACCTGGACGGCACCAACATCTATATGACGCTGGCGGCGCTGTTCATCGCGCAGGCGACCAATGTGCACCTCAGCCTGGAGGAGCAGATTTTGCTGCTGCTGGTCGCCATGCTCTCCAGCAAGGGGGCGGCGGGCGTGACCGGGGCGGGGTTCATCACCCTGGCGGCTACCCTTTCGATCGTCCCTTCGGTGCCGGTGGCGGGCATGACGCTGATCCTGGGCGTAGACCGTTTCATGAGCGAATGCCGCAGCCTCACCAATTTCATCGGCAACGCGGTCGCCACCGTCGTGGTGTCGGCATGGGAAAAGGGGCTGGATCGGGAGCGATTCGCCGCGGCCATGTCCGGACATCCCCTGCCGCCCACGCCGGATATGGAAGAGGTTGTCTCCGCCTGACCCGGCGTCAATTCTGGCCGGTCAGGCTTTCCGTGCCGAACATGCGCTCCACCTCCAGCACCAGATCGCGCAGGTGGAATGGCTTGGACAGCACCTTCGCCTGCGGCACCATCTTTCCTGCCTTCAGCGTGACGGCGGCAAAGCCGGTGATGAACATGATGCGCATGTCGGGTGCCACGGCGGCGGCGTGCTGGGCCAGTTCGATCCCGTCCATTTCCGGCATGACGATGTCGGTCAGCAACAGGTCGAACCGGTCGCCGTCGATATGCGGCACCGCCTGCGCGCCGGTGGAGACGGCGACGACGTCATAACCCGATCGCTCCAGAGCACGCGCCAGATAGGCGCGCATGCTGTCATCGTCTTCGGCTAGCAGAATTCGAACCATTGCCCCGTATGTCTCGCCCCAGGCCTGTGACGGCCAAACCCCCGTTCGCCTCCTTCGCGGATGGCGTGAAGCGCCTATATATGCGACAAGGTGTAAATATTATCCAGCCAAGTAACCATTTTTGGGCGGCGGCCCATGGAAGGAGACCTTTTGGGACAGAGCGCGCCGCCGGCCCCGACCGAAACCACGCCCGCCTACGATCTTTACGAGCCGGATGTCCCGCCCGGCCCGGTCGTCATTTCCGTGCCCCATGCGGGCCGGGATTATGAACCGGCGCTGCTGGCGCAGGCGCGGGTGCGGCAGGATGTGCTGCAAAGGCTGGAGGACCGCTGGGCCGACCTGCTGGCCTATCCCCTGATAGAGCGCGGTTTTCCGGTGCTGGTGGCGCGGGTGCCGCGCGCGGCGATCGACCTCAACCGGCATGAGCGGGAGATTGACGCCGGCATGGTCAGCGGCATTCCACGCGACATGCCCCTGCAAAGCAGCGCCAAGTTGCGCGGCGGGCTGGGCCTGATACCGCGCCGCATGCCCGGCGCGCATGAACTTTGGCAGCGGCCGCTCGGCTGGGCGGAGGTGGAGCGCCGGATCGACCGTTTCCACCGGCCCTATCATGCGGCGCTGTCCCGGCTGATGCGGGCGGCTCGGGACGCCCATGGCCATGCGATCCTGATCGACCTGCACTCCATGCCCCCGCTGCCGCCGCCCACCGCCGGGCAGGCTGCACCGAACATCGTGCTGGGCGACCGATTCGGGCGTAGCGCTTCGGCCCGCCTGATGACGCTGGCGGCGGACGTGGCGGCCGCCCATGGCCTGACCGCCGCCCAGAATCACCCCTATGCGGGCGATCATATGATCGATCGTCACGGCCGACCCGCGCACGGCCTTTACGCGATCCAGTTGGAATGCGACCGCAGCCTCTATCTGGACAGCGCCCTGGACCGGCCGGGGGCAGGGCTGCCCCGCCTGCAACAGGTGGTCGGGGCCATCGCCAACGCGCTTGCCCACGAACTGCCGCGCTCGACCTACGCCCTGGCGGCGGAGTGATTGTCATGAAAATGTCATGAAATCGACGCTGAACTGTAACGCAATCTTCATAATGGCATCCTGATTTTCAGGGGATCCCCATGTATCTAACCTCCCGATTGGCCGGCGGGCTGGCGATGTGCATCATCTCTTCGCCGGTCGCCGCCCAGGCCATCAGCGAAAGTGAAGCCGCCGAACTGCGCGCCCAGATCGCGGCGCTCAAGGCCCAGGTCGAACGGCTGGAGGCCCGGCTGGACAGCGCGCCGCCGCCGCCTCTAGCGCAAGCCCCCGCCGTCCAGCCCCCGGCAACCCCGCCGTCATCCGAAACGACCAGCATCGGCTGGAAGGGCGGCCCGGTCTTCAGCAAGGGCGCGGCCAGTTTCAAGGTGAAGGGGCGCATCCAATATGACGCCGGTTTGCTGATGACCCCGGAAAGCGTGCAGGATCGGGCCAAAGGCTATTCCAACGAACTGCGCCGCCTGCGCCTGGGCGGGGAAGGGCAGTTGGGCGGCGGTTTCGGCTATAAGCTGGAACTGGAACTGTCCGACAACAGCGTCGATCTGGTCGATACCTTCATCAGCTATGAGAAGGGCAAGTGGCTGGTCACGCTGGGCAATCAGAACGCCTTCCAGTCGCTGGACGAACTGATCAGCGATACCGGCGGATCGGTGATGGAGCGCGCCGCCTTCACCGACGCCTTCGGGTTTGAGCGGCGGCTGGGCCTGTCGGCGCAATATCGCTCCGGCCTGCTGCTGGCGCAGGCGGGCATATTCTCCGACAGCGCCGATTCGCTCACCAACGACGCGGACGGACCGGACGGGGGCGACGAAAATAACAGCTACGGCGTCGACGGGCGGATCGTGCTGGCGCCGAAACTGGGCAAGACCCAGTTGCATTTCGGGCTTTCGGGCCATTGGCGGGACTTTCAGCGGCTGTCCGAAACGCCGCAGCGCTACCGCCAGCGCGCCTATCTCCACAGCGCCAACAGCCGTTTCCTGTCGACGCCCCGCATCGCGGCGGACGGCGAAACCCATTATGGCGCCGAATTCGCGGGCGTGCGCGGGCCGCTCTGGTGGGCGGGCGAGGCGCACTGGCTGCGCGTGTCGCGCCCCGGCCTGGCCGATCCGACCTTCTTCGGCGGCTATGGCGAAGTGGGCTATGTGCTGACCGGGGAATCGCGGGGCTACAGGAACGGGATATTCGGCATAGTGAAGCCCGCCCGCCCGGTCGGCAGCGGGGGCTGGGGCGCGCTTCAGGCGACGCTGCGCTACGACTATCTCAGCCTGAACGACAGGGACATTGTCGGCGGCACGCAAAACGCCATCATCGCGGCGCTGGTCTGGACGCCGGTCGAATATCTGCGCTTCAACGTCAATTATGCGCGGCTGGACTATAGCGACGCGGCGATCCTGGCCGGAGGACGCAGGGATTATGGCGTCGACGTCATCGCCTGGCGCGCCGAACTGGATTTCTGACCGTCAGCTCGGCCGATGGCGGAGGGGATTGGCGCAGCCCGCGCCTTTTCCCCAGTCACCACGATATCAAGGCCGCGCAGCATTGCTCCCCGCCGCCGGAACCGCGCCTTCGGGCGTCCGGTCCCTGGGCGCGAAGATGCGCAGGCTGTCCAGCGTCCTTTCCGCCATCGCCTGATATTGCTCGCTCAGCATTTCGGGATAGACGAAGCTGGCCGTGACGATGGAGCCGTCCGGCTGCTTCATCAGGCGCAGGGCGACATTATTGCCTTCGCCGTCATTGGCCGTGCCGCGATATTCATTGTCGCCGACGAAATCGCCGCTGACCCCTTCGGACCCTTCATTCACCGTCGCGACGATCTGCTGCAACGTCTGCTCCCCATCCTTCTTCTGCCAGAAGATGCGGACATCCGCGCCCGCGCCGGGGTCCTGATAGACCATGCCGTCGGCATTGCTCGCGGCGGCGTCCTTTTCCCATCCTTCGGGGAAGGTGATGGAAAAGCCGCGCTCGACATTCACATAATTGCGGGATGCCGGGGTGTCCGCCTTGGCGCTGGCCATCGCCTTCGCGGCGGCGGCATTGGCGGCGGCGGCCAGTTCCTCCTGGCTCGGCAGATCCTCGACAGGTTCGGCGCGGCCGCAGGCGACCAGCAGCAACAGGGGCATGGCGACGGCAAGGGAAAAGCTCTTCATTCCCCTCCCAAAGCATAGCCGCCGCGACATTTCAACGCCGCAGCCGCCGATCCCGCGATGGGGCGATGGAGCGGCGGGGCCGCGCCGGTCAGGCTGCGCTGTCGATCCCCAGTTCGGCCAGCTTGCGATAAAGGGTCGAACGGCCGATCCCCAGCCGCCGGGCCACTTCGGTCATGCGCCCACGATAATGGCCGATGGCCAGGCGGATCACATCCGCTTCGATCTCGGCCAACTGGCGGACATGGCCGTCGCCTTCGAACAGGGTGATGCCCGCGGCTTCGCGATGGGGCTGCGGCACGGCGCGCAGTCGCGCATGCGGCGTGTCGCCCGTCGCCCGCCCCCGGATATGGGCCGCGATCTCCGGAAAATCCTGCGCCGTCAGCGCGTCGCCCTCGCACAGCACCGCCGCCCGGAACAGCGCATTCTGAAGCTGCCGGACATTGCCCGGCCAGTCATGCTGCATCAGCAGCGCCAGCGCGTCGTCGGTCAGGCCCAGCCCGCGCATTCCCGGCTGACCGGCGATGCGGGTGAGCAGGTGGCGGCACAGGGCAGGCACGTCGCCCAGCCGGTCGCGCAGCGGTGGAATGGTGAGTTGGACCACGTTGAGGCGATAATAAAGATCCTCGCGGAACCGCCCCGCCTCTATCTCGTCATGCAGCCGCTTGTTGGTGGCGGCGATGACGCGGACGTCGACATGGATCGGGCGGCGCGCGCCGATGGGCTGCACCTCTCCGTCCTGCAACACCCGCAGCAGCTTCACCTGTGCGTCCAGCGGCATTTCGCTGACTTCGTCCAGGAAGATGGTGCCCATGTCGGCGGCGACGAACTTGCCCACCTGCCGGTCGAAGGCCCCGGTGAAGGCGCCACGCTCATGACCGAACAGGTCGGATTCGACCAGATTGGCGGGAATGGCGCCGCAATTCACCGTGATCATCGCCTGCTTGTGGCGGGGCGATGCGGCATGGATGGCGCGGGCCAGAACGTCCTTGCCGACGCCGCTTTCACCCTCGATCAACACGGGCACGCGGGCGCGGGCGGCCTTGGCCGCGATGGCCAGCGCGGCGCGGAACTGCGGCGCGGCGCCCACCACATCCTCGAACGACAGGGCGGCGGGAATCTTCTCCGTCAGCGGCCGCAACTCGCCCTTGCCATGTTCGCCGTTCAATGTGGCGTTCAGCGCGGCGAGCAGCCTTTCCGGCGCGATCGGCTTGGCCAGATAGTCGGTCGCGCCCGCCCGCATCGCCTCCACCGCGACCGCGACATTATTGTGCGCGGTCAGGATCATGATGGGCAGGGCCGGGCGCCGAGCGCGCAATTCGCGGATCAGGCCGGTGGGTTCGTAGCTTGGACTCCACTGGTCCAGCAGCACCGCATCCAGCCGCATGCCGTCCTGCGTGCCCAGCGTCGCGATGGCGGTATCCCCGTCATTGGCGAAGATGGTGCGCCAACCGGCGCGGGCCGCCAGGGCGGAGACGAGCCTGCGCTGCGCAGGCTCGTCATCGATCAACATCAGCATCGGAACGCCGTCGCGCGCCATCTTACCCCTCATTTGCGACCTTAGCGCCCGAAGGTAGGGCAGAGGGGTAAAGACCCGCTTAACCGAAAAGATTTTCTTGCCCGCCCCGGCTTGAGGGGGGCATGGCTTGACGATAAGAGGATGCCGACGAACGGGCCGAACCCTTTTCGACCTGGCCTTTGCGGCCGGCGGCCCGGAAACAGAGAGGGACAGAGCATGGCGTCGGAATCTAATATGGACAGCGCGAACCAGACCTACGCGGGGTTCGTGGCCCTCATCAAATGGGGCACGGTCGCCAGCGTTGCGGTCGGCGCCCTGGTCGTGCTGCTGATCGCCAGCTAAGCCAGGCTGCGGGGCGATTGCGCCTTTCCTGAGGGATAGAGCATTGCCCCATCCTTCCCTGCCGCATCCCTTTTCTCCCTCGGCCAGCCGCGCAGGCAGGCGCGGCGGGGCTTGACTGTCCCTGTCCTGATCGCCTTTTCGGCCGCCTGCGTCCTGGGGGCGGTCGCGGCGTGGCGGGCGCGGCCGGATGACGGCTGGCCGCTGGTCGCCATCCTCCAGATGCTGTCGTCCGCGATAGTGATCGGCGCGCTCATCGTCGCGGCGGAGGCGGGCGGCAGCGCGGCGCGGACCCTGGGCCTGCTCGCCATCGTGGCGGGCAGTGCGGGGCTGTGCGGCGGCTTCATCGCGGCGCTGCGGTTCGGCGCGCCTCCTGAACCGTGATGGAAGACATGACTCCAACGGTCCTCACCGGCTGGTCGCTGGCGGCCCTGCTGTTCGCGGCGGCCCTGCTCGTGCCTTCAGCGCTTCGGCGACGGGCGCATCTGGCGCTGGCCGCGATGGTGGTGGCCGGGGCGGTGACGCTCTACAGCCATGATGTCATGGCCCTGCCGCACATCTGCGCGGCGCTGATCACCGGCGGCGCGATCGGGCTGGCGCTGGGGCGCGGCGTGCCCCGGTCCGCCCTTCCTGCGTTGCTGGCCGGGTTGATCGGCCTCGCCGGGCTGGCGGCGCTCCTCCTCGGCGGAGCAGCCTGGCGCGATCCCCACGCCTTCGGCTTATTGGACGATGCGACGGACCGGCTGCGCGTCGATGCCGCCGCCGCCATGGCCGCTGTCATCGCCTGGGGCGCGATGGCCTGCGCGGGCGCGGCGAGCATCCTGCGGCGTGGACCGGCCGGGCGCGGGCATGTCCTGACCGGGGGCGTGATGCTGTTGGCGACCGGCGGACTCGTCTGGGCGTTCGCCGCGACTCCGGAGGTCGGCCGCCTCCTGGCATGCGGCGGGGCGGCGCTGTTCGCGGGACGCGGGCTGACGAAAAGGGCCATGGACGCCGGGACCGGGCCTGCCCTGGCGCTGATCGGCGGCTTTTCCGGCTGGGCCGTCGCGGCTTCCGCTTTCCTTATGGAAAATATGGCGATGGCCGTCGCGGGCGGGCTGGCGGGCGCGGCGGGAAGCCTGTTCTGCGCGCGCCTTTGCGGCGGGCCGGGCAGGAAGGGGCTTGCCGACGCGGAACGCCATCCTTAACGCTTCGCAGGAAGAGGCAGGCCCTTTCGGCCCTGCGGCGCATTGGGGTAAGCGGATAAATGAGGAAGCTCGGTCTGATAGGCGGTCTTAGCTGGACGTCGACGGCGCGCTATTATCAGATCATCAACCAGGCCGTGTACCGCGCCAAAGGCGGCCAGCACAGCGCCCCGCTGCTGATCGAAAGCCTGGATTTCGCGGACATAGGCCGCTCCACCACTGAACAGGAATGGGCGCATGCGGCGCAAGTGCTGACCGCCTCCGCGCGCCGTCTGGAACAGGGCGGCGCGGCGGCGCTGCTGATCTGCGCCAACTCCATGCACCGCGTCTATGACGAGGTGCAGGCGGGCGTGGACATCCCGATCATCAACATTGCCGAGGCAGTCGGGCGCAGGATGCAGGCCGACGGCATCGAAAAGGCCGCGCTGATCGGCACGCGCAACGTGATGACGGAGAAATTCTATCGCCAGCGGCTGGTGGCGCACGGCATCTCCCTGCTGCCGCCCGACATGGAACTGGCCGAGCGGATCGACCGGATCGTCTATGACGAACTGACCATCGGCAAGGTCAGCCGCGAGTCCGAACGCTATATGAAGTCGGAATTGACCGACATCGCCAAGGAACAGGTGCAGGCGGCGATCCTGGCCTGCACCGAACTGGAGATGATCGTCGACGTGAAGGCGAACGTGCTGCCCATCTATGACGGCACCAGCATCCACGCCCGCGCCGGCGTGGACGTGATCCTGGGCGAATAGCTGCCACTAAATCCTCCCTACGCGCAGCGTGGGGAGGGGGACCATGCGCAGCATGGTGGAGGGGAAATTCGGAGGTCGTGCCCCATTCCCCTCCACCAGCCTTCTGCTGGTCCCCCTCCCCATCTCTCGATGGGGAGGAATAGGGCAGGTCCACCTTCCACCCCACACCATCACGCAAAGAAAAAGGGCGGCGCCATCAGGCACCGCCCCAATTCTCCCAGCGCGAGCCGGGCAGCTAGGCCCCGCAAGTGCGAGGCCCGACCCGAACTTACTTGAGTTCGACGGTCGCGCCGGCTTCTTCGAGCTGCTTCTTGAGCTTCTCGGCTTCGTCCTTGCCAACGCCTTCCTTGACGGCCTTCGGCGCGCCTTCGACCAGAGCCTTGGCTTCGGTCAGGCCCAGGCCGGTGATGGCGCGGACTTCCTTGATGACGTTGATCTTCTTGCCGCCGTCGCCGGTCAGGACGACGTCGAATTCGTCCTTGGCTTCTTCAGCGGGAGCGGCGCCGGCAGCGCCACCGGCCGGAGCGGCCACAGCGACGGCAGCGGCGGCCGAAACGCCCCACTTTTCTTCCAGAGCCTTGGAGAGCTCAGCGGCTTCGAGAACGGTCAGGGCCGAGAGCTGGTCGACCAGTGCATTGATGTCTGCCATGTTGATATTCCCTTCTGGGCGGGGCACAGGCCCCTTGAATGAGAGTTGAAAACGGTATTCCGGAAAAATCCGAAGCCCTCAGGCCGCGTTCTTTTCCGCATAGGCGTTGAAGACCCGTGCGAGCTGAGCAGCCGGCGCCTGGGTGACGGTTGCGAGCTTGGTAGCCGGGGCGACCAGAAGGCCGACCAGCTTTGCGCGCAGTTCATCCAGCGACGGCATCGAGGCGAGCGCCTTGACGCCCTCCGCGTTCAGCAACACTTCGCCCATCGCGCCGCCAACGATCTCAAGCTTGTCGTTGGTCTTGGCGAATTCGACCGCAACCTTGGCGGCTGCGACCGGATCGGCCGAGGAGGCGAGGCCAACCGGGCCGGTCAGCAGGTCGCTGATGCCGGTGTAGCTGGTGCCTTCAAGGGCGATCTTGGCGAGGCGGTTCTTCGTAACCTTGTAGGTGCCGCCGGCATCGCGCATCTTCTGGCGAAGCTGGGTCGACTGAGCGACCGTCAGCCCGAGGTTGCGGGTCACGACGACCACGCCGACATCGGCCAGATATGCGTTCAGCGCGGAAACGACCTCAGCTTTCTGATTACGATCCATGCCTTTACTCCACTTCATGTTCCCCGGAACGTCCGGAGAACGGCAAAAACCCGCGACTTGCGCGGGGCATTGGTCCGAAGGGGAGAGATCGACCGGCCCGCATCCCTCAGGAAAAACAGGCAGACCCGGACAGGCGCTTGCGCCCGGCCGGCAAAGAACTTTTCCCCGTCTAGGCTGGAAATTAAGAAGGGCATATTCCCTTCACCAACTGTCTCGGACGGAAGACCCCCAAGGGGGTCCGCTGAGCGCGCCCCTACAGATTTGGCCGCGCCCTGTCAAATCCTCCCTATGCGAAGCATGGGGAGGGGGACCGCCGCCGAAGGCGGTGGTGGAGGGGAAATGCGGAGGTCGTGCCCCATTCCCCTCCACCACCGCTTTCAGCGGCGGTCCCCCTCCCCATCTACCGATGGGGAGGAATAGGATAGGTCCGTTCTAAACCCGATCCGCCTGCACCACCGTATCCAACCCGCGCAGCGCCGACAAAATCCGGTTCAGATGCTGCGCGTCCGCCACCTCCAGATCGATGATGTCGGTGTGGAACGGCCCTTCGCGGTTCACCAGTTGCAGGTTCAGAATGTTCGCCTTGGTCGCGCCGAACACATTGGTGACGGCGGCCAGCGCGCCCGGCTGGTTCTTCACGATCACCGACAGCCGCGCCGTGCCGCCCTTCGACTTGCTGTCCCAGCTCAGGTCGACCCAATCATCGTCCTGATCCACCTCCAGCGAGCGGCAGTCGATGGTGTGAACCTCGATCGGCTCTCCGGTGCGGCGGACGCCGACGATGCGGTCGCCGGGAACGGGGTGGCAGCAGTCGCCCAGATTATAGGCGATGCCCGGCGTCAGGCCGCGGATCGAGACCGGAGCATGCTGGCGCGGATGAGCTTCCTCCATCCCCTCCGCGCTGGTGGAGCCGGGAATAAGCGCCTCCATTACCTCCGAATCGAGCAGGCGATGCGTGGCGATGGCGACCATCAGCGAAGCGCGATCATCCAGCTTCAGCCGTTTCAACGCCGCCTTCAGCGCCTTGTCGCCCAGTTCGCTCGCCAGTTCGGGGGAGAAACGGCCGATAATCTCTTCATAGAGCTTCTCGCCCAGCGCCACTTCCTCGCCGCGCTGCTTCTGGCGGATATAGCGGCGGATGGCGGCGCGGGCCTTGCCGGTGATGGCGAAGGTCAGCCAGCCCGGCTGCGGCTCCTGCCCCTCCGACTTCAATATCTCGACCTGATCGCCATTTTCCAGCGTGGTGCGCAGCGGCACGACCCGGCCGTTGACCTTCGCGCCCACCGTCTGGTTGCCCAGCGACGTATGCACCGCATAGGCGAAGTCGACCGGGGTCGACCCCTTGGGCAACTGGTGCAGTTCGCCCTTGGGGGAGAAGGCGAAGATGCGGTCCTGATACATCGCCATGCGCGTATGTTCGAGCAGTTCGTCCGCGTCCTGGCTCTGTTCCAATATTTCCACCAGGTCGCGCAGCCACGCCGCCTGATGGTCGCTGGCGTCGCCGCGCTGCTTGTAGGCCCAATGCGCCGCCAGACCCAGTTCGGCATCATGATGCATGTCGCGGCTGCGGATCTGCACCTCGATCCGGGCATTGTCCTGATGGATGACCGTGGTGTGCAGCGAGCGATAGCCGTTGCGTTTGGGCGTGGAGATATAATCCTTGAACCGCCCTGGCACCATTTTATAGGTCTGGTGGATGACGCCCAATGCGCGGTAGCAATCCTCCGTCGTCTCGGTGATCACGCGGAACGCCATGACGTCGGTCAGTTGCTCGAAGCTGATATGGCGCTCCTGCATCTTCTTCCAGATGGAATAGGGATGCTTTTCCCGGCCCGACACCGTGACCGGCAGCCCCTTGCCGCCCAGCAGCAGTTGCAGTTCCGCGCCGATCCGGTCGACCTTGTCATGGCCGCCTTCCTTCAGTTGTTCCAGCCGCTTGGTGATGCTGTCATAGGCTTCCGGCTCCAGTTCGCGGAAGGCGAGCAACTGCATCTCGCGCATGAAGTCGTACATGCCGATCCGCTCCGCCAGCGGGGCATAGATGTCCATCGTCTCGCGGGCGATGCGGCGGCGCTTCTGCTCATTCTTGATGAAGTGCAGCGTGCGCATATTGTGCAGCCGGTCGGCCAGCTTCACCAGCAGCACCCGGATATCGTCCGACATGGCGAGCAGGAATTTGCGCAGATTCTCCGCCGCCCGCTCATTTTCGGACATGGCCTCGATCTTGCTGAGCTTCGTCACGCCGTCGACCATCTTGGCGACGTCCTTGCCAAAGGCCTGCTCAATCTCCGCATAGGTGACCAGCGTATCCTCTATCGTGTCGTGCAGCAGCGCGGTCACGATGGTCTGGTCGTCCAGGTTGAAGTCGGTCAAAATGCCTGCGACTTCAATCGGATGGCTGAAATAGGGGTCTCCGCTGGCGCGCTTCTGGCTGCCATGTTTCTGGACCGAAAACACATAGGCGCGGTTGATCATCGCTTCGTCCGCATCCGGATCGTAGCGCTTTACCCGTTCGACAAGTTCATATTGGCGTAGCATTGCCCTACCGATTGTCCGCGATGACCCTTGCAGCGCAACAAAAAAATCCCATTTAGGGGCAAGTGCGATGCAGTTTTGCAACGCGGGTGGCTTTAAGCTATCAAGTGAAGACGATGACACAAAATCTTGCGCAGGATCTGGAACAATGCGCGCTGCCCAGCGCATTGGAGGTGATGGTCGAACGCTGGTCGTTCCTCATTTTGCGGGGCGCTCTTTCGGGAATCCGGCATTTCGAGGAGTTTCAGTCGATCCTCGGCATCGCCCGCAACATCCTGGCGAATCGGCTCGCGCGGCTGGTGGAAAACGGCATCATGGTGCGTCAGCCGATGCAGTGCGACCGGCGCAAGGTCGAATATCGCCTGACGCAAAAGGGCGAGGATCTGGCACCCGCCATGATCGCGCTGCGCCAATGGGGCGAAAAATGGGGCTGCGGTCCCATTTACTGCCAGGTGCTGGCCGACAGCCGCGATCGGCAACCGATCCGCAAGATGACCATCCAGGCCCATGACGGCCGGGAACTGGAGCCGAGCGACCTGATCTGGCTCTGCGTCGATGAGGAAACGCCGCTCCGGCAGGAAGCGGCCGCCGCCTGACGATAATGGGGGTGCGCCCTGCATCTGCCAGTCATGCTGAAACAAGTTCAGCATGACGGTTGTTCTGACAGCCCCTGATGCTTTAGGCTGACGCCAATGTCAGTGCATCGTTTCCAGCCCCAACCCTTTTTCGCGGACAAGAACCGCGCTTTCTGGAACCTCCAGTCGGTGGGATGGGCCGGGGCCTTCCTGCTGCGCGGGTCGTCCACCATCGCCAATGGGCAGCCGCTTTCCAGCCTGATCCCGGTGATGATATCGACCGTGTCGGGCTATTCGGTGACGCTGCTGATCGCGGTGGTGTTCCGCTTCCTCCAGCGTCAACGGCCGATCGTCACCTGGGGCGCGTCCATCGTCACCGTTGTGGTCGCGGCGGGCCTGGTGGCGTTCATCGACGCCTGGGTGTTTTCGACCCAGAACCGGGGCAGCGACACGGCGGGGCTGCAACTGTTCCTGGGCGCCTTCTACCTCTCCATGACCCTGCTGGGCGCATGGTCGGCGCTTTATTATGCGATCAACTTCTACCTGACGGTGGAGGAGCAGGCGGACCAGTTGCTCCGGCTGGAAAATCAGGCGTCCAGCGCGCAACTCGCCATGCTGCGCTATCAGCTCAATCCGCATTTCCTGTTCAATACGCTCAACAGCATCTCGACCCTGGTGCTGCTGAAGCAGACCGACCGGGCCAATGCGATGCTGTCCCGCCTGTCCTCCTTCCTGCGCTACACGTTGATCAACGAACCGACCGCGCAGGTGACGATCGAGCAGGAGATAGAGACGCTGAAACTCTATCTGGAGATTGAGAAGATGCGGTTCGAGGATCGCCTGCGCCCCGTTTTCAACATCGATCCGGCGGTGGCGCAGTCGCGCCTGCCCTCCCTCCTGCTCCAGCCGCTCGTCGAAAATGCGATCAAATATGCGGTCACGCCCAAGGAGGAAGGCGCGGAAATCTCCGTCACGGCGCAGCCTGCCGGTGAAAACGTCCGGATCATCGTATCCGATACGGGTCCGGGATTGAATGAGGGGTTCACCCGCCCGAACAATCCCGTCAGCGAAGGCACGGGCGTTGGTCTGGCGAACATCCGCGACAGGCTTATTCAGGCCTTCGGGGAACGACAGAGCTTCGAAACGCGTTCCACGCCTGGCGGCTTTTCGGTCCTGATCGAAATGCCGCTTAACCTGGATGAACCATCGAGAGTGGCCGCATGACCATAAGAACAATCCTCGTCGACGACGAAAGCCTGGCTATCCAAGGCCTTAAGCTGCGTCTGGAAGCGCATGAGGATGTCGAAATCGTAGAAACCTGTTCCAACGGCCGTGAAGCCATCCGCGCCATAAAGACGCACAAGCCCGACCTTGTGTTCCTCGACATTCAAATGCCCGGCTTCGACGGATTTTCCGTCGTGCAGGGGCTGATGGAGGTGGAACCGCCGCTCTTCATCTTCTGCACTGCTTATAGCGACCATGCGATCCGCGCTTTTGAGGCGCAGGCCGTCGACTATCTGATGAAGCCGGTGGAGGAAGGCCGCCTTGCCGACGCGCTGGACCGGGTGCGCCAGCGCCTGTCCGAAAAGAAGCAGGTGCAGGAAGCGGAAAAGCTGCGCGAAGTGCTGGCCGAAGTCGCGCCGGACGCGATGAACGATTTTGCGGGGGAGGGCGACGCGCCCGCCGCCAACCGCTTCGAAAAGCTCATCAACATCAAGGATCGCGGGCAGATTTTCCGCGTGGACGTGGATTCGATCGAACGGATCGATGCGGCGGGCGACTATATGTGCATCTATACCGCCGACAATTCGCTGATCCTGCGTGAGACGATGAAGGATCTGGAAAAGCGGCTGGACCCGCGCAATTTCCAGCGCGTGCACCGCTCCACCATCGTGAACCTCAGCCAGGTGCGGCAGGTGAAGCCGCACACCAACGGCGAATGTTTCCTGGTGCTGGAATCCGGCGCACAGGTGAAGGTCAGCCGCTCCTATCGCGACGTCGTGGCGCGGTTCGTGCACTAACAACCTCCCCTCCCGCAAGCGGGAGGGGCCGGGGGTGGGCAGCGAGCGAAGCGAGCTCCAGACGGCAGGGCGCAGGCAATCGCGCCCCCACGCCTTATTTCTTCACCGAAACACCCACTGCCGATTCAGCCCGAACACCAGCGCGGGCGTCACGAACAGCATGGCCGGGATGGGCGACCATTCCGGCCATCGCATATGGGTGACGCACAGCCACACCCACAGCGCGTTCAGCGCATAGCTCACCAGCGACACCGCGACGAAGCGAAACCCCCGCGCCGCCTGATTGTCGCGCCCGCCATGCCCGCGAAAGGTGAAGCTGCTATGCGTCACATAGCCGATCGCCACCGCCGCCAGATAGCCGATGCCGTTGGCGACCTGCGGATGCAGCCCCACCGGTGCGGCCAGCGTCCAGTAGATCGCCGCCTGGCAGGCCGTCACGAACAGCCCGGTCAGGCCGTAACGAACGATCTGCCAGAACAGCGCCTGTTTTTCCGGTGTGAAGATTTGTAGGATTTTCATGCCGCCCCGTTGCGCTTTGATGCGGAGCCTCTAATCCACCGGCCATGAAACTGCAAAGCTGGCCAGCCCTGCGCGCCCGTATCGCTCCCCTGGCGACGAAATTGTCCCATCATGCGGAGCGGAACTGGAAATGGCTGACCGTCCTGCTGTGGATCGGCGCCATGGCCTGCCTGTTCACGATGCGCTGGCCGCA
This sequence comes from Sphingobium chlorophenolicum, assembly GCF_000722875.1. Classification (GTDB taxonomy): domain Bacteria; phylum Pseudomonadota; class Alphaproteobacteria; order Sphingomonadales; family Sphingomonadaceae; genus Sphingobium; species Sphingobium chlorophenolicum. The sequence goes on along the minus strand of NZ_JFHR01000029.1, from coordinate 33,258 downwards.
AATCCATTGGCTGACGCTTAGCGATACGGACGACAATATCCGCTTCCTCCAGGTGAGGGACTGGCTGGCGGGGCAGGGCTGGTATGACCTGCGGCAATATCGGCTCGACCCGCCCGCCGGGTTCAACATCCACTGGTCGCGGCTGGTGGACCTGCCGCTCGCGGGGCTGATGCTGTTCTTCCGCGCCTTTCTGGATCAGGGGCTGGCCGACCGGCTGGCCTGCGGCATCGCGCCGATGCTGCCGCTGTTGCCGCTGATGCTGGGGCTGGGCTTCATCGCCCGGCGGCTGGCGGGGGGGAATAGCTGGTTCCTGGCCGCCCTCGCCCCCTTCGCCGCGCAGATGGGCATCGGCATGTTCGTGCCGATGCGGATCGACCATCATGGCTGGCAACTGACCTTCACCGTGCTGATGCTGGCGGGGCTGATCGACCGCAACTGGCTGCGCGGCGGCATCGTCGCGGGGGTCAGCAGCGCCCTGTCCATCGCCATCGGCATGGAGATGATCGTCTATCTGGCCGCCGGCGGAGCGCTGATCGCGCTGCGCTGGGTGTTCAAGGATGGCGCGGCGCGGCGGATGCTGCCCTATGCGCTCAGCCTGGGGGGCGCGACGTCCATCCTGTTCCTGCTCTTTGCCAGCTACGCCAATCGGGAAATGGTGTGCGACGCCATCTCACCCATCTGGGTCGCGATCTTCGCCACGGCTTCGGCGGGGATGGCGCTGCTGGCGCTTCTGCCGCTCAGAAACTGGCCTGCGCGGCTGGGCGCGGGGCTGGTGGTAGGCGCGGCGGTGGCGGCCTTCGCCTGGCTCAATTGGCCGCAATGCCTGTCCGGCGCCTATCAGATCTCGCCCGAACTGGACCGCCTGTGGCTCGCCAACATCCGCGAGGCCAAGCCGATCACCGTACAGGCGCGCAGCCTGATCGTGCCGCTGATGGCGATACCGGTCGCGGGCCTTTTCGGCCTGATCTGGGCGCTGTGGGATTCGCGGCGCGACGGCGACCGACTCTGGGCCTGGGCCACGGTCGGCCTGATGATGCTCTTTTCGACCGCCCTGCTCTTCTGGCAGTTGCGCGCAGGCCCGGCGGCCCAGTTGCTGGCCATCCCCCCTGCGGCCTGGGCGGCCTATCGCCTGCTGTGCCTCATTGGAAGCGGGCGACCACTGGCGCGCGGTCTGGCGGCGGCGGGCGCCGCGCTGCTGGGCGTGGCGGCCTTCGCGACGCCGCTCTATCCGCAGATCAACCAATTCTGGGTCAAGACCACGGGGGAGCAGCCCAAGCCGCCGAAACCTGCGCTCCAGGCCCGCCGCAAGGCGATAGACAAGGCCAATGGCCGCTGCCGCACGCTTCCCGCGCTGGAGGTGCTGAATCAGGTGCCCGCGGCGACCATCTTCACCATGGTCGACCTCGGTCCGCGCCTGATCGTCGCCACCCACCATAGCGCCATCGCCGGTCCCTATCACCGCAACGGCGCGACCATATTGGACATGCACCACGCCTATGACGGCCCGGCGGAGGCGTTCCGCCCGATCGCGGCGAAGCATCACGCCACCTATTTGCTGGTCTGCCCCGGCTTCCCCGAAGGCACCATCTACCAGTCGCGCAGTCCCAAAGGCTTTTATGCGGCGCTGATGCGGGGCGATGTGCCGAACTGGCTGAAGCCCGTGACGCTGCGGACCGGCATGACGCTGCCCTACACCCTCTACCGCATCGATTATTCAGCGCCGGGCGACGAAAAAGTCCCGCAGCAGCGTTGATGCCTCGGCTTGGGCGAGGTCGCCATAGACTTCGGGCCGGTGCAGACATTGCGGCTGCGTAAAGAAGCGCGGTCCCTGCTCAATGGCGCCGCCCTTGGGATCGGCGGCGGCATAATAGAGGCGGGCGATGCGCGCGTGGGAGATCGCGCCCGCGCACATGGCGCAAGGCTCCAGCGTGACCCACAGGTCGCAGCCGTTCAGCCGGAAATCCCCCAGAAGCGCCGCCGCCGCCCGGATCGCGACGATTTCGGCATGGGCGGTGGGGTCATTGTCGCGCCGGTTGCGATTCTCGCCCTCCCCAACGATCCGGCCATCAAGCGTAACGACCGCGCCAATGGGAACCTCCCCCGCTTCCGCGGCGCTGCGGGCAAGGTCCAGGGCGCGCCGCATGGCATCAGGCAGGGGAAAGGGCGAAGACATGGCCTCACCCATAGAGGATGGCGGCCCGCAGGGGGAGGGGGAACAGGGTGCGTCTTTTACAGGCTAAGCCCTATCTCACGGCTTCTTCACATCCACCGTCGGCACTTCGACCGTTTCCTTGCGCTTGCCGACCTCGACCTTGGCCACATTGGCCTCATATTTGGGCAGGGAGCCGCCCTTGACCGCCACATCCGGCAGGCTTCCCTCCTGCGTCTTTTGCAGGTCGATGAAGCCAGTCGCGATGCCGCCAGCCAGAACCAGCAACAAAATCAGCACCAAGCCACCAATGAATCGCATTTCGGCCTCCTTTGGCTTATGGGGCGTCAACGCTCATGAGTCGGAAAGGGTTGCGGCCCCGAAAGGCTCCGGGCGGGTTGACGTGCGCCGGGAATCCCGTTATCGGCGCCGCTTTCCGAACGAACCCGAATTACAAGGTTGATTGACTATGTCGCGCATTTGCGAGCTGACCGGCAAGGGCCGCCAGGTGGGTCACAATGTTTCCCACGCCAATAACAAGACCAAGCGCGTGTTCCTGCCCAACCTGCAGAACGTGTCGCTGATCTCCGAAGCGCTGGAAACGACCGTGAAGCTGCGCGTGTCGACCCATGGTCTGCGTTCGGTCGAACATAATGGCGGCCTGGACAACTGGCTGCTGAAGACCAGCGACGAGAAGCTGTCGCTGAAGGCCCGTCGCCTGAAGCGCGACATCGCGAAGAAGAAGACCGCCGTCGCGGCCTGATTCCCTCCGCTTCGTTCGCTTGAAAGAGCGGCCCCGCAACGGGCCGCTTTTTTGCGTTGGCCCAATATAATTCCTCCCTACGCGAAGCGTGGGGAGGGGGACCGCTCGCGGAGCGAGTGGTGGAGGGGAAATACGCAGGTCGTGCCCCATTCCCCTCCACCAGCCTTCGGCCGTCGAAGAGAGTCACGTGCCTCTCTTCGACCCTCCCCATCTCCCGATGGGGAGGATTAAAAATCCAACCCAAATTTCAGCAACAGGGTCCGCTGGAAGAATTCATGATTATCGTCGGACGCGATCCAGACGATCCGGCGCCCGCCCTCCCGCGTCACGGCCAGCCCCTCGAAATTGTCGGCCAGCAGCGGCGGCGCCAGCCGGGCCAGCGCCCGCGCCTTAAGCCGGTCGCCGGGTCGCGGCCTTTCCGGCAGCTCGACCATCGCCAGCGTCGCGGTGAACAATGACTGCAAGGTCAGCCGCCGGTTGAGCACCAGCACATGCCGCGCGTCCAGCGCCACCGCGTCGGTCGGGCGATAGCCCCGCGGCGGCACATAGCGCAGGTGCATGGGGCGCGCAGTCGCGGCCTCCGCCGGGTCGCCCGCGAACAGCAGCGCGTCATGGCTGCCGTCGGCGGTCATGCCCATCTCCGCCAGCACCAGGAACCGCCCGTCGGGCAGCCGCGCCAGCGATTCGATCGATCCGGTTTCGGGCCAGGCCTCTATCTCCGGCCAGGTGCGGCATGCCTCCACGCGGGCGAAGCCGGGCGAATAGCGGCAGATCATCTGCTGCAACTCGAACCCCACCCAATATCGCCCGGTCGCGGGATCGCGGGCCATCGCCTCCGAATCCCAGGCCCACCAGGGGCGGTCGCGGTCCTGCGGCCGGATGGGGAGGGGGGCGATGAACGGCCGCCGCTCCGCCCGGCCGGAACCGACGTGAAAGCCCATCAGCGTGCCGGAATCGCTGAGCGCCAATATCTGCCCGTCCGGCTCCGCCAGCAGGGATGATATGCCGCCGAACCCATGATGCGCGCTGCTGAGTTGCCATCCGCCCAGATAATGAAGCGGCCCCAGGTCGCGCTGGCCGGGATCGGCGGCGTTCAGCGGCAGGGCGCGCGCGCTCACCAGCAGCGGACCGGCGGCGAAGGGTTCGGGCTTGTTCTTGTGCGGCGCGGGCAGGAGCAGGATCGCAAGCAGCAGGACGATCAGGATTCGGCGCATCGCCCTTGCCATAGGATATTATCGCGTGGCGTGAAGGGTTTTTCGCCGGGCATCGTCCCCGCTGGCCTTGCGGCCCGAAAAGCGCGATGATGTTGGTCGTGGTCGTGGATGACACGGCGCTTAGCTGAACGATGGCTGACATGGCCATTCAGGCTCGGCTCAATGCGAATCGGGCAAAAGGGCGTCAATCGATGGCGAGTCCCGGCACGGACGAGCCGATGGCATAGTCGAGGAGCAACGCCATGAAGACGAAATTCCTGATCAATCTGGGCGCGGCGCTGGCGATGGGCGCTGCTTCCCTGGCCGCCACCGCGACGCCCGCCATGGCCCGCGACGGCTGGGGCCGCCATTATGAACGCGGCGACTATTATCGCGGCGACCGGGGCTACCGCGGCTATCGCGACGGCTATTATCGGGGCGGCGGCTATTATCGCGGCGACGGCTATCGCTATCGCGGTTATCGCGGCGGCTATCGCTGCCGGGACAATGGCACGGGCGGCACCATCATCGGCGCGATCGCCGGCGGCCTGCTCGGCAATGAAGTCGGCAAGGGCAGCGGCCGCTATGGCCGTCGCGGCGATGGTACGACGGGCGCGATCATCGGCGCGGGCGTGGGCGCACTTGCCGGGCGCGCCATCGACCGGGATTGCTGATCCAGCGCCGGAAGGACGAACGAAAGAGGGCCGCTCCATCGGGGCGGCCCTTTTTTCGTCTGCTCAGGGCAAAGAAAAAGGCCGCTCCGTTTCCGGCGCGGCCCCTTTCCAGACATTCCCGAAAGGGAATTACATCGCGTTCGCAGCAGCGTTGCTCGCGGTGTTGGCAACGTTCGAAGCGGCGTTCGAAGCGTTGTCGGCAGCGTTCAGCGCGGCGTTCATGGCGTTGTCGGCAGCATTCGAAGCATTCTCGGCAGCATTGGCGGCGTTGTTGGCGGCATTTTCCGCACCGCCCGAGCAGGCGGCCAGGCCGAGCGACGCGGCGAGAACGAGCGAAAGAGCAATCGACTTGGTCATGGGTTAACCCCTCTCTGAGAATAATAACGGCGCAGACCACTCTCGGAGAAAAGTTCACCCCCCATTGCGTCTGCGGGCCGATTCGTAATGAATCCGGCGACTCATGGCAATCCCAATCATGCGCCAAGCCCGTGATTTGGGGCTGGAAGGGGCGGGAAGGGCGCGGTCCGAACGGCCATTGACGTATATAAAGATTTCTTTATATGATCCTGTCATGAGCGCGGCACTCGACATTTTCCGGGCATTGGGCGACCCCACGCGGCTGCGCATCATCCATCTGTTGCGCGCCATGGAACTGGCCGTGGGTGAGATTGCGCAGGTCGTCGGGCAAAGCCAGCCCCGCGTGTCGCGCCATGTCCGCATCCTGGCCGAAGCCGATCTGGTGGAACGGCGCAAGGAAGGCAATTGGGTTTTCCTGCGCCTGGGCAAAGGACCGGAAATCGCGCCTTTCCTGACGCTGTTCGACCAGCTTGTCCCGTCGGAGGGCGAACTTCTGTGGCAGAAGGCCGACCTGGCCCGGCTTGCTGCGGTACGGGCGGACCGCGCCCAGGCGGCGGAAAGCTATTTCGCCGAACATGCCGAGCTATGGGACGCGATCCGGTCGCTGCACGTGCCGGAGGGCGATGTGGAGGCGGCGATGACCGCGCTGCTGGGGGCGGAGCCGATCGGCCATCTGCTCGACATCGGCACCGGCACCGGGCGCATGATCGAATTGTTCGGCCCGTCGGCGGATCAGGTGACGGCGCTGGACCGCAGCCCCGACATGTTGCGGCTGGCCCGCGCCAAGCTGCCGGAGGATGCGGGCGACAAATATGCGCTGGTGCTGGGCGATTTCGGCGCCCTGCCGCTGGAGCCGGGCAGCGCCGACACCGTGGTGCTGCATCAGGTGCTGCACTATGCGCAGGCCCCCGAAGCGGTGATCGAGGAAGCGGCGCGGGTGACGGCGGCGGGCGGCCGGGTGCTGATCGCCGATTTCGCGGCCCATGAACGGGAGGAACTCCGGCTGCGCGACCAGCATGCGCGCCTGGGCTTTTCCGACGAGCAGATCGAAAGCTGGTTCCGGCAAGCGGGACTGGAACTGGAGCGGGTGGAGGTGCTGCCCGGCCAGGAACTGACGGTGCAATTATGGCTGGGACGGCGCCGTGGCGCGCGCGTCCTGCCTATCGAAGGACGACTTTCCGCATGACCCTTGGTTTCCCCTCCGTCGAAGCGGCCCAGGCGTGGCAGGCGCCGCTCTATGCCGATCTGGCGGGCGACGTGAATGTGAGCTTCGAATTCTTCCCCCCCAAGTCGGAGAAGATGGAGGAGCAACTTTGGTCCGCCATCCAGACGCTGACGCCGCTGGCGCCGAAATTCGTGTCGGTCACCTATGGCGCGGGCGGATCGACGCGGGAGCGGACGCACAACACCGTGGCCCGCATCGCGAAGGAGACGCCCCTGTCGGCGGCGGCGCACCTGACCTGCGTCGCGGCGAGCAAGGCCGAGATCGACGAGGTGGCCGACGCCTATTGGGAAGCGGGCGTGCGGCATATCGTCGCCCTGCGCGGCGATCCGCCGGAAATGGGCGCGAAGTTCGAGCCCCATCCGGAAGGCTATAAGGGCGCGGCGGAACTGGTCGCAGGGCTGGTGAAACGTCACCCGTTCGAGATTTCGGTGGCCGCTTATCCGGAAACCCATCCCGACGCGCAGAGCGCGCAGAGCGACATCGATAACCTCAAGCGCAAGCTGGACGCGGGCGCGACGCGGGCGATCACGCAATTCTTCTTCGAACCGGAGACCTTCTTCCGCTTTCGCGATACGGTCGCGGCGGCGGGGATCGACGCGGACATCATCCCCGGCATCATGCCGGTCAGCAATTTCGCGGCGGTCCAGCGCATGTCGGCCATGTGCAACACCGACGTGCCCGGCTGGATGGGCAAGCTGTTCGAGGGGCTGGACGACCACGCCGCCGCCCGGCAACTCGTCTCCGCCACGCTGGCGGCGGAACTGTGCCGGAAGCTTTATGCGGGCGGGGTGCGCGACTTTCATTTCTATACGCTCAACCGGGCGGAACTCAGCTATGCGATCTGCCATCTGCTGGGGCTGCGGCCGGTGGCGACAAATGCGGTTTGAAATTTTCCGTTCGTCCTGAGTAGCCATTGAGCCTGTCGAAATGGCGTATCGAAGGACTGTCCTTCGATACGGGTCTTCGACAAGCTCAGCCCCTACTCAGGACGAACGGTGGTTATTCAGGAAGCGAGTTTGGTGGAATGACTCCCGAACAACAATTCCGCGCCGTGGCGGCGGAAAAGATCATGATCTTCGACGGCGGCTACGGCACGTCGATCCAGAAGCACGGCCTGACCGAGGCGGATTATCGCGGGAATCTCGACCTGCCGAAGGACCAGAAGGGCAATAACGACCTTCTGTGCCTCACTCGCCCGGACATAGTAGAGGGCATCCATGCCGCCTATCTCGACGCGGGCGCGGACATGATCGAGACCAACACCTTCTCCTCCACCAAGATTGCCATGGCCGATTATGGCTGCGAACATCTGGTGCGGGACATCAACGTCGCCGCCGCGAAGCTGGCCCGCGCCGCGTGCGAGAAGGCGACGGCGAAGGACGCCCGCCCGCGCTTCGTGGCCGGGTCCATCGGCCCGACGAACAAGACCCTGTCGATCTCCCCCGACGTGAACGACCCCGCCTATCGCGAGGTCGATTACGACACGCTCAAGGCCGACTATCGCGAGCAATGCGACGCGCTGATCGAGGGCGGGGTGGACTTCCTGCTGGTGGAGACCTGCTTCGACACGCTGAACGCCAAGGCGGCGGGCATGGCGGCGCGGGAAGCGGAGGCGGCGGCCGGACGGCCCGTGCCCCTGATGCTCAGCTTCACCATCACCGACATGTCAGGCCGCAACCTGTCGGGCCATACGATCAACGCCTTCTGGTATTCGCTGCGGCATTTGAAGCCGCTGACCATCGGCGTGAACTGCGCCTTCGGGGCGGATTTGCTGCGGCCCTATCTCTCCGAACTGGCGAAGAATGCCGATACGCTGATCCTGGCCTATCCCAATGCGGGCCTGCCCAACGAACTGGGCCAATATGACGAACTGCCCGAAACGACGGCGAAGCTGATCCGCCAGTGGGTGGATGAGGGGCTGGTGAACATGGTCGGCGGCTGCTGCGGCACCACGCCCGCGCATATCGGCGCGGTGGCGAGGGCGCTGGCGGGGCAGAAGCCGCGTCAGGTGCCGGAACTGCCCGTGGTGACGCGGCTCGCGGGCCTCGAACCCATGCACATCGCGGCCTGAATCCCAGCCTCCGTTCGTGTCGAGCGAAGTCGAGACACGGGCGCACAACCGCTTCTCGACTTCGCTCGAAGCGAACGGATATTGTTAGAATGACCCAGCAATCGACCGCCACTTTCGTCAACATCGGTGAACGCACCAACGTCACCGGTTCGGCCAAGTTCAAGAAGCTGATCATGGCGGGCGACTATGCCGCGGCCATCGACATCGCCCGCGATCAGGTGGAGAACGGCGCGCAGATCGTCGACGTCAACATGGACGAAGGCCTGCTCGACGCGGTCGAGGCGATGACCACCTTCCTGAAGCTCATGACCTCCGAACCGGACATCAGCCGCGTTCCGGTGATGATCGACTCCTCGAAATGGGAAGTGATCGAGGCGGGCCTGAAATGCGTCTCCGGCAAGCCGGTCGTGAACTCCATCAGCATGAAGGAGGGCGAGGAAGCCTTCCTGCATCACGCCCGCCTCTGCATGGCCTATGGCGCGGCGGTGGTCGTCATGGCCTTCGACGAAACCGGCCAGGCCGACACGAAGGACCGCAAGGTCGAGATTTGCGAACGCGCCTACAAGCTGCTGCTGTCCATCGGCTTCCCGCCGGAGGACATCATCTTCGACCCCAATATCTTCGCCGTGGCGACCGGGATCGAGGAGCATAACAATTACGGCCTCGACTTCATCGAGGCGTGCCGGGAAATCAAGAAGCGCTGTCCGCACGTCCATATTTCCGGCGGCCTGTCGAACTTCAGCTTCTCCTTCCGCGGCAATGAGCCGGTGCGGCGGGCGATGCACAGCGTCTTCCTCTACCACGCCATTCCCGCCGGCCTCGACATGGCCATCGTCAATGCGGGGCAGCTTGACGTCTATGACGCCATCGACCCGGCGCTGCGCAAGGCGTGCGAGGATGTGCTGCTGAACAGCGATCCCGAAGCGGGCGACCGCCTCGTTGCGCTGGCGGAAAGCTACAAGGGCAAGGACGCCGCGTCGGAAAAGGCGGCGCAGGAATGGCGCGGCTGGCCGGTCGCCAAGCGGCTGGAGCATGCTTTGGTCAAGGGCATCGACATGTATGTGGTCGAGGATACGGAGGAAGCCCGCCTCGCTGCCGAAAAGCCCATCCAGGTGATCGAAGGCCCGCTGATGGACGGCATGAACGTGGTCGGCGACCTGTTCGGCGCGGGCAAGATGTTCCTGCCGCAAGTCGTCAAATCCGCCCGCGTCATGAAGAAGGCGGTCGCGCACCTCCTCCCCTTCATCGAGGCGGCGAAGGAACCCGGCGCCAAGGGCAAGGGCAAGATCATCATGGCCACGGTCAAGGGCGACGTCCACGATATCGGCAAGAATATCGTCGGCGTCGTGCTCCAGTGCAACGGCTTCGAGGTGGTCGACATGGGCGTGATGGTGCCCTGGCAGGACATCATCAAGGCCGCGAACGATCATGACGCCGACATGATCGGACTGTCGGGCCTGATCACCCCCTCGCTGGACGAGATGGTGACGGTCGCTGCGGAGATGCAGCGGGCGGAGATGACCATGCCGCTGCTGATCGGCGGGGCGACGACATCGCGGGTGCACACCGCGCTGCGCATCGATCCGGCGTTCACGGGACCGGTGGTGCATGTGCTGGACGCCAGCCGCGCGGTCGGCGTGGCGACGGCGCTCGTTTCCGAAACGCAGAAGAATGATTTCGTCCAGAAGACCAAGGACGATTATGAACATGTCCGCGTCGCCCGCGCGAACAAGGGGCAGAGCAAGCTGCTCAGCATAGAGGAAGCCCGCGACAACGCCTTTGAGATCGATGAGAGCCTGAAACCCGGCAAGCCCCGCCTGCCCGGCGTCCATCGCTTCCCGGATTGGGATTTGAAGGATCTGCGCAACTATATCGACTGGACGCCCTTCTTCCGCGCCTGGGAACTGGCGGGCAATTATCCCGCGATCCTGGACGACGAGGTGGTCGGCGAAAGCGCGACCAGCCTGTTCAACGACGCGCAGGCGATGCTGGACCGCGTCATCAACGAGAAGTGGCTGACGGCTCGCGGCGTGGCGGGCCTGTGGCCCTGCCGCCGGGAGGGCGACGACATCATCGTCCATGTCGAGGATGAAAAACATGTCACGCTTCCCATGCTGCGCCAGCAGATCGCGAAGAGGGAGGGGCGGGCCAATATGTGCCTGGCCGACTTCATCAGCCATGACGGCGACTGGATGGGCGGTTTCGCCGTGTCGATCCATGGCATCGAGCCGCATCTGGCGCGGTTCAAGAACGCCATCGACGATTATTCGGACATATTGCTCAAGGCGCTGGCCGACCGTCTGGCCGAAGCCTTCGCCGAGCGGCTGCACCATTATGTGCGGACGGCGCTCTGGGGCTATGCCGAGGGGGAGCAGCTTACCAACGAAGCGCTGATCAAGGAACAATATCGCGGCATCCGCCCCGCGCCGGGCTATCCCGCCTGCCCGGAACACAGCCTGAAGCCACTGCTGTTCGACATGCTCGACGCGCACCACGCAACCGGCGTCACCCTGACGGAAAGCTTCGCGATGTTGCCGACGGCGGCGGTCAGCGGCTTCTACTTCGGGCACCCGCAGGCCGAATATTTCGGCGTAGCGCGGGTCGGACGCGACCAGTTGGAGGATTACGCCCAGCGGCGCGGCGTGGATATGGAAACGGCGGAACGCTGGCTGCGGCCGAATTTGGATTGAATCCTACTCCTCCGTCATTCCCGCGAAGGCGGGAATCCATCTCCCATAAGAACGGACTTGATGCATGGTCAGGAGATGGATTCCCGCCTTCGCGGGAATGACGGAAGCCTACCGCGCCTCGTGGTTCGCCGCCACCGCCTTCGCCACCGCCTGCATCAACTGCCAGCGCGTGGGGATCGGTTCGGTGGTGCTGCCGATCATCACCGCCACGGCATAGCTGGTCCCATCCGGCGCGGTCATAATGCCGATATCGTTGAACCCGGTCGAGCGCGCGCCCAATTCCTGGCCCGTGCCGGTCTTGTGCAGATAATGCCACCCCGTCGGCACACCGCCCTTGATCCGCTGTGGCCCGGTCTTCGCCTCGCTCATGATCGACATCAGCAGTTGCGACGATGCAGGCGACAGCATGTCGTTCTGCTTCAACTTCGCCAGCGCCTGCACGATGGAGGATGGCGCGGCCCCGTCCGGCGGGCTGGCCAGATAATTGTCCAGCGCCTTCTGCCGCGCCGCCATGGGCAGCTTGGCGCGGGCGGCGTAGAAATTGCGGCCGATCGAATAATCCTGCCGCCATTCCAGCCCCGCCGTGGTCGATTGCAGCAGCCGCTCGCCCGGCCCGAAACGAATATCCTTGATGTACCGCCGCGCCAGATAGCCGCGCACCGCGTCCGGCCCGCCGACGGCGCGCAACAGCGTGTCGTTGGCGGTATTGTCGCTCTGCGTCATGGCGCGGCGCATCAGGTCGGAATAGGTGGTCGTCCAGCCCGAATTGCCCACCAGAGCGGCGGTCGGCTGGTGGAAGAGGGTCAGATCCTTCTTCGTGATGGTGGTGCTGTCGCTCAGGCGGATCTTGCCCCGGTCCACCGCGTCGAGGAAGGTCATCGACACCCACAGCTTCGACACGCTCTGCTGCGGGAAGAGCAGATTGCCGTTCCACGCGACCGTCCAGTCGCTGCCGATGCGGCGCACGGCGATGCCGACCTTGCCGTTGAAGCTTTGCCCCAGGCTGCGGACCACGCTGACCAGTCCGGGCGGCGGCGTCTCCCGCTGGTCGACCTTCAGCGCCTCGAACGGCTTGGGCGGATTGGCGACCGGCTTGATCGGGAAGGTCGCGGTGGAGGGCTGCGGCCGCTGCTGGACCGCCGCATAGGGTTGCTGCGGCGCGCTGACGCAGGCCGAAAGCGCCGCCATCAACAACACAGGACGGCCCCAGCCGCCATTGCTGCCGCGATTTGGACGCTTGCCGCGCCCTCCCTTCGTCATGATCATCAAAATCCCCGCACTCTCCTTATCCATTAGGGTTCAGACCCGCGCCGGGTGACAAGAATCATGCGACGAATGATTCCACAAATGCGATGTAAGGAGGCTGAACGGGATGCGCCTTAACTCAGTTGAGGTTCAGGCGGCGGGCTGCAAGAAAGCGTCGATGATGAACAGAAGAAGCATGATGCAGGGTGCGGCGGCCCTGTTGGCGGGCGGCATGCTGCCCGCAAAGGCGTGGGCGGCGCCCTTCGCATCCCGCCGGATCGCGGTGACGACCCGCGGGGCGGGGCGGGACGTCGTGCTGATCGCCGGGCTGGCGAGCGGGCCGGGGCTGTGGAACGGGGTGGTCGGGGCGCTGCCCGGTTATCGCTGGCATCTGGTCCATGTCCGGGGCTTCGCGGGCCTCCCTGCGGACGCCAACGCCAGCGGCCCGCTGGTCCAGCCGCTGGCGGACGAGATCGCGCGCTATATCGCGGCAGCGGGGCTGGACCGGCCCGCCATCGTCGGCCACAGCATGGGCGGCACGCTGGCGATGCTGCTGGGATTGAAGGGGCTGGCCGGGCGGCTGATGGTGGTCGACATGCTGCCCGAAGGGGCGGCGATGGTCGGCGGCACGGCGCAGGGCATGGGCTTCCTGGCCGACCAGCTAGGCCAATATTTCACGGGGACCAAGGCGGGGCGGGCCTATCTGGCGCAGATGCTGGCGGAGATGCCGGGCGCGCAGGGCAGCGATCCGGACGTGATCGCCAATGCGCTGCGCGACCTCGCCAATGTCGATCTGGGGCCGCAACTGGCGCGGCTGACCGCGCCGATGGAGGTGGTCTATGCCGTGGGCGACGACGCGGCGCAGGCGGGCCAGATCGGCCGCACCTTTCGCACCGCCTATGCCGCCAAGCGCGGCGTCCGGCTGGTCCCCATCGGCCCCAGCGGCCATGTCGTCATGGCGGACCAGCCCGCGCGCTTCAACGCGGTGCTGGGCGATTTTCTGAAGACGGTTTGACGCGGATCAAAGCAGCGGCGGCACGGCCCGCCCATAAGGATGACGGCGCTTGCAGCGTCACTCCTCCCCCCTCATGGCGCAGCGCGATGGACCGCTGCGCCACTTTTTTTGGGGACGCTTTAATCCTCCCTACGCGAAGCGTGGGGAGGGGGACCGCCGCTGAAAGCGGTGGTGGAGGGGAAGTTTCGGAGGTCGCGCCCCATTCCCCTCCACCGCCTCACAGCGGTCCCCCTCCCAGTTTTGGATAGGCCCGCTCTCCACCCTGTCCTAAGGCGCCAGCACCGTGTCCACCGCCTGCGGCAGCATGTCCGGATAGTCGAGCGTATAGTGAAGCCCCCGACTCTCCTTGCGCTGCAACGCGGACCGCACGACCAGCCGCGCCACCTCCAGCAGGTTGCGCAGTTCGATCAGGTCGGGCGTCACGCGGAAATGGCCGTAATATTCGTCCACTTCCTTGGCCAGCAGGTCGATGCGATGCTGGGCGCGCTCCAGCCGCTTGGTGGTGCGGACGATGCCGACATAGTCCCACATGAAGCGGCGGATTTCCTTCCAGTTATGCTGGACGATGACCTCTTCGTCGGAGTTGGTGACGCGGCTTTCGTCCCACGGGCGGACGGGCGGCGGCGCGGGCAGTTCGTCCCAATGGGCGCGGATATGCCGGGCGGCGGCCTCCCCGAAGACGAAACATTCCAGCAGGGAATTGGACGCGAGCCGGTTCGCCCCGTGCAGCCCGCTCTCGGTCACTTCCCCCGCCGCATAAAGGCCGGGCAGGTCGGTGCGCCCGTCCAGGTCGATCACCACGCCGCCGCACGTATAATGCTGCGCCGGGACGACCGGGATCGGCTCCTTCGTGATGTCGATGTCCAGGTCCAGCAGGCGCGCATAGATGGTCGGGAAATGGGTCCGCACGAATTCCGGCGGCTTGTGGCTGATATCCAGATGGACATAGTCCAGGCCCAGCCGCTTGATCTCATGGTCGATGGCGCGGGCCACCACATCGCGGGGCGCCAGCTCGCCGCGCTTGTCGAAGCGGGGCATGAAGCGTTCGCCGCCGCCGGGGACGCCGGGCGGCAGCTTCAAATGCCCGCCCTCGCCGCGCACGGCCTCGGTGATCAGGAAATTCTTGACCTCCAGATTGTAGAGGCAGGTCGGGTGGAACTGGTTCATCTCCATGTTGGAGACGCGGCAACCCGCGCGCCACGCCATGGCGATGCCATCCCCCGTCGCGCCCCTGGGCGCCGTGGAGAAGAGATAAGTCCGCCCCGCGCCCCCGGTGCACAGGATCGTCGCCCTGCCCAATATGGCGTCGACATGCTTGCTCTGCTTGTTGAAGGCGTAGACGCCCCAGACATGGCCGTTGCCCGAATAGCGCTCCCCATGGCGGCTGGTGATCAGGTCGATGGCGACCCGATCCTCCAGCAGGGTGATGTTGGGATTGGCGCGGGCGGCCTTCAGCAGGGCGACCTGAACGGCATGGCCGGTGGCGTCGTCGACATGGACGATGCGTCGATGGCTGTGGCCGCCCTCCCGCGTCAGATGCCAGCGTTCCCCGAATTCCTCGCCGCCGTTAAAGGGCACGCCCAGTTCCGCCAGCCGCTCGATGGCGGCGGGCGCTTCGGAAACGACGAACTCGACGGTGCTGCGGTCGTTCAGCCCCGCGCCCGCGACCATCGTATCCTCTATATGCGCTTCGAAACTGTCGCCCCCGTCGAGCACGGCGGCAATCCCCCCCTGCGCCCAGTTGGTCGACCCCCCGTCCAGCGCGCCCTTGGCCAGCACCACGACCTTGCGGTCCTGCGCCAGGTTGATGGCGGCCGTCAGCCCCGCCGCGCCGGAGCCGATGATGACGACGTCATAGGTGGTGATGGGCATGGGTTCTTCTTACTCCCCTCCCGCTGGCGGGAGGGGCTGGGGGTGGGCCTGCGCAAGCGTCGCCTGAACATGCGACACAACGCCTTCGAGATTTTCCATCACATCGACATTTGAAAAGCGCAAGATTCGATAGCCCTGGGAACGGCAGAAATCGTCTCGGCGCGAGTCATATCCCACGCTGTAATCATGGCTTTCGCCATCCAGTTCGATGATGAGTTTCAGTTCACGGCACAGGAAGTCCGCGAAATAGGGGCCGACCGGCATCTGGCGGCTGAACTTGCAACCCAGTTTTCGGCTGCGCAGTTGCTGCCATAATAGCCGTTCTGCTGTTGGAGCGGCGTTGCGCAGCTCTTTTGCGCGAGCGGTAGCGCGCGGTTTGAAAGGTTGCGCCAGCCCACCCCCTCGATCAGAGGCACGTGACTCTGATCGACCCCTCCCGCCAGCGGGAGGGGGAACAGCATGAGCCTCTTCCCTCACGCCGCCGCGGTCAGGTTCAGGAACACATCCTCCAGATCCGGATCGCGCGTCACCACATCGACGATCGCCAGCCCGCTCGCCTGCACGGCGCTCAGCACCTGCCCGGCATTGGCGCGGTTCTTCATATAGGTGATGGTCAGCGTGCGCTCGTCCGACAGTTCGATCTTCTCGAAACAGGGGTCGGCGGGCGGGGTCGCGACGTCGCGGTCGACCGTCACCTGCACCACCTTTTCCTGCGCCATGGCGATCAGTTCGCGGGTCGGCTTGTCGGTGATCAGCTTGCCATGGTTGATGATGCCGATGCGGTCGCACAATTGCTCGGCCTCTTCCAGATAGTGGGTCGTCAGCACGATGGTCACGCCCTGCCGGTTCAATTCCCGCACATAGGCCCAAAGCTGCTGGCGGAGCTGCACGTCGACCCCTGCGGTCGGCTCGTCCAGCACCAGGATCGGCGGCGAATGCACCATCGCCTTCGCCACCAGCAACCGGCGCTTCATGCCGCCCGACAGGGTGCGGGCATAGGCGTTGGCCTTATCCTCCAGATGCACGGCGCGCAGCAATTCCATCGACCGGCGACGGTCCCTCGGCACGCCATAATAGCCCGCCTGGTTCTCCAGCGTCTCAAACGGGGTGAAGAAGGGATCGAAGACGATCTCTTGCGGCACGATGCCGATGCTGTTCTTGGCGTTGCGGGGGTTCTGGTCGATGTCGAAGCCCCATATCCTCGCGCTGCCGCTGGTCTTGTTCACAAGGCCCGCAAGGATGTTGATCGTGGTCGACTTGCCCGCCCCGTTCGGCCCCAGCAGGCCGTAAATCTGCCCCCGCGGGATGGAGAGGCTGATATTGTCGAGCGCGCGCTTCCCGCCCTTATACACTTTGGTGAGATTGGTGATCTCGATGGCGGCTTGCGGGGCGGGGGAGGGGGCGGTGTCGGTCATGGCTGCCTATAGTGGGGTGAGGCCATCGCAAAAGGAAGGGCGCGGTTAAAATTCGTCGGCGGCGTCCAGCAGGGCGGTGAGCTTGCGCGGCGCGACTTCGCGCCAGCTACGATGCAGCCGCTCGCCGATCTGCTCCCAGTCCGTATCGCCCAGGTCGAGCCGGATGCCCACCCAGCCGTCCCCGAAATAAGCGGGCCGGTAATAGCGCGCCGGATCGCTTTCGATCAGCATCGCCTGCTCTTCGGGCGCGGTGGTCTTGACGAGGATGGCGATCACGCCGTCGCCATGATGATCCTGCGTGAAATAGGCGAATTTCTTGCCCTTCTCGATCCCGAAGCAGGGCATGCCGTGCGACGTCACCTCATCCACCTGCGGCAGGGACAGGGCGCTCTCCCGCACCTTGTTCAGCAGCCATTCGGGCTGCCGCTCGCGGGTCACGAAATCGGCCAGTGTGCGGGAATAAAGCTGATGCTCGGCGATCAGGATGCGCGCCGCCAGACTGTCGGCGGTGTCGCCGGGCAGGATCGCGACTTCGGTCTGGCCCAGCACCGGCCCGTCGTCCAGTTCGGCGGTGACGATATGGACTGAGCAGCCCGCATGGCTATCGCCCGCGTCCAGCGCCTTCTGGTGGGTATCCAGCCCCTTATATTTGGGCAGCAGACTGGGATGGATGTTGAGCATCCGCCCCTCCCACCCCGCGACGAACTCCGGCGAGAGCAGGCGCATATAGCCCGCCAGCGCGACATATTCCGCGCCCGCCCTGCGCAGTTCCGCGTCGATGACGGCGTCGAATTCGGCGCGCTTCATCCCCTTGTGGCTCTGCCCGAAGGTGGCGACCCCCTCGGCGGCGGCCAGCGTCAGGCCGGGCGCTTCGGGATCGTTGGCCGCGACCAGCACGATCTCATAGGGGCAGGCCGGATGCTTGGCGGCATAAAGCAACGCCGCCATGTTCGAACCGCGCCCGGAAATCAGAACGCCGACCTTTGCCTTCACTTACCAGTCTCCGTTCGGTGACTTACCCCAGATGCGTCGCGGTCCAGTCCGCCTTGGCGCTCCAGCTTTCCTGCGATCCCTTGACCGTGCAGCCCTTTTCGCCCGCTTCCACGGCGCCGACGCGAACCACCGTCTCGCCCGCCGCTTCCAGCTCGGCCGCAACAGCATCCGCGACATCCGCATCCACCGCCAGCACCATGCCGACGCCGCAGTTGAAGGTGCGCGCCATCTCTTCCGGCTCGATATGGCCCTGCGCCTGCAGGAAGGCCATCAGACGCGGCTGTTCCCATCCATCGGCGTCGACCACCGCATGGGTTCCTTCGGGCAGCACGCGCGGAATATTCTCCAGCAGGCCGCCGCCGGTGATATGGGCCAGCGCATTGATCTTCCCCGCCCGCACCAGCGGCAGCAGAGACTTCACGTAAATCCGCGTGGGCGCCATCAGCGCGTCGATCAGCAGCACTTCATTGTCGAAGATCGCCGGACGGTTCAGCTTCCAGCCCTTGTCGGCCGCCAGACGACGCACCAGCGAGAAACCGTTGCTATGCACGCCCGACGAAGCAAGGCCCAGCAGCACGTCGCCCGCCTTGACCCGGTTGCCGGTCAGCGCCTGCGACCGCTCCACCGCGCCGACGCAGAACCCCGCCAGATCATAGTCGCCCGGCCCATACATGCCCGGCATCTCGGCGGTCTCTCCGCCGATCAGCGCGCAACCCGCCTGCTTGCAGCCCTCCGCGATGCCCGCGATCACGCGCTCGGCGACGCCGCTCTCCAGCTTGCCGGTGGCGTAATAGTCCAGGAAGAAGAGCGGTTCGGCCCCCTGCACGATCAGATCATTGGCGCACATGGCGACCAGATCGATGCCCACGCCGTCATGCGCGTCGTGATCGATCGCCAGTTTCAGCTTGGTGCCCACGCCGTCATTGGCCGCGACCAGCAGCGGATCGTCATAACCCGCCGCCTTCAGGTCGAAGAAACCGCCAAAGCCGCCCAGTTCCGCGTCAGCGCCGGGGCGGCGGGTGGCCTTGGCCAGCGGGGCGATGGCGCGGACCAGCGCATTGCCCGCGGCGATGTCGACGCCAGCCTTGGCGTAGCTATAGGATTCGGTGTCGCTCATGGCCGTGGCTCCTAGATCAATAGGAAGGAAAACGGAACGGGAAATGGGTTGCCGCTTGGCAGGGCAGTCAAATCCCGCCAAAAGGACGCGCGTGAGCCTGCCCATTGTCCTTCGCGGCCTTAACTTTCGGCCTCTGAACCCGATTCGCGTACCCTGGTTTCGGGTATTGGCGCGACCACTCCAGATTCTGGGCGCCATCGCGCTCGGCCTCGCGGCGGCGGCCCTGTTCGCGCAGATGGAGGGGGAACGCGGCGTGCCCCCCATCGCCAGCGGCGGCGATTTTCAGGTCAGCCATGTGAAGGTCGACGTCTTCGCCAAGGATGCCGATGCGGCGCGCAAGGCGGGCTGGCGACTGGCGCAGCGGCGCGCCTGGCAGATGCTGTGGACCCGCACCCATGGCGGAACCGGCGCGCCGGGCCTGTCCGATTCGCAGCTTGAGGGCATGATCTCCGGCATAGAGATCGAATATGAGCAGGCCGGCCCCAACCGCTATGTCGCGACGCTGGGCGTCATGTTCGACCGGGCGCGCACCGGGCAGGTGCTGGGCGTCACCGGCAGCAATGTCGTGCATTCGCCGCCGCTGCTGGTGATCCCGGTGCTGTGGGACGGCGGTTCGGCCGTGTCCTATGAACGGATCAACGAATGGCAGAAGGCATGGGCGCGCTTCCGCACCGGGGACAGCGCCATCGACTATGTGCGCGTGGCCGGATCGATCGCCGATCCGGTCCTGCTGAACGCCGGGCAGACCGGACGGCGCGGTCGCTTGTGGTGGCGCGTGCTGCTCGACCAATATGGCGCCGCCGACGTGGTGATCCCCATCGCCCGGCTCGACCGCCAATATCCGGGCGGCCCCGTGACCGGCACCTTCACCGCCCGCTACGGCCCCGACAATTTCCTGATCGGCAGCTTTTCCCTGCGCGCCTCCAACGACAGCGCGATTCCGCAGATGATGGATCAGGCGGCGCAGCGGATCGACCAGCTCTACACCCAGGCGCTCAGCGATGGCCGCCTGCGTCCCGACCCGTCGCTGATCATCGAGGAACCGGTCGATCCCGACGCGCTGGCCATCGAAAACGCTTCCGACCTGCCGGTGGAGATGACGGACGCGCCGACGCCCGCCGCCACGACCGGCAGCTTCGCGATCCAGTTCGACACGCCCGACGTGGGTTCGGTGGCGCAGGGCGAGGCGGCGGTGCGCTCCATCGCGGGCGTGCGCTCCGCCGCGACCAGCAGTCTGGCGCTGGGCGGCACGTCGGTCATGCAGGTCAGCTTCGACGGCACGGTCGACGCGCTCCGCGCCGCCCTGGCGGCCAAGGGCTATGGCGTGGCGGTATCCGGCAACACGCTGCGCATCCGCCGCGCCGCCGCCGGAGCCGCCCCGGCGCAATGAGACAGATCAGCCTGCCGTTCGACCGGCCGGATAGCGCAAGCGCCGACGAATTTCTGGTCAGCGAAGCAAACCGCATCGCCGTGCGCCATCTGGAAAATTGGCGTAACTGGCCGCTGGCGGTCAGCCTGCTCAGCGGCCCGCCCTTGTCCGGCCGTTCGACGCTGGGCCGCCACTTCGCCGCGCAAAGCGGCGGCACGGTGATCGACGATGCGCAGCGGCAGGACGACCGGACATTGTTCAACGCCTGGAACGACGCGCAGACCGCGCAGCGCCCCCTGCTGCTGATCGCCGACGCGCCGCCCGCGACATGGCAGGTGGCCTTGCCCGACCTGCGTTCCCGCCTGGCCGCCGCGCCGCATGTCGCCCTGCACCAGCCGGACGAGGCGCTGGCCCGCGCCCTGATCGAACGGTCGCTCGCCTCGGCGGGGGCCAGCTATGCCGCCGACCTGCCCGAATGGCTGCTGCGCCGCATCGAACGCAGCTATGCCGCCATAGCGGCGGCGACGCGCCTGCTGGATGAGGCTTCTTTGTCATCGGGACGTAAGATTTCTACCGCTATGGCGAAACATGTCCTGCAAGATGCGGGATTTTTGCCTATAGTCCCGGACTGAACCGGTTCTGAAACGATGAGAGACACGTGGCCGAAGCTGACCCCTCCGCCAGCCTGACCCTGCCCGGCGACCGCTATTTCAACCGGGAACTGTCCTGGCTGGCCTTCAACCAGCGCGTGCTGGAGGAGGCGATGAACCGCGCCCATCCGCTGCTGGAACGGCTGCGCTTCCTGTCCATCTCCGGCGCCAATCTGGACGAATTCTTCTCCGTGCGCGTGGCGGGGCTGAAGGGGCAGCAGTTGCAGGATGTCGACATGCGCTCCGCGGACGGGCTGACCCCGGCGCAGCAACTGGCCGCTATCACGGATGAGACGGCGCGGCTGATGGGCGCGCAGCAGAAGGTGTGGGGCGCGCTGCACGGCGAACTGGCGCGGGTGGGGATAGAGGTGATCGGCCCGTCCACCGCGCTGGACGCCTCCTGCGAAAACTGGCTGCGCGACCATTTCCTGACCCAGGTCTTCCCGATCCTGACGCCCCAGGCACTGGACCCCGCGCATCCCTTCCCCTTCATCCCCAATCAGGGCCTGTCCATCGTCTTCGACCTGGAACGGCTGTCGGACAAGGAATCGATCCGCGAACTGGTGATGATCCCGTCCTCGCTCGCCCGCTTCGTGCGCATGCCGGGCGAAACGGCGCGCTACATGGCGCTGGAGGCGGTGATCCGCCGCTTTTCCGCCGATCTCTTCCCCGGCTATCGCGTGCGCAACAGCGGCGTCTTCCGCATCATCCGCGACAGCGACATCGAAATAGAGGAAGAGGCCGAAGACCTCGTCCGCTATTTCCGCAGCGCCATCAAGCGCCGCCGCCGTGGCCGCGTGATCCGCATGGAGATAGAGGAGCGCATCCCCGAACCGGTGGAGGAGATGTTGCAGGACATGCTCCAGGGCCATGAGGCGATCATCGCGGAGGTGGAGGGCTTTGTCGGCATCGGCGACCTGTCGGGCATCGTCGATGAGGACCGTCCGGACCTCAAGTTCGAACCCTATGCCCCCCGCTTCCCCGAACGCATCCGCGAATATGGCGGGGACTGTTTCGCCGCGATCCGGGCGAAGGACATCGTCGTCCACCATCCCTATGAAGCGTTCGACGTGGTCGTCTCCTTCCTGAAGCAGGCGGCCTCCGACCCCGATGTCGTTGCGATCAAGCAGACGCTCTACCGCGCCGGCAAGCAGTCCGCGATCATCCGCGCCCTGATCGACGCGGCGGAGGCGGGCAAGTCCGTGACCGCCGTGGTCGAACTGAAAGCCCGCTTCGACGAGGAGCAGAACCTGATGTGGGCCGACGCGCTGGAACGCGCGGGTGTGCAGGTGGTCTACGGCTTCATCGACTGGAAGACCCATGCCAAGGTGTCGATGGTCGTCCGGCGGGAGGGGGAGCAGTTCCGCACCTACTGCCATTTCGGCACCGGCAACTATCATCCGGTGACGGCGCGCATCTATACCGACCTCAGCTTCTTCACCGCCGACCCGGCCTATGGGCGCGACGCGGCGGCGCTGTTCAACTACATCACCGGCTATGTCGAACCGCAGCGGCTGGAAAAGCTGGTCATGTCGCCCCGCAACCTGCGCGACCGGCTGTGCGACCTGATCGACGCGGAGATCGAGCATGTCCGCGCCGGGCGGCCCGGCACCATATGGGCGAAGATGAATTCGCTGGTGGACCCGGCGATCATGGAAAAGCTGTATGCGGCCAGCAATGCGGGCGTGCAGATCGACCTCATCGTGCGCGGCATATGCTGCCTGCGGCCGGGCGTGCCGGGCATGTCGGACAATATCCGGGTGAAGTCGGTGGTCGGCCGCTTCCTGGAACATAGCCGCATCACCGTGTTCGGCAATGGCAAGGCGCTGCCCAACAACGGCGCGAAAGTCTATATCAGCTCGGCCGACTGGATGCCGCGCAACTTCGACCGGCGCGTGGAGTTTCTGGCCCCGGTCGAAAACCCTACCGTGCACGACCAGATATTGGATCAGGTGATGGTCGCGAACCTGATCGACACCGAACAAAGCTGGGTGCTGGACAGCGAGGGCCATTACAGCCGGGTCGAGGCAGGCGACCGGCCGTTCAACCTGCACCGCTATTTCATGACCAACCCGTCGCTGTCGGGCCGCGGCGCGTCGCTGGACAGCGTGGCGGTGCCGACGCTGCGCCTGCGCGGGCGGGCCTGACGCGCATGAATTCCATGCTGAGCCAGGTCCGGGCGCTTGCGCCGGGCATGGTGACATCGCCCCAGCAGGCGAAGGCGCGCACGGCGATCATCGACATCGGCTCCAACAGCGTGCGTCTGGTCGTCTATGACGGGCCGCGCCGCATTCCCTTCATCCTCTTCAACGAAAAGGTGATGGCGGGCCTGGGCGCGTCGCTGGGCAAGACTGGCCGGATAGAGGCGGAGGCGATGGAGCGCGGCCTGCGCGCCGCCGCCCGCTTCGCCCATCTCTGCCGCGAGATGGAGGTGCAGGAGGTGCGCTGCGTCGCCACCGCCGCCGTCCGCGACGCGGAAAATGGCGACGAATTCATCCGGCGCGCCAGGGCGATGGGGCTGGAGGTCGAACTGCTGACCGGCGGGCAGGAGGCTATCGCGGCGGCGCATGGCGTGCTGTCGGGCATTCCCGGCGCGGACGGCATCGTCGGCGATCTGGGCGGCGGCAGCCTGGAACTGGCCCGCATCCGCGACGGCGCGGTGCACGAAACGGTCTCGCTGCCGCTGGGCGTGCTGCGCCTGCCGCAGATCAGGGCGAAGGGGCCGGCCGTGCTGGAACGGCTGGTCCGGAAGATGCTGGCGAAGGCGGGCTGGGACGCGCCTGCGGACCTGCCCTTCTATCTGGTCGGCGGGTCATGGCGCGCATTGGCGCGGTTCGACATGGAACTCACCCAATTTCCGCTGCCGGTGGTGCATCAATATGAGATGCCCGCCACCCGCGCCGAACAATTGACGCGCATCGTGTCCCATGTCGACAAGGCGCGGTTCAAGGATATTCCCCAGATCACCGGATCGCGCGTGCCGACCCTGCCCGACGCGGCGGCGCTGCTGTCGGTGATGGTCCGCCAGTTGAAGTCCAGCCGGTTGATCGTATCGGCCTATGGCCTGCGCGAAGGTCTGTTGTTCGGCGACCTGCCGCCGGACATAAGGGCGCACGACCCGCTGCTGGTCGCGGCCGAGGCGGAGGGGGAGGCGCAGGCCCGCTTCACCGGCCATGGCGACATGATCGAACGCTGGATCGCGCCTTTGTTCCAGGATGACGTCGCCCCCTGGCGCCGCATCCGCCGCGCCGCCTGCCTGCTGGCCGATGTCGGCTGGCGCGCCAATCCCGATTTCCGGTCGGAACGGGGCGTGGAGATCGCGCTGCACAGCAATTGGGTGGGCATCGACGCGGTCGAGCGGGCGATGCTGGCGCAGGCGCTGCACAGCAATTTCGGCGGCGGCCTGTCCACCCCGCCGGGCATCGAACGCCTAGCCCCCCCCGAAGCGCTGCGCCGCGCCACCCTGTGGGGCCTGGCGATCCGCCTGGGCCAGCGCCTGTCCGGCGGGGTGGAGGGACCACTGCTCGCCTCCAGTCTGGAGATGGAGGGCAATATACTGACCCTGCGCCTGCGCGGCGTGGACGCGGACCTGTTCGGCGAAGCGGTGGAACGCCGCCAACGCCAGTTGGCCCAAGCCATGGGCGTAAAACACCGCCTGGCCTGACAAACGGCCCAATTCCTCCCTACGCGAAGCGTGGGGAGGGGGACCGCTCGCGAAGCGAGTGGTGGAGGGGAAATTCGCAGGTCGTGCCCCATTCCCCTCCACCAGCCTTCGGCCGGTCCCCCTCCCCATCTCCCGATGGGGAGGAACAGGATAGGCCGGCTTTGCACTCCGGCCTATCCCCCTCAGTTACAGATACGCACCTTCACGCGCCGGTCGCGATAATGGTTATACCGCCACTCGGTCCAGCAACGCTGGCGATAATGGCCCCGCCAATAGCGGCGGTCGCCCCGCCAGTCGCGGCGGTCGTCATGCCGCCAGTCGCGCCGTCCATCCCAGCGCCGATCGTCATAGCGATCGCCGCGATAGCCGTCGCGATAGCCATAGCCGCCATAATATTGCGCCTGCGCCGGGGCCGCACCCATGGCTGCGACCGTCAGGCCCAGGACCGCAGCGCCTTTCCACAAGATATTCATGTCCGTCTCTCCTCAGCATGCGCCCGTCGCCGGGGCCATGAAGGGGAAGATGCACATGTCCGACTGAACCGTCCGCGAACGGCGCCGTCAGCCGATGTTCAGGGAAAAATCAGCGCCCCCGCAGGGCGCTTTCCGCCTCCAGCATATAGTCCCGCGTGATCGGCAGCGCGCGGCGGTCGCGCACATATTGCACCTGATAATTCACCATCCCGCCATGTTCGAACACGGTCGCCGCCCCGGCCAGATAGAAGGTCCACAGCCGAAAGAAACGCTCGTCGTAAAGCGCCACGATATCCGCCTTGTGCGCCAGCGTCCGCTTATACCATTGGCGGATGGTGAGGCCATAATGGATGCGCAGCACCTCCACGTCCGTGACCATCAGCCGCGTGCCCTCGCTGCCCTGGATCATCTCCGACAAAGCGGGGATATAGCCGCCAGGGAAGATATATTTCTGGGTGAAGGCGTCGGTGATGCCCGGCCCGTCGACCCGCCCGATCGTGTGGATCAGCATCACCCCATCCGGCGTCAGCAGTTCGCGGCACTTGTTGTAGAAGGTGCGGTAATCCTTGGTCCCGACATGTTCGAACATGCCGACCGACACGATCCGGTCGAACGGCCCGTCCATGTCGCGATAGTCGATCAGTTCGAAGCGCACATGATCGGCCACGCCCGCATCCTGCGCCCTCTGCCGCGCCACCTTCAACTGCTCTTCCGACAGGGTGATGCCGGTCACGTCCACCCCGCAGGTGCGATGCAGATACAGCGCCATGCCGCCCCAGCCGCAACCTATGTCCAGCACCTTCATGCCCGGTTTCAGGTGCAGCTTGGCGGCGATATGCGCCTTCTTGTCCTCCTGCGCCTGTTCCAGGCTGATGCCCGCATCATTGTCGGCATCGGGGAAATAGGCGCAGCTATATTGGCGGTCGCGGTCGAGGAAGAGCGCATAGAGCGCGCCCGACAGGTCGTAATGATGCGCCACATTGGCCTTGGCCCGCGCCCGGTGGTTGGCGGCCCATAATTTGCGGCGGACCGCCTTGAACCCGCGCCTGACCGATCCCAGGTCGCTGATCGACTTGCCCGTTTCCCACGCATTGTTCATGCGGATGAGGGAGATGAACTCCATGATCCCGCCGCCCTCTATGGCGACGCGCCCGTCGATGAACGCCTCCGCCATGCCCAGGCGCGGGTCTTTGATGATGTCGAAGGGCACCCGCGAATCGTGGAATTTCAGCGCCAGCGAGGGAAGGCCGGGTTCGGGCGCGCCGACCGTGATCTTCCTGCCGTCATGATAGTAGATGCTGAGCTGGCCCCGCGTGACCAGCCGCTTGATGACCCTATCGAACAATTTCATGCGCGCACCCTGTCAGGTGATTCCGCCCGCGTCAAATGCCCGCATACCAGTCATAGCCGGCCCGGTCCTCCCAATAGCCGCCCTTGCCCCCGCCTATGCCCTCCAGGGAGGCAAGCGCTTCAATTCCCATCAGATATTTCGCGTGCTTATACCCCAGTTGCCGCTCCACCCGCAGCCGCAGCGGCGCGCCGTTCGCGACGCGCAGGGGTTCGTCGTTGAGCGCGAAGGCAAGGATGGTCTGCGGGTGGAAGGCGTCGCTCAGGTCGATGCTCTCATAATAGCCGCGCCCATCCCCCATATCGTCGGCGCAGCGAAAGACGATGTAGCGCGCCCCGTCCCGCAGCCGCGCCGCGTCCAGAATGCGCTGCAACGCCACGCCGCGCCATTTGCCGATGGCGCTCCATCCCTCGACGCAATCGTGGCGGGTGATCTGCTCGCGATGGGGGAAGGCGTGAAGCTGCGCCAGCGACAGCGCCAGCGGCCGCTCCACCAGCCCGCCCCCCCGCAACCGCCAGTCGGCAAAGCCATTGCGCCACAGCGCCTTATATTCGGGCGTATTGGGATTGGCGGTGCCGTTGGGGCGGAAGAAGGGGGATATCTGGTCCGGGCGGAATTCCTGCGCCATCGCGTCCCGCGCATCAGGCCCCGCTGCGCCCATTGGTGGAAATTCCCGGCGGAAAAGAGCGCCTCCCGCACCGCCCCCTTCTTCGCCAGCCGGTCGCATCCCGCCAGACTGGCGGCGGCGCCCAGCACCAGCGCCCGGCGGCTGAGGATGAGGCTCATGACGTCTTGCGCCCGCTGATCATCGACCGGACCTCCTCCACCGGCCCGGCCAGCAACACCATCAGCATATGCACGACGAAAAAGCCCGCCAGCGCGAAGGCGGCGATGAAGTGGATCGACCGCGCCGATTGCCGCCCGCCGAACAGGTCGACCAGCCAGGGCCATGCCGCGTTCATCCCCGGCGACATGGTAAGGCCGGTCAGGATGACCAGCGGCAGCGCGACGAAGATCACGCCGACATAGCTGGCCTTTTGCAGGATATTGTAGCGCAGCGCCGCCTCCCCGGTGGGAAAGCGAAGCCGCGCATGATCCTTGATGTCCTGCCACACATGGCGCGGCGCCAGTTCCCCGCGCCGAAAGGCAAGGTCGCGCCGCAAATGCCCGCCCAGCAGGCTCCAGATCATGTAGAAGAGCAGCGCGAAGGCGAAGACCGGCGCGGCGGTCAGGTGCCAGTGCCGCGACATGGCCAGATCATAGCGGGCGGGCAGGGTGATCCAGCCGCCAAACCGCTCCAGCACCAGCCAGGCATGGTCGTAATTCGCGCCATATTGCCCCCAATAGAGGCGGGGATGCGCGTTGAAGATGCCCAGCCCGCTGGTGAACAGCACATAGAGCAGCAGCGCGTTCAGCCAATGCCACAGCCGCACCGGCAGCCTGTGGCGCAGCACCGTTTTCCGCTGGGGCAGGGCGCTATCCATGGAGGACTGTTACCCTTTTGCGCCATGGGCGTCAAAAAGGATGGGCAAGTTGGCAGGCGGACCCCTTTTCCCCGGTCGTTCATCCCGGAGTCAGCTTGCCGGTCCATATGCGGGGCAGGGCGGTCCTGCATCGGGGGTGCGTCATTGTCGTTCGAAGTCAGACTGTTGCGAAAAAACATCATACATCAGTAAAGTTCATATCCAACTTGCAACGATGACAATCAGGTTACATATGCGCCCCGTCAGCGACGACCATCGCTGCATGCAGGACGGGAGGATGGACCGAATAGAATCGGCATTCCAAATGGCGATGAAATAAAAAACGCAACGCCATCCCGTAAAAAGAACAAAAACGTCGGTCCTGTTCCTGGACTGCGCGTTTCTGATGACATGAGGACTATATGAAGACTGTGATTTTCGCAGCCCTTGCTGCTGCCGCCGTTTCCGCTCCCGCTTTCGCCCAGGACGCCGCCCCCTTCACCGGCCCGCGCGCTGGCGTTACGCTGGGCTACGACAAGATGGCTGGCGAAGACGGCTTCGCATACGGCGTTTCGACCGGCTACGATTTGGCCGTCACGCCGAAGGTCACCTTCGGTCCGGAAGTGGCATTCAGCGACACCACCACCAGCCTTGCACCTGGCGCTGAAATCAGCCGCGATCTTTCGGCTTCGGTCCGCCTCGGTTATATCCTGACCCCGCGCGTTCTGGCCTTCGGCAAGGTCGGCTATGCCACCACCCGCTTCGAAGTCGCTGGTCTCGGCAGCACCAACCTGGAAGGCGTGCGTTACGGCGGCGGCGTGGAATTCGCTGTCACCGGCAACACCTACGTCTCGGCTGAATATCAGCGCAGCGAGTATGAAAACAATGCTGGTGGCCGTGACGCTGGCGTCGTCGGCATCGGCTTCCGCTTCTAATCCCTCTCGGATA
Organism: Sphingobium chlorophenolicum; assembly: GCF_000722875.1. Lineage (GTDB taxonomy): Bacteria > Pseudomonadota > Alphaproteobacteria > Sphingomonadales > Sphingomonadaceae > Sphingobium > Sphingobium chlorophenolicum. The sequence goes on along the minus strand of NZ_JFHR01000029.1, from coordinate 4,564 downwards.
GAACAGGGAAAGGGCGGTCCTCACGGGCCGCCCTTTTTCTATGCCCTGCTTTTGCCGCTGCGATGACCGGCAGCGCTCCGTGTTCCTGCGAAGGCAGGAACCCAGTCCCGCCGCCCGCGTCACGCTCACAGCCTAATCCCACGGAAGCGCCCTCAAATCCGGCTCCACCCAGGTCCGTCGCGCCTCCACGGACATCAGCCGCTCCCGCGACCAATGGGCAAACAGCCAATCGTTGTCGGCCATGGGCGTCGCCATCAGCGCCGCAAAGGCCTCCGCCGGTGACGCCCCGCCCGGCAACCCCGCCAGCACCGCCCGCGCCGCCTTCAGCGAAGCCATGGTAATCGTCTCATGATAGCCGGACGTGTCGCTGTTCACCCCGCCGACGCTCTCATTATAGGCCGCGATCATGCCCGCCATGTCGCGCTCCGGCACGATCTCCGGCCGCCGCAGCATCAGCCATAGCGCCGTCGAGAAATGCGCCCAATGCGTCCATTCCTCCTTGGGCAGCGTCCGCGCACAAAAGCCCGTCGCAATCCGCTCAATCTCATCATCCGTCATCCCGCACACCCCAAAAGAAAAACCCCGCCATTCCGGGCGGGGTTTCCATCTCACGCCACACAGGCGCGTCCATTCGACCCCGCTCTATCCCAGCGCCGCTTGCTTCTCCGCCGCCAGCCGGTCCAGTTCCGCCCGGCTCTTCTTCTCGCTCGCCGACTTCAACTGTCCGCAGGCCGCCATGATGTCCCGTCCACGCGGCGTCCGCACCGGCGCGCTGATCCCACCCTCGAACACGATGTCGGAAAAGCGCCTGATCCGCTCCGGCGTCGAACATTCATAGTCCGTCCCCGGCCAGGGATTGAACGGGATCAGATTGACCTTGGCGGGCAGCTTATACTGACGCAGCAGCCGCACCAGCTCTCGCGCATCGTCGTCGCTGTCATTCTTGTCCTTGATCATCACATATTCGAATGTGATGCGCCGCGCATTGTTCGCGCTCGGATAATCGGCACAGGCCTGCAACAGATCCTCGATGCCGTATTTCTTGTTCAGCGGCACCAGTTCGTCGCGCACATCCTTGGTCACGGCATGCAGCGACACGGCCAGGTTGACGCCGATCTCTTCCCCCGCCCGCGCCATCATCGGCACCACGCCGGATGTCGACAGGGTGATCCGCCGCTTCGACAGAGCCAGCCCGTCGCCATCCATCACGACCTTCAACGCATCGCGCACATGGTCGAAATTATAGAGCGGCTCGCCCATGCCCATCATCACGATGTTGGTCAGCATCCGCCCGTCGGGGCTGTACTGGGAAGCGTCGTCCGCCTCATCGTCATTGGCCGACGCCATGCTGCCCTTGGGCCATTCGCCCAGCGCATCCCGCGCCAGCATGACCTGACCCACGATCTCGCCCGGCGTCAGGTTGCGCACCAGCCGCATCGTTCCGGTATGGCAGAAACGGCAGTTGAGCGTGCACCCGACCTGGCTCGACACGCACAGCGTCCCCCGGTCCGCGTCCGGGATGAACACCATTTCATAATCCTGCCCGTCGTCCGACCGCAGCAGCCATTTGCGCGTGCCGTCGCTCGACACCTGCGCCTCGACCACTTCAGGCCGCCCCACCACGAACCGCTCCGCCATCCAGCCGCGCATCGGCTTGGCAAGGTCGGTCATGGCGTCGAAATCCGTCTCGCCGCGATGATAAAGCCAGTGGAACAACTGCTTCGACCGCAGCTTCGCCTGCTTGACGTCAAGCCCGGCCTCTTCCAGCGCGCCCTTGATCTGCGGCCGCGACAGCCCCATCAGGTCGACGCGCCCATCCTCGCGGGGCGTCACGGCGCGGGGCACCGGCACAGGATCGATAGCGCCGGGAATCGGCATCATGGGATTGGCGACTGACTGCATGGCCGCGCCCTTAGCGGATTTCGGATGTTTTTGAAAGGGCGCCGCCAAGCCATCCTCCGTTCGCCCTGAGCCTGTCGAAGGGTTTTACTTTCTTTCGGGCGTTGAATGGGAAGGGGAGGGGGCGATCACCGCAACCGCGCACACCCCAAAGCCGCCGCATCGATCGCCGTAGCCGCGCCGCGCAACGCATAGGTATCCGCAAAACCCCGCCCCCGCGCATCCCGCGTCTGCACGCTCATGCTGGTGGCGGACCGCATCGCCGCGACGATCGCCGCATCCGCCCGCGCATCCGGCGCCCAGGCATCCACCTGCCCGGCCACCAAAGTGAACCGCCGGTCCCCGACATTCAGGATCACCGCAGCCTCATCCGCCCGCATCCGGCTCAACCGGAAATGCACTTGCCCACGCACCCTTTGCCGCGGCCAGCTTCCGACCGCCGCAAAGCCCTGCGACTTCGCCGCCACCGGCATGGCGATGGCATAGCAGCGCGGAGTCCCTGGATCGCGAAACGCCCCCCACGCCTCGAACACGCCCAGCGAGTCCCGCGCCTGCGCGACGCCGCCGACGGTCAGCAGGGAAAGAGCGAGGGGCCAAAGAGCTTTCACTCCCCCGGCAAAGCGCAAGCCGTTCCTTTTTGCAACCCTCAGCCCAACAAAGCGCCACCCAGCGCTTGCAGGGGCCGCAACAGCGGCTATGAAGGATCATCCATCATTGTCGCCCGGATTCGACCGTCTCCGGGCTTTCGCAAGAAAAGAAACGGACAGAACAGGGACATGAAGGCCACCATCGAACGCGCAACGCTGCTCAAGAGCCTCAGCCACGTCCAGTCGGTGGTGGAGCGGCGCAACACGATTCCGATCCTGTCCAACGTGCTGATCGAAGCGTCTTCGGACGGCGCGATCAAGCTGATGGCGACCGACCTCGACCTCCAGATCGTCGAAAGCGTCTCCGCCCAGGTGGAACAGCCCGGTGCGACCACGATCAGCGCCCACACCCTGTTCGACATCGCCCGCAAGCTGCCCGAAGGCAGCCAGGTCTCGCTCCACGCGGCCGAGGGCAAGATGCTGATCCAGGCGGGCCGCGCCCGCTTCAACCTGTCGACCCTGCCGCGCGACGATTTCCCCGTGATCGCGGAAGGCGACCTGCCGACCAGCTTCGAACTGCCCGCCGAAACGCTCAAGCAGATCATCGACAAGACGCGCTTCGCCATCTCGACCGAAGAGACGCGCTATTATCTGAACGGCATTTATTTCCATGTGTCGGATGACGGCCAGCCGGTGCTGAAGGCCGCCGCGACCGACGGCCATCGCCTCGCCCGCGTCACCGTGCCCCGTCCCGACGGCGCGGACGGCATGCCCGGCATCATCGTGCCCCGCAAATGCATCGGCGAACTGCGCAAGCTGCTGGATGAGGTCGAAGGATCGGTTCAGATTTCGCTCTCCGCCAGCAAGATCCGCTTCGGCCTCGGCAGCGCGATCCTGACCAGCAAGCTGATCGACGGCACCTTCCCGGATTACAGCCGCGTCATCCCGACCGCCAACGACAAGCTGCTCAAGATCGACCCGCGCAGCTTCGAGGAAGGCGTGGACCGCGTCGCCACCATCGCCACGGAAAAGACCCGCGCCGTCAAGATGACGCTGGACCGCGACAAGATCACCCTGTCCGTCACCAGCCCGGAAAACGGCACGGCGGCGGAGGAAGTCCCTGGCGCCTTCCAGGGCGAGGGTTTCGACATCGGCTTCAACGCCCGCTATCTGCTGGACATACTTGGCCAGATCGACAGCGACCTGGTGGAACTCCACCTGGCCGACGCCGCCGCCCCGACCCTGATCCGCGAAGACGACCGCAGCCCCGCGCTCTACGTCCTGATGCCGATGCGCGTCTGAACCTCTCAAATCCTCCCCATCGGAGATGGGGAGGGGGACCGCCGCCAAAGGCGGTGGTGGAGGGGAAATTCGGAGGTCGTGCCCCATTCCCCTCCACCAGCCTTCGGCCGTCGAAGAGAGTCACGTGCCTCTCTTCGACCCTCCCCACGCTGCGCGCAGGGAGGATTTTAATAGGTCAGCCCACCCACCTGCCAACCTCTCTCCGGCAGGTAAGTTTCTTTCAATAACTCATCGTTAGGCAGGGGGACCATGAAACCCCTGCGGACCAATCTGGCGGAATTGCATTCGCGAAGGACCGACCTCGTCGCCGCGCTGGGGCTGGCGGAGAGTGGCACGTCGGTGGACGCATCCTGGATATCGGGCACCTTAGTCCATATCGCCCGCCTCTGGCCGCTGGTCCTGCTGGGCAAGCTGTGCGTCGTCGCCCTGCTGCACATGCCCTTTTACGAAGCGGACAATGTCGCCCGCGCCGTCGCCCTGTCCGCCATGCTGCTGGTCGACGGCGTGGCCATCATGGCGCCGCGCGGCACGCGATTCCAGCGCCTGCGGCCCCATCACCAGAAATGGCTGATGCTGCCGATGGTGCTGCTTTCGGGCCTCAGCTTCAGCCTGATGCTGGGCACGTCGCTGGCCGCAGACTCGCAAAATGTTCTGGCGGCGGAAATGGCGGTGGCGCTGATGGCGGTCTCCATCTGCGGCGACCGGCGGCTGCTGGGGGTCAGCTATTTTTGCGGCCTGCTGATCGCCTCCATCCTGCACGGCGGCGATTTCGCCCA
>NZ_JFHR01000028.1 GCF_000722875.1 Sphingobium chlorophenolicum | reverse complement strand
TGGTGCTGCTTTCGGGCCTCAGCTTCAGCCTGATGCTGGGCACGTCGCTGGCCGCAGACTCGCAAAATGTTCTGGCGGCGGAAATGGCGGTGGCGCTGATGGCGGTCTCCATCTGCGGCGACCGGCGGCTGCTGGGGGTCAGCTATTTTTGCGGCCTGCTGATCGCCTCCATCCTGCACGGCGGCGATTTCGCCCAGATCGGCCTGACGATCAGTTGCATCGCGGTGATGCTGGTCGCCGCGCTGCGCCAGGCGAATGCGGACATGAACCGCGCCATCGCCTTTCACCAGCGCGACCTGCGCGCCCAGCGATCCGACCGGCTGCTGCAGGAATATGAACAATCGGGACGCGGCTGGTTCTGGGAAACCGACCGCCATGGCTGCATCGTCTATATTTCCGACACGCTGCTCCGCACGCTCGACCTGCGCGGCGAAGCGCTGATCGGCCGCCCCATTACGCAGATCGTCCGCCCCGGTGACCGGCAGGACGGCGACGGAGAGCGCACATTGGGCTTCCACCTGTCGGTGCGCACCGGCTTTTCCGAAATCGCGGTTCGCGCCGCCATGGCGAAGGACGAACGCTGGTGGTCGATCTCCGGCCAGCCGGTGTTCAACGAATTCGGCCAGTTCCAGGGCTTCCGGGGCAGCGGCACCGACCTGACCGAAATGCGCCGCAGCCAGGCGGAGGTGACGCGGCTGGCCCAATATGATTCGCTGACCGGCCTCGCCAACCGGGTGCAGATGATGCGCTCGCTGGAGCAGGCGGTCGCGGGCAAGCGCGGCCAGCCCAGGGACTGCACGCTGATGATGCTGGACCTCGACCGGTTCAAGATCGTCAACGACACGCTGGGCCATCCGGCGGGCGACGCGCTGCTGCGCCAGGTCAGCGAACGCATCCAGCGCGTGGTCGGGGACAAGGGGCTGGTGGGGCGCCAGGGCGGCGACGAATTCAAGATATTGCTGCCCGGACGGCCCGACAAGATCATGCTGGACCATCTGGCGCGGGCGATCATCACCGACGTGTCGCAACCCTATCTGGTGGAGGGGACGGCGGTCGTCATCGGCGTGTCCATCGGCATATCCTTCTGCCCGCAGGACGGCGTCACGGCGGAGGAACTGATCCGCAACGCCGACCTGGCGCTCTATGCCGCGAAGGGCGACGGGCGCGGCGTCTACCGCTTCTATTCGCCCGAAATGCACGCCGATGCGGAGGATCGCCGCCAGTTGGAGGAGGATCTGCGCAAGGCGCTGGTGGAAAACCGCCTGCACCTCGTCTACCAGCCGGTCGTCTCTTCCAAGACGGAGCAGATCACCGGCTATGAGGCGCTGCTGCGCTGGCAGCATCCGGCGCGCGGCGCGATCTCCCCGACCCTGTTCATTCCGATTGCGGAGGAAAGCGGGCTGATCGGCCCGATCGGCGAATGGGTGCTGCGCACCGCCTGCCGCGAAGCGGCGCAATGGGCGGAGGATGTGCGGGTGGCGGTCAACGTCTCGCCGATCCAGTTCGCCAATCACAGCCTGCCGTCCATCGTCATGAACGCGCTCGCCGCGTCGGGCCTCGCGCCCCATCGGCTGGAGCTGGAGATCACCGAAAGCGTGTTCCTGAACGACGATGACGGCACGGATACGATGTTCGCCCGCCTGAAAGGCATCGGCGTGCGACTGGCGCTGGACGATTTCGGCACCGGCTATTCCTCGCTCGGCTATTTGAAGAAGGCCCCGTTCGACAAGATCAAGATCGACCAGAGCTTCGTGCGCGGCGCGGCGATCAAGGGCAGCCCCAACAGCGCGATCATCAAGGCCATCGTCAGCCTGGCGGAGGCGCTGGGCATGGACACCACGGCGGAGGGGGCGGAAACGCAGGACGAACTCGCCCTGATCCGCAACCTGGGGTGCAGCCACATCCAGGGCTTCGTCTACGGCCGCCCGATGCTGCCCGCCGACGTGCTGATCCAGCAGCAGGGCCATGGCGGCATCGCGATGCCGCAGGGTTTCCAGTCGAGCCGGCTGGAACGCAAGACCATGCTGCGCACCGTCGCGGTCCATCATGACGGCCATGTCTATACCGGCCGCATCCGCAACATCTCCCCCACCGGCGCGCAAGTGGAAGGTTTGTGGAACGTGCCGGAAGGGACGCTGTTCGCCATCGAACTGGGCGACAACCAGACCGTCAACGCCATCGCCCGCTGGTCGAGGGACGACCGTCTGGGCGTGGAGTTCACCGAACCTGTCAACCTGACCGACCTGCACGCAAAGCCCCGCTCCCTCGCGTCCTAGGCCGCGTGGACAAATTCGGAATGCCGGGAAATGCCAATAGCGGACATCAATCCTCCCTACGCGCAGCGTGGGGAGGGGGACCGCCGCCGAAGGCGGTGGTGGAGGGGAAATGCGGAGGTCGTGCCCTATTCCCCTCCACCACGCTTCGCGCGGTCCCCCTCCCCATCTATCGATGGGGAGGAATAGGATAGGTCCGCTCCCCACCCAAATCACCCCGTCCGGCGAGTCTTGAATTTGCCCACACTGCCTAGGCACGAATAAGCCCCTCCCCTGAAGGGGAGGGCAAGATCAGGCGTCAGCCGCAGCCCAAAGCGCACAGGCCCCCATCAAAAAAACAGCTTCCGGAAACTGATCGTCACCGCCCGCCCGATCGGGTCCAGATAGCCCGGCTGATAGCGCACCGGCGTCATCCCGTTCGCGTCGGTCACGCTGCGTCGCTGGTTGAACAGATTGTCGATGCCGATGGAAATTCGCGTCCCTCGCAGGAAGGGGTGCTGTTTCACCAGCGACGGCATCTGCCCCAGATTGGCGAACAGCCGCAAATCGACCGTCGTCAGGCTGCCGAAGTCAAGCCGCGAAGCGCCGCCGCCCGTTCCAGCCAAAGCGCCGTCGACATGGGTGCCGCTTTCCCAATCGACGCTCAGCCGCGCCCCCAGGCCGTTATTGATATAGCCGACCCGCGCATTCAGCTCATGCCTCGGCTGGCCGCCCGACGATCCGGTCGCGTCGCCGTTCAGCAGGTCGCGAAAATAGCTGACCCCCAGCAGCCGCCGGTCGCCGCAGATGGAGACCGCCATCAGCGCCACCGCC
>NZ_JFHR01000027.1 GCF_000722875.1 Sphingobium chlorophenolicum | reverse complement strand
TCGTACCAATCCCCCACCCCAACCCCTCCCCTGAAGGGGAGGGGCTTCATCGAGGCTTCAGCGCGTCGGATAATTGGGCGCTTCCCGCGTAATCGTCACGTCATGCACATGGCTTTCCGAAAGCCCGGCATTGGTGATCTGGACGAAGCGGGCGCGTTCCTGCAAATCCCTGATCGTGGCGCTGCCGGTATAGCCCATGGCCGCCTTCACCCCGCCGACAAGCTGGTGGATGACATCCTTCGCCGGACCCTTGAACGGCACCTGGCCCTCAATGCCTTCGGGCACCAGCTTCATCTGGTCCTTGATGTCCGCCTGGAAATAGCGGTCCGCCGAACCACGCGCCATCGCACCGACCGAACCCATGCCGCGATAGCTCTTATAGGCGCGGCCCTGATAGAGGAAGGTTTCGCCCGGCGCCTCCGCCGTGCCTGCCAGCAGCGACCCGACCATGACGCAGCCCGCGCCCGCCGCCAGCGCCTTCGCCACGTCGCCCGACGTGCGCAGGCCGCCGTCCGCGATCACCGGCACGCCCTGCTTCGCCGCTTCCTCGGCCGAATCCATGACGGCGGTAAGCTGCGGCACGCCGACGCCCGCGACGACGCGGGTGGTGCAGATCGAACCGGGGCCGATGCCCACCTTCACGCAATCCGCGCCCGCGCCGATCAGCGCCTTGGTCGCTTCGGCGGTGGCGACGTTGCCCGCAACCACCTGAACATGGTTGGACAGTTTCTTCACCGCCTCGACCGCGACGGCCACCTGCCTGCTGTGACCATGGGCGGTGTCGATGACGATCAGGTCGCATTCCGCGTCGATCAGCGCCTTGCTGCGCTCCAGCCCCTTGTCGCCCACGGTCGACGCCGCCGCCACGCGCAGGCGGCCCGATGCGTCCTTGGTCGCCTGCGGATAGGTGACGGCCTTTTCGATATCCTTGACCGTGATCAGGCCGACGCAATGATATTGATCGTCCACCACCAGCAGCTTTTCGATGCGGCGCTGGTGCAGCAGGCGCATCGCTTCGTCCTGGCCCACGCCGGTCTTCACGGTGGCCAGATTGTCGTGAGTCATGAGTTCGCTGACCGGCTGGGCCGGATTTTCGGCGAAGCGCACGTCGCGGTTGGTGACGATGCCGACCAGCTTGCCCGACGCCTCCACCACCGGAATGCCGCTGATCTTGTGCCGCTCCATCAGCATCTGCGCGTCGGCCAACGTGGCGCTGGGGGTGATGGTGATCGGGTTCACCACCATGCCGCTTTCGAAACGCTTGACGGCGCGCACCGCGTCCGCCTGCTCCTCCACCGACAGGTTGCGGTGCAGCACGCCGATCCCGCCCAACTGCGCCATGACGATGGCCATGTCCGCCTCCGTCACCGTGTCCATGGCGGAGGAGAGGATCGGGATGTTCAGCTTGATCGCCCGCGTCACATAGGTGCTGGTGTCCGCCTGGCTGGGCAGCACATCGGATTCGGCGGGCTGCAGAAGCACGTCGTCAAAGGTGAGGCCGAGGCGGATATCCATGTGAAAGCCACTTTCTGCTGCGGGACCGGCCAGGGGGGATAGCCGGTCGCTGGGGGATTCGTGGCGGCCCATGTAACCATTAAGCAGGAAAACAGCCAGACCCCCGGCGATATTTTATTGCGCGGGGTGGGTGGGTGGAGGCGGACCTATCCTAATCCTCCCCATCGGGGGATGGGGAGGGTCGACGAGAGTCACGTGACTCTCTTCGACGGCCGAAGGCTGGTGGAGGGAAAGGGGCACGACCTCCGAATTTCCCCTCCACCACTCGCTTCGCGAGCGGTCCCCCTCCCCATCTCTCGATGGGGAGGAATAGGATAGGTCCGCTTCTATGCGGACGCGCCCACTGGAGCCATCCCGCATAACCCGCTATCCCCTGCGGCCATGCCTCAGAATCATCTCTATCTCGTCGACGGCAGCGGCTATATCTTCCGCGCCTATCACCAGCTTCCGCCGCTCACCAACAAGCATGGGCAGCCCGTGGGCGCGGTCTATGGCTACACCACCATGCTCTGGAAGCTGGCCGACGAACTGGGCAAGGCGGAAGGCCCGACCCACCTCGCCGTGGTGCTGGACAAGGGCAGCCACACCTTCCGCAACGACATGTACGACCAGTATAAGGCGAACCGCCCGCCCGCGCCGGAGGATCTGGTTCCCCAATTTCCGATGATCCGCGACGCAACCCGCGCCTTCTCCCTCCCCTGCATCGAGGAAGCGGGGTTCGAGGCCGACGACATCATCGCCAGTTACACCAAGGCCGCCGTCGCGCAGGGCTGGCACGTCACCATCGTCAGTTCCGACAAGGATCTGATGCAGCTCATCCAGCCCGGCGTCGATATGTACGACACGATGAAGAATGAGCGGCGCGGCGCCGACTATGTGATGAACAAGTTCGGCGTGCAGCCCGAACAATTGGGCGACGTGCTGGCGCTGATGGGCGACAGCGTCGACAATGTCCCCGGCATTCCCGGCATCGGTCCCAAGACCGCCGCCAAGCTGATCACCGAATATGGCGGGCTGGAAGCGGCGCTGGAAGCCGCGCCTTCGATGAAGAAATCGAAGATGCAGGAAAATCTGATCGCCCATGCCGACATGGCGCGCCTGTCGCGCAGGCTGGTGGCGCTGCATGACGCGATGGACCTGCCCGAACCGCTGGACGATCTGACCCTCAAAGGCATTCCGCTGGAGCCGCTGCAGGCCTTCCTCGAACATCATGGCTTCAAGTCGCTGCTGGCCCGCGCAGGTGCGCCCGCCGCAGCGGTAGCCATCGCGACTGCAGCCGCCGCCGTCAGCGAAGCCACGCCCCCCGCCGCCCCGGTCCATGAGGAAGAGCCGCCCATCGACCGCAGCCTCTACGAAACGGTGGTGACGGAGGAAGCGCTGGACCGCTGGATCGCCGTCGCCCATGCGGAGGGGCTGGTGGCCGTCGATACCGAGACGGACATGCTCGACTGCGTGTCCTGCGCGCTGGTCGGCGTCAGTCTGGCCGTCGGTCCGAACGCCGCCTGCTACGTGCCCGTAGGCCATGGCGGCAAGGACATGTTCGCGGAGAAGCCCGACCAGCTTCCCCTCGCGCTTGTCCTCGCCAAGCTGAAACCGCTGCTGGAGGACGACAGCGTCCTCAAGATCGGCCAGAATCTCAAATATGACATCACGGTCCTGCGTCGGCACGGCATAGAGATCGCTCCCTATGACGACACCATCGTCATGAGCTTCGACCTCGACGCGGGGCAAAGCCTGGCGGGCCACGGCATGGACGAGGCGGCGAAAGCCCACCTCAATCACATCTGCATCAGCTTCAAGGATGTCTGCGGCACCGGCAAGAGCCAGATCAGCTTCGCCGAAGTCCCGCTCGACAAGGCGACCGAATATGCCGCCGAGGATGCGGACGTCACGCTGCGCCTGTGGAAATTGTTCAAGACCCGCATCGCCAACGAAGGCGCGACCCGCGTCTACGAACTGGTCGACCGTCCGCTCGTCTCAGTCATCGCGAAGATGGAGCATGAGGGCATCAAGGTCGACCGCGAGGCCCTTTCCCGCCTCTCCGCGGAGTTCACGGCGGGAATCGCCGCGCTGGAAACCGAAATCCACGGCCTTGCGGGCCAACCCTTCGCCATCGGCTCCACCCAGCAACTCGGCGCGATCCTGTTCGACAAAATGGGTTATAAGGGCGGCAAGAAGGGCAAGTCCGGCGCCTATTCCACGGACGTCACCATCCTTGAGCAATTGAAGGTGCAGGGGGCGGAAATCGCGGGCAAGGTATTGGACTGGCGGCAGCTATCGAAGCTCAAGTCGACCTATACCGACGCGCTTCAGGCCCAGATCAACAGGGACACCAGCCGCGTCCACACCAGCTACAGCCTGTCAGGCGCGCAAACCGGCCGCCTGTCGTCGACCGATCCCAATCTCCAGAATATCCCGATCCGCACCGAAGTGGGCCGCCAGATCCGCCACGCCTTCGTCGCGGAGCCGGGCAATGTCATTCTGGCGGCGGACTATAGCCAGATCGAACTGCGTCTGGCCGCCCATATGGCCGACGTTCCCGCGCTGAAGGAAGCCTTCGCGAACGGCGAGGACATTCACGCCGCCACCGCCCAGCAACTGTTCGGGGAGGTCAACCGCGACACGAGAGGCCGGGCCAAGACGATCAACTTCGCCATCCTCTACGGCATCAGCCGCTGGGGCCTGGCCGGGCGGCTGGAGATCAGCGCGGACGAAGCTCAGGACATGATCAGCCGTTATTATGAGCGTTTCCCCGGCATCAGCATCTACATCACCGACACGATCGAAAAGGCGCGTTCAAGGGGCTATACGGAGACGCTGTTCGGGCGGAAGACATGGTTCCCGCGTATCAAGGCATCCGTCCAGCATGAACGCCAGGGCGCAGAGCGCGCCGCGATCAACGCCCCGATCCAGGGCACCAGCGCCGACATCATCAAACGCGCCATGGCCCGCATGGGACCGGCGCTGGCGGCGGAAGGGCTGCATGACGTAAAAATGCTGCTGCAGGTGCATGACGAACTGGTGTTCGAACTGCCGGAGGACGACGTGGAGCAGGCCAGCGCCGTCATCCGCCGCGTGATGGAGGGCGCCGCCGAACCGATCGTGAAGCTGAGCGTGCCGCTGGGGGTGGAGATCGGCCATGGCCCAAGCTGGGGCGCGGCGCACTAGGCCGTATCGACATTCAGCCCAAAAAATCTCTCTCCCGTCATCCCCGCGAAGGCGGGGATCCATCTCCCAATTATTGTGCTGGATGCAAGGTCAGGAGAGGGATTCCCGCCTTCGCGGGAATGACGAAAAAAAGATCAACACGGCCTCAACCCCGCGCGTAGCGATCCTCATACCGCACGATATCGTCCTCGCCCAGATATGTCCCGGTCTGGACTTCGATGAACACCACCGGAATTTTGCCTGGATTCTCCATCCGATGCTTCTCCCCGGCGGGTACATAGATGGACTGGTTCTCCGTCAGCAGCGTCACCGCATCGCCGATCGTGACCTTGGCCGTGCCCTCGACCACGATCCAATGTTCCGACCGGTGGAAATGGCTTTGCAGGCTCAATGATTGCCCCGGCTGCACGACGATCCGCTTCACCTGGAACCGTTCGCCCGCCAACAGCCCTTCATACCAGCCCCAGGGCCGGTGTTCCTTGGGGAAACTTTCCGCCTGTGCCGCGCCCTTTTCCTTGAGCGCCTCGACCGCCAGCTTCACATCCTGGGAGCGTGACTTGTCCGCGATCAGCACCGCGTCGTTCATCGCCACCGCGATGATGTTGTTGAGGCCGATGCCGACCAGTTCCATTCCCTCGCTGTCGGAGCGCAGCAGCGTGTCGCTGCAATCGATCGCCGTCGCCTCGCCGCTGACGGTCACGCCCGCCGCGTCCGGCCCGGCATGGCTCCACACCGCGTCCCAGCCGCCCAGGTCCGACCAGCCCGAATCATAGGGCACGACCGACAGATTGCCGGCCCGTTCCATGATCGCATAATCGATGGAAATGTCCGGCGCGGCGTCCCACGCCTTCGCTGCCAGCCGCAGGAAGCCCAGATCGCCCTCGGCCGCCTCCACGGCAGGCCGCACCGCCGCCAGCACGTCGGGCGCATGCTTTTCGAAGGCGGCGATCAGATCCTTGGCCGCGAACAGGAAAATCCCCGCATTCCAGAGGTGATCGCCGCTCGCCAGCATTTCCTGCGCCCGCGCCGCATTCGGCTTCTCCACGAAACGAGCCAGCTTGATCGGCTGTCCCGACCCATCCGGCCGGGCGACGACCTGCAAATAGCCATAGCCCGTCTCCGGCCGCGTCGGCTGGATGCCGAAGGTCACCAGATCGTCCGCATTGGCTGCTTCCAGCCCCCGGCTCACCGCCGCATGAAAGGCCGAGACATCCGGCACCACCTGATCCGAAGGGGCGACCAGCATAATAGCGTCCGGATCGCCTGCCACCAGATGCAGCGCCGCCGCCAATATGGCAGGCGCGGTATTACGCACCGAAGGCTCGATGATGATCGCCTGCGCGTCCACCCCTTCCTCCGCCAGTTGCTCGGCCACGATGAAGCGGAAGGTCGCATTGGTCAGCACCACCGGCCGGGCAAAGGCAAAACCTTTTCCCGCACCCGACAGCCGATGGACCACGGAACGGAACAGCGTCTGCTCGCCCAACAAAGGCACGAACTGCTTGGGATAGGATTTGCGTGACAGGGGCCAAAGTCGAGTCCCCGACCCGCCAGCCAATATCACCGGGGTAACAACCGCAACGCTCTTGTCCGACATGCAACTCTCTCAGAAATTCGCGATGCTTATAGCCGCTCTGAGAATCTAAGCCAGAATTCCTCAATAAAAAAAGCGGCCCGCAATCAGGGCCGCTTTCCTTTCAATCGAACAGCTCTTCCAGAAAGCTCTTCTTCCGTTTGTTGCGATAATATCGCCCATCGTCGCGGTCCGGCCGGTAGCTTGGCTGCGGAGGCGGAACGCCGCCCGCCGAACGCTCGATGATCTTGTCCAGCTCGCCCCGGTCCAGCCAGACGCCCCGGCATTGCGGGCAATAGTCGATCTCCACCCCCTGCCGGTCCGTCATGGAGAGGCCCACATGACAGACCGGGCAGAGCATGGCCGACACCGCGGCCTGATCGCGCATCGGGATTTATTCCCGCTCGCCGGTCAGGCTCAGCAGCATCTGAAACAGGTTGACGAAGTTAAGGTACAGCGACAGCGCGCCCATCACCTGCATCTTCTGCGCGACTTCATGGCCGGCATAATAGAAATATTCCGACTTGATGCGCTGCACGTCCCAGGCTGTCAGGCCAGTGAACACCACGACGCCGATGATCGAGATCACCATCTGCATGGCGGACGAGCCGATGAAGATGTTGATCAGGCTGGCGACCAGGATGCCAATCAGGCCCATGATCAGGAACGACCCGAATTTCGACAGGTCGCGCCCGGTCGTATAGCCCCACAGCGCCATCGCCAGGAACATCACGGCGGCGGAGAAGAAGGCCTGGGCGATCGACCCGCCGGTGAAGACCAGGAAGATGCTGGCCAGCGACACGCCCATCACCGCCGAAAAGGCGTAGAAGGCCATGCGCGCACCCGCGGTCGTCATCTTTTCCATGCGGAAGCTGAAGAAGAATACGAAGGCCAGAGGCGCGAAGATCGCCACCCACTTCAGCGGCGTGCCGAAGATCGCGGCGGCCAGCACCGGTGTATTGCCGATGAAGGCGGCGACCAGCCCGGTGATGACCAGGCCGATACCCATATTGCGGAAAACGCCCAGCATGTGCGCGCGCAGCCCGGCATCGGTCTGCGCCGTCTGGCTCGCACCATAGCCCGGCATACGAACGGGATTGTTCACGGCGTCAATACTCCATCCAAACATCAGTTACGGCCAAAACAGCCTTTGGATCGAGTGGCTCAGCGCGGTCTTCGTGAGGCTTAAAGGGGGGACAAACACTCACGAACCTGCACCGAGCACACTCGATGCGGTCCGACATCACGGCTGAACTGTGTCGCCACATCCAACCGCCAGAGGGGCCCGGCCCGCACAGGCAATATCGGGGGACCAACGCGCCAATGCAAGGGGCGGCGCGGGGAACGGACTTTCAGCAATAATTTGTTACAATCGCCGGCTGACGTCCGGGTCAGGATTTTGCGACGACGGGCTCCGCCTGATCTTCGCCGCGCCGACCGCGACGCCGCACACCAGACCCAGCGCGACGCCCGCCGCGACATTGCCGGTCGCAGCACCGATCCCTGCGCCCAGCGCCAGGCCAAGACCGACAAAACCCGCTTTCATAATCCCGTCTTCCTTTTCCCGACGCCCGGCACGGCAAGGACGCCCCGGCGGATGAGCGGCCTATAGTAAACCGGAACGCTCCCAGATAGCGAGGGCTGTTGACGCTTCGAGCGAACCGCCGCATGGCGTCATCCCATGAGCGACCAGTTCACCCCCGCCCAGCAGCACGCCGACGCGCCCCTGCGCCTGTTCAACAGCCTGACGCGCGCGGTCGAGCCCTTCGCGCCGATCCAGCCGAACCATGCCCGCGTCTATAGCTGCGGCCCGACCGTCTATAATTATGCCCATCTCGGCAATCTGCGCGCCTATGTCTTCACCGACACGCTGCGCCGCACCTTGCTGTGGAAGGGGCTGGACGTCACCCACATCATCAACATCACCGATGTCGGCCATCTGACCAGCGACGCCGACGCCGGAGACGACAAGATGGAGGCCGCCGCCCGCGCCCAGGCGAAGAGCATCTGGGACATAGCGGCCCATTATACCGACGCCTTCAAGCGCAACATCGCGGATCTCAACATCATCGCGCCCAGCGAATGGACGGTCGCCACCGATTATGTGCCGCAGATGATCGCCTTCGCCGAGAAGATCGCGTCGGCCCATTGCTACGAACTGGAAACCGGCCTTTATTTCGACAGCAGTAGCGTGCCCGATTACGGTGCGCTTGCCGGGGGCCGCGACGACGCGGCCCATGCCCGCATCGACCCGGTCGCGGGCAAGCGCAATCCCAGCGACTTCGCCATCTGGCGCAAGTCCCCGCCGGGCGAGCAGCGGCAAATGGAGTGGGATTCCCCCTGGGGCAAGGGCGCGCCGGGCTGGCATCTGGAATGCTCGGTGATGAGCGAGGCGCGGCTGGGCCATCCGTTCGACATCCATACCGGCGGCATCGACCATCGCGAAATCCACCACCCCAATGAAATCGCTCAGAATCAGGCCTATTGCGCCTGCAACGATGCCCAGCCCGGCTTCACTGGTGCGCAATGGTGGATGCACAATAACTTCCTGGTGGATCGCCAAGGGAAGATGAGCAAGTCGAAGGGCGGCTTCACCACGCTCTTCTCGCTGATCGACGCGGGCGTGCATCCGCTCGCCTATCGCCTGCTGTGCCTGGGCGCCCATTATCGCAGCGAACTGGAATTCAGCGCGGAGAGCGTGAGCGCGGCCCTCACCCGCCTGAAACGTCTGGTCATGGGCGTGGAAAACCTCAAGGCCCGCGCCGAGGGGATCACCTGGCAATCGCTGCGCCTCGACTGGTTGCGCGCCAATTTGCACCCGAAGCTCGCCCCGCTGCTCGAACAGTTCGACGCCGCTATCAGCGACGACCTGATGACGCCCCGCGCCCTTCCCCTGCTGGAAGAAACCATCGCCATGAAAAAGGTGCCGGTGGACGAAAAGCTGTGCCTGCTCGCCGCATTCGATCAGGCTTTGGGTCTCAACCTGCTGACGCTCGGCCGCGCCGACCTGCGCATCCAGCCCAGGGACGCGCAGATCGCGCCAGACGAAATCGAAGCCGAACTCGACCGCCGCCAGACCGCCCGCGCCGAAAAGGACTTCGCCCTGTCGGATGAAATCCGCGATGCCCTGATCGCGCGCGGGGTGGAGGTGATGGACGGCGATCCACTCCGCTGGGACTGGCGTTTGGCGCTGGCTTGATTTTACCTCCTATATAATGTGCTCCCGCGCAGGGACTTGGGCCGGACAGAGTGATTTGAGGGGTTAGCCGACCTATTCTATTCCTCCCCATCGAGAGATGGGGAGGGTCGAAGAGAGGCACGTGACTCTCTTCGACGGCCGAAGGCTGGTGGAGGGGAATAGGGCACGACCTCCGAATCTTCCCCTCCACCACCGCTTTCAGCGGCGTCGAAGAGAGTCACGTGCCTCTCTTCGACCCTCCCCACGCTGCGCGTAGGGAGGAATTTAACGTCCGCCATTAGCCATTCCCCAACATTTCCGAATTTATTCCCTACCGGCCTGGGCAATTCTTTGCAGCGGGCCTATCCTTCCGTCCGCTGGAAAACTTCCTTCATCTGAGGCAGGATGTGCGCGGGGCAGGTCCGCCCGTTTGGACAGATCGCTCCAAAACGGGCAGATTCCGCACATGCTAAGATACGCAACGGCAGCCTTCATCGCGGTCAGTGGAATGGCGGCAATTCCCATTGCTGCACCTGCTCAAAACTATATGTTCGAAACGGGCACGACCCTGCTCGCCAAATGCCGGAACAAGGCGCCCGAATATAGTCTGGCCTGCACCGCCTATATCGTCGGCGCGGTGGACGGCATCAAGAAGGACGTGTTCATCGGCCGCGCCAAGCCCAATTGCTGGCCCGCGCAACTGAATGCGGAGGAAGTGAAGCGCATCGTCCTCGCCTATCTCACCCGCTATCCCGACCAGCGGCAGGCGCCCGCATCCGTCCTGGTCAGCGTGGCGCTGAACGAACATTATCCCTGCGAAAAATGACGCGGGCCGTCCCCGCCGCGCAACCATCGAAACCGGCGAGCGCCCCTGCCGCTATAAACTTGCGTTAGCCACTGGTTGCGCGTAGGTGCGGCCCCTATTTTATGATCTTTGGGAGATTCAAAGTGGCGGCGAAGTGGACGCCGGAAAGCTGGCGGGAGCATAAGGGCATTCAGATGCCCGTCTATCGGGATGCCCAGGCGCTTGGCGCCGTGGAGGCGCAGCTCAGCCAGTTTCCCCCCCTCGTCTTTGCCGGCGAAGCGCGCAGCCTGAAGGCGGAACTGGCCAAGGTCACGGCCGGCGAGTCCTTCCTCTTGCAGGGAGGCGACTGCGCCGAAAGCTTCGCCGAGTTCCACCCAAACAACATCCGCGACACGTTCCGCGTGCTGTTGCAGATGGCGGTGGTGCTGACCTTCGCGTCGAAGCTGCCCATCGTGAAGGTCGGCCGCATGGCGGGCCAGTTCGCCAAGCCGCGCTCCGCCGATACGGAGACGATCGGCGGCGTGGAACTGCCCAGCTATCGCGGCGACAATGTCAACGACATCGCCTTCACGCCCGAAGCGCGCGAACCCGACGCCCAGCGGATGATCCGCGCCTATAACCAGTCGGCGGCGACGCTGAACCTGGTGCGCGCCTTCTCGACCGGCGGCTATGCCAGCCTGGATCGGGTGCATGGCTGGATGCTGGATTTCATGGGCCGCAGCCCCTGGGCCGCGAAGTTCGAGGCGATGGCGGACCAGATCGGCCAGGCGCTCGACTTCATGCGCGCTTGCGGCCTGTCGCCGGAAACCGTGCCGCAGCTTGGCGGCACCAGCTTCTACACCAGCCATGAGGCGCTGCTGCTGCCCTATGAGCAGGCGCTGACCCGGCAGGATTCGCTGACCGGCGACTGGTACGACACGTCCGCGCACATGCTCTGGATCGGCGACCGCACGCGGTTCGAAGGGTCCGCCCATGTCGAATATCTGCGCGGCATCGGCAATCCGATCGGCATGAAATGCGGCCCGTCGCTGGAGCCGGACGCGCTGATCCGCCTGCTGGACATATTGAACCCGACCCGCGAAGCCGGGCGCATCACGCTCATCACCCGCTATGGCCATGACAAGATCGAGGCGGGCCTGCCCAAACTGGTCCGCGCCGTCCTGCGCGAAGGCCATCCTGTGGTCTGGTCCTGCGACCCGATGCACGGCAATGTGATCAAGGCCGCCAACGGCTACAAGACCCGCCCCTTCGACCGCATTCTGGCCGAAGTGCGCGGCTTCTTCGCCGTCCACCGGGCCGAGGGCAGCTTCGGCGGCGGCATCCATGCCGAAATGACCGGCCAGAATGTGACGGAATGCACCGGCGGCGCCATCGCCATCACCGACGAAGGTCTGGCGGATCGCTACCACACCCATTGCGACCCGCGCCTCAATGCGGCGCAAAGCCTTGAACTCGCATTCCTGCTCGCGGAAATGCTGAACGAGGAACTGAAGGAACGCCGGGCCGCCGCCTGACGCCGTCGAACGGATTGGCAAGCCCGTCTCCAGCCAAGGCTGGGGGCGGGCTTTTTCGCACACGCGATACGATCCGTACCCCTGTCACAGGGGCGTAACAATGTTGTGATTCAGCTCTTGCTTTGGCGGTGCAGCAATATAGCCTCCGCCTATGGCAAAGGAACCGGCATTGGCGACCATCGCCGTCTACAGCCTTAAAGGGGGCGTTGGCAAAACCACCTTCGCGATCAACCTCGCCTGGGCGTCCGCCAGCATCTCGAAACGGCGGACCCTGCTCTGGGATCTCGATCCGCAGGCGGCGGCAAGCTGGCTGATCTCCACCGACAGCGAGAGCCGGGACGCCGCGCAGGCGATCTTCAGCAAGGATGTGGAGGTCCGCAAGCTGATCCAGCCCTCGACCGTGCCCGGTCTGGACCTGATCGCCGCCGACACCTCGCTGCGCAGCCTGGACCATCTTTTCCGCGAGATGGACAAGAAGAAACGCCTCGCCAAGCTGATCGAGAGTCTGGGCAAGGATTATGACCGGATCATCCTCGATTGCCCGCCGGGCCTGACCGAAACCAGCGAGCAGGTGCTGCGCGCCGCCGACATGATCGTGATTCCCGTCATCCCCTCCCCCCTCGCCCAGCGCGCCATGGGGGAGGTCGCCCGCTATCTGGTCCAGCGCGGCGGCAGCCACCCGCCGATCATGCCGGTCTATTCGATGGTCGACCGCCGCCGCGCCCTGCACCGCGCCGCGCTGGACGCGCAACCCGGCTGGCCCGCCATTCCCATGGCCAGCGCCGTGGAGCAGATGGCCGTGCGCCGGAAGCCGCTGGGCGCCTTCGCGGCCGCATCGTCCCCGGCGCAGGCCTTTGCGGGGTTGTGGACGACGATTGAGCGGCAGGTGCTGAAACGCTGAGGGCCAATAGCTGACGTAAATTCCTCCCTACGCGAAGCGTGGGGAGGGGGACCGCTCGCGTAGCGAGTGGTGGAGGGGAAATTCGGAGGTAGCGCCCCATTCCCCTCCACCACGCTTCGCGCGGTCCCCCTCCCCATCTACCGATGGGGAGGAATAGGATAGGTCCGCTTCTCGAAGCGAGGATGATCCTGGCCCGCGTTCAGCCTATCGAGGCTTAGGCAGCGATATCGTAAGGCCGGATTTCCCCGGTCAGATAGAGGTTGCGCGCCTTCGACCGGCTAAGCTTGCCCGAACTCGTGCGGGGCAGGGTGCGCGGCGGCACCAGTTCCACGACGCAGTTCATGCCGGTGATCGCCCGCACCCGCTCGCGGATCTGGTCGCGCAGCCGGGTGCGCTCGTCATTGTCGGAGGTGCGGCAGTGCACCAGCACGGCGGGCGCTTCCTCGCCGCCCGGCGTGGTGATGGCGAAGGCGGCGATGTCGCCCTGCTTGAAGCCGGGCAACTGCTCCACCGCCCATTCAATGTCCTGCGGCCAGTGATTCTTGCCATTGATGATGATCATGTCCTTGGCGCGGCCGACGATATAGAGATAGCCGTCGCTCAGATAACCCATGTCGCCGGTGTCCAGCCAGCCGTCGAGCATGCAGGCGTCGGTCGCCTCCTGATCGCGGAAATAGCCGACCATCAGGCTGGGTCCGGTGGTCCACACCTTGCCGATCTGGCGCTCGTTCAGCTTGCCCCCATCCTCGTCGCGGATTTCCACGATCATGTCGCGGGCAGGCTTGCCGCAATTGACGATGGAGCGGAAACGCTGCGGCCGCCCCTCGGTCGCGTCGCCGCCGGACAGGTCGGTTTCCTCGACCAGTTCGACGATGATGCCCTCGCCCGGCGGCATGATGGTGACGGCCAGCGTGGCTTCGGCCAGGCCATAGCTCGGCAGGAAGGCCGTGGGGCTGAAACCCGCATCGCCGAACGCATCGACGAAGCTCTGCATCACGTCCGGGCGGATCATGTCCGCGCCGTTGCCCGCCAACCGCCAGCGGGACAGGTCGAAGCGGTCGGCCGCCTTGGTCTGACTGGACATGCGACGGGCACAGATGTCGTAGCCGAAGGTCGGGGAATAGCTGATCGACGTGCCTTCATTGCGGCTGATCAGGTCCAGCCACGCCAGCGGACGGCGGGCGAAATCTTCCGTCTTCATATAGTCGGTCGACACCTGGTTGGCGACGACGGACAGGAAGCAGCCGACCAGCCCCATGTCATGATACCAGGGCAGCCAGCTTATGCAGCGGTCGCTGTCCTGCACCTTCATGCCATGGCTGTGCGCGGCCAGGTTGCTGAGCAGCGCATGATGCGTCACCGCTACGCCATGGGGGAAGCGGGTCGATCCGCTCGAATATTGCAGATAGGCGATTTCATGCGGCTGCGCCTGCGGCAGGGCGCACGGCACGGCGTCCCGCGCAATGAAATCCTCGAAAGCGATGCTTTCGACTGCTTTCTGGCGGCCGGACTCGCCTGCCATTTCCTCCAACTCCCTGGGGAAGAGGAACAGCATCGGGTCGCAGCTCGACAATTGGACGTTCAACTGGTCGATATAGCTTTCCTTGCCGCCGAAGCTGGTCGGCAACGGCAGCGGCACCGGCCAGCCGCCCGCATAGACGATGCCAAAGAACAGCATCGCAAAATCAGGCCCCGTCTCCGCCACCAGCGCCACGCGGTCTTCCGGCTTCACGCCATGGGCGATCAGACGATGGGCGCAGGCGATGGCGTCGGCGCGCAGTTCGGAAAAGGGATAGACGCGCGCCAGATTCCCCCGCGCATCGTGGAAATTCAGCCCGCGCCGCCCGGTCGCGGCATAGTCCAGCGCTTCGCCCAGCGTCTCGAAGTCCGAGAAACGGCGGGGAAGATCATCGTTGGTCGGCGTCGGTGCCATCATGCTTTGCGAACCCATATTGGCGTTACCAATGTCATATTTGTCCTATTCCGGCGCGCCGCTAACAGCTTTCAAGCCGCTTTGCACCGGATAGTTGCATTCCAGCCTGGGCTTTTAACCCAAAAGGGGCGGTAAAATTCCGGCCCGACTGTGGCATAATCAAGGCGCAACAGGCATGAAGCATTGCCATGGCCGACAAACGCCTTCCTCCCCCGCTCGATGAAGAGGCGCTGCGCGAACTGGCGCTGCGCTATGTCAGCCGTTTCGCCACCAGCCGCGCCAAATTGCTCGCTTATCTGAACCGCAAGGTGACGGAACGCGGATGGGGCGGCGAAGACCCCGCCGATCCGCAAGGGCTGGTCGATCGGTTCACGCAACTGCGCTATGTCGACGATGCCGGCTATGCGGTGATGAAGAGCGCCGCGCTCGCCCGCCGGGGCTATGGCGCCCGCCGCGTCGCCGAAACCCTGCGCGCCGACGGCATAGCGGACGCCGACCGCGAGGAAGCCGACAACCAGACCCGGAACGAAGCCTGGGCAGCCGCCGACCGCTTCGCCCGCCGCAAGCGCATCGGCCCCTATGCGCAGGAGCGGCCTGACCCCAAACAGCGCGAGAAATGGATCGCCGCCTTCCTGCGCGCCGGTCACAATTACGCCACCGCCCGCCGCTGGACCGACGCCGCGCCGGGAGAAATGCCGGAAGCGGATGCGTAGGCGCTCAGCACGACGTGCTCCTGCGCAGGCAGGAGCCCAGTTCCACGCTCACCCTTGTCAAAGCAACATCCGAACTGGGCTCCTGCCTGCGCAGGAGCACGCTGTTCTTTAGTCGCCAGGCTGTGATACCTCACCCTTCCATGAAACCCCTCCCCCTCCTCCTCCTCGCGGCTCTCCTCACCGCCTGCTCCCCGTCCGCTCCCAAAGCCGAAAACGCCACCGCTACCGCCCGGCAAACCACCATCCCCCTCACCATCCGCACCGCCAAGGCCACCCACCGCTTCACCGTCGAAGTCGCCCTGACCGAAAAGCAGCAGGAACAGGGGCTGATGTTCCGCAAGCTGCTGGCCCCTGACAGCGGCATGCTCTTCCCCATGTCTCCGCCCCGCACGGCCAGCTTCTGGATGAAGAACACGCTGATCCCGCTCGACATGCTGTTCATCCACACCGACGGCAGCATCGCCTATATCAAGGCCAACGCCGCCCCCTATTCCCGCGAGCCGGTTTCGGCGGGCATACCGGTCGCCGCCGTCCTGGAACTGCGCGGCGGCCGCGCGGCCGAACTCGGCATCCGGGAGGGCGACAGGGTCACTTGGGGCGATTGCGACCGGCCCGCGCCGTCAGACCCGCTCAATTTCTGCCCCGGCGACTGATCCACCCTTGCCAAGCGCCAGCGCCAAAGGCTAAGCGCTTCGCCCATGGGAATCCTTGGCAAGATCTTCACCTGGTGGGATGGCGCGACCATCGGCACTTCGCTCTACACCTCCCGCAAGGGCACGAAGGTGGGTGAGGATCATCAGGGCAATGTCTATTATGAAGGCGGCACCGACCCCAATGGCCTGACCCGCCGCTGGGTCATCTATAACGGTCCCAATGACGCCAGCCGCGTGCCCGCCGAATGGCATGGCTGGTTGCACCATTCGATCGAGGGCGCGCCGGAAAGCTTCCTGCCGCCGCCCCGCATCTGGGAAAAGGACTTCACCCCCAACGCCACCGGCACGGCCCAGGCTTATCGCCCCTCCGGCGCGCTGGAAAAGGGCGGCCTGCGCCAGAAGGCTACCGGCGATTATGAGGCATGGAGCCCCGACGCATCATGACGCGGCGCCCGGCGGGACGTTTCCTGCCGATTATCGGCTGCACGCTGATTCTGGCGGGTTGCGGCGGCGATGACATGCCTGCGGAAAACCGGACCGGCCCCGTCCGCATCGAAGGGCAGAAGATCCGCGACGGCGGCGAATCGGCCCTGACCGGCACGCCGATGAATGAGCGGGTGGCGGTGATCGGCCTGCTCAACAAGCGCAACGGCATCACCACCGACCTTCAGATGAAGCCCGGCGAAGCGCTGCGCGTGGGCGACGCCATCGTCCGGCTGCAAGCCTGCGAAACCACCGCGCCCTGGGAAAATGTTCAGGAAACCGGGGCCTTCGTGCAATTGGACGTGCGCAGCACCGCCGACAATAAATGGCGGCGCAATTTTTCCGGCTGGCTGTTCAAGGAACGGCCCGACCGCAATGTGGTGCAGCACCCGATCTACGACGTCTGGGTCAGAAGCTGCACGATGTCCTGGCCCGAAACCGGCCCCGACACGGTGAAGCTGGGCGACAAGGGCGAGGCGTCGGCCGGCGGCCCGGTCCAGGCGTCCCCCGCCAGCGGCGAAAACGCCAGTTCCGCGCAAACCCCGGAACCGCCCGCCAGCACCCCGCGTCCAGCCCCCAGCGCCACGCCGTCGAGCGCCACCGCCAACGATTGAAGATAGTCGCGCTGGCTGATCTCGATCGCGCCCAATGACCGCAGATGGTCGGTCATGAACTGGCAGTCGAGCAAAGTGAAGCCGCCGAACCGCATCCGCGCCGTCAGCCAGGCCAGCGCCACTTTCGACGCGTCGGTGCGCCGGGACACCATGCTTTCGCCGAAAAAGGCCCGCCCCAGCGCCACGCCATAAAGGCCGCCGACCAGTTCATCCCCCTCCCACACCTCGACGCTGTGGGCGAAGCCGATCTCATGCAGATGGCGATAGGCCCGCTCGATCGGATGGTTGATCCAGGTCGACGGCCGGTCCGGCGCGGCCTGCGCGCAAAGCTGGACGATCCCGACGAAGTCGCGGTTGGCGGTGACCCGGAACCGATCCTGCCGGATCGTCTTGGCCAGGGAATGGGAGATGTGGAAGCCATCGAGCGGCATAACCGCCCGCCGTTTCGGCTCGATCCAGTACACCTCATCCGCTTCCCGGTCGTCCGACATGGGAAACACGCCGATCGCGTAAGCCTGCAGCAGCACCAGCGGGTCAATCGTCATCAATGAAAGACTTAGAACGAGATGAAGCGCCGCGCCAGTGGGACTTGCACGCTCTCCGCCTTCTCACGCGGGTGGGAATTCACCGCTGCGCAAAGGAAAGAGTTGCGGCCTGGGTAGGAACGAGGGTGGGTGGCTAGCCGTCATTCCCCCTCCCGCAGGCGTTCAAACGAGGCACGTGACTCGTTTGAACGCCTGCGGGAGGGGAATGTCTTGGGATGGCCAATCTCGGCCGTCAGGCCACCTGCTTGCCGAAGTCGGAGGACGCGGCGCGCAGGCTGGAGAGCTTGCCTTCCACGCTCATGAAACCGCGTTCGAGCTGGTCGATTTCCGACGCCACCACTTCGGTGTCCTGCCGGATCGCGCTGATGGTCGAGGACATGGAATCGGCAGCCAGCGCGGTTTCGTCCACAGCCGCCGTGATCATCGTCACCGTCTGCGCCTGCGCGTCCATGGCGTGACGGATGCGCTCGGCACTAGCCTGCACCTCTCCCACCGTGTCGCGGATGCGTTCGTTGGTCTCGACCGACTGGCGGGTCGACGCCTGGATGTCGGCGATCTTGCCCGCAATCTCGTCCGTGGCGCGGGCGGTCTGGTTGGCGAGGCTTTTCACCTCCTGCGCGACCACGGCGAAGCCGCGTCCGGCGTCTCCGGCGCGGGCCGCCTCGATCGTGGCGTTCAGCGCGAGCAGGTTGGTCTGGCCCGCAATGTCGCGGATCAGGCCCAGGATCGATTCGATCGACTTGGCATGTTCGGACAGGGTGGTGGACATGGCGACCGCGTCGCCCGACTGGCGCGCGGCGCGTTGGGCGACGCCCGCGGCGCTCTCCACCTCGGTCCGGGCGTCTTCGATGGCGCGGATCAGACCGGCGGAGGTGCGGGCGGCTTCGCGCATGGCGAGGGCGGATTGCTCGGCGGCGGCGGCGACTTCCGACGCCTTGCCCAGCATGCCGCGAGTGGCGGCCGACGCATCCTTCGCCTGTTCGCGCAGCGATTCGCCCAATTGCGACGCGCCGTCGATTTCGCCCATGATCCGCTGCTCGAACATCGTGCCGAAACGCTGGCGCTCGTTGCGCTGGGCCTCGGCTTCGTCTCCGGCGAGCACATTCGCCATCAGGCCCGCATCGACCATGCTCACATGCATCATGATCTGGACCAGCCGTCTGCGGTCCGCCTCCACCTCGGCGCGTTGCCAGATGAGGTCGATCAGCTTTTCATTGGCCGCCGCCACGGGCAGCAGAACCGCGCGCAGCGGCGCGCCGTGCTTGCGGGCATGGCGCACGCAGGCGACCGAAGACAGCGCCCATTCGCCCGCTTCATAATAGCCCAGCTTCTGGCGCACATATTCATGCGCCTCGGTCTCTATCTTCGCGAGCGTGGCGGGGCTGAGCTTGGGTCGCAGATTCGCATGTTCCAGATAGGAATCGTAGAAGGTGCGCGCCGCCACCGTGATGTTCTCGCCCACCAGGTCGCGGATCTGGCGCAGGCCCTGCGCCAGCTCTCCATGCGGATCGACCTCCTTCATCATCGCAAGGACGGTGCTTTTGGGCATGGCGGCTGAATTCATGTGCGGCAGAACCCCGATATGGTCTCTTTGTCCCGCCGGGTGATAGCGCCATTTGGTTAATCACTTCTTAGCCCATCCCGCCCCGTCCGCCTTTATCGATCCGTCGCCTGATCAGGGCGACTTGCCCTCCAGGCGGATCGCTCCTAAGGGGACGGGACTCGAGGGACAAACATCAGGGACGTAGGGAAGATATGGCGCGAACCACGAGCCGGCCGCTCTCGCCGCATTTGACGATCTGGAAATGGGGGCCGGCCATGGCCGTGTCCATCATGCACCGCGTGACCGGCAACGGTCTGGCGACGGCGGGGGCATTGGGCCTGGTCTGGTGGCTGATGGCCGCCGCGTCCGGGCCGGAGGCCTATGCGACCTTCGTGACATGCGCGACATCGCCCATCGGCTATCTGGTGATGGCGGGGTTGAGCTGGTTCTTCTTCCAGCATCTCTGCTCCGGCTTGCGCCATTTCGTGCTCGACATGGGCGCGGGCTATGAGCTGAAGAACAACAAGCTCTGGTCGGTGCTGACTTTCGTCCTTTCGACGTCGCTCACCATCGCCTTCTGGGCCGCCATCTGCACGGGGAAATTCTGATGGGCAACGGAACCGGAATCGGCCGCGTTCGCGGTCTTGGATCGGCCAGGCACGGCGCGCATCACTGGCTGGCGCAGCGCTATACCGCCATCGGCAACCTGTTGCTGGTGCTGTGGCTGCTGTTCAGCCTGATCGCCCTGCCGGGCCTCGACTATCAGAGCGTGGTCGGCTGGATCGCCAATCCGCTGGTCGCGGTGCCGCTGATGCTGATGATCGTCAGCATCTTCTGGCACCTGCGCCTGGGCATGCAGGTGATGCTGGAGGATTATGTCCATGACAAGGGTCTGGCCTTCCTCTCCATGCTGCTGCTGAACTTCTATGCCTTTGGCGGCGCGGCCGCGGGCGTCTTCGCGATCGCCAAGATCGCCTTCACGGGGATCGTCAAATAATGAGCGAAGCCTATAAGATCATCGACCACACCTACGACACGGTCGTCGTGGGTGCTGGCGGCTCCGGCCTGCGCGCCACCATGGGCAGCGCCGAGGCGGGGCTGAAGACCGCCTGCATCACCAAGCTGTTCCCGACCCGCAGCCACACCGTGGCGGCGCAGGGCGGCATTGCGGCGTCGCTGGGCAACAACTCGCCCGACCACTGGACCTGGCACATGTACGACACCGTCAAGGGGTCGGACTGGCTGGGCGACCAGGACGCGATCGAATATATGGTGCGCGAAGCGCCTGCGGCCGTGATCGAGCTGGAGCATGCGGGCGTGCCGTTCAGCCGCAACGACAACGGCACCATCTACCAGCGTCCGTTCGGCGGCCACATGCAGAATATGGGCGCCGGTCCGCCGGTCCAGCGCACCTGCGCCGCCGCCGACCGTACCGGTCACGCGATGCTGCACGCTCTGTATCAGCAGTCGCTGAAATATGACGCGGACTTCTACATCGAATATTTCGCCATCGACCTGATCATGGAAGACGGCCCGAACGGCAAGGAATGCCGGGGCGTGATCGCCATCTGCATGGAGGATGGATCGATCCATCGCTTCCGCAGCAAGGCGGTCGTGCTGGCGACGGGCGGCTATGGCCGCGCCTATTTCTCGGCCACTTCGGCGCATAGCTGCACCGGTGACGGCGGTGGCATGGTGCTGCGCGCTGGCCTGCCGTTGCAGGATCTGGAGTTCGTGCAGTTCCACCCGACCGGCATTTACGGCGCGGGCGTGCTCATCACCGAAGGGGCGCGCGGCGAAGGCGGTTATCTGACCAACTCCGAGGGCGAGCGCTTCATGGAGCGTTATGCGCCTTCCGCGAAGGATCTGGCGTCGCGTGACGTCGTGTCCCGCTCGATGGCGATGGAAATGCGCGAGGGGCGCGGCGTGGGCCCGAACAAGGACCATATCTTCCTGCACCTCGACCATATCGATCCCAAGGTGCTGGCGGAGCGTCTGCCGGGCATCACCGAAAGCGGCAAGATTTTCGCGGGCGTCGACCTGACGCGCCAGCCGCTGCCGGTGACGCCGACCGTCCACTATAATATGGGCGGCATCCCCTGCAATTATCATGGGCAGGTGGTGACGAAGGTCGGCGACGATCCGGAAGTCGTGGTGCCGGGCCTGTACGCGGTCGGCGAAGCGGCCTGCGTGTCGGTCCATGGCGCGAACCGTCTGGGTTCGAACTCGCTGATCGACCTTGTCGTGTTCGGCCGCGCCACCGGCCTGCACCTTAAGGAAACGATCAAGCCCAACGGCTCGCATCGTCCGCTGCCGAGCGATGCCGCCGATCTGGCGCTGTCGCGTCTCGACCATTATCGCAACGCCAAGGGCGGCTCGCCCACGGCGAAGATCCGTCTCGAAATGCAGCACACCATGCAGAAGCATGCCGCCGTGTTCCGCGACAGCGCGCTGCTGGCCGAAGGCGTCACCAAGATGGCGCAGGTCAACCAGAGCCTGGCCGATGTCGGCGTGTCCGACCGCTCGCTGATCTGGAACACCGACCTGATCGAGACGCTGGAACTGGACAATCTGATGTCCCAGGCGGTCTGCACCATGGTCAGCGCGGAAAACCGCAAGGAAAGCCGCGGCGCCCACGCGCATGAGGACTTCCCGAACCGCGACGACGCCGAATGGATGAAGCACACCGTAAGCTGGTTCGAAGGCTGGGGCGGTAAGGGCGGCAAGGTGTCGCTCGATTACCGTCCGGTGCACGATTACACGCTCACGGATGAAGCGGAATATATCAAGCCCAAGGCCCGCGTTTACTAAGACGCGGCGTCAGGCGGGATGAGAAGAGGGCGGGCCGCAAGGTTCCGCCCTTTTTCTTTGGGCATGGGGCCGCTCAAGGCTTTCCCGGACCTGTGTCCCGCCAAAAGCAATCGGGCGGAGCCTGCATCCAGACCCCGCCCGATTCGGCTAATCCGGAAACCGGAAATGCTTATTTCGGCGCCAGCACCATCAGCATCTGGCGGCCTTCCATGCGCGGATAGGCTTCGACCTTCGCGATCTCCCCCACATTCTCCGCCACGCGCTGGAGCAACTGCATGCCGAGCTGTTGGTGCGACAATTCGCGGCCACGGAAACGCAGGGTGATCTTCACCTTGTCGCCATCGCCGATGAAATCATGGACCTTCTTCATCTTCGTATCATAGTCATGATCGTCGATGTTCGGACGCATCTTGATCTCTTTGAGTTCCTGCGTCTTCTGGGTCTTGCGGGCGATATTCGCCTTTTTCTGGGCCTCGTACTTGTACTTGCCGATGTCCAGGAACTTGCAGACCGGCGGATCGGCGGTCGGCGACACTTCGACCAGGTCCAGCCCGATCTCATAGGCGCGCTCGATCGCCTCCTGCGTATACATCACGCCCAGATTTTCGCCTTCGTCGTCGATCACGCGCACCTTGGGCACGGTGATGAACTCATTGTAACGGGGTCCGGACTTAGGCGGCGGCGCCATCGGGCGGCGCATCATTGGGGGACGTATAGCAGCTTCTCCTACGGTAGTTGATAGAACGACTCTGGCGGCGCTTTAGCGCAAAGCCGAAAGGGGCGGCAAGCCCGCAGTTGCGGATTTACCGGCCCCATGTGGCATCGCTGCCTCACTGCATATCGGGTGCGAGCGCCTCTTTTGCAAGACGGGCGATGACGTCATCGACAGAAAGGATGCTCTGCCCCTCCTTGCCCAGTTCGCGCAGCGCCACCGTGCCCTCATCAGCCTCACGGCGTCCGACGACCAGCAAATTGGGCACTTTCGCAAGGCTGTGCTCGCGCACCTTATAATTGATCTTCTCGTTGCGAACGTCGGTTTCGGCGCGGATGCCCGCCGCCCGCAGCTTCTCGACAAGCGTTTGCGCATAGTCGTCGGCATCCGAAACGATGGTCGCCACCACCGCCTGCACCGGCGCCAGCCAGAGCGGGAATTTACCCGCATAATGTTCGATCAATATGCCGATGAACCGCTCATAGCTGCCGAAAATCGCCCGGTGGAGCATCACCGGCCGGTGCCGTTCGCCATCCTCCCCCACATAGGAGGCGTCGAGTCGCTCCGGCAACACGCGGTCGGACTGGATCGTGCCCACCTGCCAGGTGCGCCCGATGGCGTCAGTCAGATGCCATTCCAGCTTGGGCGCATAGAAGGCGCCCTCGCCCGGTAATTCCTCCCAGCCATATTCCGGCGTGTTCAGCCCCGCCGCGGCGACCGCGTTGCGCAGTTCCTCCTCGGCCTTGTCCCACATCTCTTCCGTGCCGAAGCGCTTTTCCGGGCGCAACGCCAGCTTGATCGAGTAAGTGAAGCCGAAATCCTTGTAGATGCGGTCGGCCAGCGCGCAGAAGGCGCGGACTTCCTCCACGATCTGATCCTCGCGGCAGAAGATATGCGCGTCGTCCTGCGTGAACTGGCGCACCCGCATCAGCCCGTGCAGCGCGCCATGCGGCTCATTGCGGTGGCAGCAGCCATTTTCATAGAGGCGCAAGGGCAGGTCGCGATAGCTTTTGATCCCCTGCTTGAAGATCAGGATATGCGCCGGGCAGTTCATCGGCTTCAGCGCCATCCAGTCGGCGGCGTCCGACACCAGCGGCCCTTCATCCTCGACATTGGGCACTTCGTCGGGGATGACGAACATATTCTCGCGATATTTGCCCCAATGGCCGGACTGCTCCCACTGGCGGGCGTCCATCACCTGCGGCGTCTTGACCTCGCGATAGCCCGCATCGTCGATGGCGCGGCGCATATAGGCCTCCAGCGCGCGCCAGACGATATAGCCCTTGGGGTGCCAGAAAACGCTCCCATGCGCCTCCTGCTGGAGGTGGAACAGGTCCATCTCCGCGCCCAGCTTGCGATGGTCGCGCTTGCCCGCCTCCTCCAGCCGCGTGAGGTGCGCGTCGAGTTGCTTCCGGTTGAGCCAGCCGGTGCCATAGATGCGGCTGAGCATCGCATTCTTCTGGTCGCCGCGCCAATAGGCGCCCGACACGCGGGTCAGCCTGAAAGCCGCCGGATCGAGCTTGCCCGTCGAGGCCAGATGCGGACCCCGGCACATGTCGAGCCATTCATTGCCCGACCAATAGACCGTCAATTCCTCGCCTTCCGGCAGTTCGGCGGCCCATTCGGCCTTGAACGTCTCACCCTCCGCCTGCCAGCGGGCGATCAGATCTTCGCGCTTCCACACTTCGCGGCGCAGCGGCTTGTCGGCGGCGATGATCTCCCGCATCTTCGCCTCGATGGCGGGCAGATCCTCCTCGGTGAAGGGCCGGTCCTTCGGCGCGAAATCATAATAGAAGCCATCGTCGGTCGACGGGCCGAATGTGATCTGCGTCCCCGGAAACAGCGCCTGCACCGCCTCCGCCAGCACATGGGCGAAGTCGTGCCGCGCCAGTTCCAGCGCATCCGCCTCATCCTTGCCCGTCACCAGCGCCAGTTGGGCGTCGGCCTCCAGCGGGCGCATGATGTCGCGCAGTTCGCCATCGACCCGCGCCGCGATGGCGGCCTTGGCCAGGCCCGGCCCGATCGCCGCCGCAATGTCCGCCGGAGTAGTGCCGGGCGCGACTTCACGCACGGAACCATCGGGCAGGGTGATCTTGAGCATGGCGGACACGGACGGTCTTTCTGTTGGATGTAGCGATTGCGCGGCCCAAAAAGCCGCGCCTTCCCCATAAATGGGCCGCCCGGCCTGTCAATAGAAGGCGTCTTGCCAAGACTGTCGGATCAAGGCATGTTTCATGTGTTGATATATCATTATTTCAACAGGAGGGACCGAATGGCTTTGAGCTTCGCAAGACCCGATAGCGCTGGCGGGAACACGCCCCAGGACGCACCAATGGCGGACATGAACACCACGCCGCTGATCGACGTGATGCTGGTGCTGCTGATCATGTTCATCATCACCATCCCGATCCAGACGCACAGCGTCGGCATCGACCTGCCCCAGACGCCGAAGGAACTGCTCCCGCCCCCCATCGACACCGTCAAGAACAGGGTCGGCATCGACGCGCAGGGCGTCATCCGCTGGAACGGCGCGGCCGTGGATCGGCTGACGCTGCGCCGCTATCTCGCCGCGTCGCTGCGGCTGACGGTCGAACCCGAACTCCAGTTCCAGCCCGACGCAGCCGCCCGTTATGTGGTGGTGGATGAGGTGCTGGCCGATATCCGCCGCGCCGGGGTGAAGAAACTCGGCTTCATCGGCAATGAACGCTACGCCAGCTTCTGATGTGGCGGGAAGCGATCAGGCGAACAGCAGCCGCGCCTGATCGTCCGTCGCCTGCAGGAAGGCGATGGGGCCGCCGACATCCACGCCCTGCGGCAGGTCCGCGACGGTCAGCCCGTATAGCGCCAGCCCGCTCTGACAGGCGGTCAGCGCCACGCCCAGCGCCAGCGCCTCCTCGACCAGCATCGCCAACGTGGGCAGCCCCGCCGCCCGATGCGCTTCGTCCTGGGGCGCCTCCATCGGCGCCCGCAGCAACGCTACGGCATCCATTTGCAGGAACAGCGCCGCCGCCCCGCCCAGAGCCGCCTGCGCCGCCGCCGTCATCAGCGCCCCGCGCAGCCGCTCCGCATCCGCCGTCGCGACGACGATCCTCAGTTCGCGCATAGTTCCACGGCGCAGGCGGGACAGGCCGGGTCTTTGGGCACCGTTACAGTGCGGAACCGCATCGACAGCAGGTCGGCCAGCAGCAACCGCCCCGCCATATCCTCGCCAAAGGGCACCAGCGCCCGGATCACCTCCAGCGCCGCCAGACTGCCCATCACGCCGGTCAGCGCGCCGATCACCCCGGTTTCGGAGCAATTGCGCTCCGGCGCATCCTCCGGCGAACCGACAAGACAGCGATAGCAGGGCTTGTCCGCCTCCCACCCGCGATAGGTGGCGAGCTGGCCTTCGAACGGCCCGACCGCCGCCGACACCAGCGGAATCCGCAGCTTTCGCGTGCAATCCGCCACGGCCAGCCGCGTCGCGAAACTGTCGCAGCCGTCCAGCACCACGTCCGCCTCGCGCAGCATCAGCGCGGCATTGTCCGCATCGATCCGGGCGTTGATCGGGATCAGCTTCACATCCGGATTGAGCCGCGCCACCGCCGCCATCGCCGCCTCGGCCTTGGGCGCGCCGATATCGTCGGTCCCGAACATGATCTGCCGCTGCAAATTGGAAAGGGCGACCGCGTCGTCGTCTATCACCCGGATCGTGCCGACACCCGCCGCCGCCAGATAGAGGATCGCCGGACTGCCGATCCCGCCCGCGCCGATCACCGCCACATCCGCCGACAGCAGCCGCGCCTGCCCTGCCCCGCCAATCTCCTTCAGCACGATATGGCGGGCGTAACGCTCCAACTGATCGTCGGAAAGGGTCATGAGGAACTCACTCCGGTCGACCCGAAACCACCGGAACCCCGCACGGTCTCGTCCAGTTCCGCGACTTCGGCGAAGGTGGCGACCTGCACCGGCGCCGCCACCAACTGCGCGATCCGGTCGCCGCGCGCGATGACGAAAGGCTCCGACCCCAGATTGATGAGGATGACCTTCAATTCCCCGCGATAATCGGCGTCGATGGTGCCAGGCGTGTTGGGCAGACTGATCCCATGTTTCAGCGCCAGTCCGGAACGGGGCCGCACCTGCACCTCATAGCCCTCCGGAATCGCCATGGCGAAGCCGGTCGACACCGCATGCCGCCCGCCCGGCACCAGAATGACGTCCTCCGCCGACACCACGTCCATCCCGGCCGCATGTGCCGTCGCATAGGCGGGCACGGGCAGACCCTCGCCATGGGGCAGGCGCTTCAGGCGGATTTCAATCGGGGCGAGCGGAGAGGACATGGGCGACCTTTTCTATCAAGCGGGTGGCGACGGCGTCCTTGGGCAGATTTTCCCAGCTTTCGACGCCGTCCCTGGAAACGATATGCACGCTGTTGGAATCGCCGCCCATCACGTCGCCCGACACGTCGTTGGCGACGATCCAGTCGGCGCCCTTGCGCGCCAGCTTGGCCTGCGCATGTTCGGCGACCTTCTGCGTCTCGGCGGCGAAGCCCACCAGCAGGGCGGGCCGCTTCGCATGCTTGCCCAATGTGGCGAGAATATCCGGATTTTCGACCAGCGGCAGCGGCGCTGGCTTGCCCGATCCGTCCTTCTTGAGCTTCTGATCCGCCGCGTCGGCGGTGCGCCAGTCCGCCACCGCCGCCACCATGATCGCGGCGTCGGCGGGCAGAGCGGCCTCCACCGCCCCCAGCATCTCCCGCGCCGTCTCGACATCCACGCGGTTCACGCCCGTTGGCGTCGGCAGATGCACCGGACCCGCGACCAAAGTCACCCGCGCCCCGGCCCGCGCCGCCGCCGCCGCAATGGCAAAGCCCTGCTTCCCAGACGAACGGTTGGCGATATAGCGCACCGGATCGATCGGCTCATGCGTCGGCCCGGCCGTCACCAGCACATGCCGCCCGGCCAGCGGCGTGTCCGCCGTCTCGAAATCGGGCTGGCCCGCCAGAGGATCGGCGGGCAAGGGCAATGCCAGCAACCGCGCCACCTCCGCCGCAATGGCCTGCGGCTCAGGCAAGCGACCCTTGCCGAATTCCCCGCACGCCATCTCGCCGCTGTCCGGTTCCATCACGTGGATACCGTCGGCCTTGAGTTGCGCGATGTTCCGCTGGGTCGCGGCATGGTGCCACATGCGGATGTTCATCGCGGGCACGGCCAGCACCGGCTTGTCGGTCGCCAGCAGCAGGGTCGTCGCCAGATTATCGGCGATGCCGCCCGCCATCTTGGCCAGCATATTTGCCGTCGCGGGCGCCACCACCACCAGATCGGCCTGCCGTGAAAGCTGGATATGGCCGATCTCGCGCTCTTCCTTCAGGTCGAACATGTCGCCATAGACGTGATCTTCCGTCAGTACGCCCAACGACAGCGGCGTCACGAATTTTTCCGCGCTTTCCGTCAGCACCGCCCGCACGGCGATGCCCCGCTTGCGCAGCAGCCGCACCAGCTCCAGCGATTTATAGGCCGCGATGCCGCCCGAAATGATGAGAAGGATGCGCTTGGTCATGACAAGCCATCATTTGGTCGCGCCGCGCCGACTTGTCCAGTGCGGATGCCTTGCGACGATGGAGGGCAGCGCGCCGCACATCCGTCATCCCAGCGAAAGCTGGGATCTCGTGAGGCTAGGCCGCGTGGACAAATTAGGAATGTTGGGAAATGGTCAATAGCGGACGCCAAATTCCTCCCTACGCGAAGCGTGGGGAGGGGGGACCGTCGGCGCAGCCGATGGTGGAGGGGAAAAGCGCAGGTCGTGCCCCGTTCCCCTCCACCAGCCTGCGGCTGGTCCCCCTCCCCATCTCTCGATGGGGAGGAATAGGATAGGTCCGCTTTCCACCCAAATCTCAGTCCAGCGGGTCTTGAATTTGTCCACGCGGCCTACTCCGTGCCCTATCGCCTGAGATCCCAGCTATCGCTGGGATGACGATAGGGTAACGATGAACGACATCCCCAAATGTCCCTCAGCCAACACCGCGAAAATAAAAAAGACGCCGCCTTTCAGCGACGTCCTTTTTCAACCTGTCGTCCGGATCAGGCCCCGGCGGGCGAAGGGTCGCCGAACGGCCCCTTCCGCCGCCGCGTCTTGGGAATGGAGGAACCCGCCGTCGGGATCGCCGAAGGCTTGATCGTCGTGCCGTCGTCGCGGGTGATCTCCCCCTTGTCGAGCAGCGTCTTGATCTCCTCACCGGACAGCGTCTCATATTCCAGCATCGCGTTGGCCAGCAGGTGAAGCTGGTCCTCATGACCCTTCAGCACTTCCTGCGCCCGCGCATAGCCCTGTTCGACCAGCCCGCGAATTTCCTTGTCGATCAGCTTCGCCGTCTCGTCCGACATATGGACGCGCTGGCTCTGCGAATAGCCGAGGAAGGTTTCGCCCTGCTGCTCCTCATATTGCAGCGGACCGAGCTTGTCGGACATGCCCCATTGGGTGACCATGTCCCGCGCCAGCTTGGTCGCGTACTGGATATCGCCCGACGCGCCGCTGGACACCTTGTCGTAACCGAAGATGATCTCCTCGGCCACGCGGCCACCCATGGCGACGGCCATGTTCGCGTGCATCTTGTCGCGGTGATAGCTGTAGCTGTCCCGCTCCGGCAGGCGCATCACCATACCCAAGGCGCGGCCACGGGGAATGATCGTCGCCTTGTGGATCGGGTCGGACGCCGGTTCATGGACAGCGACGATGGCATGACCCGCCTCATGATAGGCGGTCATCTTCTTCTCATCGTCGGTCATGACCATGGAGCGACGCTCGCTGCCCATCATGACCTTGTCCTTGGCCGCCTCGAACTCGTCCATGGCGACCAGACGCTTGCCGCGACGGGCCGCCATCAAAGCCGCTTCGTTGACGAGGTTCGCAAGGTCGGCGCCGGAGAAACCGGGCGTGCCCCGCGCAATGGTGCGCGGATTGACGTCGGGCGCCAGCGGCACCTTCTTCATGTGCACGGCCAGAATCTTCTCGCGGCCCTCGATGTCGGGGCGCGGCACCACGACCTGACGGTCGAAGCGGCCCGGACGCAGCAAAGCGGGGTCAAGCACGTCGGGGCGGTTGGTCGCCGCGACGATGATGATGCCCTCATTCGCCTCGAACCCGTCCATCTCGACCAGAAGCTGGTTCAGCGTCTGCTCGCGCTCGTCATTGCCGTTGCCGAGGCCCGCGCCGCGATGGCGGCCGACCGCGTCGATTTCGTCGATGAAGACGATGCAGGGCGCATTCTTCTTCGCCTGCTCGAACATGTCGCGCACGCGGCTCGCGCCGACGCCGACGAACATTTCCACGAAATCGGAACCCGAAATTGTGAAGAAGGGCACGCCCGCCTCGCCCGCAATGGCGCGAGCGAGCAAGGTCTTGCCCGTACCCGGCGAACCGACCAGCAGCGCGCCCTTGGGAATCTTGCCGCCCAGCCGGGCGAATTTGCTGGGGTCTTTCAGGAATTCGACGATTTCCTGCAATTCTTCCCGCGCTTCATCGATGCCGGCCACGTCATCGAAAGTCACCTTGCCATGCTTTTCGGTCAGCAACTTGGCCTTGGATTTTCCAAAGCCCATCGCGCCGCCCGCGCCGCCACCCTTCTGCATCTGCCGCAGCACGAAGAAGGCGATGCCCAGGATCAGCAGGAACGGCAGCGACTGGTAGATCAGGATCATCCAGAAGCTCGGCTGCTCCTCCGCCTGGCCGGAATATTTGACGTTATAATCGTCCAGCAGGCCGGTGAGGCCCGGATCGTTCACGGGCACGGTGCTGAATTTCTGCCCGCTGGTCAGCGTGCCGGTGATGCGATCAGTGGCGACGGCGACATCCTTGACCTGCCCTTCCTGCACCTTGGCGCGGAATTCGGAATAGGCGATGCCGGTCCCGGTGCTTGACGCCGTGCGGCTGTCGAACATCGAGACGAACAGCAGCAGGGCGACGATCACCCCCGCCCAAATCATCGCGCTCTTGATCCAGGGATTGCCCTGCGGGTCTTTCTCGTCGTTCATTCACCACTCTCTTTCACCCGGCAAGATAGGGTGCCGCGGCAAAATCGCAAGCGGGACCGCAGTCCCGCATCAACCCCCGGCAAATTGCGACAGCGCGATATAGGCCAGGATCGCCGCCATGCCCGCCGATATGCCGCACAGCAGATAGCCCGCATACAGCAGCATCGGCGGATGAGGCTGCGCCAGGCGGCGGTTACGCTGCGCCGCCGAAAGGATGACACTGGCCAGCAGACCATAAGTCAGTGCCGCAAATTCCATCATGAATCGAAAATTCCCACGCTCAACAGTCTTCATTAACCACCATAGCCGTTAAGGAAAGGTCATTGCGCGGAATCAAATCGACGGATCGTGGGGCAGACGCGCCGGGCCGTGGAACCTTTGCGTAACGATCTTCACTGCCATCGGCGCTGCGGCGCGATTTTCAGCGTCCAGCATACCCCACCTTTCAGCACGAGGCGGCCCACGCTCATCTTCTCACCCTTCCGGGCCGCCGCGATCAGCCGGTCCAGCGCCTCCCCGCGCGGCGGCGAGCCGTCGGGCTGCAACCGGGCCACCATCCGCAGGATCAGGCGGCGCAGCAGTTCGCGGGGCAAATCCGTCCGGTCCAGCGCCAGCCCCTCTCCGTCCGGGCGGACATGATCCGCCTCGATCCCGGCGACCATCCAGTCCAGCGCTTCCTCCGCCTCCGCCAGCGCCGCCGCACTGCGTCCCGCCGCCGCCGCGTCGATCCAGTCCACTCCCGCCAGCGCGGTGCGCAACGCCGCCCGGTCGAAGCGCGGATCGCTGTTGGAGGGGTCATCGACATGCGGCAAACCCCGGTCCAGCGCATAGGCAAGCAGGTCCACCTTGCGCGCGCCCAGCAGCGGCCGCAGCACCACGCCCTGCCGCGCCCGCACGCCCGCCAGCCCGCCGACGCCCGCGCCCCGATTGAGCCGCATCAGCAGCGTTTCCAACTGGTCGTCGGCATGATGCGCGGTCAGCAGCCAGTCCAACCCCCGCGCCGCCCGCCATTCTTCCAGCAGGGCGTAACGTTGCGCCCGCGCCCAGCTTTGCACATTGCCCCGCACCGCGCCCTGCGGATGCAGCATCGCATGTTCGATCCCGGCATCCCGGGACCAGTTCGCGACCATCGCCGCCTCCGCCGCCGAAGCCTCCCGTAAGCCATGGTCGACCGTCGCCGCCTCGACCCGCCCTGGAAAGGCCCGCGCCGCCAGATCGAGCAGGGCCATGCTGTCCGGCCCGCCCGACACCGCCACGCCGAAACGGGCGCTGGCGGCATTCTCCACCAGCGCCCCGATGGCCTGCTTCAGTTGCGTTTCAAGATCGCCCTCAGCCATGCGGCCCTCAGGCCGTGCACTTGGCCCTGGTCCGGCCCTTGTCCATCATGCCGCGCAGGCCGTTCGACAGGCTGCCGCCATAGACCTGCTCCAGTTCCGCATAGACCTTGCAGGCGTCGGCGGGTTTCTTGAGCTGGATCAGCGCCTCGCCCAGATAGGCCAGGCTGTCGGCGGCGCGGTCGCCCTTGGGCCGCTTCTGGTAATTTTCGTAGAAGGCGACGGAGGCCAGCGCGGGCTTGCCGTCGTCCAGATAGGCGCGGCCCAGCAGGTTCGCGGCCTTGCTGGCGATGGGGCTGGCGCCATATTTGTCGACCGTGGCCTTCAACTGGGCCTGCGCCTCCGGATAGAATTTCGCGTCCCAAAGGCGGAAGCCATAGCTATAGGCGTCGTCCGCCTCATTGCCGGTCGAGGGGCGCTCGATCGCGGCGACGGCGGTCTTGCGCTCCTCGCTCGCGCCGCTGGCGGCGGGGCGCGGCGCGGCGGGCCGGGCCGGAGCGGCGGAGGGAGCGACCGCGGGCGGCGGCACCACGGCGGGCGCGGCGCGGCTTTCCTGTTCCGCCTTGTAGCGGTTGAAGGCATCCTCCAACTGCTTCAATTTGAAGCTGTTTTCCTCAACCTGCCCGGTGATGGAGGCCAATTGCGATTCCAGCGCGCCCACCCGCGCCGTCAGGTCGGCGACCGGCGTGGAGGACGGCGATCCCGGCACGATGGCGGGCGCGGCCGGGCGCGTGATCTCCGCCTCCAGCGGCGCACCGGCCGGAAACACCTTGCGCTGCACGGCGCGCATTTCCTTTTCCAGTCGGTCGACCCGAACGTCGACGCTGACATTCTGGGCCGCTACCGACGGCGCGAGCGCGACCAGCGCCAGTGCGGCCGTCGCGAAAAAAGCGTTACGCATGATGATCCCCGACTTATATTCGGCCTTAACCATAAGGCGATAATCCGCCCGGTAAAGCATGACTTTGCGCCAAATTCCGCTGAATTGCCCCTGAACGGATCAGTCGCTACGGATCGGTCGCTACGGATCAGTCCGCTGCGGCAGGCGCCGGAGCAGGCGCGGCGGGCGGAGGCGTGACTGGCTCGGTCGAAACGGGAGCAGGAGCAGCGGCCGGGGCAACGGAAGCCGAAGCCGGAGCGGACCCGACACGCCCCGTCGACGCAGCAGGGGCCGCAGCGGGAGCGGCGCGGGCCAGCAACGCCTCCGCATTGACGGGCACGTCGGCGATGGTGCGGTCCGGCGGTCCCAGCGGCGCGACCGGCTTGCCGCCGACCGTCACGTTCAGCGCCTGGGGTCGCCCGGTCAGGATCATCGGATTGCGGGCATTGGCGGGCAGGGTGAAGCTTTCCCCCTTCTTCAGCAGCCCGTCCTTCAACCGCTCGCCCGCCTCGTCATAGATGCGCAGCCACACATCGTCATTGGCCGTGAAGACAACCGCCTGCGCCACCGACGCGGCGGGGGGCGTCCCGGTCGCGGGTTTCGCCGCGACGGGGGTCGGCGCAGCCTGCTGCGCGGCAATTTCTTCCCCCGTCGGCGGCGTCATCACCTGCGTGCGCCAGACGGCGAAACCGGCGACCAGGATCACGACGATGGCCGCCGCCGTCCAGGCCAGGGCGCGGGAGGGCACCCGCGCCGGATCGGCAGGCTCGAACGCCTCATAGCGGTTGCTGCCCAGGTCCGAATTATGCACGGCGCTGCGCACATCGGCGGCAATCGCCACCTCGTCCACGTCGATGGCGCGGGCATAGGCGCGGGCGAAGCCGACCGCATAGGGAATGCCGGGCAAGGCCGCATAATCGTCGCGCTCTATCGCCTCCAACTGCCGCTGGGCGATGCGCGTCCGGGTGGCGACATCCTGTATCGACAGGCCCTGCGCCTCCCGCGCGGCGCGCAGGCGCGCGCCCGGAGTGTCGGGACGCTGTTCCTGCGCGGGGGCGCCGGATTCCTGTTCAGCTTCTTCTGCCATGCTGCTCCGCGACTTATGAAGGCCGGTCTTGTCTCATTGCGGGACAGGGATTGTCAACGCCGCACAGGTCCGGCGCAGCCCCGCAATCCCATTAATTCAATTCAATAGCATGTTCTCCGGCCCAGTCGACCAGGGCCGAACGAATATCGGTGACGCCCCTGTCCAGCAGGTCGCGCATAACCCCGCGCAGTTCCGCCGCGTCGATGGTCCGGATCATCGCCTTGACCGGCCCGACCGAAGCCGGGGTGATCGACAGACGCCGAACGCCCAGGCCGATCAGCGCCATCGCCTCCAGCGTGCGCCCGCCCATCTCGCCGCACACGCCCACCGGCACCTCATGCGCCTCGCAGGCGCGCACCACCCGGTCCAGGAAGCGCAATATGGCGATGCTCAGCCAGTCGTACCGCTCCGCCAGCCGGGGATGGGCGCGGTCGGCAGCGAACAGGAACTGGGTCAGGTCGTTGGTGCCGATGGACAGGAAATCCAGCCGGGGCAGCAGCAGGTCCAGCACCTCCGCCAGCGCGGGCACCTCCAGCATCGCGCCGTAGCGCACGGCGACCGGCAGCTTCTTCTTCTGCGCCACCAGCCATTCGCGCTGATGTTCGACCAGCGCCCTCGCCTGCTCATATTCCCAGGGTTCCGACACCATCGGGAACATGACGTGCAGCACCTTGCCCGCCGCCGCCTCCAGCAGGGCGCGGGCCTGCGCCTTCATCAGCCCGTCGCGGTCCAGCGCCAGCCGCAGGGCGCGCCAGCCCATGGCGGGATTGTCCTCCAGTTCCTCCTCCGCATCCCGCGACATGTAGGGCAGCGCCTTGTCGCCGCCGATGTCGACGGTGCGGAAGATGACCGGCCGGTCCCCCGCCGCGTCCAGCACGTCGCGATAGAGCCGCTGCTGCTTTTCCCGCTGCGGCAGGGTGGCGGAGACGAGGAACTGGAACTCGGTACGGAACAGGCCGATGCCGTCGGCGCCGACCAGATCCAGCGCCTGCGCATCCTCGCGCAGGCCCGCATTGACCATCAGTTCGATCCGCTGCCCGTCGGTGGTGACGGATGGCAGGTCGCGCATCGCCGCGAATTCGGCCCGGCGCTTCTGCGTGACGTGCAGCTTGTTCTCGAACGCCTCCTCCATGTCGGGCGTCGGGCGGATCAGCAGGTTGTTGTCGCCCACGTCCATCAGGATCAGGTCGCCCTCATTCACCTGATGGCGGATGTCGCGCACCCGGCCCAGCACCGGCACGCCCATGGCGCGGGCGACGATGGTGACATGGGCGGTCAGCGACCCTTCCTCCAGGATCACGCCTTTCAGCCGCCGCCGGTCATATTCCAGCAGTTCCGCCGGGCCAAGGTTGCGGGCGATCAGGATGGCGTCCTGCCGCAATCCAAGCTGCGCCGCCGTGCCCAACTGCCCCGACACGATGCGCAGCAGGCGGTTCGCCATATCCTCCAGATCGTGCATCCGGTCCTGCAACAACGGATCGTCGATCTGGCGCATGCGCATGCGGGTGCGCTGCTGCACGCGCTCTATGGCCGCCTCGGCGGTCAGGCCGCTGTCGATGGCTTCGTTGATGCGCCGCGCCCACCCCTCGTCATAGGCGAACATCTTGTAGGTTTCGAGCACCTCCTGATGCTCGCCCTCCGTACCGAATTCGGCCGCGCCGGTCATGCGGTCGATCTGCTCGCGCATCTTGGTGAAGGCGGAAATGACGCGGGCGCGCTCCGCCTCCGTATCCTCCGCGACGGTATGTTCGATATGGACGCGCGGCTGGTGGAACACCGCATGCCCCCGCGCCATGCCCATGACGAGCTGCAACCCGTGCAGCACCGTGCTGCCCGTATCCTGCACCCGGCTGTCCAGCGGACCGTCATCGGCCAGTTCCGCATTGGCGATCAGTTCGGACATCACCATCGCCACGGTCTGCAGCGCCTCTATCTCCACTTCGTCATAGCGGCGCGGCTCGACATGCTGGACGCAGAGCACGCCGATGGCGCGTTCCCGCCGCACGATGGGCACGCCCGCGAAGCTGTGGAACAGTTCCTCTCCCGTCTCCGGGCGATAGCTGTAATCGGGATGCGACGCCGCCTCGTCCAGGTTCAGCGTCTCGACATTGGTGGCGATCATGCCGACCAGCCCCTCGCCCATCGCCATGCGGGTGACGTGGACCGCCTCCTGCTTCAACCCCCGCGTCGCGAACAGTTCCAGCACCCCCTCGCGCACCAGATAGATGGAGCAGACCTCGCTCGACAGGGATTCGCCGATGATCTCCACCACCTTGTTCAGCTTTGCTTGGGCGCTGGTGCGCGCCGCCATGACCTCCTGCAGGCGGATGAGGATCTGGCGGGCGGCGGCGGCGGGCGTGCTGGGCATGGTGAAGCGCTAACAGATCGCGCCGCCGCTTTCCAAGGCGAATATGTGCGGTTCCGGCGGATTTTCCCTGTACGGATATGGCGGAAATGAACGATGCTTTCGTTTACAGCCGTAAAATCTCGGAATTCAGGGAGATGAGCATATGGCAGAAATCGACAATAAGGCGTTCGAACAGGATTTGATCGATCGCGGCTATTCCCGCCGCCAGATGGGCAAGGTCGCCGCCCTGCTGGGCGCGGGCGCGGCTGCTGTGCGCGTCACCGGCGCCATGGCGCAGCAGGCCGCGAAGGCCGTCGAGGGCGCCGTGCGCATCGGCGCGAACGAATGCTGGACCGGCCCCTTCCCCATCGCCGCGCAAGCCGCCTTCAAGCTGGTGCAGGAGGGCAATCGCTACGAACCCAATGACGAACATGCCAAGCTGTTCGCCGCCGTCGCCGCCGTGGAGGGCATTCCCGCCGACCGCATCACCGCCTGGCCGGGTTCCAGCGATCCGCTGAGCCGCGTCGCCGTCGCCTACGCCTCGCCCACGCGGGGCATCGTCACCGGCAACCCCACCTACGAAGCCATCTGGCGCACCGGCGACTGGCTGGGCGCGAAGGTGACGAAGGTGCCGCTGACCAAGGATTACGCCCATGACGTGAAGGCGATGCTGGCGGCCGATCCCAATGCGGGCGTCTATTATATCTGCTCGCCCAACAACCCCAGCGGCACGATG
Organism: Sphingobium chlorophenolicum; assembly: GCF_000722875.1. Taxonomy (GTDB): domain Bacteria; phylum Pseudomonadota; class Alphaproteobacteria; order Sphingomonadales; family Sphingomonadaceae; genus Sphingobium; species Sphingobium chlorophenolicum. The sequence continues at coordinate 23,368 of NZ_JFHR01000027.1, read as the reverse complement.
ACCTCGCTCGCCGACATTCAGTGGCTGGCCGACAACAAGCCCAAGGACGCGATCCTGGTCGTGGACGAAGCCTATATCCACTGGTTCGACGGCCCCAACGCGGCAAAGATGGCCGCGACCCGCGACGACGTGCTGATCCTGCGCACCTTCTCCAAGCTGTTCGGCATGGCGGGCATGCGGCTGGGCCTCACCTTCTCCAGCCCCGCCATCATGGAAAAGATGATGCGCTATGACGGCGGCCAGGTGACGGCGATGCTGCCGATGACCGCCGTCGCCTGCGGCACCGTGTCGGTGGCCCAGGCCGACCTGATCAAGGCGCGCCGCGCCGAAATGAACGCCAACCGCGAAATGGCCGTCGCCCACCTGAAGAAGAAGGGGATCAAGGTCATTCCGGGCAGCCAGGCCAATATGTTCATGGTCGATTGGGGCAAGCCCGCCAAGGAAGTGCAGGCTGCCCTTCTGGCCGAAAAGGTGCAGATCGGGCGCAACTGGCCGATCTGGCCCACGGTTTCCCGCGTCTCGGTCGGCTCGACGGAGGAAATGAAGGCCTTTTGCGACGCCGTGGACAAGGTTTGGAAAGCCTGATCGCGAAATAAAACATAAAATTCAGGAATCCGGGGGCGGCGCATTGCGGAAATGCGCCGCCCCTTTCGTTCCTCCCCTTTGGAATATGCGCAGTAGTGGAACGATAAGGGGAACAGACGACATGACCATGATGTTGGATAAGGACGCCCGCGAAGACCTGCTCGAACGGGGCTATTCCCGCCGCACGATCGGCAAGATTTCCGCCCTGATGGCCGCCGGCGCGGCCGCCGGCAACCTGCTGACCCAGCCCGCCTTCGCACAGCAGCAGGCCGGACGCGGGATCAAGGGCGCGGTGCGCATCGGCGCCAACGAATGCTGGACCGGCCCGTTCGAACCCGGCGTGCAGGCCGCCGCGAAGGCCGCCGCCGTCGGCAACTGGTACGATCCGGACAATTACAAGGGCGACCTGATCTCCACCATCGCGAAGGTGGAGGGGATTCCGGAATCGCACATCATGCTGTGGCCGGGTTCGGGCGGCCCGCTGGTCAGCACGGTCGCGGCCTTCTGCTCGCCCACCAAGGGGCTGGTCACTGCCGATCCGACCTTCGAATCCGCCTGGCGCACCGCCGATTATCTGAAGGCCCCCATCGCCAAGGCGCCCCAGGCCATCGGCCAGGGCCATGACGTCAAGGCGATGCTGGCCGCCAATCCCAATGCCGGGCTTTATTATATCTGCACGCCCAACAACCCCACCGGCACCATCACGCCGATGGCCGACATCGAATGGCTGCTGGCGAACAAGCCCAAGGATTCCTTCCTGCTGGTCGATGAAGCCTATATCCACTGGTATGACGGCCCCAACGCCGCGAAGCTGGTGGCGGGCCGCAAGGACCTGATCGTCATGCGGACCTTCTCCAAGCTGTTCGGCATGGCGGGCGTGCGGCTGGGCCTGACCTTCGCCGATCCGGAAGTGCAGAAGCGCATCAGCCTGTTCGGCCCCACGGCGGGCGGCCTGTCGATCACCGCCATGGCCTGCGGCAACGCGGTCTATCCCGAAACGGGCCTGATCAAGGCCCGCCGCGCGGAGATGATCGCCAACCGCGACGAAACCATCGCCTGGCTCGCGAAGAAGGGCATAGAGGTGCACCCCGGCAGCCACGCCAACATGTTCATGGTGGATTGGAAGACCAAGCCCGCCAAGGAGATGCAGGCCGCCCTGCTCGCCACCCCGGAAAAGGTGCAGATCGGGCGCAACTGGCCGATCTGGCCCACCGTTTCCCGCGTTACCGTGGGTTCGGCGGAGGACATGGCGAAATTCCGCTCGGCGGTGGAGAAGGTCTACAAGGCCTGATCCGGTTCCCAAGGCCGCAATGAGGGCGTCCGGCATATGCTGGGCGCCCTTTTTCTTTACATGGCCAGCGTCACCCTAAATCCTCCCTGCGCGAAGCGTGGGGAGGGGGACCGCTCGCGAAGCGAGTGGTGGAGGGGAATTGCGGAGGTCGTGCCCCATTCCCCTCCACCACCGCTTTCAGCGGCGGTCCCCCTCCCCATCTCCCGATGGGGAGGAATAGGATAGGTCCGCTCTTGCTCCCTCCGCCTAAGCGCTCGCCGCCGACGCTTCGCACAATGACTTGAACTGCTCCGCCATCTGGTCCCACCCGGGATGGAAACCCATTTCCTTATGCCTCTCCATCGCCTCGGCGTCCCAATGCCGTGCCGTCGCGGTGAAGCGCGTCCCCTCCCCCTCATCAGCAAAATGCCAGATCGCCGTCATGAAGGGCGTCTGCGGAATCCACCCCGAAGCATAGGCGTCCGTGGTCACGACCTTCTCGCCCGGAACGACCTCCAGAAACACGCCCTCCATCGGCCCGGTATCCTCGCCATCGGGACCGAACATGCGCACCGCGCTCCGCCCGCCGGGGCGCAAATCCTCCTCGATCACCTCCGCCCGCCAGGGCTTGGGGCAGAACCATTCGTCCTTCAGGTCGGTCCACACCTTCCACACGATCCCGCGCGGGGCGGCGATATGGCATGTCACGGACAGCTCAAATTCAGCAGCGCTCATGACGCCGCGCCTTCGAAAGCCGCCTTCATCCGGGCGGTATCCAGCTTCTGCATGGTCATCATCTCCGTCATCATCCGCTGAATGCCCGGCCCGTCGCCCGTCTTGTAGAGGTCCATGATCTCCTGCGTCACCAACTGCCAGGACAGGCCATATTTATCCTTCAACCAGCCGCACGGCCCCGGCGATCCGCCATCGGCGGTCAAGGCGTCGAAATAGCGGTCGATCTCCGCCTGATCCCTGCACGCGACAGACAGCGACACCGCTTCGGTAAAGCCGAATTCCGGCCCGCCGTTCAGCGCCTGATAACTGTCGCCTAACAGAGTGAATTCGACCATCAGCACATCCCCGCCCTTGAATGGGGCAGGCGTGGGCTGGTCCTGGGGAAAGCGGTTGATGAAATCCACCGACCCGCCGAAGATCGAGACGTAGAAACGCGCCGCCTCCTCCGCCTGCCCATTATACCATAGGCAGGGTGAAATTCTGGACATGGTTCCTCTCCTTATCCCTCGGCCGTCATCTTTCGGCAGCGCGCATCCCTACCAGCGCGAACATCGCGCCCTGCGGATCGGCCGCCTGAATGATCCAGGCCCCGCCGGGCACTTCCATCGGTCCGTTCAGCATGGTGCCGCCGCCCGCCTTCACCTTCTCGGTCGCGGCATCGATGTCCGGCACGACGAAGTAGAACAGCCACAACGGCGCGGGCATTTCCTTCGGCAACGCCATCATGCCGCCGCTCATGCCATTGAAGTCGGTCGATCCGTCCTGCGAGAATAGCTGGTAGCTACCCATCTCGCCCATATCCATCGCCTCCCCCTTCGCCCAGCCGAACGCGGACGTGTAGAAGGCCAGATCGGCATCGAAATCGCCGCTATACAGTTCATGCCAGCCGACATGCCCGTTCGCCATCGGCGACGGCGCGTCCATCCCCTCCGGGCTGGAGCCCTTGAGCAGCATGAACACAGCGCCGCCCGGATCGGCCATCACCGCGAAGCGCCCGACGCCCGTTATGTCTTCGGGCGGCCGCTTCACGCTGCCCCCGGCGTCGGCCAGCCGCTTCGCATCGGCGTCCACATCGGCCGATCCGACATAGCCGCCCCACCAGGGCCTCATGCCATGGGCGGCGGCGTCGGCCGGAATCGCCATGATCCCGCCCGCCGGCCCGGCGCTGCCCGAAACCACATGATAGCCATGATCGCCGCCGAAGGGCTGGAACGTCCAGCCGACGACATCGCCGTAAAAGGCCATCGCCGCCGCCGGATCGCCGGTCATCAGTTCATACCAGAAGAATTTGCCGTTCAGGTCGGTCATCGTCCCTCTCCCTCACGCCTTGGCGTCGAGCAGCACCTCGAACCCGCCATAGATCAGCCGCGCGCCGATGAAGGGCATGTCCTCCCCCTCCTTCGGCTGCATGCGGGGATCGTTCATGACCTTCTCCGCGCCCGCGTCGCGGGTTTCCTTGTCCGGCCATTCGATCCAGGAAAAGACGACGTCCTCATCCTCCTCCGCGATGACGGCGGTGCGGAAATCGTTGACCTTGCCGGGCTTGATGTCGTTCGCCCAGCATTCCACGATCCGCAGCGCGCCATGCTCGATGAAGATCGGCGCGGCATAGGCCGCCACCTCCTTATAACGCTCCTTATTGCCCCTGGGCACCGGGATCACGAAACCGTCCATATAGCTCATGACGTCTCTCCTCATGCCCCCTGGCCGATGCAGGATAGGGGGCTGGCTCCGCCTCTGCAAGCGGAGCCGGGCGTCCCGTTCAATGCGCGGCGTTCAGCACTCCGAACACCTGGTCGAATTCGCCGCGCCGTTCCGCTTCGCGCAGGAACTTCACGCGCTCGACGCAGATTTCCTCCAACGCGGGTTCCTGCCCCAGCAACCCCATGACCTCCGCTATATAGTCGTCCAGCGGCATCATTTCCGGATTTTCCGCATGGCCGGGCATCAGGTCGGTCTGCACGCCCGGAGGCGCCAGTTCGATCACCTCGACGCCGGTCCCCTTGAGCTGATGCCGCATCGACTGCGACCAGCTATGCAGCGCCGCCTTGGTCGCGCTGTAGGTCGGCGTCGCCGCCAGCGGGACGAAGGCCAGACCCGACGTCACCGTCATCAATGTCGCGGCGGGCTGCGCCAGCAGATGCGGCAGCAGGGCATGGGTCAGCCGGATCGGCCCCAGCAAATTGGTGGCGACGATCGCCTCCGCTATGGCCAGGTCGATCCGCTGCTCCACCACCATGATCCCGGCATTGTGGATCACGACGTTGAGCGCCGGGGAATCCGCGATCACCCTGTCGGCAAAGGCCGCGATGGCCGCCGGGTCCTCCATATCCACGGTCAGCGCCGCCATGCCTGGATGTTCCGCCACGACGGCGTCCAGAGCCGCCTGCCGCCGCCCGGCGACGATCACCCGATTGCCCGCTGCGTGGAATTCATGCGCCAGCGCCGCGCCGATGCCCGATCCGCCGCCGGTGATGAGGATGGTGTTGCCGCTCTTTTTCATGGGTCGTCTCCTTTTGAAGCGATGATGTGAGGGGCAATTTATGCCTTTACTCTCTTTTGGAAAGAAGGCACCGTAAAGTTCTATAGGTACCGGAAAGTGAGAAATGGAAAATCCGCTGACAAAGCGCTTCGCTCCCCATGAAATCGCCGAGGCGGAAGCCTTTATCGAGGCCAATCCCGAAGCGCCGCTAGACCCGCGAATCGAGCGACTTGTGAACGACCTGATCGGCCGCATCGCCGACAAATGGACGTTGCTGGTGCTGGAACTGCTGGAGGAAAAGGGCACGCTGCGCTTCACCCGCATCGCGCAGCAGGTGGAGGGGATCAGCCAGAAAATGCTGACCCAGACGCTGCGCCAGATGGAGCGCGACGGCCTGCTCACCCGCACCGTCCATCCGGTGGTGCCGCCCCGCGTCGACTATGCTCTAACGCCGCTGGGCAACAGCCTGAGCGCCGCCTTTTGCGGCGTCTGGGTCTGGGCGGAACGCAATCTGGAAGCGGTGGAGGATTCCCGCCGCCGCTTCGACACCCGCGATTGAGCGCCCCCTCCCCGTTCGGGCTGAGCCCTTCGACAGGCTCAGGACAGGCTTGTCGAAGCTTTCGGTAAAAAAAAAGCAACGTCATGCTGAACTCGTTTCAGCATCCATTTCTTCCCATGAGCGAAAGGCGTGTGGAGGCACGATGGATGCTGAAACGAGTTCAGCATGACGATCTGGAATGAAGCTGGCGCCAATCGCACGAAATAGCCCCATTGCGCGCACGATGCTCTATTGCACTGGCACGAACGTCTCGCGCATCGGCGTCAGGGGGAAGGTCGGCACCTCCACCACCACCGGCGCGCCCGGCACCCTGACGGGCGCGAAGCCGGACGCGACTTCCCTGGGCGCCATCGGCGGCGGCGGCAGAGGCGTAGGCGACGCCACCACAGTCACCGTCCCGCCGAAACGCGACTGCCATTCCGCCAGCCGCCGCAGATAGTCGGCATAGGCCGCATAAAAATCCTGGAACGGCTTTTCCAGCGCGGTCAGCGCTTCGGGCGCATAGGCCAGCAACTGGTCGGACGGCATGGCCAGAATCTTCGCGCCGACATCGATCGCCACCGGACAGAAGCTCTTCGTGACCGGCGGGAGGGCGAAGAAATTATAGACGACGGTGTTCAGCAATTCCCGCGCCTTCAGCCCGCCCGTTCCATAAGCGGCCAGATAATTGCGGTCGACCGCCGCATTGGCCTCCCGCAGCGCCGCCTGATGCACATGCAATATCTGGTTATACTGGAGGCGCGCCGGCTCATAGACGCCATGGCAGGACAGCGCCGCCACGTTCAGCGCCATCCGCACATGCCAGAGCGCGGTATTGGCGGTAACGCCGCGATTGGGGGTCAGATAGCTGCCGTCCGTCGCGACCTCCGGAATGCTCATATCCTCCACCGCGCCCATGGGCGGCAGCGGCTTGATCGTCGGCACCACCGGCGGCGGTGGCGTGGGCGGCGCCTTTTCCGGCGTGGAGCAGCCCGCGACCAGTGCGAGCGCGGTTATGGATGCAAGCGCATAAAAACGGCGAAAGACGGTACGCGACGGCACCCGAAATCCCTTTGATCATTGTCAGGACAGAACAAACTCATGGCAAAGCCAAGCGTTCCTGACGAGCGCGCCGGGGTTCGGCTCATCCGGTCACGGATTCACCCTGTCCTGTTTTCAGGCGCGCCGCTCCAGCGCCACCACCGCTTCATCCATCAACTGGGCAATGATGTCGGCCACCGGCTCTTCCTTCGCGACCATGCCGACCGACTGCCCCGCCATCAGCGAACCGCCCTCGACATCGCCGTCGATCACGGCGCGGCGAAGGGCGCCCGCCCAATAATGTTCGATCTGCAACTGCGCCTCGCCCATGTCGACCGCGCCGCTGTCCAGCAGGTTGGCGACCTCGCGCTGCTTGGCGGTGAAGGCTTCGGTCCCGGCATTTTTCAGGGCGCGCACGGGAATGACCGGCAGGCGCGGGTCGATCTGCACGCTGGCGATGGCGTCGCGGGCGGAGGCGCGGAAAAAGGCCTTCTTGAAATTGGGATGGGCGATGCTCTCCGTCGCGCAGGCGAAGCGGGTGCCAAGCTGCACGCCCGCCGCGCCCATTTCCAGATAGCCCGCGATCAGCTCGCCGCGCCCGATGCCGCCCGCGACGAACACCGGAAGCTGCGACGCCATTTCGGGCAGGATTTCCTGCGCCAATACGCTGGTCGACACCGGGCCGATATGGCCGCCCGCCTCCATCCCCTCGATCACCAGCGCGTCGACGCCGGAACGCGCCAGCTTCTTCGCCAGCGCCAGCGCCGGGGCGAAGCAGATCAGCTTCGCGCCCTTCTGCTTGATCGCCTCTATGCTGCCCTTGGGCGGCAGGCCGCCGGCCAGCACCACATGGCCGACCTCATGTTTCGCGCAAACGTCGATCAGCTCGAAAAGCTGCGGATGCATGGTGATGAGATTGACGCCGAAGGGCTTCGACGTCAGCGCCTTGGTCGCCGCGATTTCCTTGTCCAGCAGGTCAGGCGTCATCGCCCCGCAGGCGATCACGCCGAAGCCACCCGCATTGGAGATGGCCGCGACCAAATGCCGCTCCGACACCCAACTCATCGCCCCGCACAGGATCGCGACCTCGCAGCCCAGGAAATCGGTGCCGCGGGCCATCAGGGATTGCAGTTTCGACTTGCTCATTCGTTCTTTCCCGTCATCCCCGCGAAGGCGGGGATCCATCTCCCGACATGGCGACAGGGGATGGGGTTGGAGATGGATTCCCGCCTTCGCGGGAATGACGACTTTAGTAAAGAGGTTCGCTTACGCGACCGGCGCGTCCAGACCGTAAGCGGTGTGCAGCACGCGCACCGCCAGTTCGGTCTCATCCTCGTCGATCAGCACCGAAACCTTGATCTCGCTGGTCGAGATGGCGAGGATGTTGATCCCGCGATCGGCCAGCGCCTGGAACATGGCGGACGCCACGCCCGCATGGCTCTTCATGCCGACGCCGACCACCGACACTTTCGCCACCTTGGTATCCGGGATCACCCGGTTGAAGCCGATCACGTCCTTCTGCCCCTCCAGCACGTCCAGCGCGCGCGCCAGATCCGCGCCCGGCACGGTGAAGGTCACGTCCGTCTCGCCCTTGTCGCGGCCGACATTCTGGATGATCATGTCGACGTTGATCGCGGCATCGGCCAGCGGGCCGAAGATGTGCGCCACCGCGCCCGGACGGTCCGGCACGCGGGTCAGGGTGATCTTCGCCTCATTCTTGTCATGGGCGATGCCGGTGATGAGCTGACGTTCCATCTTGTCTTCCTTGAGCTTGGCTTCCAGTTCCTCCTCGCTGACGATCAGCGTGCCGGGGAGGTCGTCCTGCGTGGGATCATCGAAGGAGGAAAGCACCTGCACGACCACGCCTTCCTTCATGGCGAGGCCGACCGAACGGGTCTGGAGCACCTTGGCCCCGACCGAGGCCAGTTCCAGCATCTCCTCATAGGTGACGAGGTCCAGCTTGCGCGCCCGCGCCACGATGCGGGGGTCGGTGGTGTAGACGCCGTCGACGTCGGTATAGATGTCGCAGCGATCCGCCTTCAACGCCGCCGCCACGGCCACGGCCGATGTGTCCGAACCGCCTCGGCCCAGAGTCGAGATGCGGCCATCCTCCATCATGCCCTGGAAGCCGGGAATGACGGCGACTGTGCCTGACCGCATGGACGCGAGCAGGTCGATCGTGTCGATGTCCCCGATGCGCGCCTTGGCATGGGCCTCGTTGGTGCGGATGGGCAGTTGCCAGCCGAGCCAGCTTCGCGCGTCGACGCCCATCGCCTTCAGCGTCATGGCCAGCAGGCCGCTGGTCACCTGTTCGCCGCTGGCGACGACGACGTCATATTCCGCCGGATCGTAAAGGGCAGAGGCTTCCTTGCAGAAGCCGACCAGCCGGTCCGTCTCGCCCGCCATGGCGGATACGACAACGGCGACTTCATGACCCTGTTCGACGACATGCTTGACGCGCGCGGCCACGTTGCGAATTCGCTCCATCCCCGCCATGGAGGTGCCGCCGAATTTCATCACGATGCGCGCCATTTGCTTGTCGAGCCTGCCTGGTTGTAAGAAAGAAAATGTCGCCCCATGGGGCAAAAACGGCGCCGCTATAGCAGCAGCGGCGAATATGGCAACCTCACGCGCAAAGCGCATATGGCGCGAAGAGGCGGACGCTGGTAGCAGGGCGATTATGGCGAACACAGCTTCCAGCACCATCGACCCCCGCGAAGCCGCACATTTCGGCAGCATGGCCGCCGACTGGTGGGATCCAAAGGGCAGCAGCGCCATGCTGCACAAGCTGAACCCCGTGCGCCTGCGCTATATCCGCGATGCCGTCGACGGGCATTGGCCAGGGCACGACCAGAGCTTTCGTCCACTCGCGGGCAAGCGGGCGCTGGATGTCGGCTGCGGCGCGGGATTGCTCTCCGAACCGCTGGCCCGCATGGGCGCGGCGCTGACGGCGCTGGACGCGGCGGCGGAGAATATCGCCGTGGCGCGCAGCCATGCGGAGGCGCAGGGCCTCTCCATCGACTATCGCGCCACCCCGGTGGAGCAGTTGGAGGAAAGCGGCTTCGACCTCGTCACCTCGATGGAGGTGATAGAGCATGTCACCGATCCGGCCGCCTTCATCGCCGCGCTGGCGGACAAGCTGGCGCCGGGCGGCCTGCTGATCCTCTCCACCCCCAACCGCACGCCGCTGTCCCGGCTGGCCATGATCACCATCGGCGAAAGCATCGGCGGCATTCCCAAGGGCACGCACGACTGGCGCAAATTCCTGAATCCTGAGGAATTGACGAAGCTGCTGGAAGATGCGGGTCTGGAAGTCACCGACAGTAGCGGCCTCAGCTTCACGCCCGCCAAGGGCTTCATCCTGTCGCCCAACAAGGCGATCAACTATCTGCTGACCGCCCGCCACCGGCAGGGGTGAAGGCGATGCAGATGCGGCGGCGGAGAGCCATGCTTTCCCGTTACCCGTCATGCTGAACTTGTTTCAGCATCCATTGTGCCTCCAAGAGCCTTGGCCGCCTGGGGAGAAATGGATGCTGAAACAAGTTCAGCATGACGACGGGCCGGAACGCACGACCCTCGTCCAATCGACGCAGCAAGCGCAAAGCGCACCACCTCTATTGCAACCGGCAAACCGGAGTTGAAGCGAAGGGAACGCAGCGGGGACTAAAAAGCGTTCCGGGGCCTGAACATTGCCCCCATGCCGCGCTCCCCCAAAGCGCGGCACCTCTCCAACTCTCAGCTTACAGGCTTCGCCACCGCCACCAGCGTCGGCTGCGCATCCAGCGCGGCGTCCTTTGTCGCCGCATTGGCCGCACTTGGCTGGGTCTTGAGGCTCGCCGCGGCCGACTGAAGCGCGACAGCCGCCGCCTCCAGCGCCGCCGCGGCGGATTGCGGCGTGACCTGCGGTGCTGCCGTCTCGGCCACTGCTGCTGTCGGCGTCACCGGATCGCTCACCGGCGCCGCTTTCACTGCATCCGCCGGGACAGAGGCCGGAGCCGCCGCCGCAGCGGTCGTCAATTCACACACATCTCCGACCCCGGCCGGTTTTTCGGAAAAATTCCGGGCCAGCATCGGAAGCTCATTCTCACCGGCGTCGGTCGCCAGGCTCAGCAACGTATCGGCCATCTGGCAGAAACCCGCTGTCTGGAGGCCATCGCTGTGACTATTGGCCAGTCTGGTTATGAAATCATCATAGGCACGCTGTCCGTCAGCTATGCCGTTTTCGCGCATGAAGCGCAGTTTCAACGCATTATTATATTTATCGGCGCTTCCCATCTTCTCATAGAATTTATCGTATTTCGCCGTGATCTCGCTATTGGTCGACCGGCATTTCAGCGATCCCAGCATCAACATGATCTGTAGATCCCTGACTCGCGCCGCTTCGACTTCATAGCTTTGCCAGCACCGTGCCTCCCCCGCAGACGCGGCACCGCCAAAAAAGAGCGCGACAAAGCAACTGGCGGCACCGGCCGCCATCCTCAACCTGGACATGATGGACCTCGCAGAATCGACTGGACCCCGCAAATTCAACATTAACATTTTGCCATAAAAATGCCATTAATTATTTATTGACAGTGACATTTATGACGCATGCGGAAACATCGTGGAATTGCGCCCTTTCGTCCATCTCCAGCCTTGCGGCGTGGACAATCCAAAATGCCCGACGGAGCGATTGGGGTAGAAAGCGGACCTATCCTATTCCTCCCCATCGATAGATGGGGAGGGGGACCGGCCGAAGGCTGGTGGAGGGGAAGATACGCAGGTCACGCCATTCCCCACTCCGGGTTTGTGGCCACCGCCCTAAACCGTCACCGCGTCGGCTCTCGCGATCAACGCCTTCGCTTCTTCCACATGCATGCTTTCGATCATGCGCCCCTCGAAGCGTTCGGCGCCGCCCGTCGCCGCCTCGATCAGCCGCCGCGCATCCGCCACGGCCTGCGGATCGGGACCGAACACCTGATTGGCGACCGGCACCTGGCTGGGATGGATCAGCGTCTTGCCGTCGAAGCCCAGCACATGCCCCGCCGCGCATTCGCTTTCGAACCCGGCCTCATCGTCCAGCCGGTTGAACACGCCGTCGAACACCGCGATCCGGGCCGCCCGCGCCGCCAATATGGTCGATTGCAGCGACAGCGACAGCCCCTCCCGCCCGGCCGAAGGCGGAATTCCCAGATCCTGCCGCAGGTCGTTATTGCCCATGAACAGCCCCGCGCAGCCCTCCGCCGCCGCGATCGCCTGCGCCGCGACTACGCCTGCCGCGCTTTCGATCATCGCGATCACCGGTTTCTGGCAGACGCTGAACACGTCCTTCACCTGCTTGGGCGTCTCCACCTTGGGCAGCACGACATAATCGGCGGCAGAGCCTTTCAGCGCCACCATCTCGCGCCCATGCGTCGGCGCGCCCTCGACATTGATGCGCACCGCCGCCAGACGCCCGCCAAAACCCTCCGCCACGGCTTCTACCGCATTGGCCAGCGCTTCTTCCTTGCGGTCGTCGGGCACCGCATCCTCCAGATCCAGTATCACCATGTCGCAGGGCAAGGTCCGCGCCTTGGCGATGGCGCGGGGGTTGGACGCGGGCAGGAACAGCAGCGATCGGGCGTGGCGCAACAACATGATGAAACTCCTATCCTTTGCCTTTCCCCATTCATGATTTCGCGTCATAGTCCAAGCGGATTTCAGGGGGAGGGCAGCATGCTGACGACATTCGCGCTGACGGTGACATTGCTGGTGCTGTTTTATCTGGCGGTCAGCGTCAAGGTCGTGCGCCAGGGCTATCAATATACCATCGAACGCTTCGGCCGCTTCACCGAAGTCGCGCGCCCCGGCCTGAATTTCTACCCCGCCTTTTTCTACGCCGTCGGGCGGAAGATCAACATGATGGAACAGGTGGTCGACATTCCGGGGCAGGAAATCATCACCAAGGACAATGCCATGGTGTCGGTCGACGGCGTGGTCTTCTTCCAGGTGCTGGACGCGGCCAAGGCGGCCTATGAAGTGTCGGAACTCTATGTCGCGATCATGCAGCTTGCGACCACCAACCTGCGCACGGTGATGGGGTCGATGGACCTCGATGAAACCCTGTCGAAGCGCGACGAAATCAATGCGCGGCTGCTGTCCGTGGTCGATCACGCCACCAACGCCTGGGGCATTAAGATCACCCGCGTCGAGTTGAAGGACATTCGCCCGCCCGCCGACATTGTCAACGCCATGGGCCGCCAGATGAAGGCCGAGCGCGAAAAACGCGCCCTGATCCTGGAATCGGAGGGCCTGCGCGCATCGGAAATCCTGAAGGCCGAAGGTCAGAAGCAAAGCCAGATATTGGAGGCGGAGGGCCGCCGCGAAGCCGCCTTCCGCGACGCCGAAGCCCGCGAGCGCGAGGCGGAGGCGGAAGCCAAGGCGACGCAGATGGTCTCCGAAGCCATCGCCAGCGGCAATGCGCAGGCGATCAACTATTTCATCGCCCAGAAATATGTCGAGGCGGTGAGCCAGTTCGCCACCTCCCCCAATGCCAAGACGATCCTCTTCCCGGTCGAGGCGACCCAGTTGATCGGCACGCTGGGCGGCATCGGCGCGCTGGCGAAGGAGGCATTGGGTGAAGGCGCCCCACCCCCGTCGCCCCCTGCAGCGCCGCGCCGTGGCCCGTTCGGACAGGGGCCAGCCTGATGGGAACGGGCATGATGGGCTGGCTCGCCCTGCTGGACGATCATTGGGGCTGGCTGGTCTTCGCCGCGCTGCTCGGCATGGGCGAGGTGCTGGTGCCGGGCGTGTTCCTGATCTGGGTCGCGCTGGCGGCCGCGGTGACGGGCCTCGTCGCGCTCGTCTTTCCGATCTCCGTGCCGCTGCAACTGCTGCTGTTTGCCGGCCTGTGCCTGCTGTCGGTATGGGGCGGGCGGCGCTGGTACACCGCCAATCCGGTGGATTCGCAAGACCCGCTCCTCAACGACCGCGCGGCGCGGCTGGTGGGGGAAATCGTCACCGTGGTCGAAGCGATCGACAATGGCCGGGGACGGGTGAAGGTGGGGGACGGCGTATGGTCCTGCCGAGGCCCCGACGCGCCCGTGGGCACAAGCGTCAGAGTAATCGGCGCCGAGGCGTCGGTGCTGAAGGTGGAGCTGGTTTGAGACGGCTTAAGGAGTAAGCGAACCCCTCCCATTCCTCCCCATCGAGAGATGGGGAGGGGGACCGCGCGAAGCGTGGTGGAGGGGAAAGGGGCACGACCTCCGAATTTCCCCTCCACCACTCGCTTCGCGAGCGGTCCCCCTCCCCACGCTGCGCGCAGGGAGGATTTAAGCGACCAAAAAAGGGCCAGCGTCACCGCCAGCCCCTTCTTTCCACCATAGCGCCAACAAATCAGCCGACGAAAGCCCGCTCGATCACATAAGCCCCCGGCGCGGCGTTGGAGCCTTCGGCAAAGCCCTGCTCCTCGAAATAGGCGCCGAACTGCTTGATCATCTCCATGCTGCCGCACATCATGATCCGGTCGGTTTCCGGATTGAACTTCGCGTCGCCCGATATGCCCTCGAACAGCGCACCCGTTTCCATCAGCTTGTCGATACGGACATTGTTCCGGAACGGCTCGCGGGTCACGGTCGGCACATAATGGAACTGGCTCGCCGCCTGTTCCGCCACCAGCGGGTCTTCCGCCAGCTTGCCCGACAGTTCGTCATGGAAGGCCAGATCGCTCACCCGGCGAACCGAATGCACCACCACGACCTGCTCGTAAAATTCATAGACGTCCGGATCGCGCGCCAGGCTGAGGAAGGGCGCCAGCCCCGTACCGGTCGACAGCATGAACAGCCGCTTGCCCGGCAGCAGCGCGTCCGTCACCAGCGTGCCGGTCGGCTTGCGGCCCAGATAGATCTGGTCGCCGGGCTGGATCAATTGCAGCTTCGACGTCAGCGGGCCGTCCTGCACCTTGATCGACAGGAACTCCAGTTCCTCGTCCCAGGCGGGGCTGGCGACCGAATAGGCGCGCAGCAGCGGCTTGCCATTGTCGCCCTGCAACCCGATCATCACGAACTCGCCCGACCGGAAGCGGAAGCTGGCGGGCCGCGTGATGCGGAAGCTGAAAAGATGCTCGTTCCAATGCCGCACCGACAGCACGGTTTCCACGGATAGCGCGCCGGTCGGTTCCAGCACCGGCTTTTCGATCGTCACGTCGTTCAAACCTTTTCCCCTGCCAAATCCAGGGCGACCGCCGCCGAAAGAGCGTCAGTTGCGTGGGCTTCGCAATAAGCTGTGCAGCGCGAATGCCCCCTGGAACGTTCCAAGGCAAGGCGAAAAAAACTTGTCGGCGCGAAAGCTGGCGATCATCCGCGCCGGATCAGGACCGGGGGCAAAGCGGCGGCACGGCGCGACGGGCCGGAACGCAGCAGGGCAAATGAGTCACCCCCGGCAACACCCGATGACCGGGGACGCAGGCGCCATCCTGCATCCATTCGCCGGACAGCAATTGGCCCTGCGCCTGCGCATTGCCGCTCAATATCGCTGCAATGGCGGCGCTGCCGAGCAGCATATCCCCCACCATGATGATTTCCCTTGCTCCGGAACGCCGACACGCCCGTCCCCGCAGCAGGTCCATAATGGCTTCCCTGTCCAAAAGCATACTCTATCGGGGGTATGCCCGGTCATTCCGCCCAATGCGTCAGCCGAACAGGCCCTTGGCCAACCCGCCCAGTTCATTGAGCGGATTGCCGTCGCCGTCCCGGTCGAACAGGCCGCCGATCTTCGACAATATGGCTTCCGGCCCGCCAAATTGGGCGAAAAGCTCCTGCAGCTTGTCCGCCGACACGCCATGTTCGGCCGCCGTGGTCGCCAGCGCGGCGACATCGGTCTCGCCCGCAGCGATCTTGCCGCCGATTTCGCTCATCAGCGCCTGCATCTGCTCCGGCTGAAGGCCGATCTTCGCGGCGACCGCCTCCAGACCACCCATATTTCCCAGCAAATCGTCAAACATAGGACATATCCCGCCAGTGATTTGACGCAGGATAGCATTGCGCGCCGCCGACAGAAAGCGAAAGAGGCCGGAGGATCGCTCCCCCGGCCCCTTTCGTTACGGATCGCTGCGATGTCAGGCGGCGGTCAAAGCCGCTTCACGCACCGATGCGTCGACATGATCCTCGAACTGGGCGAAATTGTCGACAAACTGCTTCACCAGCTTGCCGGCGGTTTCGTCATAGGCCGCCTTGTCGTCCCAGGTCGCGCGCGGATCGAGGATGGTCGAATCCACGCCCGGAACCGATACCGGCACCTGGAAGCCGAAATTCGGATCGACCCGGAATTCGGCGCTGTTCAGGCTGCCGTCCAGCGCGGCGTTCAGCAGGGCGCGAGTCACCTTGATCGGCATGCGCTTGCCGACGCCATATTTGCCGCCGGTCCAGCCGGTATTGACCAGCCAGCAGGTCACGCCACCCTTGTTGATCCGTTCCTTCAGCAGATTGCCGTAGACGGAGGGATGACGCGGCATGAACGGCGCGCCGAAGCAGGTGGAGAAGGTAGCGGTCGGCTCCGTCACGCCGATTTCGGTCCCCGCGACGCGCGCGGTATAGCCCGACAGGAAGTGATACATGGCCTGTTCCGGCGTCAGCCGCGCAATCGGCGGCAGCACGCCATAAGCGTCGGCGGTTAGGAAGATGATGTTCTTGGGCACCGGCCCCAGATTCTTCTCCGACGCGTTCGGGATGAAGTCGATCGGGTAGGAACCGCGGCTGTTTTCCGCCAGGCTATTGTCGTCCAGGTCGATCTCGCGGGTTTCCTCGTCTATCACGACATTTTCCAGCACCGTGCCGAACCGCTTGGTGGTGGCGAAGATCTCCGGCTCGGCCTCGGCCGACAGGTTGATCATCTTGGCATAGCAGCCGCCCTCGAAATTGAAGACGGCGGTGTCCGACCAACCATGCTCGTCGTCGCCGATGAGGGTCCGGGAGGCATCGGCCGACAGGGTGGTCTTGCCCGTGCCCGACAGGCCGAAGAAGACGGCGGTGTCGCCATTGGGACCGATATTGGCGGAGCAATGCATCGGCATCACGCCATGGGTCGGCAGCAGATAGTTGAGGATGCCGAACACCGACTTCTTCATCTCGCCGGCATAGCGGGTGCCGCCGATCAGGATCAGCTTCTCGGTGAAGTTGACCGCGATCACGGTTTCGCTGCGGCTGCCGTGGCGGGCCGGATCGGCCTTGAAGGTCGGCAGGTCGATGATCGTATATTCAGGCGCGAAACCGGCCAGCTCATCCGCGCCGGGACGGACCAGCAGCGTGCGGATGAACAGGTTGTGCCAGGCGAATTCGTTGATGACGCGCACATTGACGCGATGTTCCGGCTGCGACCCGCCGAACAGGTCGGCGACATACAGCTTGTCCTTCTGACCCAGGGCGGCGAAGAAATCGGCCTTCAGCGCGGCGAAATGTTCCGGCGTCATCGGCACGTTGGTCTTGCCCCACCAGACGGTCGATTCGGTTTCCGCGTCCCGGACGATGAACTTGTCGCTTGCCGACCGGCCGGTATGCTTGCCGGTCTTGACGACCAGCGGGCCGTCCTTGGCCAAAATGCCTTCGCCATTGGCGAGCGCGGCTTCGACCAGGGGCGCGGTGCCCAGATTCCAATATTGAACAGCGCTGGTGGAAATGCCCTGCTGATCGAGGGTGAAAGAGGATTTGGCCTGCACGCCTTTGCTCCTGAATATCATTATGTCGGTCGCCATCTTATCATGTTCACGACCGGTCCACCTCCCGGCGCCGCGATTCTTCGTGCCGCGTGGCGCCGTCTGTTGCAGACAGAGGGGGCATAAGGCTTTGCAGTAGGTGCGTCAAACCCCGGAAAACGCCATGGCGGCGGCATCTATCCCGAATTCCCACGACTACGCCGCATAACCCGCCTGCCCGACCTTCCTTGCGGGGGAAGCCGCCATCGTCTAACGCAAGCTATTCCCATGCCGACGAATTTCCGGGACACAGCATGACCGCAACCATCGCTCTGGTGGACGATGACAAGAATATCCTGACCTCCGTCTCCATCGCCTTGCAGACGGAGGGGTTTCTGACGCGCCTCTATTCGGACCCGGAGGCGGCGTTGAAGGCGCTGATCGAAAACCCCGCCGACCTTGCCGTCTTCGACATTAAGATGCCGCGCATGGACGGGCTGGAACTGCTGCGGCGGCTGCGCGAGAAGAGCCATATGCCGGTCATCTTCCTGACGTCCAAGGCGGATGAACTGGACGAGGCGCTGGGCCTTGCCATGGGCGCGGACGATTATATAAGCAAGCCCTTTTCCCAACGGCTGCTGATCGCCCGCATCCGGGCGATCCTGCGCCGGGCGGAGGTCAGCAAGGCGGACGCCTCCCCGGACGAACCGGTCGCCGAACCCATCGTGCGCGGACGGCTGGAGATGGACCCGGCCCGGCACCGGGTGAAATGGATGGGCCGGGACGTGACGCTGACCGTCACCGAGTTCCTGATCCTCGAAACGCTTGCCGCGCGCCCCGGCGTGGTCAAGAATCGCAACCAGTTGATGGATGCGGCCTATCAGGATGACGTCTATGTCGACGACCGCACCATCGACAGCCACATCAAGCGCCTCCGCCGCAAGTTCCGCGAAACCGACCCCGAATTCAACGCGATCGACACCCTCTATGGCGCCGGCTACCGTTTCTCCGAAGAGGTCTGACGCGGGTCCGGGATTGAGCTGGTCCGGCCGGATCAGCCTGACCCCGCGCATCCTGGCGGTCAACGTGTTCGCGCTGGCGCTGCTGGCGGGCGGATTCTTCTATCTCGACAGCTATCGCACGCGCATCGTTGACGACCGGCTGCAACAGTCGGCCCGCGAACTGGAATTGCTGGCCATCGGCCTGGAAAATGCGCCCGCCGACCGGCAAGACGCGCTGATCGCCGCCTATGCGCGGCAGACGGAAGATCGCGTGCGCCGCTATGACGGGGACGGACGGCTGATCGCGGACAGCTTCGCCATGGACGCCCCCCGCTATCGCCTGCGCCTGCCGGAGGAGGAGGAATGGCAGCGCCATGTCGCCCGCTTCCTCGACAAGCTGATCGACCGCATCGTTTCCGCCGACCGCCCGCCCAATTTCGATGAACCGGCGGTCGACCGGGCGCAGGCCTGGCCCGAACTGGTGGTGGCGCGGAAAAGCGGCCGGACCCAGGCGGTGAACCGCTATGCGCCCGACCGCACCTTCATGATATCGGCCGCCGTCATCGCGAAGGACGGCACCAGCCTGCTGGCGACCGAAAACGCCCGCGACATCACCCGCACCGTCCGCGCCGAACGCTTCCGCCTGGGCATGGTGCTGGCGGCGGCGGTGCTGGCATCGGTATTGCTCTCGCTGTTCCTCGCCCGGACCATCGTGCAGCCGTTGCAGCGGCTGGCCCGCGCAGCGGTGCGGGTGCGGCTGGGCCGGGCGCGTGAAGTCACCGTGCCCCGCCTGCCCGACCGGCGCGACGAGATCGGCATGCTGGCCCGCGCCCTGTCGGACATGAGCCATGCGCTGCGCCAGCGGATCGACGCCACGGACGCCTTCGCCGCCGACGTCAGCCATGAATTGAAGAACCCCATCGCCTCCCTGCGCTCCGCGCTGGACGCGCTGGACCGGGTGGACAAGCCGGAACTGCGTGCCCAGTTGATGGCCATCGCGCAGGACGATGTGCGGCGGCTTGACCGGCTGGTCACAGACATTGCCGAAGCGTCGCGCATCGATGCCCAATTGTCGCGCACCCGGTTCGAGCCGATCGACCTTGGCCTGCTGATCGAGCGGATGGTGGTGGCCCGCGAAGCCCGCGGCGTCCCCCGCGGCGTCCGCCTCGCCTTCGCCCGCCCGCGCCGGAATGTCGCGGTGGTGCTGGGCGAGGAACAGCGGATCATCCGCGTGCTCGACAATCTGATCGACAATGCCGTGTCCTTCTCCCCCGACGATGGACTGGTCCAGATCGTCGCGACGGTGGCGGATAATGAAGTGCTGGTCAGCGTCGAGGATCAGGGACCGGGCGTCCCCGAATCCGAACGCGAACATGTCTTCCGCCGCTTCCACAGCGTGCGCCCGGAAAATGAGGCGTTCGGCAAGCATTCGGGTCTGGGCCTCGCCATCGCCCGCTCCATCGTGGAGGGGCATCAGGGCAAGATCAGCATCGCCGACCGCCAGGACGCGCAAAGCGGCGCCTGCTTCATCATGCGCCTGCCCATGGCGGTGGAACGCGATCCAGGCATCGTTTCGGAATAAGAAGCGAACCTCTCCTATTCCTCCCCATCGATAGATGGGGAGGGGGACCGCCGCCGAAGGCGGTGGTGGAGGGGAAATTCGGAGGTCACGCCATTTCCCCTCCACCACGCTTCGCGCGGTCCCCCTCCCCACGCTTCGCGCAGGGAGGATTAACAACCGCACCATAATGAGAACCGCCCCGGTTAATTCGATTTCCCCCAGCGCCAAGACGGGCTAATATGACGTCAAAGCGATAAGGCGATATGGCGTCGACACCCTCTTCCGAAACCCTACATGCGACCAGCGTGGCGATTGACGGCCGGGCCGTCCTGCTCTGCGGCCCCAGCGGCATGGGCAAGTCCGATCTGGCGCTGCGCCTGATCGACCGCGGCGCGGTGCTGATCAGCGACGATTATACCCGCCTGCTGGAAATCGAAGGCCGCCTGTTCGCCCGCGCCCCCGACCGGATCGTCGGCATGATGGAGGTGCGCGGCCTGGGTCTGGTCGACATGCCCCATGCGGACAACGCCCCCGTCGCCCTGGCCGTCGACCTGAGCGACGCGGTGGAGCGCATGCCGCTGGAAACCGCGCAACGATCGATCGCGGGCGTCGACATCCCGGTCGTGCGCCTCGCCCCGTTCGAGGCATCCGCCCCGATCAAGGTCGAACTCGCAGTCAGGAGCATGGGCCTGAAGAGCGAGAGCCTATCGTGAGTTTCGAAACGCCGAAGACCATATTGCTCGTTTCCGGCCTGTCCGGCGCGGGCAAGACCACCGCGCTCAAGACGCTGGAGGATATGGGCTGGGAAGTGGTCGACAACCTGCCGCTGGTGCTGCTCGACCGGCTGCTCGACACCCCCCTGCCGGAGGGGCATGACGAGGGGACGGACCGTCCGCTGGCGCTGGGCATCGATGCGCGGACCAGGGGTTTCGACGCCGCCGCCATCGTCCAGCGGATCAAGGCGCTGCGGTCCCGTCACGGCCATGATGTGGAGACGCTGTTCCTCGACTGCTCCGGCGCGGAACTGGAGCGCCGCTTCGCCGAGACGCGCCGACGCCACCCGCTGGCCACCGACCGCCCCGCCCGCCACGGCATCGCCCGCGAACGGGAACTGACCGAACCGCTGCGCCGCTGGGCCAATCAGGTGATCGACACCAGCAGCCTGACCAGCAACGGGTTGCAGCAGGAAATCCGCAACCGCTTCGCGCGCGAGGGGCTGTCGGACCCGGTGCTGACCATCCTGTCCTTCGGCTATTCGCGGGGCGTGCCGCTGAACGCCGACCTGATCTTCGACATGCGCTTCCTGCGCAATCCGCATTGGGAGGAGGATCTGCGGCCCAAAACCGGGCTGGACCCCGATGTCGCCGCCTATATCGTGGCGGACCCGGCCTATGAGGAGGCCGTCCAGCGCATCGAACAATTGCTGACGCTGCTGCTGCCCCGCTATGCGGAGAGCGGAAAAAGCTACATTACCGTGGCCTTCGGCTGCACCGGCGGCCGTCATCGTTCGGTCCATGTCGCCGAACGCGTCGCCAGAGACTTGCAAGATGCGGGCTTTTCGCCCACGGTCTCGCACCGCAATATGGAATCAGCGCCCCAGGATGCCCTGGAGAAGCGCAGACCGGGAGGCCCGAAAGCAACATCATGAAAAACAGGTGGGCCACGTAAGCGACATGATTGGACTGGTACTCGTCACCCATGGGGCGCTGGCGACGGAATTCGTCGTCGCGATGGAACATGTGGTCGGTCCGCAGCAGCAGATCGAGACCATCTGCATCGGGCCAGAGGATGACATGGAGATGCGCCGCGCCGACATCGCGGACGCGGTCGCCCGCGTCAATGACGGGGCGGGCGTGATCCTGTTGACCGACCTGTTCGGCGGCACCCCGTCCAACCTGGCCATTTCCCTGCTGAAGGCGGGCGAGATAGAGGTGATCGCGGGCATCAACCTGCCCATGCTGATCCGCCTGGAAAGCGCGCGCAAGGTCATGGACGTGCGCCAGGCCGTCGCCGCCGCGCGGGAGGCGGGCCAGAAATATATCAGCGTCGCATCGGAACTGTTGGGCAGCACTACATGAGCGAAATCAGTCAGGAAGTCAGGATCAGCAACCGGCGGGGCCTCCACGCCCGCGCCAGCGCGAAATTCGTGACCCTGGCCAGCGGCCTGCCCGCGCAGATCACGGTGCGCAAGGACGGCAGCGAGGTCACCGGAACCTCCATCATGGGCCTCATGATGCTGGGCGCGGCGATGGGCGACAGCATCACGATCAGCGCCACCGGCCCGGAGGCGGCCGATTCGCTGGGCAAGCTGGTGACGCTGGTGGAGGATAAATTCGGCGAGGAATAAGGCGGACGGCAACCGCCAAGCCTTTGTTAAACATCGCCAAGCCATTATCGTGAGATAAGGTTTCAATGAGAATCGCGGGGCGCGGAACCGGCCGCGCCGCCCATTGAGGTGCATTGGCAATGCTCGACCCCAAGCTGACGGATGAACCGGCGCGCATGGCCGCGCTGGAACGCTACGAAGTTCTGGACACGCCAAGCGAACCCTCCTTCGACCGCATCACCGATCTGGTCCGCAGCATTTTGGGCGTGCCGATTTCCGCCGTCTCGCTGGTCGACAGCGGCCGGCAATGGTTCAAGTCGCTGGCCGGTCTCGACGCCAGCGAAACCTCCCGCGACATCGCCTTTTGCGACCACACCATCCGCCAGCGGGCGCCCATGGTCGTCACCGACGCGCAGGAGGATGCGCGCTTCCGCGACAATCCGCTCGTCACGGGCGATCCCAATATCCGCAGCTATGCGGGCATCCCGCTGGAAACGCCGGACGGCTACAATATCGGCTCGCTCTGCGCCATCGACACCGTCCCGCGGGAATTCGACCCCGGCCAGATCGCCATCCTCAAAAATCTGGCCGCGCTGGTGGTCGAACAGTTGGAACTGCGCCGCATCGCCGAACGCGATCATCTGACCGGCGCCCTCACCCGCCGCGCCTTCCTGACTGAAATGAACCGCGCCATCGCCCTGTTCGAACGGCATGAGCGGCCCGCCAGCCTGCTGCTGTTCGACATCGATCATTTCAAGCGGATCAACGACACCCATGGCCATCCGGCGGGCGATCAGGTGATCCGCGGCATCGCCCGGCTCTGCACCAGCCTGCAACGGCCCAGCGATTCGCTGGGTCGGCTGGGAGGCGAGGAATTCGGCATATTGCTGCCCGAAACCGCCGAGGAAGACGCCGCCAGAGCCGCGCAACGTTTCTGCGAGGCGATTGCCGCAGCGGAGATCCCCGGCCCGCCGCCGCTGCGCGTGACGGTCAGCTTCGGCGTGGCGGAACTGCGCGGCGACTGGCCGACCGGCGAAAGCTGGCTGGCGGTGGCCGACATGGCGCTCTACGAGGCCAAGCGCTCCGGCCGCAACCGCGTCGCCGTCGCCCGGCACGGCGCCTCCCACGCGACTTAGGGGCAAGCGAAGCTGTTTTGGGTGGTTTGCCGTCATTCCCCCTCCCGC
>NZ_JFHR01000026.1 GCF_000722875.1 Sphingobium chlorophenolicum | reverse complement strand
GATGGGGAGGGGGACCGCGCGAAGCGTGGTGGAGGGGAATGGGGCACGACCTCCGAATTTCCCCTCCACCACTCGCTTCGCGAGCGGTCCCCCTCCCCACGCTGCGCGTAGGGAGGAATTTAATGTCGCCTAATGCCCATCCCCCAACATCCCAAATGTGCCCACGCGGCCCAAACACACCGCGCCCCAGCGAGAGGCCAGCACAAATCATCCCTCCCGCCGCACCTGCTCCCCGAACAGCAGCAGCGACCGGTCGGTCGGCAGCGCGGCCCAGATCTGGCGGGCGGCGGTGTCGATATCCATGACGCCGACGCCCTCTTCCATCTGCTTGCGCATTTGCGACGCGATGGGATAGTCGCTGTCGGCCATGGCCGCGACCTGCCGGGTGAGGGGCGTGTCGACGAAGCCCGGCCGCACCGCCGTGACCCAGATATTCCGCCTTTCCCGCATCGCCAGTTCCCGGCGCGCGACCCGCACCCACATTTCCAGCGCGGCCTTGCCCGCGCAATAGACGGTCTGGCCGATCGTCGGGGATCGCGCGGAGGAAGAAGACATCATGACCAGCCCGGCCTCTCCGGCAAAGCCGCTCTCCCTGACCGCCCGCAAAAACATCTCTCCCAGCCGCAACGGTGCGGCGACGTTCGCGGTGATGTCGCGGGCATAGTCGCCCGGCGGCACTTCGCCGACGAAGCCGGTCATGCCCTTCATATGCGCATTCTGGATGAAGATCGCGCGCGAACCCCGGAAATGCGCCAATGCCGCGGCGAAATGCGCGCCGACATCCTCCCAGCTCGCCGGGTCGGCCAAATCCAGAAAGACGCTTTCATAATCAGGATGCGGCCGTCGCGACAGATTGACGATGCGGGCGGCGGCGTGAGGCACATTGCGCGCCAGCCCCAATCCGATGCCTTCGGTGGCGCCGGAAATCCATATCAGACTATCGATTTCTCTATCTGCACTTTGCATGTATGATAAGCATCATGGGGTGCCTGCACTGTCAAACCGCTTGCCCGTACCATCGCATGGATGATGCTGCTTCCCGACCCGCTTGCACCCTATAGGCATGCAGGTCATGGAAACTGGCAATCACCGAACAGACAGCCGGAGCCGATCCGATGGAACTGCGCCTCGATCCCGATCTTGAAACCTTCCGGACGGAAGTGCGCGCCTTTATCGACAGCATATTGCCTGCCGACATGAAGGAGCGCCAACGCCGCAAGGTCGCCAATAATGCCGCCGTGCCCGACCTGCTGGAATGGATGCGCATCCTCCACGCCCATGGCCGGTCGGTGCCGCACTGGCCGCAGGAGCATGGCGGTTGCGGCTGGACGCCAATGCAACTCTTCATCTTCAACGAGGAACTGTACAAGGCGGACGCCCCCGAATTCGACTGGGGCGGCACGCATATGCTGGGGCCGGTGCTGTACACCTATGGCTCCGACTATCTGAAGGACAGGTTCCTGCCCATGATCCGCGAAGGCGCGACCATGTGGGCGCAGGGCTTTTCCGAACCGGGGTCGGGTTCCGACCTTGCCTCGCTGCGCACCTCCGCCGAACGGGTGGGCGATACATATATCGTCAACGGCCAGAAGATTTGGACCAGCGGCGCGGCCCATGCGGACTGGGGTTTCTTCCTTGTGCGCACCGACAAGACTGTGAAGCCGCAACGCGGCATCAGCTTCCTGATCATCAAGATGGACACGCCCGGCATCACCGTGCGCCAGATTCCGCAGATCAACGGCGAGGCGCATCTCTGCGAAGTGTTCCTGGACAATGTCGAGGTGCCCGCCGACCAGTTGATCGGCGAACCGGGCATGGGCTGGACCTACGCCAAATTCCTGCTGGAACATGAGCGCACCACATCCAGCTTCATCTATTGGAGCAAGCGCGAACTGGCCCGCGCCAAGGACATCGCCCTTGGGGAGAGGGTGGGCGGCCGCCGCGTCGCCGACGATCCCGCCTTCCGCGCCCGCTTCGCCAGGGCGGAGGCCGACCTGCTCGCGCTCGAATGGTCGGTGCTGCGCGTGCTGGCGCATGAGGAATTCGACGCGCCGGAGGCGGCGGCCGCCTCCGTACTGAAGATCAGGGGTTCGGAATTGCAACAGGAAGTCACCATGTTGCAGGTCGACGCCATGGGCGCCAAGTCGCTGCGCTTCTTCGACGCCGCGCCCGTTCCGCCCCCGGCGCCCACGGACGCATGGCCCGACTATGCGCCCGGCCGCACCACGGTGGCGCTGATCAACCGCGCGGCGACCATCTATGGCGGGTCGAAGCAGATTCAAAAGAATATTCTGGCCAAGCTCGCCTTCGGCATTTGACGGGAAGACAGGGACAATGGATTTCGCGAAGTCCGACATTCAGGCGATGCTTCTGGACAGCGCCGAGCGGCTGCTGTCGGAAAATGCCGACGTCGAATATTGGCGGCACCAGCGGTCGAGCGCGCTGGGCTTTGACGAAGCGCGCTGGGCGCAGTTCGCGGAACTGGGCTGGCTCGCCCTTCCGGTGCCGGAGGCCGCTGGCGGTCTGGACGGCACGATAGAGGATATCGCGCTGCTGAACATCGCATTGGGCAGGGCGCTGGCGACCGAACCCTATGTCAGCACCGTCGTGCTGGCCGATCATGTGCTCAAGCAGGCGGCGGACGAAGCAGGCTCACTGGAATTGCTGGGCCAGATTGCGGGCGGCACGCTGCGCATCGCGCTCGCGCATCAGGAAAATGGCGCGCATCCGCTCGATGTCGAGGCGGGCGGCACGCTCGCGCGTCCTTCGGCGGGCGGCTATATGCTGTCGGGCGCGAAGATCATGGCGCTCGACGCCCCCAGCGCGGGGCAGTTGATCGTCTCCGCCCGCATGGAGGGGGAGGAAGGCACGGGCCTGTTCCTCGTGCCCGCCGACGCGCCCGGCCTTTCCGTCGAATCCTATGCCCTGATCGACGGCACCCGCGCTTCCGACATCGTCCTTGCCGACGTGGCGCTTCCTGCCGGGGCGTTGCTGGTCGGCGGCAATCGTGGCGCGGCCGTGCTGCGGGAGGCGATCGACCGCGCTTCGATCGCGCTGATGGCGCAGGCGGTGGGGGCGATGGAGGCCGCGAACAAGATTTGCGGCGCCTATGTGCAGGAACGCAAGCAGTTCGGCGCCGCCATCGGTTCCTTCCAGGCGATCCAGCACATCATGGCCGATAATTTCGTCGCCGCGCATCAGGCGCGCTCGATGCTCTACCACGCGCTGGCCAATGCCGATCAGGATCAGGCGACCCGCTCGGCGGCGCTTTCCGCCGCGCGGCTCGTCATCGGGGAGGCGGGGCAGACCGTTTCGCGCAACGGCATTCAGGTCCATGGCGGCTACGGCCTGACCGACGAATATGCGATCGGCCATTATTTCCGCCGCCTGATGTGCATCGAAAAGCAATATGGCGACCTGATCCAGCATGGCGAGCGGTTCGGGGACAGCATCTTCGGTTAGAAGTCATCCGCAAAGGGCGCACCCCTTGCGGATGGCTTCGCCCTGTGTCTTTGTGGCGCGATGACGGGAAGGGCCAGGACCGAGGAAGGCGAACGCGGCATGGATGCATGCCGCGCCGCACTCGAAGCGCATTATGCGGTGCATCGCACCATTCCATCCATGGCGGGCCTCGCCCGGCTGTGGGACTATGCCAGTAAATCCTCGGCATCCCGCCGTGTCGATCAACTGATCGAGGCGGGCGTGCTGCTCTGGTCGGCGGACCGGCGGCTCGCGCCCGGCCCCGCCTTCCGCATTCTGCCCGACCCGCAGGCGCAGGCCAGTCAGCCGGATACCAGCCAGCCGGATCTTGGCCCGCAAGATCCCGATCCGCTTCAGGCAGCGCTGGCCGCCTGGGCGACGGATTATGACCCGGTGCTGGTCCGCTCCTATTCCGTCACCACGCGCCTGCTGCGCCTCGCCCGCAGCATGGAGCGGCACATGACGCAGTCCGCCGCGAAGGAGGGACTGACGTCGGGCGACGTGCTCCTGCTCGACGCCCTGTACCGCGTGGGGCCACCCCATCGCATCGCGCCCACGGCGCTCAAACATTATTTCCTGATGTCGCTGGCGGGCGTCGCCAAGCGGGTCGACCGGCTGGAGGCGCTGGGCTTCATCCGCCGCGTCCCCAATCCCGACGACCGGCGCGGCCTGTTCATCGAACTGACGGAGGCGGGGCGGTTTGTCCTCGCCCGGCTGGTGGCCGACGACCGCGCCGCGCCGCACATCGTCTGGCCGACCGCGCTCAGCGAACAGCAATATCACGCGATGATAGAGTCGCTGACCATCGCCGAAGCGCTGGTCGCCGACGCAGATGAGAACGATCGTTCTATCTCTACAGCCGCCGAAACATAGTATATTTGACTTTCTCTCCCAAATCCGCTTTCAAGATAGAAATCTTGGTGAATTAAATAAAGCGGGAGAGAAAATCATGCGCAGCCGGTCGGAAAAGGCGGGGAACGTCGCTGACCTTTCATCCGGAATCGATGCCGCCGCGCTCATCCGCACGTCGCAGATGGTCGCGGGCAATTTCGATCCGATCGATCCGGCCCTTGCCGGTCGGGTCGAACGGTTCGTGGCCTGGCTGAACGAACAGCCCCCGCTGCGCCCGGAGCAGAAGGCGGATGTCGAATTGCAACTGCGCAAGCTGCTCTCGACGCGCCTGCGCCTCGCCGCCGACCGCCAGCGCATCCCAGCCATCGCCGAAGAAAAGATAGAGCGGCCCATTTTCGTCATCGGCTTCGGCCGCACCGGCACCACGCTCACCCATTCGCTGCTGGCCGAAGACCCCGGCGTGCGCGCGCCGCTCTGGTGGCACACCCATTCACCCAGCCCCCCGCCCGGAGAGGTTCCCGCCACGCCGGAGCGGATCGAATTCACGGCCAGGGAACTGGACGAGATGCTGATGCGCGCCCCCGGCCTGCTGACCCTGCACCCCTATTGGGACAAGCGCGGACATTGCCCGATCGAATGCGAGGAAATCTTCACCCTCGACTTCCAGAACGCCTATCCGTCGCTGCTCTACAAGCTGCCCGCGCTGGCGATGATCCTGGACGCCAGCAATATCGCGGACGCCTATCGCTTCCACCGCGAATTTCTCCAGCAGTTGCAATGGCGGCAGCCGACCAAACATTGGGTGGTGAAGGGCATCTACCATCAGTTCGCGCTGGACGCCCTGTTCGAAGCCTATCCCGACGCGCTGTGCATCTGGACGCATCGCGACCCGGTTCAGGTCCACCCCTCGATCATGGCGATCACGGCGGTCCTTTATGGCGGCATCACCAACTGGCAGATGGATTTCCAGTCGCTCGGCCCTGCCTTTGTCGAAAGCATCGCCGCGTCGGTGTCCGAAGCGATGGAAAGCCCGCTGGTCGACGATCCGCGCATCTTCCATGTCGATTTCCACGACCTCACCCGCGATCCGGTGGACGTCATCCGCCGCGCCTATGGCCACTGGCGGCTCGACTACACGCCCGAATTCGAAGCGCGGATGCGGACATGGTTGGCCGATCCCGGCAACGCCTCCAACCGCTATGGCCGCTACGACTATGCGCTGGAGCCTTTCGGCCTGACCCGCGACATGATCGAAAAGGCGTTCGAGGGATATTCGCGCCGTTTCAAGCTCGGCCGGTTCGCCTGATGACGGCCAACCCGATCGCCACTGCGGATCAATTCGCCGCCGAAGCGGAAGTCCGCGCCATGTGGGATGATCCCGCGACCAAAGCGGCCCGCGACCATTGCGCGCAACTCTGGCGCGTCGGCCATGGCAGTGACGTGCCGCCTCAGGTGGAACCCCTGTTCGACGCGGCGATGGACGCATGGATCGGCAATTACCTGTTCAAGGCGGCGGCCCGCGACCCGGTTCGCCCCCGTTTCGTGCGCAATTTCATGCCCGCCCATAGCTGGAACGGCGCCGCCGTGCCCGATGCGCGCATGGGCGGCGACAATCCCGACAATTGCTATCGCCTCGCGGGCATCGCCCATGGGGGCCGCTACCGCATCTCCGGCCGGGTGGTCGATGTCTGCCCCGCCCATGTCTCCTTCACGCTGGTCGAAAACTGGGGCACGTCGATGACCGTGCAGACGGTCGAACTGCCCGGCATCGACGTGGCGCAAGACGGCAGCTTCACCATCACCATCGACGACCGGCCCGCCAACGGACGGCGGAACCATATGACGACCAATCCGCGCGTCAAATTCCTGTTCGTGCGGGACTCGATGATGGATTGGGAAAGGGAAACGCCCCTCGCGCTGGAGATCGAACGGATCGACGCGACCGGCGCCCAGCCCCTGTCGTTTGAGGAACGGCTGGACGAAGCCCTGCGCCGCGCCCGCGAAGACGTGCCGCTCTATTACTGGTTCTTCCGCCTTTCGGCCGCCCGCGCCGTCAACAGCATGCCGCAACCCATGCGCACGGCCAGCGTCGGCGGCCTCGTCACGCAGGCCAGCAGCATCGGGCGGCTTCGGCTGGAGGATGATCAGGCGGCGATCATCCGCTTCGATCCTGCGGGCGCGGCCTATAACAGCCTGCAACTGGCGATGTGGTGGTATCGTTCGGTGGATGCGCATCTCCTGCAAAGCGGCCTTTCCGCCGCGCAGGCGGTGCGCGACGGCGACGGTTTGGTCACCACGGTCGTTTCGGCGTGCGATCCGGGCGTCGCCAATTGGGTGCAGACCGACGGCCTGCGCGACCTGTTGCCGATGATCCGCTGGCAGGGACTGCCCGAAAAGCAACAGGGCAGGGGGCCGATCCACTGGCTCGACATCGTGCCGCTCGACCGGATCGCCGCGCACCTGCCCGATGGCGTTGCGCGCATGGACCCGCAACAGCGTCAGGCGCAACTCGCCGCCCGCCGCGCCGCATGGTCCCGCAGAACCGCGATTTGATCGAAAATATCCGCCCGCCCGGACAAAAGCATCCGAAGGAAATTCGCGGGACGTAGCGGCACGGGAAGGGAAGGGCATCTTCAACCGGCTGGAAAATGACCGGAAAAAAGCGCGGCTGGACTGTGGCATGAAATCAACGGGCCGCGAAAATCATCATGTGCATTTTACGCGCTTGCAAGATCGCGTATCTGATGATGCATAACATCCGCTACTCAAGGGTTTGGCACGGGCGGAAATGACGTTAGCTGACGGTCATTCATTCGCCGGCCGCAGAGCAGAGCCTATTGGCCGGTCCCATATAGTCCTTGAGAGGATGCAATGACCTATCGACACTATCTTGCCGCTACTTGCGCGGCTCTGTTCGTATCCGCACCCGCCGTAGCTCAGGATGAAGCGCGTCCGCAGGCCGAAAGCGTGTCGAGCGGCGATATTGTGGTTACCGCCCGCCGCCGCGACGAAGCGCTTCAGGATGTGCCGATTTCCGTCTCCGCCATTTCGGGCGAACAGCTTTCGCGTTCGGGCGTGACCGACGTTCAGGGCCTGCAATATCGCACGCCGTCACTGTCGATCACCAGCGCGCAGAGCCAGCGCAACACCGTCGCCTTCTCGCTGCGCGGCCAGCGCACGCAGGAAACGCAGCTTTTCACCGACCCCCCGGTCGGCACCTATTTCGCCGAAGTGGTGCAGCCGCGCCCCTATGGCTTCGGCAACAGCCTTTACGACCTTGAATCGGTTCAGGTTCTGAAGGGCGTTCAGGGCACGCTGTTCGGCCGCAACATGACCGGCGGCGCGGTGCTGGTGGAACCGGCCCATCCCAAGCTGGGCGAATTTGCGGGCGAAGTGCGCGGCCAGTACGGCAATTACGACATGCACGATCTGTTCGGCATGGTGAACGTGCCCGTCGGCGATAGCGTCGCCCTTCGCTTCGCGGGCAAGACCCGCGAGCGTGACGGCTGGGCGCGCGACATCGGTAGCGGCCTGCGCCTCGACAACCAGAATTACGACACGTTCCGCGTGTCGGCGCTGGTTTCGCCGGGCAACGGCATTGAATCGCTGACCGTGTTCGACTGGTTCAAGTCGCGGGAAAACGGCACGGCGTCCTTCCTGACGTCGATCAAATATCCCTCGGCTCTGTCCCGCTACGCCAACCTTGCCGATATTCCGGGCCAGTTCGCCGAAGCGCAGCAGCTTTTCCGCACGCGCCGCTTCACGCTCAATTCGGGGTCGGGCAATGGCAGCAATCTCGACGTCTTCGGCCTTCCGCGTGAAAGCATCAAGAACTGGGGCATCACCAACAAGACGACCTGGGATCTGGCCGACAACCTGACGCTGAAGAATATCTTCGGTTATCGCAAGGAACGCCGCGACACGATTCAGGACTATGACGGTATTCAGGCATTCCTGATCGCCCCGTACCAGTTCGCGCGTTCGCGCAACATTTCCGAAGAATTGCAGCTTCAGGCGAAGATGTTCGAAAACCGGCTCGACCTGATCGTCGGCGGCTATTATTTCGAGGAAAAGGGTCTTGACGGCTCGCTGGCCAACACGCTGCCCCAATTGAATATCCTGGGGGCAGGCATGGACCCTGCCACGACCGACGCTTCGCTGTTCGCCACCAGCAATCCGGGCGAAGGCTATTCGCGCACGGCGGCGGCCTTTGTCGCTGGCACCTTCAAGGTTACGGATCAACTGAGCCTGTCGGGCGGCCTGCGCTACAATTATGACAAGCGCAAGATCACCGTTTCGCCTTCGCGGCCCAACCTGCCCAATTCCGATGGCACCATCGGCAGTTGCTCCTTCAACCCGACCGTTCCGACGGGCTTTGCAAGCACCGTCAGGCAGACCGGGCCTTGCGCCTTCACCAACAGCAAGTCGTTCAAGGAATGGACCTACGACGCGACCATTCAATATGAACCGTCGCCGGAAATCACGACCTATGCCTCCTATCGCCACGGCTTCCGGGCGGGCGGCTTTTCGACCCGCGCAACCGACATTGTCACGCTGTCGCCCTTCCTGCCGGAATTCGTGGACGAATATGAAATCGGCCTGAAGACCAACCACCGGCTGGGCGCGGGTCGCCTGACCACCAGCACCGCCCTGTTCCGTCAGGACGGCAGCGACGTGCAGAAGCAGCGCGCGACCTTCGTCGACGGCAATGTCTTCACCATCGTCGACAACACCGCCAAGCAGCGCAATGTCGGCGGCGAGTTCGAGGCGAATTTCAGCACCGACAGCTTCTCGCTGGCGGCCTTCTATTCCTATACGAAGGTCGACATCCGGGCCGGCCGGGTCACGCTGAACGGCCTTACCGAGTTCGAACAGCGCGGCGTTCCCAAGCATCAGCTTGGCGCCACGGCGACCATTTCGCCGCCGGTCAGCGAAGATCTGGGCCAGCTCAACTTCGTCATGAACTATACCTGGCGCAGCAAGATCTATCTCGACGATTTCGAGATTGAGGGCGTTCAACCGGCCTATTCGCTGATCAACCTGCGCGCCGAACTCAACAATGTCGGCGGATCGCGCGCTTCGGTCGCGGCCTTCGTCAACAATGCGCTAAACGAAACCTACCGCATCGGCGTGCTGGGTCTCATCGCCGAAGGTCTGGGCTTCCAGAACAGCGTCTATGGCGAACCCCGCACCTATGGCGTGGAACTCAGCTTCAAATTCTGATCGCCGGTTAGGGCTGAAAAGCATCAAGGGGGCGCAGACTTTTGCGCCCCCTTTTTCTTGCGCGCCGCCCTCTGCCATGTTGCGCGGAAAGGATGCTGGAGAGAATGATGAGTGAGGCTTATCCCGCCGATGCGCTGCCCCTGCCATTGACGCCGGAGCAGATCGACAGCGCATGGCTGACCCGCGCCTTGCGTCAGCGGCTACCCGGCATAACCGTGCGGGACTCGCGGGTGATCGACGTCATTCTGGGCACGTCGACCAAGATTCGCGTCCGCCTCGCCGTGGAGGGGGAGGGCGCCGAGCAGGTCGGCGAAACCCTGATCGTGAAGGGCGGATTTGAGGAGCACAGCCCGAAAATGGCGGCGATGTACGCCAATGAAACGCGCTTCTACGCCGATATCCAGCCGCTCATCCCCATGCCGTCGCCCCG
This sequence comes from Sphingobium chlorophenolicum, assembly GCF_000722875.1. Taxonomy (GTDB): domain Bacteria; phylum Pseudomonadota; class Alphaproteobacteria; order Sphingomonadales; family Sphingomonadaceae; genus Sphingobium; species Sphingobium chlorophenolicum. The sequence goes on along the minus strand of NZ_JFHR01000026.1, from coordinate 59,196 downwards.
CGCTTATTTCGCCGGAACCGATCCCCATTCGCACCAGTCCATCGTCATCATGGAGGATTTGAAGCGTCCCGGCGTCGATTTCTGCGACGCCCTGCGCCCGCATCGTTTCGACCAGATCGCGCGCCGCATGGAAACCATGGCCGCCTATCATGCCGCGACCTGGGCTTCGCCGCATTTCCAGCCCGGCGGCCGCTGGTCCGACATTGCCAGCCGGTTCGACGGCTGGGGGCTGGACTATATGCGCCGTTATCTCGTGCCGGATGTCTGGTCCCATTATATGGCGTTGCCGCGCGGCGCGGCCGTCTCCACCCGGCTGCACGACCGCGAGTGGATGGAACGCGCGCTGATGACGATAGGGGAAATTCAGCGCGCCCAGCCCCGCTGCCTGATCCACGGCGACACCCATCTGGGCAACCTCTACATATTGGAGGACGGCACGCCCGGCTATTTCGACGCGCAGGTGGCGCAGACCGCCTGGCATCATGAAATATCCTACCACATCGTCTGCGCCGCCGATCTGGCCGACCGCGCCGCATGGGAGCGCGACCTGCTGCGCCTATATCTCGACGCGCTGGAGCGGGAAGGCGGCCCCGTTCTGGACCGGGAAGCCGCTTGGCTCGACTATAGGCGATCCATCCTCTGGGGCCTGTTCATCTTCCTGACCAATGAGGTCCGCTTCCAGACCGAAGCGGTCAATACCGCCTATGCCGCCCGCTTCGGCCGGGCGGCGCTGGACCACGACCTGCATCTCCTATTGCCCTAGGGCAAATAGGAGATGCACAGCGCGTTCATATCGCCAAGTCATTCATGAACTTGTCGATTCCGGCATTCAGCTTGTCGACCAGCGCCCGATCCGAAAGCTCCACGAAATAGCCAAGCTGCTCCACCGTATCGAGGTGGATCACCGCCGCATCGCCATTGGGCATTTTCGCCCCCCAACTCTCGAACACGCATTCGACGCCGTCGGGCCGCTGCGAAAGATCGTCGACCGCATAGCCCAGATGAAAAATGCCTTCGCCGCGCGTTTCCAGCCACTCCCTGGCATTTCCCTGGCCGACCACCGGTTCGATCATCTCCAGATAGACGTCGCCCCATCTGGTAAAGGCGTTCTTATTGGCGAAGCGCCCCCGCCAATCGCGATAGCGCCCTTCATAATCGGTATCCAGCCGCCAGAAAGGCCCAAGGCCCAGCAGATTGCGATAATGCGCCATCCCCGCCTCTATGTCGCGCACCACGACGCCGATCTGATAGAAGTCGCCCGTAAATTGCATGGCCATCCTCCTTTCCCTTTTCGATCCCCCGATCAGCCGTCGGAACGGGCCCTCAACTGATCGCGCAGCAGGAATTTCTGAATCTTGCCCAGCGGCGTGCGCGGGAAATCATCGACCAGGAACAGGTGGCGCGGCACCTTGTAATTCGCCATCTGCTCGCGGCTCCAGCCGGTCAGTTCGGCCAGCGTCAGCGTCGCGCCGTCCTTCGGGATCACGCAGGCGGCGCAGACTTCGCCCATGCGCTCGTCGGGCCAGCCTATAATGCACACATCCGCGATGGCGGGATGTTTGCGCAGGATATTCTCGATCTCTGCGGGATAGGCGTTGAACCCGCCGACGATGACGACGTCCTTCAACCGGTCGAGAATGCGCAGCGTGCCGTCCTCGCCAATGCACCCGACATCGCCGCTGTGAAGCCAGCCATCCGCATCGATCGTCGCCGCCGTCTGCTCCGGTTCCTCGAAATAGCCCTGCATCACCACCGGTCCGCGAATCAGCAACTCGCCGCTTTCTCCGTGCGGCAGAGGATGGCCATCCGCGTCAACGATGCGCAGTTCGACGCCGGGCAAAGGCTTGCCCACCGTCTTTGCAATCGTTTCGAAGCTGGCGTCCGGATAGTTGACCGTGGCCAGCGCCGTGCATTCGGTCTGGCCGAAGCTGGTCAGGAACAGATCGAATCCAAAGACTTCCCGCCCGGCCCGGATCAGATCGACGGGAACATTGGATGCGCCGGTATGCCCGACCCGCAGCGAAGAGAGGTCGAACGTCCCAAAGCGCGGATGTTCCATCAGCGACAGGAAGATGGTCGGCGGCCCCATCAGCACGCTGATCTTCTCGCGCTCGATCAGGCCAAGCAGCGCCTCCGCATCGAACGTCGCCAGCGGATAAACGGTGATCCCCGCCACCAGCGCGGAAATCCAGCCGGACCGATAGCCGAAACTGTGGAAGAAGGGATTGACGATGGCCATGCGGTCACCGGCGCGCAGATCGTTGGATTCGTTCCAGATGGCGGGCATCCACAGCGCCTGCCCATGACTGTGCATCGCGCCCTTCGGCTGACCGGTGGTGCCGCTGGTGAAAAGAATATCGGCGATGGTTTGCGGCGTTACGCCCGCCACCCGCGCCGTCAGTTCGGCCTCGTCCGCCTGCCTGCGCTGGAACAGGGCAAAGTCCGGCCCATCCAGCGTCACGATATGGCTCAACCCCGGCAGATCGCGGACTGGTCCGGCATCGCCTGCGCCGCTGCCCGCCTGCACCAGCATGGCGGCATAGTCGTTGCCCAGAAACCCCGACACGGTGAACAGGATTTTCGCCCGCGTCTTCGCCAATATGTAGAGCGCTTCCCCGCCCTTGAAGCGGGTGTTGATGGGCACCATGATCGCGCCGATGCTTTCCACCGCGGCGGCTGCGATCATCCATTCCGGGCTGTTGGGCGCCCAGATCGCCACCCGGTCCCCATGATCGACGCCATGGGCGATCAGGGCGCGGGCAAGATCGTCCACCCGCTCCTTGAATTGGGCGAAGCTGATCGTCGCCCCATCCTCCCCGATGATGAAGGGCGTGCTGCCATAGCGCGCCGCGACATGCGCGATGACCTGCGGCAATATATGGTCCAGCGTCTTCGGCAGATCGGAAAAATGGGGATTCGCCATAGTCGTCGCGCCGGTCACAAAAGTCCCTTTTCCTCGGCCGTCTGCACATCCGGGGACACGCCCGCCTCCCGCATGGCTTCGATCACCGCCGTCGTGGCGGAGGCTATGCAGGGAAAGCCGACATAGGGTGTAAGCTGTACCAGCAATCCTTCCAGCTCCTGCGCCGTCAGGCCGTTGGCGATGCCGATCTTGACGTGATTCTTCAGTTCCAGCGGCTGCCGCATCGCGATCAGCGCGGATATGACAGCCATGCTCTTTTCCCTGGGCGCCAGGCCCTGATGCTGCCAGGCATCATGAAAAGCCCAGCTTGCCGCCATGCGCGGGATTGGCGATCCGAAACGGTCAGCCGTGCAGGCCGCGCGAAAGGCATTGCCGAACCCTTCGCCCATGATGCCGCTGATGAATTCGACGCCCGATTCCTGCTTCTCGTCCAACTCAGCCATCCGCTGCCTCCATCCGTTATGATTGCCCGGCCTATGGGTGGTGGCGTGCCCGCGTCAACAACGCTGCGGCCGCTATCGGAAGGTAGCACATACTGATCGGTCATCTGATGGCGTCTGCATCCCATCGCCTATGTGATCGCAGAGGCGGGCCGATATTCGCGACATGCGGCCATGTCTATATGGGTTTCAAACACTGGATGTCCGAGTTGATGGCGGCGTGATCCAGATCATACCGAATAGCGTCATGGTTTTGGGGAAGGAACAATATGTCTGGACAAATCGATACCGCGGAGACTTCGCCCGTGTACTCCGGACCGATCTTCGATGCCGATACCCATTTCTGGGAAACGGACGAAGCGTGGACCAGATATCTGCCCAAAGACGCAGCCGAACGCTATGGCATTACCTTCAAAACCGGGCCTGACGGCGACTTCGCCATGTATGTGGGGCCGCGCAAGGTGGAAATCAGCGCCGACCATCTCTTCGAGGATGGCCGCGTTCCCGCCCCCGGCAAGCTGCATGAATGGCTGCGCGCCATGAAGGAGGGCAAGGCCGAGATCGACATGCACGTGCCCAAAACTCCGGCGATGGTGGAACCGCAGGAACGGGTGAAGCTGCTTGATGCCTGGGATGTGCGTTCGTCCATCCTCTTTATCGGCAACATGATCACGGCCATCAGTTTCCTGGACGACCCGCGCTATGCCTATCCGGTGTTGAACGCCTACAACAATTGGATGTACGACCAGTGGAAGTATAATTATAACGACCGCATCTATTCATGCCCCATCATGACCCTCGACAATGTCGAGGAGGCCTGCAAGGCGCTGAAAGAGGTGATCGCCAAGGGCGCGAAGCTCATCCTGATGCCGATGGGCCCCTATAATGGGAAGGCGCCCGCGCATCCCGATCATGATCCTTTCTGGGCGATCGCCAATGAAGCGGGCATCCGCGTCGTATTCCATGTGTCCGAAGCCATTTACATGAAGGACCATATGGCGCTGTGGGGTGAGGGGATGCAGCAATCGCGCATCCGCCAGTCCGCCTTCGTATGGATGCACGGCTATTCCGAACGGCCGGTGATCGAGACGCTGTCGAGCTTCATCTTCTGGAACTTCTTCGAACGTTTTCCGAACGTGAAGCTGCTGTCGGCGGAAAATGGCGCCGAATGGGTGCCTTCCATGCTGGTGAAGATGGATAAATGCCGGGGCATTGCCAAGAACGGCTATTGGCCCGCCGGGCAATTGAAGGACCGGCCGAGCAATATCTTCGCCCGTCACGTGTCCGTCGTCGCCTATCCGGAGGATGACCTGAAATCCATCATCGATCAGGTCGGCAATGCCGATTGGGTGATGATGGGATCGGACTATCCCCATGCGGAGGGCGTGGAGGAGCCGCGCCTGTTCGCGGAAGAAGCATGCAGGGACCTGTCGGCGGCGGACGTCCGCAAGGTCATGTATGAAAACGGCATGCGCTTCATGGGACTGCCGGCCTGAGGCGATCCTTGCCTGCTCTATTCGCCGCCGCGTTTCAGCTTTCTGCTGAGGCGCGGCGGCCCGCTTCCAGCGTCGCGTTCAGAAGCCGCTCGAAATTCTGCTTCATCCGATCGAGCGGCGCGGCCAGCATGAGCGCGCCAAGCAGATCGCCATCAGGCCCGGAGACCGGCACGGCCAATGCCGCCGTGTCGCTCAGCATCTCGCCGAAGCTGGCGCAATAACCCCGCTCGCGGATTTCCACCAACGCGGCCCGAATGGCGTCGGGATCGGTTCGCGTATTTTCGGTCAGTTGCCGAAGCTGCGCGTGCGCCAGATAGTCTTCTGCCTGCTCGGTCGGGGCATAGGCCATCAATACGCGACCGGCGGCGCTGGCATAGAGCGGCGCACGCAGGCCCGCCTGCATCGCATATCGCACCGGCTGCGGGCTGTTGCTCGCTTCTGTGTAAATGGCCTGTCCGATTTCCCAGTCGGCAATGGCGAAACCCACGGATTCGCGGGTTTCAGCGGCGAGTTGCTTGACCTCGGCGCGGATCATTTCGGGCGCCGACCAGTGGCGCGTTATTCGACTGGCGAAGTGATAGGCGGCCGGGCCCAGACGATAGCGTCCTTCCTGGCATGACAGATAATGCATGTCGCACAGTCCGCGCAGCGTATCGATGAACGTGCTCTTCGGCACGGCCATGATGGCGCTGAGTTCGGTCAGGCTCATGCCGTCCTGCTTGCCCGCCAGCAACGCCAGCAGGTCGAGTACGCGCGTGATCGCTTTCGGTCCTCTGGTGCGGCTTTCCGCAAGTGTCGCCTGCTGCATCGTCCCCCGCTTACTTCAATTATCATTTCGATGCGAGATGCATAGATGTTCGAAATTTCGAACGCAATTCGAAAAACCGTTGGACATTATATTTGTGATGGAGTACGAAAATTCGTGCAGCGGATGCGATCCATGCATTCGCGGGAGGAAGAGGAAAGCAAATGGCTACCAGCGCATCCCGGACCATCAAATCCGCGCATCGAGTGCTGGAGATCCTGGAATATTTCGATCAGGATCGCCGCGTTGCCACCGTCATGGAAATGTCGCGGACGTTGAACTATCCGCAATCCAGCACGTCCGAACTGCTCCGCTGTCTGACGCGGCTCGGCTATCTCCACTATAATCGCGTCCGGCGCACCTATAGCCCGACGGCGCGCGTGGCCCTGCTGGGCGCCTGGGTGAAGCCCTCGCTGTTCCGTGGCGGGCCGGTGCTCTCCGCGATTGACGAGATCGCTAAGCTGACCGGCGAAACGGTTCTGTTGTCGACCAGCTCCAACTATGTGTTGCAGCATCTGCACGTCATCCACGGCAATAATGAAAGCGCGCTTGACGCGCATGCAGGCGATCAACTGTCCATATTGCACAGCACGCAGGGCCGTCTGCTGCTTTCGAGCTATCGCAACGAAGGCATCCGTTCGGCGGTTCACCGCCTGAATGCGGAGGAGGCGGACCTGTCGCGGCATGTCCGCGTGGCTGAACTCCTGTCCGAATTCGCCGTGCTGCGCGAGAAGGGCTGGGCCATCGATCAGGATCGGGACGGAGTCGGCTGTGTCGCCGTGATGCTGCCCGTCGGCCGGAATATGGACCGGCTGAGCGTCAGCGTCATCGCCCAGCCTGCGGTGATCGCTGAACGCGGTCAGGAAATATTGGACCTGCTGCTCAGCCGCAAGGTTCAGATTGCCGATCTGCACCAGGAAGAAGACGGCGTCGAACATGACAGCAGCAATGTCGTGAAAATGCCCGAGACGATCAAGATCGCCAGCTACCGCCGCCATTTCGCCTGACCGCAAGGCTGGCTTTGGCGTGAATTGCGCGGTCCTGCCCGGTGAAAAGGGCCATGTCCGTCTCGCGGATGCGCCGGTGCCTTCATCGCCCAGCGGGGATGAGGTGCTGGTGCGCATGGCCTATGCGCCCATCAACCCGGCCGATCTTCTGGCGATCGATGGCCGATATTCTTTCGATCTTTCGCATGACCAGCCCCTGGGCGCAGAGGGTGCCGGGTGGGTGGAGGCGGTAGGAGACGCCGTTGCCGATCTGCGGCCCGGCGATCTGGTGATGCCGCTCAGCCGGGGCAATTGGTGCGCGCAGCGTCTTCTGCCTCGCGCTCATCTGATGGCGCTGCCTGCCGGTTTTGATCCGGTGCAGGCAGCCATGCTGCGCATCAATCCTCCCACCGCGCATCTGCTTCTGCGCCATTCCAGCGTCCGTCCGGGCGACGCGCTGATCCAGAATGGCGCAGGATCGGTCGTGGCGCATTGGGTTCGCACTTTCGCCGCGCGGATGGACATCAGGATTATCGATGTCGTGCGAAGGCCGCATTCAGCGATGTCCCATGCGTTGCTGGACGGCGATGGTCTGGCTGAACGCGCGCGGGCTGCATCGGGTGGTCGGCCGATCCGCGCAGCGCTCGATTGCGTGGCGGGCACGGCAACCGGGCGGCTTGCAAGCTGCCTGGCGCCGGGCGGCCGGTTGATGCTGTTCGGCCATTTGTCGGGGGAGCCGATTCAGGTCCGTTCGCAATTGTTGACCGGCGGGGGCCTGTCGATTGCCGGTTTCAGCCTGCGCCCTGCCGAAGCGGCGCTGGGGGCCGAGGGGCTGCATGCGATGTTCGGGGAACTTGCCGAATCCTATGCCGCCGATCCGCCGTCCCTGCCGGTGCGCGCCATCGTCCCGCTCTCCCGCGTAGAGGAGGGGATCGCGCTTGCCCGCGTCGGCGGGAGCGGTCGCGTCCTCTTCGATCTGACGCAATGATATCGGGCATGTGAAGCCCTTTGTCCCGCCGTTGACTTGGAGGCGTGATCGCTGCTGGGGAAGGGGATATTATATGGGAACAGCGCGATGAAACTGGACTTTACGCCTGAGGAAACGGCCTTCCGCGATGAGGTGCGCAGCTTCCTCAAGGATGCCCTGCCCGAAGATCTGCGGCGCAAGATGATCAACCGCGATCATCTGACCAAGGAGGATACGGTGCGGTGGCAACGCATCCTCAACGCGCGCGGCTGGGCCGTCACGCATTGGCCCGTCGAATATGGCGGTCAGGCGTGGACCCCGGCGCAACGCTATATTTTTCAGGAGGAAATGGCGCTGGCCCATGCGCCGGAGGGTTCTCCGTTCAACGTCAACATGATCGGCCCGGTGCTGTGCAAATTTGGCACCCCGGCGCAAAAGGAACGGTTTCTTGCCGCGACCGCCAATATCGACATCTGGTGGTGTCAGGGCTTTTCCGAACCCGGTGCCGGTTCCGACCTTGCCAGCCTGAAGACGACGGCGGTTCGCGCCACGGATGCCGACGGCGATCATTATGTCCTGAACGGCCAGAAGATCTGGACGACGCAGGCTCAGCATGCCGACTGGATGTTCGGCCTGTTCAGGACCGACAACAGCGGCAAGAAGCAGCAGGGCATCACCTTCCTGCTGCTGGACATGCAAACGCCCGGCATTACTGTCCGCCCGATCGAGACGATCGACGGCGAGCATGACGCCAATGAAGTCTTTTTCGACGATGTGCGCATCCCGGTGGAAAATGTCATTGGCGAGGAAGGCCGGGGCTGGGACGTCGCCAAGCATCTGCTGGGCAGCGAACGCAGCGGCATCGCCCGCATCGGGCTTTCCAAGGAGCGTTTGTCGCAACTGCGCGCGCTCGAAACCCGTCTGGCGCGGGACGGCACCCTTGGCGAGGAAGAACAGCGCCGCCTTGCCCACAAACTGGCCGAGGTGGAGGTGGAATTGCGGGCGCTGGAACTGACCCAGTTGCGCGTCGTCGCGGCCGACGCCCATGGCGGCGGGGCCAATGCCGCCGCGTCCATCCTGAAGGTCAAGGGCACGGAAATGCAGCAGCGCATGACGGAGCTGGTGACCGAACTGGCGGGACCGGCTGGCCTGGCCATGCCCGACCATGATCATGCGCCGAACGATCCGGACGATGGCTGGGTCCACGCAGCCGCTCCTTTCTATTTCACAATGCGCAAGGTGTCGATTTTCGGTGGATCCAATGAGGTCCAGAAGAACATCATCGCCAAGACCATGCTGGGACTTTGACGAGCCATGGATTTCGACCTGAACGACGAACAGAAGATGCTGCAGGAAACCGTCACGCGGTTCGTGGCGGAAACCTATGACTTCCAGAAGCGCGAACATGCGCTCAAGACGCCCGATGGCTGGAGCCGGGAGGCTTATGCCGGTCTTGCCGAAATGGGGCTGCTCGCTCTGCCTTTCGCGGAAGAGGATGGCGGTTTCGGCGGCGGTGGCGTGGAGATGATGATCGTCATGGAGGCGCTTGGGCGTGGTCTGATGGTCGAACCCTATTTCGCGACCGTGGTGCTGGCGGGCGGCGTGCTGCGTCACGGCGCTTCGGAGCGGCAACGCGCCGACATCGTTCCGGCCATCGCCGCAGGGGATCGCATTCTGGCGTTGGCCCATAATGAGCAGGGCCTGCCCCGTCACACGCTGGCGGCGCGCACGACCGCATCGGCGACGGGCGACGGCTGGACGCTGGATGGTTGCAAGATCGCGGTCCTGCACGGGCAGAGCGCCGACACATTCATCGTCAGCGCGATGACGCCAGAGGGGCTTTCGCTCTTCCTGGTCGATGCGGGGGCGGATGGGGTGACGGTTGAGGGCAAGCGCGGCTATGACGGCGTGCCGGTCGCCACGGTCGCACTTGCAGGCGTCAATGTCCCGAACGAAGCGCTGATCGGCTCGACGGGGCAGGGGGAGGGCATCCTGTCCCCCGTGTTCGAAGAAGCGACCGCCGCGCTGGTGGCCGAAGCTGTGGGCGCCATGGCGGAAACGTTCGACGTGACCGTCGACTATCTCAAGACCCGCCAGCAATTCGGCGTCGCCATCGGTAGTTTCCAGGCGCTCCAGCACCGTACCGTTGAAATGCTGATGCAGTTGGAACTGTCGCGCAGCATGTCGATCCTCGCGGCGCTGTCGCTCGACATCGATGCCGATCAACGGAGCCGCAACATCTCCGCCGCCAAGGCGCAGATCGGCAAATCGGGCCGCATCATCGGTCAGGAAGCGGTGCAGATGCACGGCGCCATCGGCATCACCGCTGAATATAAGGTCGGCCATGCCTTCAAGCGGCTGACGGCGATCGACGCGCTGCTGGGCGACCGCGACTGGCACCTTGCCCGTCTGGTGGAAAAGCGCGGCGTCTATTCCGCCGCTGCCTGAAGCGGATTGCCGATAGGGTTAAAAAAGGGGCCATCTCTTTGAGACGGCCCCTTTTTTCTTATCAGGCGAGCGGGGAGACGTTCCCCAACTCTCCTTATCCCTCTGCGGCCTTGCGCAACATGACGGCGCGGTCGCCGTCGCGCACCACGACCAGTCGCATCCCCGGCTTCATATAATTGACGAAGTCGTCAAAGCTCTCACGTACACCCGGATTAATCGGCCGCAAATAGCTGTCCTCGTCTATATTTAATGTGATCTCTCCGACCCGGTCCGCATCCACGGTTACGGTCGTCGGCGTGAAAGACTTCACCGTCGCGGCGACGGCGCTGGGATTGGCGGCGGACTGAACACGCGAGTCGAAGGAAATGCGGAGCCGGTCGCTATTATTGGCCAGACCGCAATGCGGCGTGCACGGATGCACGATCAGCACGTCGCCCGGCATATAATCGGTCGTGGCCCAGCTTTCCGCGGGAATCACGTCGTTGGGGATAGGAAAGGGATTGGGCTTTCCCACATTATGGAAATAGCCGCGCTTGTTCTGGCCCACCGCCAGCGCCAGCCCGCCCATGTCGCGGGTGCAGGGGGTCAGCGACACCCAGACCGGGCGATAGTCCTGGATTCCGGGGCTGTAAAAGCCATCCTGATGCACGGTGCCCAGCTTGCTCTGCGGCGGATAGGTCCGATATTGCACGATCGGGACGGAGCAGGCAGGCTCGCCCAGAATCTTTTCCATCACCGACTGGTTGGCCGGGTCTTCGATCAGCCGCCCGGCGATTCCGGCATAGAGGTCGCTTTCCTCCATGCCCCCGACCGAAGGCTTGCCCGTCCACTTTCCGGTCGGATCGCCCGGCTCGACCAGCCCCATCTGCGCCGCGACCGCCAGCATTTCGTCCCGTGCGCGCGCGACGCTGCCTTGATCGAACACGCCGCGCAGCAGGATATAGCCCTTATCCTCATAGAAGCGATTGAGTGCCTCCGGGTCGTCCAGCAGATGGTTGCAGCTTTCCAGTTCGCCCGCCGCGACGACATCCTGCACATGCAGGTCCGGGGCATCAGGGCGATTGATCACATCTACGCTCATCTCTTGGTTCCTCTCCACTCAGACCGGTCAACCCTGCGGGCGCCGGGACGGGGCCATATTATCATGGCCGGGATCATGAGGATCGGATAGTTTCCGTCGACTTTCGGACTCTATTGCTCATCGCCGGACGCAAGCAGCTTCAGCATCTGCATCAGCTTATCATCCTGCCAGGCGGCGATTTCGGCAACGCTTCGTCCGGCGGCAGCTTCCTTCATCTGCTCGACCAGCATCGCCTGCAAGGCCGGGTCGGCCAGCGGTGGATCGGTCATGGTCGCCCAGCGCTTGACGATGCCCGGCCCGAACTTCGGCAGAAATTCGGCCAGGCCACCCGCGCCGCCCGATGTATGGAAGGTGGTGAACTGACCCTGGATCGCCCATTTGAGCGCGAAGCTATGTTTCATAGCCTTGTCGATGTCACCGACGCTGGCATAGCCCTCCGCAACCAGTCGGACGGCTTCCCGGAACATGGCGGCGGTCAGCCGGTTGCCGATATGGCCGAATATCTCGCGTTTCAGCCGGATCGGCTGTTTGCCCATCGCCCTATAGAGCGCGAAGGCGGTGTCGACGGCTTGCCCGGCAGTCAGTTCGCCGCCGCCCACTTCGACCAGCGGGATCAGGTGCACCGGATTGAACGGATGACCCAGCACGAAGCGGTCGGCGTGCGCAAGCCCGGCTTGCAATTCGGTGATGGGCAGGCTTGACGTGCTGCTGGCTACCAGCACATCCGCAGGCGTCAGCCGGTCGAGTTCGGCGAACAGCGCCTGCTTGACGTCGGTGCGTTCGGGTGTGCTTTCCTGCACGAAATCCGCGCCGGCCAGCGCGTCGGCCACTATGTCGTGCATCGAAAAGCGCGAAGGCCAGTCATCGTCGGCCCTGGCCAAACCCAGTTCGACCATCTGGTCCCACGCGCCCGCGACATGGGCGCGGGTACGCTCCCCGGCGCCGGGCATGGGATCATGCAGGCGCACGGCCCGGCCGCTGCCCAGAAAGGCGGCGACCCAGCCATTGCCGATCACGCCGCCGCCGATCGCGGCGACGGTGCTTATGCTGTCCGCGTCGCGATAGGCGGCCATGGCGATCAATATCCCTTGAAGACCGGCTTTTCCTTGTTGGCGAAGGCGGTGGTCGCCTCCTTGTAATCCTGCGTCAGCATCGTCATCGCTTCATAGGCGATGGACAGTTCGCCGGTCAGGTTCACCTGATCGCGGATGCACTTGTTGACCGCAGCCTTGGACCAGCGGACCGCCCACATCGGCTGCCCGGCGATCTCGCGCGCGATCTTCAGCGCTTCCTCCAGCACCTGCTCCTTGGGGAAAGCATAGTTGACCAGGCCGATTTCCTCGGCCTTCTTGCCGTTCAACAGCTTGCCGCGCATCAGATATTCCTTGGCCTTCTGCGGCCCGACCAGCAGCGGCCACATCACCGATCCGCCATCGCCCGTCACCAGTCCGACGCGCACATGGGTATCGCCCAGCTTCGCGTCCTCAGCGACGATGCTCATGTCGCAGAAGGCGAACAGCGACGTGCCAAGGCCGATCGCGTCGCCATTGACCGCCGCGATGATCGGCTGCGGCGTCATCAATATCTGGTCCCAGATGCGCAGCGTGTTGATCGGCACGCGCAGCGCGTATTTCAAGCCATATTCGGTCTGCGCACGCTCGGCCATCAACTTGATGTCGCCCCCGGCGGAGAAGGCCTTGCCCGCGCCGGTCAGCACGATCACCTTGATACGCTCGTCCCGCGCCAGCTTCAGCCAGATATCCTCCAACTGCCAGTGATTGTGCGGCCCCACCGCGTTCAGCTTGTCGGGCGCGTTCATCGTGACGGTGGCGACGCCATCCTCGGCGATTTCGACCTTGAAGAAGTCGAACTCGCTATAATCGATGTCACGCAAAAATTCGTTGTCGCTCATAATCGTCTCCGGAAAATCCCTGTAATATTCTCTGTTTCGTTCAGGCCGCGGCGCGGCTTTTCTGCCATTCGGCGAAGCTCTGGCCCTTCTCCGCCAATTCCGTCAGCAGGGCGGCGGGTTGCAGCGACGGATCGTCCGGCGTTTCGGCAGCCATTTCGCGCAGCTTGGCGACGATCTTCGCCAGGCCGGTTTCATCCGCATGGAACATGGGTCCGCCCAGATGCCGGGGCCAGCCATAGCCGTTGATCCACACCAGATCGACGTCGGACGCACGCAGCGCGATTCCTTCCTCCAGGATGCGCGCCCCTTCGTTGATCAGGGGGAACAGCAGCCGTTGCACCATCTCCTCCTCCGCAATGTCGCGACGGACGATGCCCATCTTCTCCGATGTCGCGATGATCAGCGCTTCCGTCTCCGGGTTGGGATGGGGCGTGCGGTCGCCCGGTTCGTAGCGATAATAGCCCGCGCCCGTCTTCTGGCCAAGCCGCCCGCTTTCCACGATGGCGTCGGCGATGGGGAAGGGGGTGCCACGGCGCTTGCGGATCGAATAGCCGATATCCAGGCCCGACATGTCGTTCGTCGTCAGCGGTCCCATCGGGAAGCCCAGATTGGTGAGCGCGGCGTCCACCTGCTGCGGGAAGGCGCCCTGCTGCAACAGCCTTTCGGCCTGGGCGGATCGCTTGGCGACCATGCGGTTGCCGATGAAACCGTCGCAATTGCCCGACCAGACCGACACTTTGCCGATAGCCTTGCCCACCGCCATCGCGGTCAGGATCGCATCGGGGCTGCTGTGCTTCGCGACCACGACCTCCAGCAGCTTCATGACATTGGCGGGGGAGAAGAAATGCATGCCCACGAAATCTTCCGGCCGTTCCAGCACAGATGCGATTTCATCGACGTCCAGCGCCGACGTGTTGGAGGCGAGGATCGTCCCGGGCTTCACCCGCTTTTCAAGATCGGAGAAAATCTCCTTCTTGACGTCCATATCCTCGAACACTGCTTCGATCACGATGTCGGCATCGGCGGCCGCGGCGCGGTCGGTGGCGCCGGTGATGAGCGCGAGGCGTTCGTCCATCTGCGCCTGGGTAATCGACCCTCGCTTGAGCGATGTGGCGTAATTGCCCTTTACGCGATCCAGGCCGCGATCCAGCGCGTCCTGCGTCGTGTCGATCACGGTGACGGCTATGCCCGCCCCGGCAAAGCACATGGCGATGCCGCCGCCCATGGTGCCCGCGCCGATGATCGCGGCTTTCTTCACGGGCCGCGCCTTAGCGGTTTCGGGCAGGCCGGGAATACGGGCGGCCTCCCGCTCGGCGAAGAAGAGGTGGCGCAGCGCGCGCGATTGGCTGCCCGCCATCAATTCACGATTGGCGACGGCGTCGACCGCCATCGCCTCGTCCAGCTCCATGGTGAAGGACCGGCGGATCGAATCGATATTGGCCTGCGGCGCAAGCTGGCCCTTGCTGCGCGCCGTCAGCTTCTTTGCCAGCGCGTCGAAGGCCGACGGATCGGTGCGGGTCGCTGCCAGCTTTTCATCGCGATCGCGCACCGGCACGGCGGGGATTTTCTCGTCGATCACCCGGCGGGCAAAGGCCGCGCCGATAACGGCCGGATCGCCATCCTCGACGGCATCGACAATGCCCAGTTCCAGCGCCTGCTTCGCCCCGACCGGCTTGCCGGACAGTACATGTTCCAGCGCCTTTTCCGGACCGATCAGGCGCGGCAGCCGCTGCGTGCCGCCGCCGCCAGCGAACAGGCCCAGGTTGATTTCGGGCAGCCCGACCTTGGCTGAAGGAATCGCCACGCGGAAAGCGCAGCCCAGCGCGGTCTCCAGCCCGCCGCCCAGTGCGGTGCCATGGATGGCGGCGACCACGGGCTTGGTCGAATTTTCCAGCGCGGCGATGACGTCCTGCAAGGTGGGCGACAGGCGCGGCTTGCCGAATTCGGTGATATCGGCGCCCGCGAAGAAGGTGCGGCCCGCGCAGTAAAGCACGATCGCCTTCACGGCCGGATCAGCGTCCAGTTCCTCCAGCGCGCCGACCAGCCCCTGCCGCACGGCGATACCCAGCGCGTTCACGGGCGGATTGTCGCTGATGATGAAGCCGATATCGCCTTCGATGCGGGTAGAGATCTTTTCGTTGATCTGGGTCATGGCTGTATCGTGGTGCCCTGTTTTGAAATGGGGTCTGAAACGTACCGCCACAAGCTATTCGCAGGTCATAACTGTCAAGCAGAGGGCACGGGGGCGGGCGATGCATCGTGAATGTGAAGGATGATCCCTGCAATCTTCGCATCGTGATCATCCCCGATTAGGTCGATGATAGCAGTTTATCCGCGGCCTATATGCGCCGCCCTATGGGAAGCGATCGATGCAGTTCGACTTGAATGAAGAGCAGACCATGTTCCGCGACGCGGTAGCCGCCTTCGCACAGCGCCATCTGGCCGCCGGCGCGCTGGAGCGGGCGCATAGCGACGATTATCCGTGGGAAGTGGCCCGGATGATGGCCGAACAGGGCCTGATCGGCATCACCGTGCCGGAGGATAAGGGCGGACTGGGCGGAAGCCTGATGGACGCCGTGATCGCGATCGAGACCATCGCGTCTATATGCCCCCGCTCGGCAGACGTCGTCCAGGCTGGCAATTTCGGGGCGATCCGTACCTTCGCCCAGTTCGCGACGGATGCCCAGAAGGAACAATATCTGGCGCCGCTGTTGCGTGGCGAAGGTCTGATTTCCGTCGCCATGACGGAACCGAACGCCGGTTCCGCCGTGACCGAACTGACCACCACGGCGGTGGAGGATGGCGACGGCTACCGCATCACCGGCCAGAAGATCTTCACGACGCATGGCACCCATGCGACCGTGTTTCTGGTCTATGTCCGCTTTGGACCGGGCACCGGCAATATCGGATCGGTGTTGATCGAACGCGGCCAGGAAGGTTTCAGCTTCGGCAAGCCGATCCGCTTTCTGTCGGGCGAGGAATGGAATCCGCTGTTCTTCGACAATGTCTATGTGCCGAAGGACAAGGTGCTGCTGGGTCCGGGCGGCTTTAAGAAGCAGATGTCCGGCTTCAATGTGGAACGCATCGGCAACACGGCGCGCAGTCTGGCGCTGGGCCGCTATGCCTTCAATGCCGCGGTCGAACATGCCAAGACGCGCAGGCAGTTCGGCAAGGCGCTGTGCGAATTCCAGGGGCTGCAGTGGAAGTTCGCGGAAATGAAGCTGAAACTGGATGCGGCGCAGTTGCTGCTGTATCGTGCGGCGACGAACGCGGATGCGGGCCTGCCCTCGCCGGATGAAACCGCCATTGCCAAGGTCGCATGCAATCGCGCCGGTTTCGACTGCGCCAATGAGGCGATCCAGATCATGGGCGGCGCGGGCTATAGCCAGGACAGCCTCGTCGAATATTGCCTGCGCCGCACGCGAGGGTGGATGATTGCGGGAGGCGCGATAGAAGTGCTGCTCAACCGCATCGCGGAAGGCGTATTCGACATGCGTTTCCCCCAGGGACCGGCAAAGGGCTGACCGGCCAAAAGCTGAAGCATCCCGCCAAGGAGAGGATCGGACAATGAATGAAATGATCAGCGTGTCGAGGCGGAAAGACCCGGTAACGGCCGATCGCATCCCGGTCGACGCCTATATTTCGCGCGATTATGTGCGGATCGAAAAGGAACGGCTCTGGCCCAAAATCTGGCAGATGGCCTGCCGTGCGGAGGAGATCCCGAACGCTGGCGATTTCTACACCTATGACATCGCCGATGAATCGATCGCGGTCGTCCGTCAGAAGGACGGGACGATCGCGGCCTATTTCAACGTCTGCCCCCACCGGGGCCGCCGCCTGACGGAAGGCTGCGGCCGGATGGGCAAGTTCCACTGCAAATATCATGGCTGGCAGTGGAGCCTGGACGGCAAGCCGACCGAGATCGTCGACCGCCACGACTGGGGCGATGCGCTGCCGGACGAAGATGTCGCCCTGCAACAGGTGAAGGTCGGCCAATGGGGCGGCTGGGTCTTCATCAACATGGACCCGGACAGCGAAAGCCTGGAGGATTTCCTGGGCGAGGCGAAGACGATCCTCGACCCGTTCGAAATCGAACATATGCGCTATGCCTGGCGCAAGCGCATCGTCATGCCCTGCAACTGGAAGACCGCGCAGGAAGCCTTCATGGAAGGCTATCATGTGCAGACGACGCATCGCCAGTTGCTCGCCTATCAGGACGATTACACCTATTCGAAAGCCTATGGGAAACATGCGATGTTCGGCTATGCGCCGACCGCGCTGTTCGGCCTGCCCAGCCCGCGCATCAGTGACCAGAGCGGCGATATCCGCAAGGGCTTCTACGAATTCAACAAGGAAATATGGGACACGCTCCAGGCGACCACCACGCAGGAGATGCTGGCCGCGGGCAAGCGCCTGATGGAATTGCCCGAAGGGGTCGATCCCTTCACCATGTACGGGGCCTTCGCCCAGTTTCATGCGGAAGAATCGGCGAAGAGCGGCCGTCCGTTCCCGGCGATCAGCGGGGAGCAGTTGATGAAGGCGGGAACCGACTGGAACATCTTCCCCAATCTGGTCTTCCTGCAACAGGCGACGAACGTCCTCTTCTATCGCGCCCGCCCCTATGGCGACGATCCGGACAAGTGCATCTTCGAGATCAATGTGCTGGAGCGTTACGCACCCGGCGCGGAGCCCAAGGTCGAGGTGGAAGATGGCGGCGACGGCAGCGACGGCAAATGGCGTGCCCTCAATTGGGGCCTCATCCTGGAACAGGACTTCCAGAATATGGAAGAAGTGCAGAAAGGCATGAAGTCGCAGGCCTTCAAGGTGGCCCGGACCAATCCGGTGCAGGAGGTGGAGATCAGCAATTTCCACCGCGTCTATCATGAATATATGGGGAAGGTGGGCTGAATGGACGAGACGAAGTTCGACGAGGTCGCCGACTTCGTCATCATCGGATCGGGCGGCGGTGCGATGGCTGCGGGGTTGTACCTGAAGTCCATCGGCAAGACGCCGCTGATCCTTGAGAAGACTGACAAGCTGGGCGGTTCGACCGCCATGTCGGGCGGCGTGCTGTGGGTGCCCAACAACCACATTCTCAAGGCCAAGGGCATCAAGGACAGCCATGAGATGGGCCGCACTTACATGGATGCGACCATCGGTAACGATGCCGGACCCGGCGCCACGCCGGAGCGGAAGGAAGCTTATCTGCGCCACGGCCCGGTCATGCTGAAATGGCTGGAAGAGCAGGGCATGAAGTGGCTGCATACCGAAGGCTGGTCGGACTATTATGACGACAGGCCCGGCGGCGTGACGCGCAGCCGCTCCATCGGCGCGCCGATGCTGGACGCGCGCGAGATGGGACCGCTGTTCGACAAGCTGCGCCTTGGCCCGATGGTCATGCCGCTGCCGACGGACAAGGCGGGCATCATCGGCCTCGCCACGCGCACCCCCTGCGGCATGTGGGAAGGGTTGAAGCTGCTATGGCGCATGCGCGTCGTTGCGAAGCGGGGGAAACCGATCCTCAGCTTTGGCGGCGCGTTGCAGGGCCGCCTGTTGATGCTGGCGGACAAGGCAGGCGTCGACATGCGCACGGAGCATGGCATCACCGAGCTGATCGAGGAAGACGGCAGGATCGTCGGCGTCATCGTTGAGCATCGCGGCAGGACGCTGCGTATCGGCGCGCGCGACGGCGTGTTGATCAATGCGGGCGGCTTTTCGCACAATGCCGAAATGCGCAGGAAATACGGCCCGCAGCCCAGTTCGGTGGAATGGACCAACGCCAACCCGGGCGATACCGGAGAGATGATACAGATCGCGGAAAAACATGGCGCCGCGCTGGACCTGATGGATCAGGCCTGGTGGGTTCCGGGGACGGTGGTGCCCGAAGGCGGTCCGGCGAATATGCACAATACGGACATTTCAAAGCCGCATTGCATCATCGTCAACCGCCAGGGCCGCCGCATCCTGAACGAAAGCGGCTCCTATATGGAAAATGGCCAGCGCCTTTACCGGAACGACGTGCCTGCCTATGTCATCCTGGATAGCCGCCACCGCAAACGCTACGCCTGGGGCTATTATCCACCGGGCAAGACGCCCCAGTCCTGGCTCGACAGCGGCATGATGAAGAAGGCGGATTCGATCGAGGAACTCGCGCGCATCACCGGCATCAATCCCGCCGGCCTGAAGGCGGAGATCGAGAAATTTAACGGCTATTGCGAAACCGGCAAGGATCTGGATTTCAACCGGGGCGGACGCGGCTATGACAATTGCTTCGGCGATCCGACGGTCAAACCCAATCCCAACCTCGGCAAGATCGACAAACCGCCTTTCTATGTCATGGAGATCGTGCCGGGCGATGTCGGCACATCGGGCGGAATCGTCACTGACGAAAATGCCCGCGTCCTGCGCGCCGACGGATCGGTGATCGGCGGTCTCTACGCCACCGGCAATTCCACGGCGTCGGTGATGGGCCGCTGTTACCCTGCGGCGGGCGCCAGCATCGGCGCGTCCTTCATCTTCGGATGGATCGCCGCCCATCATGCCGTGGGCAGCAATAGCTGACTATTGGAAAGCCTCTCCCGTCCATGGGAGAGGCTTTCCGTTCGATACGCTCAAGTTCCGCTATTCTTCGCCTTTTGCCGCGGTCGCGCCCGCCATTCGCTGGCGGTCATGCCGGCATGCTGGCGGAACATGGCCCGGAACAAACGGCTGTCCGAATAGCCGACCAGTTGCGCGATCCGGTCCACCGAGCGCGTTGATTTATCGAGCATGCGCACCGCCGCCTGAAAGCGCAGTTGCCCCACATAGGCCTTGGGCGAAAGGTCCAGCGCCTTGTGAAAGCGGCGATTGAGGGTTGCCGGACTGGTCGACAGATGTTTCGCCAGTTCGGCCATGTTGATAGGCCCGGTGAAACGCTGTTCTATCCACAGTTGCGCCCTGGCGACCAGCGGGTCGGGCGCCAGCAGTTCCTTTTCTTCATAATCCTGCCCCACGATCGAGGACAGCCATCGGGCGATGTCGGGGGAGATCATCCGTTCCAGCACCCGGATGATCAGTTGCAGGTCGTTGCCCATGCCGTTGCCGATCAGCAGATGGCCGTGGTCCACCAGCCCGAACCGTTCCTCGAACGGTTGACGGGGGAACAGCGTGCGGGTCAGCGGTTGCATCGCCCGCGCCACCGGAACCGCAAGGTCAGCCGTGAATCCGCCCGCCATCAACAGGGTGGAGGCCGCCCCGCTGGCGCCGATGACCGCGCCCATTTCCGACTGGCGATGAAGCCAGTCGATCAACGGCCCGGCCTCTGCCAGACGGCGTTCCAATGGTTCGCGGCCTCCCGCGCGGAAGGCAGGAAGCCAGATGAACGCCATCGGCTCCTCCCGGTTCGCAGGTCCGTCGACGGGGAAGGAGCGGCCGTCGCCCAGCACGACCGGCCCGCCATCGGCCGACAGGATATGGAGCTGCGTTTCCATGCGCATCTGCTCTTCACCGGCGAAGACATGTTCCACCCGGTCGCGCGCGATCAGGAAGCTGTCTACCAGCGCGCCGATACTGCTGGAATAGGCGCCGGGCAGCGCGACAAGAGCGAAATCGAAAGCCATGACTGAGAGAAAACAACCGCTATATGCGCGAATAATCCCTGTCAATCGTCCCCCCGCTGCGCGAACAGAAGGGCTGCGCGCTGGACGGATATGCCCTCCTGGTCCATCGGCGTTGCCGATAAGGAGAGATCCCCCATGCCTGAACCGAAACGCCATTATGACCGCCTTGCCGGAAAGGTGGCGATCGTCACCGGCGCAGGTGCGGAGGATGACGATATCGGTATTGGCCGCTCCATCGCCCTGCTGATGGCGGCCGAGGGCGCGCGGATCGTTTGCGCCGATCTCGACCCTGCCCGCGCGCGGGCGACGGCCGAACGGGTCGAGGCCAGGGGCGGGCGCGCCGTGGCGGCAGGCGGCGATGTCGGCGACCCGGACGTTTGCGGCAAGCTGGTCGATGCGGCCATCGCCGCATTCGGCAGGCTCGACATATTGGTCAATAATGTCGGCATTTCGGGGCCTGCTACACTCGAAACGATGACGCTGGACCAATGGAACCGGATATTGACCACCAATCTGACCAGCGCGATGCTGATGAGCCAGGCCGCCATTCCGCACATGGCCCGCAACGGCGGCGGGTCGATCGTCAATATTTCGTCGCTGGCGGGCATCAGGGCCATGGGCGCGATCGCCTATGGGCCGTCCAAAGCGGCGATGGCGCAACTCTCCCGCGAGATCGGCGTGCTACACGGCCGCGATGGCATCCGCGTGAACAGCGTGGCGCCCGGCCATGTCATGACGCCCCATGCGGCGCGCTACATGTCGGAGGAGATGCGCGAGATGCGCAGGAAGGTCAGCCCCCTCGGCATAGAGGGCGATGCCTGGGACGTGGCGCAGGCGGTTCTGTTCCTGGCCAGCGACGCGGCCCGCTTCGTCAATGGCGTGGAACTGGCGGTCGATGGGGGCGTGGTGGGGATCGGACCGCTCGCGGGCCATGCCTTCGTAACCGGAAACTGACCGGGCTGCCTTAAATATCATGGCTCTGATCAATATCGTCCGGACGTTCGGGACGATTGAGTAAAATTATCCTTCCGACATGATCGTTCACAGAGCCGCAACAGCGGCCATGCCGGCGCCAGTGCCGGCCGATCAGGAGAGGAAGGATGACCATGTTCCGGTCCGCATTGCTTGCCGCCACATCGCTCTTCGCGACCGCCGCCGCAGCGCAGGATACAGCGCCGCAGGCATCGGGCGCGGTCCAGACGCCCGATATTGTCGTGACCGCCCGCCGGCGCGAGGAAGCGCTTCAGGACGTGCCCATTTCCATCACCGCGGTCAGCGGCGACTCGCTCGCGCGCAGCGGCGTCAGCGACGCGCTTGGGCTGCAAAGCCGCGTACCGTCGCTCAGCCTTACCAACCAGGGCACCAGCCGCAATGAATTGGGCTTCGCCATTCGCGGCCAGCGCACGCAGGAATCGCAACTGCTCACCGATCCGCCGGTCGGCACTTATTTCGCCGAAGTGGTCCAGGCCCGCAGCGTCGGCTTTGCCTATGCGCTCTACGACCTTCAATCGACCCAGGTTCTGAAGGGCGTGCAGGGCACATTGTTCGGCCGCAACATGACCGGCGGCGCAGTGCTGATCGAACCCAACAAGCCGACGGAGGATTTTCGTGCAGAGTTGCGCGGGCAGATCGGCAATTATGACATGCGCGACCTTTACGGCATGATAAATGTGCCGCTTACCGAAGGGCTGGGGGTACGCTTTGCGGGCAAGATCAGGAAACGCGACGGCTTTACCAGGGACGTGTTGACCGGCCGCGACTATGACGATCAGGACTATCAGACTTTCCGCACCTCCATCCGCTTCGCGCCGACGCCGGAATTCGAATCCAATACGATCGTCGACTATATCAAGACGGATGAACATGGCACGGCGCTGGTGGGCACCGCCGCCAATCCTGCGGCCCCGGCGATTGGCGGATATGACGCGCTGCGGGGATTCGGCATCCCGGTATCCAACGTTTTGGGACAATTCGCCGCGCAGCAGACGCGACCGCATTATCGCTTCGCATCCGGATCGGGAACCGGCGGTTCTCTCGACGCCTATCGGACCCAGCCCTATGAGCGGCTGAAGAACCGGGGCGTCACCAACCGCACGACCTACAGTCTCGACAATATCACGTTCAAGAATGTCGTCGGTTATCGCAAGCTGGATTATGATCAGATCATGGATCTGGACGGCGTGCCCGCCTATCTCATCAATTCCAATCGCTATCGCAGCATCCAGCAGTTCAGCGAGGAATTCCAGATCCAGGGCAAGGCGATCGAGAACCGGCTGGATTATGTGCTGGGCGCCTATTATTTCGTCGAAAAGGGGAAGGACGGTTCCACTTCGAGCCAGTTCCCGGAACTGGCGATCGCTGGCGCGGGATTGCCGCTCGACACGCCTGCCGCGACTTTCCTCAACGCCTATGCGGGCAGCGGAAAGGCGAAGACTTTCGCGCTGTTCGCCGCGGGCACCTACGCCTTTACCGATCAATTCAAGGTTTCGGCGGGCATCCGCTACACGACCGACAAGCGGAATGCACGGGTCTTCGCTTATTATCCCAATCTGGGCACCTGCCTGTTCCGCGTGGACACCGCCACCACTTCCTTCATCCCCGCGACGCTGGCCGACTGTCCACAGACCAACAGCAAGAAATGGGATGCCTTCACCTGGGACGTCACGCTGCAATATGAACCGAACGCGAATCTGACGACCTATATCTCGACCCGGCGCGGCTTCCGTTCGGGCGGTTTTTCGCTGCGGGCGGCATCGACCGAGGAATTGCAGCCCTTCGATCCTGAAACCGTACAGGAATATGAAGCCGGGTTGAAAACGCGCCACGCACTGGGCGGAGCGACCCTGACCAGCAGTCTCGCCATTTTCTATCAGGATTATAAGAACGTCCAGAAACAGACATCGTCGATCGACAGCGCGGGCAATGTGAACACGATCATCGACAACACCGCCCGGCAGAAAAATTACGGCGGCGAACTGGAGCTTGGTCTTCTGGCGGGACCGCTCAACGTCAGCGTCTTCTATTCCTATGTCGGCGTGGAGATCAGCCGTGGCCGCCAACCGGGCGAATTCGCATTGGTCGGTTCGCCCCATCATCAGATGGGCGCCAATGTCAGCTATGACATTCCGCTGTCGGGCGATGCCGGTTCGATCAACCTCAACGCCAATATCAGCTATCGCACGAAACAGCATCTCGACAAGAATGACGTGCTGGCGACCGAACCGGGTTATGAACTGGTCAATCTGCGGGCGGGCTGGGACAATATTTTCGGGACGGGCCTCGGCGCGGCGGCCTTCGTCAACAATCTGACCAAGAGCTATTACCGCGTGGGCGTGATCGGCATCTATAATGAGGCGGGTTACATCTCCTCGGTCTATGGCGAACCGCGTACATATGGGATGGAATTGTCCTACAAATTCTGATGCGAGCGGATGGGCGTCGGACCATGGGTCTGGCGCCCCGCTTTCTTTTCGGCCTCGGCCCCCGCTTCAAAAAATGCGTCGCCGGAACATCGGCTTTATCACGTTACTGGACACTATCCTTCCTCCGTCTATGCGGCTAACGGGGCGGGATGAACGGTGGCAGAGGGCATCATGACAATGCGCGTGGCGCTCTATGGATGCTGGCTTCCGGCTTCACCTACAGCATCGCCATGGCGCTGGTGAAGCTGCTGGGCGACGACTATTCGTCGGCGACCCAGAACTTCGTGCGGCAAGGCGTCAGCCTCATTGCGCTGTCGCCTTTCATCCTGCGACAGCCGCGCCTCGCATTCACGCTTCGCCGGCCATGGCAGATGATAATACGCTGCGCGGCGACCAGCCTGTCGATTATCCTCACCTTCAACAGCTTTCATCTTCTGGGACTGGCGGAAGCGAACGCCCTGTCCTTCAGCCGTACCTTGTTCCTCGTCCCGCTTGCCGCTCTGCTGCTGGGCGAACGGCTGGATCGGCAACGGCTGTTCGCCACGCTGGCGGGTTTTGCGGGGGTGCTCATCATCATCGCTCCCGGTTCCGCCCATTCGCTGATCGGTTGGCCAGCGGCTCAGGGCCTGATTGCCGCGCTGCTCATCTCCTGGTCGGTGATCAGCGTGAAGCAGATGACGCGCGACCATAGCGACCTGGCGCTTTTAACCTGGTCGACATTGCTGGGCCTGCTCTTCACCGCGCCGCTGGCCTGGAGCAGTTGGCGGATGCCCACTGCGGAGGATGCCCTGCTGCTTGCAGCCATGGGCGTGCTGGGTGTCCTGACGCAGGCCTGCTATATTCGCGGCATGGCATTGGGGGAGGCGAGCCTGATGGGCCCGCTCGACTATGTGCGCATCCTGTTCACCACGGCGCTCGGCTATCTGCTGTTCAGCGAATGGCCGCAGCCGGGCACCTATGTGGGATCGGCGCTGATCATCGGCACCGCCATCTACATCACCATGCACGGACGGCGGCGCATCTGACCCTTGTTCAGCCTCTTTCCACGTCCGGTCCGAAATCCGGCGTGTCGGCGGCCGTCCAGGGCAGGTGGCGGAAATAGCGCGCGCCCGCTTCCGCCTGATTATGCACGGGCGCTAGCGTGGTTTCGTCCCATATCTCCTCGATCCGCCTGCCGACCTTTTCCGCACTGATCTCCGGGTCGAAAATCTCGCCGGTTTCTGCGTAGATCAGGCTCGACAGGCGGCCGCCACCCGTCAGCAGGATGCGGCCGGTCCGGGTGCAGTCGCGGCTCAGGAACCAGGCCATCGCCGCCGCCACCTTTTCAGGCGGCAGATTGTCGCGGAACCAGGCAACGGTGGCCGGATCGGGTATCTGTTCGATCAACCGGGAATAGGATGTCGGCATGACCGCGTTGACCAATATGCCCAGCGGCTTCCCCTCGATCGCGGCATCCAGCGTCAGCCCCAGCATACCGGCCTTGGCCGCTGCATAGGGCGCATTGCCACCCACGCCGAGCGCGCCGTTGGAACTGACGTTGAGGACGCGGCCATAGCGCTGCGCTGCCATATGCGGCCATGCGGCGCGCATCAGATGATGGCCGCCGATCAGGTTCGTCGCATAGTGGCGTTCGATCGCCTCGTCTTCATGCGCTGTGAAGGCCCCCGCAATGCCTGTACCCGCATTGTTGACCAGGATATCGACCCGCCCGAAGGCGTCCAGGGCCGCCTGGACGATGGATCGGGCATTCGCCGCCGTTCCTACCGCCCGGCCACTGGCGACAGCTCGCCCGCCCGCCGCCGCGATTTCCGCGACCACGGCCTCGGCCGGACCGGAACTGCCATTCTGTTCGCCCAGAACGCCGCCGCCATAGTCGTTGACGACTACCGCCACGCCACGCCGCGCCAGTTCCAGCGCATAGGCGCGTCCCATGCCGCCGCCTGCTCCAGTCACGATGGCGACCTGGCCGGAAAAATCCATCGTCATGCTTTCATCGCCTTCACCAGTTCCGGCATGATTTCCGCGCCGGAAGCAAAAGAGCTGGTCCATTCGGGCTGCGCGGTCAGGCTGCGCATCACGCTGTCGATGTCGCCTTCGGACAGTTGGCGAACCGGCCCTTCCAATATCTGGACGCGACGGACATTGCCCGCCCCCGCATGATAGATGCCCCCCGACGTGGAGCATCTGTCGCTGCATAGCCACCCAACGACCGGCGCGACATGATCGGGCGAGGCATAGTCGGCCCACTCGGCCGGAATGCTGCCCGCCGACATGGGCGTATAAGCGGCGGGAGCGACGACGTTGACGCATATGTCCGCGCCCGCCGGAACATCGATCGCCAGGGAGCGGGCAATGCCCACCATCGCCGCCTTGGACGCCGCATAATCGGCGGAACCGACCTGTCCCCATAGCCCGGCGCTGGACCCGGTCAGCACGATCCGCCCATAGCCCGCCTCCACCATGGCGGGCCAAACGGCTTTCAGGCCCACCAGCACGCCCCGCAGGTTGATGTCGAGCAGCGCGTCCATTTCCTCCAGCGTCACCGCGCCAAAATCCCGGAATGCCTGAACGCCCGCATTGCTGACGAAAATGTCGGGCGTGCCGAAATGCTGACGGGCGACCCGCACCATCTCGGCGGCGGCTTCCGGCGTCTGTACCGGCCCGTCATGCGCGACCGCCCGGCCGCCCTTGCTCACGATTTCCTGAACGACGGCCCGCGCCGAGGAGGAACCGTCCGGCGCCGGGCGATTGCTGACGATCACGGCGCAGCCATGGGCGGCGAGCCAATGCGCATGGGCGCGACCCAACCCCTTGGCGGCGCCGGTGACGATGGCGGTACGGCCGGAAAAGGCGGGCACGCCGGTCACAGCATCATCTGCCCGCCGTCCACATTGATGGTTTGGCCGGTCACATAGCGGCTGTCCTCGCTGGCCAGGAACAGCGCGGCAGGCCCGATATCCTTCTCGCAATCGCCCAGATAACCCAGCGCGACCAGCTTCATGACCTTTTCGGCTTCTTCCGGGAAATCCTTCACCCATTGCTCGGCGATGGGGCTGAGTGCGGCGGGGCAGATCACGTTGACGCGAATCTTGTGCTTGCCCAGTTCCCGCGCGGCGGTGCGGGACAGGCCGCGAATGGCTTCCTTCGTCGCGGCATAGGCAGCGAATCCGACACCGCCATGGATGCCCTCATAGGAACCGAAATTGATGATAGAGCCGCCCTTGTCCTTCATATGCGGGATGGCCGCCTGCATATGCTGGAACGTGCCGTAGAGGCCGGATTCGATGGTCAGCGCGAAAAGGGCGTCGTCCGTGTCCTCGAACATGGTGCCGGGTTTGGACGTCTGGGCATTGTTGACCAATATGTCGAGCCTGCCGAACAATTCGACCGCCCTGGCGACGGCCGCTTCCGCATCGGCGCGCACGCCGGCGGTTCCGGCGATCCAGGCGGCTTCCCCGCCCTCCGCCTTCAGCGCCGCAACCGCCACTTCCAGCTTGTCCGGGGTGCGGCCGGTGATCAGCACCTTCGCGCCCTCGCGCAGGAAAATCCGTGCGATGCCCAGACCGACGCCCTGGCCGCCGCCGGTAACGATCGCGACCTTGCCGCTCAATCTGCCAGCCATATTCTCTCCTCTTTATCTACGGATTCAGGCGCCGATGAACTCGCGCAACGCCCGGTGGAAATTCGACACGCTCCGTTCCTGCACGGGATTGGTGCGCGATCCGGTGAAGCCCGTGGAGCGCATGCCCCGTTGCACTTCGGTCATATTCTCAAAATCCTGCGTCAGGATCAGGCCCCAGGCGTCATGATCGCGCCAGTCGCTGAATTCCTGCCGTTCCAGCGGCGGTTCCTGTCCTTCCGGATAAAGGACCAGCGAATAGACTTCGAAGATGCACCTTTCCGGGTCATTGCGGTCGGGCCGCGCGCGATAGGCGAGCATCGCATCCGGCGCGGGCAGGAAGACCATGTTGGGAAACAGGTGCCAGTCCGCCCCGGCCCGCGCCATCTCCTCCGGCGTCAGGGAAGGGAAGGGGATGCCGCGCTCCTGCGCCGCTTCGAAGGCGATCTGGCCATATTTCACCAGCACGTCCAGTAGGGTCGCATCCTCAGGCAACTCATCGACAAGCCTGCCCGCCAGTTCCGCCATATGCGGAGGAATGGAGGCTTTCAGATCCTCTTCCAGCATCAGGACGAAGTCGCGGACGTTGCGCCGATAATCGACCTTCGTCCCGGCAAGCCGGGGAGAACGCTCGCCAAGCGAAATGCGACCCGGCGCGAGCTGGTAGCTGCCATGGCGGCCCTCGGCGAAGGACAGGGCTTCGTCATCATGGACCGGCAGCAATTGGCTATGGGTGGTCTGGACGTGATAGCCTTCGTTGAAGGCTTCCAGCGCCGTCTTCCAGTTGCAGTCGATGCCCGTGCGCTTGTACCAGCGATAGCGCATCTTCTCGAACGGATAGTTGCGGAAAACCTCCGGAATGGGCGACAGAAAATCGAGCAGCGGCTCGGCATTTTCGTCCATGCAGATGAAGACGAACCCGCCCCAGCGGTCGACGCGGACTTGCGGCAGGGCAATATCCTCGTCCTTCAGGCTGCCGTCCCAATTGTCGCGGTCGACCACATGGGCGATCGTGCCGTCCAGTTTCCATGACCAGCCATGAAAGCGGCAGAACAGGCGCGCCGCATGGCCGCACCCGTCCGTCAGGCGGCGGCCGCGATGCTGGCATGCATTATGATAGGCCGCGATCCGATCCGCAGCGACACGCACGACGATGATGGATTCGTCCAGCAGATCATAGGTCACATAATCGCCGACGCGGGGGATTTCCTCTTCGCGGCAGGCCATCTGCCA
Organism: Sphingobium chlorophenolicum; assembly: GCF_000722875.1. Taxonomy (GTDB): domain Bacteria; phylum Pseudomonadota; class Alphaproteobacteria; order Sphingomonadales; family Sphingomonadaceae; genus Sphingobium; species Sphingobium chlorophenolicum. The sequence goes on along the minus strand of NZ_JFHR01000026.1, from coordinate 30,266 downwards.
TGTGCGGGGCCAGAGCCGCTGCTGTTCCCTATGCGCGAAATCGCGGCTGACATAATCTTCCTTGGGGATGAAATCCTCAGGGCCTGCCTTCTTCCTGCGCGTGACATCCGGCTGTAGCGCACCGACTGGCTGGTTCACTGTCCCGTCTCTCCTTCGATTTTGCGGTCAGCTTCCCGCGTCGGCGCGGCGCAAGTCAATGCCGGGGCCGTCCATGCCCTTGGATCATCGCCAGTCTGATCCCTGCGAACCGCCGGGCTAGACTGCGCCGCCATGGGCGGCGATGGACGCCATGACCTCTTCGGCGGTGGGATTGCGGCGCAGCGTCAATCCTCCTGTCACGTTGAAGGTTTGGCCGGTCATGAAACATTCGTCGCTGGCCATGAACAGCGCGGCATTGGCAATGTCCTCGACCGTCGTGATCCGGCCGAGCGGATATTCCTTCGCATAGGCCTCCACCAGGCCGGGAACGTTGAACCCGCCCAGCATCGGCGTGATGGTAAGGCCCGGCGCCAATATGTTGGCGCGGATGCCATGCTTACCATATTCATAGGCGACAAAGCGCGTCATCTGATTGAGCGCGGCCTTGGCGCCCATATAGCTGCAATGATCGTTCGACATGATGTCGGCCACGGCGGAGGAGATGTTGATGATCGCGCCGCCCCGTCCGCTCGGCCGTTCCCGCTTCATCGCCCCGACCATCACCTGCATGAAGAACAGCCCGCCCTTGAAGATGATGGAGAGCATCGAATCGATCTGCTCCTCCGTCTCCTCCTCGAACGGCGCCAGAAAGCCGATGGCGGCCGCGTTGACGGCGATGTCGATGGCGCCATGCCGCGCCACCACCGCGTCGGCCAGCGACTGGATCTGCGCGCGGCTGCCGATGTCGCAGGCTATAGCGGTGGCGCCCGTCGCGGCGGCGAAGGCGTCCAGCCCTTCCTTCCCGCGCCCGGAAACCACGACATGCGCGCCTTCGTCCAGAAAGCGCCTGGCGATTGCCTGCCCCATATTGCCTTCGCGGGTGGCGCCCATGATCACCGCGACCTTGCCTGCCAGTCGGCCCATTATCCTCTCCTCTGTCTATTCCATTGTTCGTGCCAGCAGCGATTCATGGTCGCGCTAAGGCGGGAATTGGCGGTGGAAACCGATCCCCACCTGCATTTTGCTTGATGCGATACGACTGCCCCCTCTGTCTGGCCGGGACAAGATGGGGACGGTGCAAGGATCACATGGCCGATAGGCTGAGGCGGCGGCCTCGTCAGCGCGGCAGGTGGCGCGCTATGCTGGCAAGATAGGATCTTGGAGAGTGGAACATGGGGATGAAATGGCTTAAATCGACGGAATGCATCAGCTTCGCGGTGCATGACAATGTGGCCCGCATCACCCTGAACCGTCCGGAAAAGCGCAACGCCCTGTCGGCCCAGACGCTCAAGGAATTGCACCAGGCCCTGCTGGAAGCGGACGACCGCCGGGACGCCAACGTCATTCTGCTTTCGGGCGAAGGAAGGGATTTCTGCGCCGGCTACGATCTGACGGACAGCTATGGCGGAGCCGGGGATATGGCGACGGAATATGATCCTGCCGACTATCGCAGCCGTGCAGGCACGATCGACGACGATATCTGGAATCTGGAGCGCCAGCAGGACCTGACCTCCATCATGCTGGACCTGCACAAGCCGATCGTGGCGAAGGTGCAGGGCAATTGTCTGGCGGGCGGCACCGATCTCGCCTTTTCCTGCGATATCGTGCTGGCGGCGGACGATGCGAAGATCGGCTTTCCCGCGGCCCGCGCCAACGGCACGCCGCCCACGAACCTGTGGTTCTATCATTGTGGTCCGCAGTGGACCAAGCGGATGCTGTTCACCGGCGACACGATCAGCGGCATCGACGCCGCGCGCATCGGCATGGTGCTGGAAGCCTATCCGGCTGAGGAACTGGATTTTCAGGCCGATGAGATGGTGCGCCGCATCGGCAGCGTCGATGCGGAAATACTCGCCACCCACAAGCGCGTCGTCAACGCCCAGATGGAACTGGCGGGCGCGAAGCAGTCGTTGCGTTATGCCGCCGAACTGGATGCCCGCGCGCATCTCAGCACTGGCCCCCGGCGCAGCCAGTTCCGCAAGGATATGGCGGAAAAGGGACTCAAGGAAGCGCTGACCAATCGCGACGCGCCATTCGGCAAGGGACGGATCGAACTTCGCGCCCGGAGGCCCCGCCCGGAATAGGAATCGTCCGCCTCATCCTTCACAATTGCGATATAGCGGGGGCGGGGCTTTCACGGCCGGGAAAACATGGCAGATGCTGGAATCATAGAGTGAAAATCCGGCCTTTCGAAAGGACGTCTGAAAATGAGCAACAGGGCAACCCCCGATGCGGCGACCCAGATAGAGATCTACCGCCGCATGGCGCTGATCAAGGCGAATGACGAACGGTCGCGCAAGGTCATCATGAACGGGCGACTGGTCATGCCCTATTACAGCCCGCGCGGTCAGGAAGTGATCCCCAGCGCGATTTCGGTCAACCTGAGCGATGAGGATTATATCTGCACCATCTACCGGGGCAGCCACGACCAGCTTGCCAAGGGTCTGCCCCTCAAGGACTTGTGGGCGGAAGTCGCCGGCCGCACGACCGGCACCTGCAAGGGGAAGGGCGGGCCGATGCACGTCACCTATCCCACCAAGGGCATCATGGTGACGACCGGCATCGTCGGGTCCACCATGCCCATCGCCAACGGCCTGGCCTGGGGATCGCAACTGCGCGGCGACGGCCGCGTGACCGTCGCATCCTTCGGCGACGGCGCGGCCAATATCGGCGCGTTCCATGAATCGCTCAATCTGGCCGCCGTCTGGAAGCTGCCGGTGATCTTCGTGTGCCAGAACAACGAATGGGGCGAACACACCGCCTATGACAAGACCAGCAACGTCAAGGTGGCGGATCGCGCCGCCGCCTATGGCATGCCTGGCGTCAGGGTGGACGGGAACGATCCGTTCGAAATGTACGCCGTGGCGAACGAAGCGATCGCCCGCGCCCGCGCCGGAGAAGGCCCGACCTTGATCGAGGCGATGACCTATCGCTTCTTCGGCCACGTCTTCGGCGATGCCGACGCCTATATGGACAAGGCGCGCAAGGCCGATGCGATGGCGAACGACCCGGTGCCCAGGTTCCGCGCGAAGCTGATCGAAACCGGCGTCGCGACCGAAGGGCAACTGGCCAAGATGGAAGCCGCCATCGAAAAGGATATCGACGAAGCCGTCGAATTCGCGCTGGCGAGCGACTTCCCCGGCGTGGAGGAACTGAAGCGCGACGTGTTCGCGGAGGAGATGGCCTGATGAACGCCGAAACCCCAATGGCCCCCGCAAATAGCGCGAAGGCCGCCAAGGCGAATATCCTTCAGGGCATCAACGCCGCCATCGCGGATGCGATGGAGGAGGATGAGAATGTCATCGCGTTGGGCGAAGACCTGGCCGACCCGGAGGAAGGCGGCGTTTGCGGCGTCACCAAGGGGCTTTCGTCGCGCTTTGGCGAACATCGCGTGCGCTCCACCCCCATTTCCGAACAGGCGATCATCGGCGCGGCCATCGGCGCGAGTCTGGTGGGCTTCAAGCCCATTGCCGAGATCATGCTGATGAATTTCACGACCGTGGCGATGGACATGATCGTCAACCATGCGGCGAAGCTGCGCTTCATGTCCGGCGGGCAGACCCATGTGCCTATCGTCATCCGGACGATGACCGGCACCGGCTTTGCCAGCGGCGGGCAGCATTGCGACTATCTGGAAGCCTGGTTCGCGCACACCGCAGGCATCAAGGTCGTCGCGCCTTCCAGCCCGCAGGACGCCTATGGCCTGATGCGCAGCGCCATCGATGATCCCGATCCGGTGCTGTTCATCGAAAATCTGCCGACCTATTGGTCGCCCGCCGAAGCGCCGGAAAAGGGCCATCGCGTGCCCATCGGCAAGGCCAATGTGCTGAGCGAAGGCAGCGACGTCACCATCATCGCCTATGCCCGCATGATCCAGGAGGCGACGCCCGCCGTCGCGAAACTCAGGGAGGCCGGCATTTCCGCCGAACTGATCGACCTGCGCACCATCGCGCCATGGGATCAGGAAACGGTGGTGAAGTCGGTCGCCAAGACCGGGCGCGCCATCATCGTGCATGAGGCAGTGACGCCCTTCGGCGCTGGCGCGGAAATCGCGGCGGTGCTGAACGAGCAACTGTTCGGCAGGCTCAAGGCCCCTGTGAAGCGGCTGGGCGGCGCCTTCTGCCCGGTGCCATTCTCCAAACCGCTGGAAACCGCATTCGCCCCGCAGACCGCCGACATCGTCGCGGCGGCCGAGGCCCTCATCAAATCCTAATTTCGCTCAGGGAGTTCCCAATGGCTGTTGAAGTATTGCTGCCCAAGATTGGCTTTTCGATGAACGAAGGCACGCTGGCCGAATGGCTGGTGGAAGATGGCGGTCAGGCCGTCGAAGGCCAGCCGCTCTACGCGCTGGAGTCGGAGAAATCGACCCAGGAAGTGGAAAGCCCCGCAAGCGGCACCCTCAAGATCATCGCCCAGATCGGCGAAACCTATGAGGTCGGCACCCTTCTGGCGACCATCGAGTAAATCCGATGCGCTATATCCTGCATGTCACCTCGCGCGCGGTAGCCGGGCGCGAGGCAGAATATGACCGCTGGTATGATGAGGTCCACTCCGTCGAGATGTGCCGGTTGCCGGGCGTTCGATCCTGCACCCGCTACAGGGAACTGGACATGACGGGGACCGAAACCGGCGTGTTCGTCGCCGATTATGAGGTGGAAACCGACGATCCGGCAGCCTTGCTGGAGAGCGTGTTCGCTGCGGCGCCGACGATGCGGCTTACCGATTCCATAGACATGGAAAGTCCGCGCTTCGCATTTTTCAAGCCGACAGGTCCGGACCGTATATGAGCGATCTCCTCGCAGGTCTTGCCCCCTGGCCCACCGGCGATTTCTCTGTCTTCGGAGAGGTGGAACAGCGCCCCCTCAGCAAGATCCAGAAGTTCGTCGCGGCATTTCTGGGCCGCAACTGGGTCGCCATTCCGCATGTCACGCATCAGGACGATGCGGACATCACCGCACTGGAGGAACGGCGCAAGGCGCATAACGCCGCAGGCGGCACGAAGCTGACCGCCGTGCCGCTGCTGGTGAAGGCGCTGGCGGATGGCCTGGCTGCCTTCCCGCAATTCAACGCCTCGCTCGATCCGGCGAGCGGCATGCTGACGCTCAAGAAATATGTGCATGTCGGCGTGGCGGTGGATACGCCCGGCGGGTTGCTGGTGCCGGTGATCCGGGATTGCGACCGCAAGTCCGTGACGCAGATCGCCGAAGAGATTGTCGCCCTGTCGGACAAGGCACGGACCAAGGGCCTGTCCATGGCGGAAATGTCCGGCGGTTGCATCACATTGACGTCGCTGGGCCATATTGGCGGCACCGGTTTCACGCCCATCGTCAACGCCCCCGAAGTCGCGATCCTGGGCGTCACCCGCGCCCGTCCCGTCCCGGTTCCAGCGGATGACGGGGGGATCGACTGGCGCCAGATGCTGCCGCTGTCGCTCAGCTACGATCATCGCGTGATCAACGGTGCGGATGCGGCGCGCTTCTGCCGCTTCATCGCTGACAGGCTGGCGTCGGCGGACCTCTTCGCCTGACGGACATATCGCGATCATCGGCGCGGCGGCGGAATCAAATCCGCCGCCGCCGCCTGATGCTAATGCCGGATCACGCCATCCGATCAGCGCGCAGGGCCGACCGCCTGACCTTGCCCGCCTGATCGCGGATCGGGTCGGTCGTGAATTCGACGGAGCGCGGCCGTTTCAATCCGCCGATCATTTCGCCCAGCCGCGCCAGGAAACTATCCTCCTCCGGTGGGCTGACATCTGGCGCCAGTTCCACGATGGCATGAACCCTGTTGCCCAGGTCCGCGTCGGGCAGGCCGATGACCGCGCAGCACAACACGCCCGGCATCATTTCCACAGCCGCCTCTATCTCGGCGGGATAGACGTTGACCCCGCCAACAAGGATCATGTCGGTGCGCCGGTCCGCGATGTAGAGATATCCGTCCTTGTCCAGCCAACCCATGTCGCCAAAACTGTCCGTGTCGGAAACGATGCGGTTTTCGGCGCCGATATAGGCATAGCCTTTTCCGGCTCCCCCGCTCTTGCGGAAACGGATCTCGCCGATTTCCCCCTGTGCCAGCGGACTGCCATCCTCGCCGGTGATGAGGATTTCCTGACCCAGCGCGGCGGTGCCGACCGATCCCGGATGCGCCAGCCATTCCCGGCCGCCGATGGTCGTCACGCCGATCCGTTCGGTGCCGCCATAAACCTCCCACACATGGTCCGCGCCGATCCGGTCGATCCACCATCGCTTGACGTCGGGCGGGCAGGGCGCGGCCATGTGCAGCAGCGTCTCGATCGACGACAGGTCCGCCGCAGCGGTCACCGCCTCCGGCAGCCGCGCTATGCGCGTCATCATCGTCGGCACCAGATAGGCATAGGTGACGCGATGCTCCTCCACCAGCGCCAGCCATTCGACGGGATCGAACCGCTCCATGCAGACGATATGCGTGCCCTGCGCCATTGCCATCGTCGTCGTGTTGAAGGGGGCGGAGTGATAGAGCGGTCCCGGATTGAGCAGCGTGTGGCGCGGTCCGCGTCGGCATCCCTCCTTGTCGGGCCCCCAGACCGACGGCAGCGGATCGATGATCAGCTTGGGCCGCCCGGTGCTGCCGCCGCTATGGGCGATCTTGCCGGGCCGGGATATGATGGGCGGCAATGGGGCGTCCGGCAAGGTCGCCTTGACGGGGACATCGACATCGTGCAGCCGCGCTTCCGATCGCGGCAGCGACACGGGGCCGATCACATGGCGCGCGCCGGACAATGCGACGATGGCGCGAAACTCCTCCTCATTCAGCCGATCCGATACAGGGCAGGGGGTTGCGCCGATCTTCCATAGAGCAAAGGCGCTGAGCAGATAATCGACCCGGTTGGGCATGGAAAGGATCACCCGGTCCCCTGCTGCCATGCCCTTGGCCAGAAAGCTTTGCGCCCGCTGGTTCGCCAGTGCGTCGAAGGCCGCGAAGGTCCAGCTTTGCCCGCCTATCGTCATTGCGGGCCGGTCGGGCGTCGCCCTTGCCTGGGCGCTCAGCGCCATGCCCAGCGGTGTTCCGGCGAGGGGCTGTCCCGTCGCCGGATCGATCCATCTAATGGTCACCGGCCCGATCTCATCGCCGCGAGCGCTTCCGCCGTTTCCGTCCAGATCGCGCCCATGTCGGGATGCTGCCGGGCCTTGTCCCGGTAGCCTGTCAAATTCGGGCACTCCGCCAAAGGGTCCGCGAGGCCGAAAATCCCGGCGACCACTTCGCACAGCAGCAGGCTGGGCAGCAGGATGCAGTCGGCCTTGCTCATCGCCCCACCCGCTGCGAACGCCGCATCGGCCACGAACCGGTCGGTCAGCGCCAGGCCGTTGCGCCAATTCGCTATTTCGGTCGCGACCACCGCCTCGTCGCGGGTCGCGGGGTCCATCTGCCTGAACAGACGGGACATGGCGGGCGTCGCATATAGTTCGAAACAGCGGACGATGTTGCGCATCCGCACCCGTTCGGCCGTGTCGGAAGGCGTCAGGGATGGCGTGGGAAAATATTCGTCCAGATAATCGACGATGGTTTCGGACTCGGCGATCGCCAGACCTTCGTCCGTCACCAAAACCGGCAACTTCCCGATCGGATTGATCGCCAGATATTCGGGCGATCGCGTATTGCCCCCTGGCGGCGGCATCATGTCGTAATCCAGCTTCTTGATACGCAGGGCAAGGCGCACGCGGGCGGCAAAGGGCGACAGGGTGATGGCGTAAAGGATCACGCATCGTCTCCGTCGCGATAGAGGCGCGCCAGGGTGCCGGCGAGCGGAGTGGGCACGAAGCCATCGCCAAAGGGCCAGTCCAGCATGCCCGCCGCCGCCATGGTGCCGCCGTCCACATGCAGCGTCATGCCCGATATGAAGGTCGACAGGTCGGAACCCAGGAACAGCACGGCATCCGCCAGCGCGTCGACCGGCGGCTGTTCGCCCCTGGGGATATATATTTCCAGACCCTTGCCCTGGACATGGGCAGGCAGCCTGGCAAAACCCTCCGCAAAAGAAGGGGGCATGGCATCCATATTGCCCCGGCTCATGGTCGTGTCCGGCGCGATGCAACTGACGCGGATCTTGTCCTTGCCCAGCTCCACCGCCATCGATCGGGTGAAATTGGTGGTGGCCGCCTTGGCCCCGGCATAGACCGAAAAGCTGGCCGCGCCGCGATGCGCCTCTATCGTGGTGAAATTGATGATGCTGCCGCCATCGCCCGATCGCCTGATCAACGGCACGGCGCGCTGCACCGATTGAACGACATAGCCGTAATTGCGATGGATATCGCGGGCGATGTCGGCGCGGCTGGCTTCGGCAAGCAGTTGCCGCTTCGTTCCGCCCGCCACGTTCACCACTATGTCCAGGCGCGGACAGGCGCGTTCGACCATGTCGTAAAAGGCGTCGAGCGCGCCTTCCTCCGTGGCGTCGGCGGTCATGGCGACAACCTTGCCGCCGGTGGATGCGATCGCGGCCTCGGTTTCGGCCAGCGCAGCCATATCGATATCGCAGATCGCCAGTTCGACACCAGCATTTGCCAGCGCCAGCGATATGCCCGCGCCGATGCCGCCGCCCCCACCGACGACCGCTGCTACTTTCCCGGCCAGATTGGCGCGTTCATCCAGAAAACCGCTCATCTAGGGCTCCTCTTTTGACCAGTTTGTGGCAGGGTTGCATGCAATGCGGCAAGCAGGCGGCGACAAGCATCAAAAGGCCGATGAAAAGGGCGGGGTGACTGCGCAGCGCCACATTCCGGTATAGGATGCGCGGGTTGACCAACCCACAGCCCGGACACCCTTGTTGAACCTGATGTCGATGGCCGATCCCTTGCATTCTCGCACCCCGGTCCGCAGGAGCAGCCGATGGACCAACTGACCGCGATGGAAGCCTTTGTCGCGGTGGCTGAGGCCGGTTCCTTCACGCGCGCCGCGCTGCGCCTCAATATCTCGACGCCCATGGTCACATTGCACGTCCGGCGGCTGGAGGAGCATCTGGGCGTGCGGCTGTTCAACCGCTCGACCCGGCGCGTGGACCTGACGGCGGAGGGCGGGCATTATCTGACCTATGCGCAGGCCGCGCTGGATGCCGTGGCCACGGCCGACATGGCGGTACGGCCGGGGGCCGGCATTGCGGGGCGCGTGCGGCTGGATGCTCCGGCCTCCATGGGGCAGGCCTTCATCATGCCCGCTCTGGCCGAATTCCAGCGGCTGCATCCACGGCTGATCCTTGACCTCACGCTGGGCGATCGCGGCACATTCTTCCGCGTCGACGGCTTCGATCTGGTCATCCGGGCGGGCGAGGCGCCGCCGACCGGATGGAAGACGGTGACGCTCGGCACGACCCGGCTCATCTGCCTGGCATCCCCCGATTATATCGCGCAGCACGGCCAACCGGCGGAGGCGGACGACCTGGCGCAGCATCGCGCCATCCTTTATGCCAGCGTGGAAACGCCGGGCGGAAATCCGTTGCAACTGCGGCAGGGCGACCGCACCGTTCGGGTGCGGCCGCCGACAGCCTTCACCTTCAACGACGGTGCCGCGATATTGTCAGCCACGCTTGCGGGGCTGGGCGTGGGCCAGACGCTGGAAATGCTGGCCCGCGACCATATCGATGCCGGTCGCCTGGTCCCGCTCCTGCCGGAATTGAGCTGGCCCCGGCTGCCCGTCGTGCTGATGGGCGCGCCGGATCGCGTCGCCCTGCCGCATGTGCAGGCTGCGCTGGCCTTCCTGACCGAACGGATCGACTGGAACCTCAATCCCGGCTGATGCGTCAGGCGGCCAGATCGGCGGTATCGCACAGAGCGGGCACGCCCTTGGTGCTGATCCGGAAAAGCAGACGGCGCTTGCCGGGCTCGTCGGAATATTCGATCGGCGTGGCGCTGTGCAGAACCTGGAAATTGTCCCACAGGAAGATATCGCCGGTTTCGACCTTATAGCGCGTGACGAATTGCGGTTGCGTGCAATGGGTGCGCAATGCGTTGATCAGCGCGCGTCCCTCGTCAATCTCCAGCCCTTCCGCGCCGAAGGCCGATCCGGACAGATAGAGCGCCTTTCGTCCCGTCACAGGATGCCGCATCACCAGCGGATGGGAAACGATGCCGTGCCGCGCCGTATTTTCCGGAATGAACGGTATCTTCTCACCCGGCAGTGCAGGCGATCCCCCCAGGCAATGCAGCCCGACAAGGCCATCGATTTTGGCCTTCATGGCGTCATCCAGCGCGTCATAGGCCAATGCGGTGCTGGCGATCAGCGTTTCGCCGCCTTCATCGGGCGTTTCCGCGCCATATAACATGGTCACGCTGGCGGGCACGGCTTCATAGCTGCTGTCCTGATGCCAGAATTTCGCGCCGTCGCGATAGCGTTCGGGCGTGGCGGCGGCGTTGGTGATCCGGATCATCTCCGGAAATTCATCCTTCCGGTGCGATTGCAGATGGAACATCAGGGGCCTGCCCCATTGATGGCCGAAGGCGACATAATCGGCATCGGTCAATCTTTGGCCCCGTATCGCCAGAATTTGATGCTCGTGCAGGGCGGCGATCAGTCCGCGCAGGATATCGTCGCTTTGGGGAACGGAAAGATCGATGCCTTCGACGATGGCGCCGAAAGGGCCGGGCATGGCGCTGATGATCATGGGGAATCCTCTCAATTTTCTGGACGCAATGTAAATGATCCGATAAATAAAGCAAATGCTTTAATATGAGGACTGGCCATGGCTCACAGGCTGGCTAAAAGCGTCGCGATGGCTTCCAACTCCCGCAGCGAAACCACCCGGCGGCAGCTTTGCCTTGCGGCGGAGACGCTGGTGGCTCAGTCCGGCATCGGCGTGGCGACGCTGCGCGCCGTCGCGATCGCCGCCGGGCAGAAGAACACCGCCGCCGTCAGCTATCATTTCGGCAGCGTGGAGGAATTGTTGCGCACCGTCGTGGACATGCGGTTGCAGGATACGGAGGCGGACCGTTCACGCATGATCCGGGAAAGCGGGCCGTCTCTGGATTCCCTCGACGCCTTCACCGCCTGGCGATGCATGATGCGGCCCTATTTCCTGCTGCATGACGAACAGGCGCCGCATGCCCATATCCGCTTCATGATGCATATGAGCGGGGCAGGCCTGCTCAGCGATCCGTTCGATGCGCGCGTGCCACGGCCCGGCGCACCCAGCATCGCGGCTCTGCTGGAACGGCTGCACGCCGCGCTGGGCTGGTTGCCGCCGCAATTGGGCCGCGCGCGCATAGCGATGGCGGGAACGATGATGTGGAACGCGGTGGCCCTGTTCGACAAACATGGGTTCGGTCAGGAACAGCCGGCGCTGGACTTGGAAACGCTGCTTGCCGACGTAGAGAAGCTGGTGCGGCTGGTATTGAGCGCGCCCGCCTGACGAGGGGCGGGTGGCGCGCCCCTCATCCAGCCGCATCACAGCGTTGCGGCAGTCCCCAGCACCACCGTCGCTTCGCTGGACAACACCCCGCCATTGCCGTGCGCGACGGCCAGGCGGGCATTATCGATCTGCCGTTCGCCGCATTCGCCGCGAAGCTGCCGTGTGGCTTCCACCAGCAGGAACAGGCCGTACATGCCCGGATGCACGCAGGACAGGCCGCCGCCATTGGTGTTGAGCGCCAGCCCGCCGCCCGGCGCGACATGCCCGCCCGACACGAAGCGCCCGCCTTCGCCCTTGGGGCAGAAGCCCAGATCCTCCAGGAAAAGGATGGGCGTGATGGTGAAGGCATCGTAGAGCATCGCCACGTCGATGTCCGCGGGCCTGACCCCGGCCTGCGCGAAGGCCTGCGGACCCGAAATCGCCGCGCCCGTCACGGTCAGGTCGGGCATGGAACTGATTTCGCGATGGGTGACGGCATGGGCCGCGCCCAGCACATGGATGGGCGCCTTTGCGCAATCCTTCGCCCGGTCTGCGCGCACCATCACCACCGCCGCCGCGCCGTCATTGAACAGGCAGCAGTCTCGCACCGTCAGCGGATCGGACACCATCCGCGCCTTCAGCACATCCTCGACGCTCAGCGGATCGCGCACCGCCGCCTCCGGATTCAGTTGCGCCCATTGCCGCGCAGCGACCGCCACTTCGGCCAGTTGCTCGCGCGTGGTGCCATAAAGATGCATGTGCCGGCTCGCCGCCAGCGCATAGGAGGAGAGGGGCGCCAGCGGCTTGTAGGGCGCTTCCCACGGACTCTGGCGAGTCATGCCGACGCCGGGCGGCGGGTTGCTCGCCGGGTTGGAACCATAGGCGATCAGCGCGCAGTCGATAAGTCCCGCCTCCAGCGCCAGCGCCGCCTGCTGCACATACACTTCGAAAGCGGAGCCGCCTGTGCGGTTGCAGTCCGTGACTTTCGGCGTCAGGCCCAGATATTCGGCCAGTTCCATGCCGCCCAGCGCCTCATAGGGCGCGGAGGTATAGAGGGCGTCCACTTCCGACATGGCAATGCCCGCATCGGCCAGGGCCAGCAGCGCGGCCTTCGCCGCCATGTCCACGGCGGACACGCCGGGACATTGGCCGATACCATAGGTCGAAGCGCCCACAATGGCGGCCCGGCCGCGTGGAAATCCGTTGATCATGCTCATGCGGGCACGAAGACGAGCAAAGGCTTGTCCCCCTCGATAATGATGCTGGCCCTGACGGCCATGCCGATCTGAACGACATCGACAGGCACGCCATCGACGCGGCTCATCAGCCGCGGCCCTTCCGCCAGATCGACCAGAACGACATTGTAGCTGTCGGCGGGATCTTTCTTGCGCACGACCGTAACGGCGTGCACCGTGCCCGCGCCGGACGCGCTCACCCATTCCAGATCTTCCGCGCCCGTGCCCGGCTCGGCGACGCGGGGATAAAAGACATGGCCGCCGGTCGATCGGCTACGCTGGATCATGAAACGCCCCTCGGCCAGGTGCGCGCGCCATTCCGCTTCGGGTTGGAGCATATGCGTCATTCGCCCTTGAACACCGGCTTGCGCTTTTCGCGGAAAGCGCGCAGCCCTTCCTCATGGTCTTCGGTGCGGCTCATCAGGGGCTGGATCGCGGCTTCCAGTTCCAGATATTGTTCGAAACCGTTGTTCCAGCTCAGTTCGAACTGGCGCTTGGCCATGCCCATGGCGATACCGGGGCCGGACGCGAAGCTCTCCGCCAGTTCCATCGCCCGGTCCATCAGCGCCTCCTGGGCGACCTTTTCATAGGCGATGCCCATGGACACGGCTTCGTCGGCCCGGATGATGCGGCCGGAATAGACCAGTTCCTTGGCCTTCTGCACGCCCAGCAATTGACGCAGGTGCCAGACGAGGCCGCCGTCGGGCGCCAGCGCGATATTGCGGAAAATCGCCGCGAAACGGGCCTGCTCGCCAGCGAGCACGATGTCGCAGGCCAACGCATAGGAAAAGCCGACGCCCACGCATATGCCCGGCACCGCCGCGATCGTCGGCTTCTTGAGCGAATAAATGGCCTTGGCGATGCGATTGAGCGTGTACATCCGGTCCATCGATCCGGTCACGCCGCCCTTGCCCATGCCAGTCACGTCCATGCCGGAGCAGAAATCGCCGCCCGCGCCGGTCAGGACCACGGCGCGGACATCATGGTCCATCGCGATATCCTCGAACGCGCCATATAGCTGACCGCGCATCTCCTGCGTGATGGCGTTTTTGGTTTGCGGACGGTCAAGCGTCACGATCGCGACCGGACCCTGTTTTTCGACGGTAATGGTCATTGGAAGCGCTCCATGCTTCGGAATCGAACCAGCTTTGTGGACCGGCACGGCCGGGGTCAAGAATGCCGTGCAGCTTCATCAAAGACGTGATGAGACGGACGCTTTTATGGCAAGCCGTCCCGCCAGCTCCTATCTGCGGCATAGCTTCTGACGGGAGATTTTCGGGGCATGAAGGACGCAGCCATCGTCGCCACCGCGCGCACGCCGATCGGCAAAGCGCATCGGGGCGCGCTCAACAACATCCATGGCGCAACGCTGGCCGCGCATTCGATCCGCGCAGCCGTGGAGCGCGCCGGGATCGATCCGGCTGAGATTGACGATGTTTTCCTGGGTTCGGCACGGTGCGAAGGCGCGGTCGGATCGAACATCGCGCGACAGGCCGCGCTGCGCGCGGGCTTGCCGATCAGCGTGTGCGGCATGACGCTCGACCGCAAATGCTCCTCCGGACTCCAGACCATCGCCATCGCCGCGCAGCGCATCCGCAGCGGGGAAGGGGGGGTATATGTGGCTGGCGGCGTGGAAACGGTCAGCCTGGTCGACCCGCACCGCAACAGCTTCCGCACCAGGGATGAATGGCTGCTGGAACATAAGCCCGAAATCTACATGGCGATGAACCTGACCGGCGACAATGTCGCCCGCCGCTATGGCATCAGCCGGGAAGCGCAGGACGAATTCGCCGTGACGAGCCAGGCACGCACTGCAACGGCGCAGGAAAATGGCTGGTTCGATGACGAGATCGTGCCGATCGCGGCCACGAAAAATGTCGTGGACAAGGCGCTGGCCGTAACGGGTCAGGAACAGGTCACGCTGACCAGGGATGAATGCAACCGCCCCGGCACGGACATGGAAAATCTTGCCCGGCTGAAGCCCTTGTTCGAAGGCGGTTCCGTGACGGCGGGCAATTGCAGCCAGTTGTCCGACGGGTCCAGCGCCTGCGTCATCATGGACGCGGACGAGGCGGCGCGGCGCGGACTGCCGATCCTGGGCCTTTACAAGGGGATGCAGGTGGCAGGCTGCGAACCGGATGAGATGGGCATCGGGCCGGTCTTCGCGGTTCCGAAACTGCTCGACCGGCTGGGGCTTTCAGTGCCGGACATCGACATCTGGGAACTGAACGAGGCTTATGCCAGCCAGGCGCTTTATTGCATCGACCGGCTGGGCATCGATCCGGCCAGGGTCAATGTCGATGGCGGCGCCATCTCTATCGGGCATCCGTTCGGCATGACCGGATCGCGCATGACCGGCCATGCCCTGCTGGCGGGCAAGCGGCTGGGCGCGAAGAACGCCGTCATCACCATGTGCATCGGCGGCGGCATGGGGGCCGCCGCGCTGTTCGAGATCGTCTGACATATGGCGGCAGGCGGGCGAAGCTGCCCGCTTGCCGCCTTCCCGAACAGGCAAGGGGCGTTTCAGCCGCCCTTCGACACCGGGATCAGCGCGCCGCTGATGGCGCGCGCAGCCGGTGAGGCAAGGAACCGGATCACGTCGGCGATGGCCGCCGGTTGCACCCATTGGCTGAAATCGGCATCGGGCATGTCGGCGCGATTGGTCGGCGTGTCGATGATGCTGGGCAGGATCGCGTTCACGGTGATGTCCTTGCCCGCGAGTTCGGCCGCCAGACTTTCGGTCAATTTGTGCACGGCCATTTTCGACGCGGCATAGCCGCCCATGCCCGCCGCCGCGACCACGGCGCCGCCAGCGCCGATGTTGATGATACGCGCCTGCGCCGCCTTCTCCAGTTCCGGCAGCGCTGCCTTGGTCATGTTGACGCAAGTGGTCGCATTCATCGCGAACATGCGGCTCCAGGTCGCGCTGCCTCCATCGGCCAGCGTTTCCCATATGAAGCCCCCCGCGACATTGACCAGTATATCGATCGACCCCAGCGCCTTCACGATGTCGGCCACCACCTTCTGCGCCGCGGAGAAGTCGGTCAGATCGACGCCGCCGATATCGAGGCATCCCGGCGGACTCTCCGCCGGAGCAGGCGCGTAATCGACTCGCGCCACCCTGTCCCCCGCAGCGGCGAAGGCAGAGGCGACGGCGCCGCCCAATATCCCGAAAGCCCCGGTGACAATGACGGTCCGTGCGGTCATGCAATATCCTCTAGTCAAATGTCTAACTTGTCGATCCATATCGTCGATAGGCAGGGGGGCTAATCAGCCCACATTCGCCTTGCGGACCAGCGGCCGGATATAGGACACATCGCCCTTGTCGCGCCGGTTGGGACCGGTGCTGAAAATGCGGGCCTTCCATTCCTCCGGAATTTCGGCCGCCGTCAGCGTCGTGGTCATTTCGTTGACGCAGACCCTGTCGGCAATGCGCCACTCGCCGTTCCGCTTTTCGAAACGGTCCACATAGCGGCCAAAGCTGAGCTGCGGCGGCGCGCCCTTATTTTCGCCCCAGAAAGTATAATAGGTTTCGCCATGCGCGGTATCGCCGTCGATCTCCACCACATGGTTGCTGATCGCGTGATGATGTTTGGTCTGGAATTCGCCATGCCAGCCGATCGCCCAGTCGACGAAGTCGGCGGCATAGCCTTCCGCGACGCCATGATCGTCGAAAGCATCCGGCCAATAGGCTGACAGCATCAATTCCCGGTCATGCCGGTCGACGCCCCGCGTATAGCGCAACAGACAGTCGTGGATGGCGGTGCGATCCTTCATCTCCTGCAGGAAGACAATGAGATCAGGCGTAATTTCAGTCATGGCAATTCCTCTGCGCTATCGATGCGTGGGCGGGCGAAACAGTCGATCCGCTTCGTCCGCCCTGGTCCGTCAGGCCATTTCCAGGCTCTTTTCCGGCGCTTCCTTGCTGCCGCGCACAAGGCGGCCGGGCAGGGCGCCGGTGGAACGGCCATTGCGATAGGTGACCACGCCGTTGACGATCGTCGCGTCATAACCGTCCGCGCGCTGTTGCAGGCGACGGCCGCCCGTCGGCAGATTGTAGACGACATGCGGCGCGTAAAGATGCAGCCTTTCCAGGTCGATGACGTTGAGGTCCGCCTTGTAGCCCGGCCTGATCAGGCCGCGATCGTGCAGGCCCACGGCATAGGCGGGCTCATAGGTCAGCTTGCGGACGGCATAGGGCAGGTCGACCTTCTTGTCGCCCTTCGCATCGCGCACCCAATAGGTCAGGAAATAGGTGGTGTAGGCGGCATCGCAGATCATGCTGTAATGCGCCCCGCCATCCCCCAGCGCGGGGAAGGTCCGGTCGTTCTTCACCAGATTCCGCCCGGAACTTTCGAACTTTTCGCCTTCCGAATTGCCAAGCGGGCGATAAAGCACCTCGCGCCCGTCACGCTGGAGCAGCGCGTCGTAGATCAGTTCCTTGGGGTCGACGCCCATGGCGCGAGCGCGGGCGCCGATGCTCTCGTCGCTGCGCGGGTTGTAGTTCGGCGGATTGCCGAGCACGAACATCGCGTCGAGATCGGAGATGACATAGACGAAGAATGCCTGCGGATCGTCGGGTTCCTCCGCGATCAGCTTCTTGCGGAATTCCGGATCGCGCATCCGCTCCACCTTTTCTTCCAGCGAAAGATGGTCGATCGCGCGGAAACTGGGGCTGAAGGAGAAGGGATGCATGGACAGTTCCAGACCAAGCAGGGCGCCGGTCGGACGCGGAATGATCTGGCCGCGCACTTCCAATCCCGCATTCTTGGACGCCTCCAGCCGGGCGACCATTTCCTGCCAGTCCCCTTCGCCCTTGGGCGTCTGCATGAAGGTGAAGGAAACCGGGCGGCCCGATGTCCGTGCGATGTCGTCCAGCAGGTCCATGCGTTCGGCCGCCGTCACGTCATAGCTGGGCACCATCTGGAACACGCCCTTGCCGGCGTCGCGCAGGCCCTGGGCCAGCGCCAGCACTTCCTGATCCTCGCTCTTGACCGAGGGGGCAGGGCGCCCGTCGCGAAACTGGTGCGCATAGCTGCGGGACGTGGTGACGCCCAGCGCGCCCGCCTGGATCGCCTCGGCGGTCAGGCGGCGCATTTCCGCCAGATCCTCTTGCGTCGGCGGCTCCAGATTGGCGCCGCGCTCCCCCATCACATAGACGCGCAAGGGACTGTGCGGCAACTGCGCGGCGAAATCGATGTCGCTTTCCCGCTTTTCCAGCGCATCCAGATATTCCGGAAAGGTTTCCCAGTTGAACGGCACGCCTTCCGCCATGACGACTTCGGGAATGTCCTCGACACCTTCCATCAGCTTGATCATCAGCTTGCGATGTTCGGGGCGAGAGGGCGCGAAGCCGACGCCGCAATTGCCCATGACCACCGTCGTCACGCCATGGTCGGACGAGGGCGCCAGCTTGTTTTCCCAGGTGATCTGCCCGTCATAATGGGTATGCACGTCGACAAAGCCTGGCGTCACGATGCGCCCCGCCGCGTCGATTTCTTCCTTCGCACTGTCCCCCACGTCGCCGACGGCGGCGATCACCCCGTCCTTGACGGCGACATCGGCGACGAACGGCTCTCCGCCGCTGCCATCATATATACAGCCTCCCCGGATGATGAGGTCATAGTCGGGCATAGCGCTTCCTCTCAACTTGGCTTCTGGCCGGTGCATCTGACGGATCAGTGCGATCGCAACGCCTGCATCGGGCGGCGGCTGCATCCTGTCACTTGCCGGAACGTGACCCATGGCAGGCCGCGTGCCAAGCGGGCTTGGCCCCAGCCATGCTACATTTCAGATAAGCGATGCTTCACGCTTTTCCATGCCATCTCCAGCGATGCGCCCAGCCGCCGTCCGGTGGCGGTACCGCCCATGTGATGGCACCGCCCATGTGATGGCACTGGCGCGATGATTGACCGGGATCAGGGGCGCTGCCAGTCAATTCTCAAAACCATAGCGAGAGAGGCCCTGCCGTGACGGAAAAGGCGCAGATAGTTCACGATGCGGGCCATGCCGGAACGCAGAACAGCGACCATGGCTGGCAGGGCGCGGTAGAGGAATGGCGGTCGAACTGGCGGGTCGGGGTCGCCGCGTTCATGGCCATCGGCTTGTCCCACGGCGCCTATCAGGCGCTTTCCAGCCTGTTTGTCCTGCCATTACAGGAGGCGTTCGGCTGGTCACGCGGCCAGATCGCCTTCGCCCATTATTCATCGCTGGTCGTCGCCTTCGCCGCGCCCTTCGTCGGCCGCGCGGTCGACCGGTTTGGCGCGCGCCGCATCATGCTTGGTGGCATGACCCTGTCGATCCTGATCTATCTGGGTCTGGCGTCGATGAATGGCTCCCTGGCGCTCTTCTACATGCTCAGCGTCCTTGCGGGAGTCATCGGCCTGTCCGCCAGCGGCCTTACCTGTTCGCGGGTCGTCAGCCAATATTTTGTCCGTTCACGCGGCATCTCGCTCGCGATTGCGCGCAGCGGTCTGGCGCTCGCCAGCGCGGCGTTGCCGACAATCCTTTTTGCCATCATCGCGCGGTTCGGCTGGCGCGCCGGCTATGCGACGGAAGCGCTGCTGGTGCTGGCGATCGCGCTGCCCGCCGTGTGGTTCTGGATCGGCGGCTCGCGGACGCCCAGCGCGGTGGAACAGCAGCGCCCGGACCCCGATCTGCCGACATGGCTGCAACTGCTGCGGGAACGGCGGGTGTGGCTGCTGTGCGTTGGCGCCGGTCTGGGCTATGCACCGGCTACCGCCATCATGACGCAGCTTCAGCCGCTGCTGATCAGCAAAGGCATAGCGGCCGAAGCGGCAGCCGCGCTGGTGGGCATGGCGGGCATTGCGAGTTTCGTGGGCGCGCTCATCACCGGCAGTCTGGTCGATCGCTTCTGGGCGCCGGGCATCGCCTTTCTGTTCGCCTGCGGTTCGGCGGCCGGAACCTGCCTGCTCGTCTGGCAGGGCGCGCTGGATGGCCCGATGGCAGGCCTTGCCATCCTGTTGATTGGCCTCGGTCTGGGCGCGGAAATCGACGTGGTTGCTTATATGGTGGCGCGCTATTTCGGCATTCGGTCCTTCTCGACCATCTATGGCATGACCGTCTTCTTCATCGCCTTTGCCAGCGCGGTCGGGGCGTCCATGCTGGGCGTCGCCTTCGACCGGCACGGCAATTATGACGCCGCCTTGCTGGTGATTGCCGCCAGCTTCATGGCGGCGGGCTGCGTTTACCTGATGATGGGCCGCTATCCCCGGCACAAGGATTGAACAGCCATCCGGCGCATCCGATAGTTAGGCCCCTAAAGGACTTTTCGTTCAATGAAGGGACCGCGCGCCCTATGCTCTGTCCAACATCATGACGGAGGAAGGGATGACAGAGATCACCGAGGCGAAGGCTCAGGAACCGGAAGAACGGCGGCTGAAGACTGCGGCCGATCATATATTCGACCCGCTCGATCCAGAGACTGTTCGTAATCCCGGCCCCGCCTATTCGGCGCTTGCCGGCCAATGTCCCTTCTACCACTATAAGGGCGATGAATATCAATTCTATATCACCAGCGATTACAAGGAAATTCGCGACAAGATATTGTCCGACAATCCCACATGGTCGTTCAAATGGGGCGATGCCCCCATGGATTGGGAGACGTTCAGCGATTTCGGCATATTGACCGATCCGCCTTTCCACCTCGAATATATCGCGGCCTTGCGCAAGGGGATGACCCCCGCCCGCATGCGCTATTATCTGCCGGAAGTAGAGGCGATTGCGGAAGACCTCGTCTCCGGACTCGAAAATCGCACCGACAAGCAGGGCAATTTCCACGACCTCTTCTGCCTGCCGCTACCTGCCCGGACCATGTGCTTCATGCTGGGCGCGGACCAGGCGCTATATGCGGATTACAAACGCTGGGCGGATGAATTGCAGTCATTGCTGTTCAACGACAAGAATCCCAGCGCGGAACAGACGCTGATCGCGGAAATCCAGCCGCATTTCATGGGCCTGATCGAAGCGCGAAAGCAAATGTTGCGCGATGCCGGGATCGATGAACCCACCCATGAACATTGGGGCACCGTGCTGCCGTTCGACTATATCTCGCTCGGCCTCGTCAGCCGTGTCGAAGGACGTCGCTTCAACGACATGGAATTGTTCCAGATCTGCACGGCACTGCTGACCGGCGGACAGGAAACGACCACCAGCCTGCTGACCAACGTCATATGGCGCCTGCTGGAAGTCCCCGAACGCTGGGAACGGCTGAAAGCGGAACCGCATCTGGTGGAAAATGTGATCGAGGAAAGCCTGCGCTTCGACCCGCCGATCAACTCCCATTTCCGCACCAGCCTGTGCCCGGTGAAGATGCACGGCGCGGAACTGCCCGAACGCAGCAAGCTCATGTTCTCCATGATGGGGGCCAATCGCGATCCGGACATCTTCCCCGATGCCGACAGCTTCATCATGGATCGTCCGCTCAATCAGGTGAAGCGCCATCTGTCCTTCGGCTATGGCGTGCATTTCTGCCTGGGCGCGCCGATCGCGCGGCTGGAGGCGCAGGTGGGCCTGCGCAAACTGGTCGAACGTCTGCCCAATCTGCGCCTGACCGGGCCGACCGAACGGATCAACAGTTGGATCTATTGGGGACAGCGCGAACTGCCGGTCGCCTGGGGCTAAAGCAGCTCTCCCGCCCCATGCGCATATCTCATGGGGCGGGTCATCAGGCGACGGCTTCCGCGCCGGTTGGCGCTACGGATGGTTCCGCCTCACCCTCCACCTGCCGGGGATAACGGCCCATCAGCAGGTAGAGCAGAATGGACGCCACCAGCCCGCCAATCACCACGATCAAGGCGACCTGATAATTGCCGAAACGATCGTACAGGAAACCGATGCCGACCTGCCCCGCCACGGCCATCAGCGTCATGACGGTGATGGTGCTGCCATAAATGGCGGAATAATGGCGCATGCCGAAATAGCGCGCGGCCATATAGGCGACGATGTCGATCTCCGCGCCCTGCGCCGCGCCGATCAGCATTGCCGCGATCAGCGCCATGGGAAATGTCAGGCTCCCCTGCAACATCAGGATGCAGCCCAATATCGGCCCCAGGCTGAACAGGCATGCCACCGCGGGCGCCCAGACCCGGTCGATCAGCGTTCCCGAAACCAAAGTGCCGATCAGCACCGATCCCGCCAGCACCCCCGTCAACATGGCCGCATCGGCCGGGGCAATGTCGAGCGCGGTCAGGAGCGGCTGAAACTGGCTAAGCAGGGTCGACAACGGAGCATAGCCGAAGCCCGCGCACAGGCAGAGAAGCAGCACGCGCGGTTCGCGCCGCAGCAGCGCGACATAGCTTTCCCCGTCCCCCGCCCGCTGGAGGGGCTTTTCCGACGCGACCGATCGCGGCGTGTCGCGGATGCCGATCCAGCAGACCGGCAGGCCCACCAGAAGCACGATGCCCGCCAGCAGATAAAATCCCGCCTGCCATCCCTCACTCGCGACCAGGGCATGCAGCGTGGCGGGCAGGAATATGCCCAGGATCGAAATGCCGACCCGCGTGCATGCCAGTGCGAGGCCGCGCGACTTGACGAAGCGCGCCGCCACGACACGGGTGAAGGCAAGGCCGGTGGTGAAGATGCCGATGACCTGCAAGGCAAGGTAGGTCGCATAAAATTGCACCAGCGACCCGCCAAGCTGCGTCATCGCCAGATAAACCAGACCCGTCAGCGCCATCGCCGCCAGCAACGGACGGCGCACGCCATGGCGATCGAGCAGCGCCCCCGCAAAGGGTGAGAGGATCGCGCTCAGGATCATACCGTTATGGGCGGCGGCGATTTCCCCGCGCGACCATCCGAAACTTTCCTGCCAGGGTTGAATGAAGATGCTGGCGTTGAATTGCAGCATGGAAAAGCCGGTCGCGACCCCCAGGGAGGAGGCCGCCAGGGTCCGCCAATGTCTTTTCCATTCCTGAGCAGCGGTCGTCATGACATTATCCCGCAAAAGGGGACACGCGACATCCCGAAGAGATGCCGCGTGCCGGTGGATCACGTCAGAAGCTGGTGCCCAGTTCGACCCCGTAGCTTCTGGGGGGCGAGAGGACCGCATTGGCCCCCGGCGAGGTGAATACCGGATAAGCCGTGTCGAAGAGATTCTTCGCGAACAGCGCCAGCCGCCACTTCGCCGGTCCCACTTCGACATTCTGCAATGCGATGCGCGCATTGGCCACGTCGCGGCGAATGTCGTAGGCGAAGGCGCCGAAAGCCACCCGGCCCGTGCCCGGCGTGTCGCTGGCCATGGCATAATCGGCATGGAAGGCCAGATCGCCGATGCCGACCGGCACGCTATAGTCGATCGCCAGCGTGACCGCATGTTCGGGCAGGCTCTGGATGCGCAATTCGGCGTTGGGATCGATGATGAAATAGCTGCCGGGGCGCTTGCCGTGCAAATAGGCGTAGGTCGCTGAAACCTGCAACCCGCGCGTGGGGGCCGCGACGATCTCCAATTCTCCACCGCGAATGCGCGTCACGCCCGATGCGTTCAGCGTATCGGTGACCGCCGGGTCGCCGGTCGGATCGAGCTGGCTGGTGATCTGGCGGTTGTGGATGCGGTTTTCGAACAACGCTGCGTTGACGCGCACGCGGCGTTCGATGAGGTCGCTCTTCACGCCGATTTCGAAGGACTTGTTCACCTCCGCGCCAAAGGGTTTGAACGAGGGCGATCGCACGGATACGCCGCCCGCACGATAGGCCTGGGCATAGCGGCCATAGACGTTGACGTTGTCGGCCACGTCATAGGCGATGGTGAAGGCCGGATCCCAGCGCTTTTCGCGGAACGGCGCGCCGGTCACGGATGTGGGAGCGCCGTTGAACATCGTGCGGTCGAAGGTCTTCTTGTCGTCCGTATAGCGCAGGCCCGCCGTCAGGTGCAGCCGGTTGCCCGCGAATTCAGGTGACCAGGTCGCCTGGGCAAAACCCGCATAGGATGTGGATTCCGCCGTCTGGGAATTCAGCCCGGCCCCTGCGCTGCCCACCGCGAACGGATTGACGCCCAGTGCCTGGGTAAAGGCGGGGTCCGTATAGACGATGCCCAACAGCGTCTGGCGGGTATCCTGCACCTTTTCATGGAAATAATAGGCGCCCAGGACGAATTCGACCTCAGCCAGGCTACCGACGAGCTGGAATTCCTGGCTTTCCTGCTTCTGTTTGACCTTGTTGTAGGAGGTTACGCCCGAAATCCCCCAGATCGGGGTGGCGGGATCGATCCCCAGACTGGTCCCGCCCAGCCGTGGGAACAGGATGCTCGCGGAACGGGCGGTGGGGAATTTGGTCAGGGTGAACGCGCCGCCAAGCTGGTTTGCGCCTTCTTCCTCTGTCTTGCGGAAGGCGGTGATCGACCGCAGCGTGAGCGCATCGTTCAGTTCCCAACCGGCCTGAAGCGTATGGCCTGACGCTTCAGTGCGGAAGGGGGCGTTGTAGAGCGACGTCCACGCAGTGTCCGTGCGCTCATCGAGCCGGTCCGTCAAAGGCCGCGCCCCCGTCAGCGTGGAGAGCGGCAGGATCGTGCGGCCATTCGGATCGATCAGCGGCGGACGCACCAGCACGACATAATCGCGGGTATCCTTGGTGACGCTATGGTCATAGGCGTAATCCACGGTGATCGCGGATGTCGGCTGCCACCGCACGCTGCCGCGATAGCCTTCCCCGTCGAACGCGCCGAAATCGTCCTGCCGTCCGATCCGGGCGACACGCGGCCCATTCTTTGTCCATCCGCCATGGCTGGAATTGAGATAATCCAGCTTGATCGAAAAACCGGCGATCTCCGGCAGGTTGAGATGCGCTTCATAACGGCGCTGGTCGAAATTGCCGATCGTCACCTTGCCGTCGCCGCCGAATATGCCGGTGGGCTTCTTGGTCACGATGCGGATGGCGCCGCCCTCGGCGTTGCGCCCGAACAGCGTGCCCTGCGGACCGCGCAACACTTCGATCCGCTCCGGATCGACCAGTTCCGCGCCCATGCCCTGGGCGCGTCCCAGATACACGTCGTCAATATAGACTGCGGTGCCGAGTTCCACCGTGCCCTGGCCCGGATCGCTGTTGGTGACGCCGCGCATATCGACGATCAACATGCTCTGGCTGCCCGCGAAAGGCTGCATCACCACGCCCGGCGGCGGCGACTGGAACAGGGCGGTCAGGCCGGTCGCGCCACGGGCTTCCAGCGCCTCGCTTGAATAGGCGCTGACGGCAATCGGCACGTCCTGAAGATTTTCGGCGCGCTTCTGGGCGGTGACGATGATTTCTGCGACACCGTCCTGCGCCAATGCTGGCGAGGCAAGACCCATCAGAAGGCCAGGCAACGATATCCCGGCCAGATATAAATTCCCTCTGAGCATATCTTCTCCCATTCGGCACCCGTCATTTGTAAGATACATGACTTAAGGTGAGACGCCTTTCTTAGAAGGGAGAAGGCAGGCGCGCCAATCCATGCCGAAATGATCGCCTATGCGATTATTGGCTCCAGAAGCGGCGGCGCCGCCTGTGCGGAAATGGCCGGCTTATTTTAGTTGGCGGCAGGTGCGGGACGCAGGCAAATCGCTTCCAGCATGGCGATGCCTTCGGCAAGGAATTCCGCCTCCGGCATCACCGCCAGCCCTTCGGCCACATTCTTGTCGCGTTCGAAAATCATGTCGAAAAAGACGCAAACGCCATGCCGCAGGCGATAGCTGAGCAGTTCCGGCGACACATCGGGCCGCAGCGCGAAGTACAAGGCCATGGCCTCTCCGCTTGCGGGGGTAGAGAAAAGCTGGGCGTTGCGGATTTCAGCCCCCTCTCTCCAGCGTATCGCATGGCGAAAAAACGCGGCGTAGCGATGCACGCCTCGCGCATCGCGAAGTTCGTAATTGGGCAGGACCAGCGCGCCCAGCACCGCTGCGGCATCCCGTTCCCGCCCTTCGGCATGGATCAGGTCCAGCATTTCCCGCCGCCGGGCATCCAGAGCGGGCAGGCGATGCGCCCAGATCGCGCGGACCAGCTTTTCCCGGTCGTTGAAATGATAACTGACGGCCGAATTATTGGCGGCATTGGCCTCCAGCCGGATCTGGCGCAGCGATATATTTTCGATCCCATGCTCGCCGAACAACCTTTCCGCCGCCTCCACTAGGGCCAGCGCCGTGCCCTTGAACGGTTGGGCAGGAAGATCACGCATGATGGAAACCGCTCTTTCGCCATTGCTGCAGGTCGCTCCGCTATCCGCCTTACGCCGCCATAATGCAACGGCTCGCCCATCACGCCCATCACATGGATGATGAAGCGGCCCGAACCTGCCGAAGACGGGCTGGCCGCTTGTAATAAGACATGTTTCTTATATTGCACGATCAAACAGCATAAAATTGAAAAGAAGAGGAGCGCCTGATGCTGGATTCGCTTTTCGGACTGCCGGGCAAAAGCGCCCTGGTGGTCGGTGCCGGCAAAGTACCCCACGCCATTGCCGCGCTGTTCGAAAGGGCAGGGGCGGCGGTCACGCACGCGCCGGAACCCGAACTCACGGAGCAGGGCGTCAAAGCGCTGTTCGACGGCGTGCCTCAACTCGACATATTGGTGAACGGCGCCATTGTGACCGGCCCCTGGCCGCTCGATGACCTGATGATGGACGAATGGGACCGCGTCCACGCGACCAATGTTCGCGGCGCATTTCTGCTCATGCGGCAGGCCGTCAGGACGATGCGGGCGCATGGCCGGGGTGGCCGCCTTATCAACCTGTCGACCATCGGATCGGTCCATCCGGTGCTGCATGGCAATTATGCCTATGGCTCTTCGCGCGCCGGGACGAACGCCCTTACCAGACAGTTCGCGCTGGATTGCGCGGCGGACGGCATAGCGTCCAACGCGATCCTGGTCGGCGCCATCCCTTCCGACCCCTTTCCCGAGGGCTGTCCCATGCCTCCCAAGGGCCCCGGCGTGCGGCCGGAGCGCTTTCCGATGGGCCACGGCACGCCGGATGACGTGGCTCCGGTCGCGCTGCTCCTTGCCTCGGCCGCCGGCCGCTACATCAACGGCCAGACGATCGTCGTCGATGGCGGCTTTCAAATCGCGTGAGGAATGGCGGCATGACCCTGTTCGACGGCTTTTATCAGATGGGCTTCGTCGCCCGCGATCTGGACCGCGCCACGGCGGCGCTGGGGCAGCGTTTCGGGATAACGCACTTCCGCCGGAAGCGCTCCTCGCCGACCATGGATGCGGCCCATGCCTGGGTCGGCGCCATCATGCTGGAACTCATCCAGATCGGCCCCGGCGCACCCGACATATACGAAGCCTATGTGCCCGATGACCCATCCGCGGTTCGCCTGCATCATCACGGCTTTCGCGCAGCCGACGCCGCCGCCTGGGAAAGCATCAACCGGCGCATAGATGCCGTCGGCCTTGCAACCCCGATGCGGGGCGCCGTCATGGATGGCCAGCTCAACTACATCTACGCCGACACCCGCGCCGACACCGGGGTGTACAGCGAATTTGTCTATCTGACCGGGGCAGCGACGTCGATCTACGACGACGTGCCCCATAATTGAAGGGAAAATCGGATGGCCGACACCGATATGGTCGACATCTATGCGCAGCATCAGGCGCTCTACAACCGCGTGCCGGTGCCCAATCATGTGCCGCCCGAACTGGTGGTGGATTTCGACTATCTGCACCCGTCGGGCATTGAGGAAGGCGACGTCTATACCGCGTGGAAGCGATTGCATGATGGCCCCGACATCGTCTGGACACCCTGCAACGGCGGGCATTGGATTCTCACCCGCGGCGAAGACATCAGGTTCGTGCAGGAACATTTCGAGATATTCAGTCATGAGGTGTTCACGATACCGCGCGGGTCGTCACCCGTCCGCATGCCGCCGCTGACTGTCGATCCGCCGCTGCACGCCCGCTATCGCGCCATACTCAACCCCTTCTTCACCCCCAGCCGCGTCGCCCGGATGCGCGAGGATGCGGTGGCGCTGACCCGCGACCTGATCGAACAGATCAGGCCGAAGGGACGATGCGAATTCGTCAATGATTTTGCGCGGGTCATGCCGGTCACGATGTTCCTGGGCATCGTCGACCTGCCGCTCGACCAGCGGGAGCGGTTCGTCGACTGGGGCGTCACCTTCATGACCGCGACGGATTCCAGGGTGAAGCTGGGCGCGCAGGAAAAGGTCGTCGCCTATCTCCGGCAAGTACTCGATGAACGCGCCGCCGATCCCGGCGACGATCTTCTCAGCAAGATTGCCGGCTGGCGGAACAATCCCCGTTTCCAGGGGGACTATGAAGTCATCGGCATGGCCGTTCTGGTCTTTTTCGGCGGTCTCGACACTGTCGCCAACATGTTGTCCTTCATCACCCGCTATCTGGCGCAAAATCCGCAACAACGCCGCCGCCTGATCGATGAACCGGATATCATCCCCAGGGCGACGGAAGAGTTTCTGCGCCGCTTCGGACTGTCGAACACCGGCCGCCTGATCCTGCAAGACTTCCAATATAAGGACGCCCTGTTCAAAAAGGACGAAATGGTCATGGTGCCCATTTCCATGTCCAGCATGGACGACCGGCTTTACGACCGGCCGATGGAGATCGATTTCGACCGCGACCCCGTGCACAACACCTTCGGCAACGGCCCGCACAAATGCGTAGGAAGCCCGCTCGCACGGGCGGAAATTCAGGTCTTTCTAGAGGAATGGCTGAAGGCCCTGCCCGATTTCCGGCTGGACCCGGAACGGCCGCCCGTCACCCATTCGGGATCGGTCAACGGGGTCGATTCCCTGAACCTCGTCTGGAACGTCTGATGGCGACGCTCCCGGCAAATCGGGACGACGATGGCATGTCTGACAATATCCATACCCAATAACATAAAGCCTATGCTGGAAAGAATATGATGTCCGACATGCAGCTTCCGGACTTCGCCATCGACCCCGCCACTTCCAATCCACAACCGCTCTGTCAGGAAATCATCATGTCCGATCCTTCGCCACTTTCCATCTTCGGCCTTGAAGGCAAATCCGCCATCGTCACCGGCGCGGGTTCGGGCATCGGCAAGGCGACCGCCACGCTGTTCACCCAGGTGGGCGCACGCGTTCTCTTCGTCGATGTCGACGAAGGCGCGGTTCGGGAAGCGGCCGAAACATGCCATTCCCCTTACGCCGTCTGCGATATTTCAGATGAAACGCAGGTCACTGCCACATTCGACAAGACGCAGGCGCTGTTCGGCGGCCTGCATGTCCTTGCCAATGTCGCGGCTTACCGGCGCAAGGCGGACACCATGACGATGCCCGCGTCCGAATGGGACATCATGCACGCCGTCACCACGCGCGGCACGTTCCTGATGATGCGCGAGGCGATCAAGATCATGCGCGATCAGGGCAGCGGTGGCTCCATCGTGAACGTGTCGTCGGTCAGCGCCAGCCATCCGACGATCTTCAACAACACCCATTATGATTCCGCCAAGGCAGGCGTCGACGCCATGACCCGCGCCGCCGCCGTCGAGTTCGCCGAACATAAGATCCGCGTCAACTCGATCCAGCCCGGCGGCACGGCAAGCGGCGGCGCGAAAAGGATGGGAAGCGAAATCCAGATGCGCGGCCCCATGACCGTTCCAGGCCGCATCCCGTTGAACCGGATTTCCGATCCGATCGAACAGGCCCGCGCCATCCTGTTCCTCGCCAGCGACGCGGCAAGCTACATCACCGGCCATCATCTGACGGTGGACGGCGGCTATAGCGTGTCCTGAAGGCCAGGGGCATCCTCGCCCTGGGCCATCATCAACGGTCCCGCGGCGCGACTTCCGACAGGCGCCGCAACAGGTCGTGCAACTGCGTCATTTCGGCCAGGGTCAGGCTGTCTTCGAAATGCAGTTGGATGGCCTGCGCAACCGCCATCAACTCCATCAATAGCTGGCGTCCCGTCAGACTGAGGTGGAGCATTTCGTCCGCAGCCACGATCAGGCCCCGCGCAACAAGCTGTTCGATCGCCTCAAGGGGCAGATCGACACCGCCATTCGCAGCCCGGACCAGCAGATCCCTTCGCGTGCATCCATCTCCCAACCCCAGCGAAACGAGCACCGTATATTCGGAAGACCGCAGGCCCCTGCGTC
The DNA here is from genome assembly GCF_000722875.1 of Sphingobium chlorophenolicum. Lineage (GTDB taxonomy): Bacteria > Pseudomonadota > Alphaproteobacteria > Sphingomonadales > Sphingomonadaceae > Sphingobium > Sphingobium chlorophenolicum. The sequence continues at coordinate 457 of NZ_JFHR01000026.1, read as the reverse complement.
GATATTCCCGCCGCAGTTCCGCGAAGGCGGCATCATAGGCGCGACTTAACATATGGCCGATGAAATAGCGGCCAAACTCTCCATCACGGTCGATTTCATCAGGCCGGATCGCCGGCGGCCTTGCAGCGACCCGGCCATATTTGCCGCCGTGAAACAGGAGCGGCGCGCGTTCGCCGTGGACGAAATCGATCACTTCCCCCACGAATATCGCATGGTCGCCCCCGTCATATTCGAACGTCGGACGGCAGCCGAAGCGTGCCGCGCAGTCCGGTATGATGGGTGCTCCCTCCGGGCCGTCCCGTGGATCAAGTCCGGCAAAGGTAGTGTGCGGGATGTTCTGCAAAATCCATTGAGGATTTGAGCGGCCATGGCAGGCTGGTGATGTTCAAAGTCGCCAACCCCAATGGAGCCCCACCATGACCAGGAATGAGAATAGACCATCGATAGCGGCCGTCAA
>NZ_JFHR01000025.1 GCF_000722875.1 Sphingobium chlorophenolicum | reverse complement strand
CCCATCAAATCTTTGACGGCCGCTATCGATGGTCTATTCTCATTCCTGGTCATGGTGGGGCTCCATTGGGGTTGGCGACTTTGAACATCACCAGCCTGCCATGGCCGCTCAAATCCTCAATGGATTTTGCAGAACATCCCGCACACTACCAATCCGCGAAAAATCATGGCCGTTACGGCATGGCGAAGTTATAGCCTGCCAGGCAGGCGAAGAAGCGTGCGGACGACACGCCGCGAGTGAGGAGATGCCGTTTTGAAGCCGATCGAGCGTTTTCCCAATCTGGTGACCATGTTCTTCACCCGCGCCAAGGCGATGGGCGACGCGCCCTTCCTCTGGCGCAAGATGGCGGGCCAGTGGCGATCGCTGAGCTGGATCGAGGCCGCCCATCAGGTCGCCTCCCTCGCCAGCGCGTTGCAGGCGCAGGGGCTGAAACCCGGCGAACCGGTGATGCTGGTCAGCGAGAACCGGCCGGAATTCTGCATCGCGGACCTGGCCATCATGGCGGCGGGATGCGTCACGGTGCCGACATACACCACCAACACCACCCGCGATCACCAGCATATCCTGACCGACAGCGGCGCCCGCGCCGTCATCGTCTCCACCGCGAAGCTGGCGCAGAATCTGATGCCCGCCGTGCTGCGGTCGCAGGCCAGCCTGGTCATCGGCATGGAGCCGTTGCGCGGCATGCAGGGCGATGTCACCTGTCATTTGTGGAGCGACCTGATCGCCCATCATCCCACCGACATCGACGCCTGCGCCGCCAGCCAGACGGCGGGGCGCGACGATCTGGCCTGCATCATCTACACCAGCGGCACCGGCGGCGCGCCGCGTGGGGTGATGCAGCATCATGGCGCGATCCTCTGCAATGTGGAGGGGGCCTGCCAGTTGCTGGAGGAGGATTTCGGATGGGGCGACGAGGTGTTCCTGTCCTTCCTGCCCCTGTCGCACGCATATGAGCATAGCGGCGGCCAGTTCATGCCGATCATGGTGGCGGGGCAGATCTATTATTCGGAGGGGCTGGAAAAGCTGGCCAGCAACATAGAGGAGACGCGGCCGACGATCATGGTCGTCGTCCCCCGCCTGTTCGAAGTGCTGCGCACCCGCATCATCAAGTCCATCGAGAAGCAGGGCAGATTCCCCGCCTATCTGCTGGGACAGGCGCTGCGCATCGCGGCGAAGGAGCAGGGCGGGCGGAAATCGCTGCTCGACCTGCCGATGAAGGCGCTGCTGTCCCGCACCCTGAAGTCCAAGGTCACGGCGCGCTTCGGCGGGCGGATGAAGGTGCTGGTGTCGGGCGGGGCGCCGCTCAATCCCGATGTGGGCCTGTTCTTCGACGCGATGGGGCTGACGCTGCTTCAAGGCTATGGCCAGACGGAGGCGGGGCCGGTGATCAGTTGCAACCGCCCGCGCGCGGGGATTGCGATGGATACGGTCGGCCCGCCGCTGCCCGGCGTAGAGGTGCGGATCGCCGAGGATGGCGAGATTCTCGTGCGCGGCGAGTTGGTGATGCACGGTTATTGGCGCAATCCGGCGGAAACGGAAAAGGCGCTGCAAAATGGCTGGCTGCACACCGGCGATATCGGTGAGATCGACGAACGCGGCCGCATCCGCATCACCGACCGCAAGAAGGACCTGATCGTCAACGACAAGGGCGACAATGTCTCCCCCCAGAAAGTGGAAGGCATGCTGACGCTGCAACCGGAGATCGGGCAGGCGATGGTCTATGGCGACCGCCGTCCGCATCTGGTGGGGCTGTTGGTGCCCGATGCCGAATGGACCCGCGAATGGGCGGAGGCGCAGGGCCGCAAGGTGGAGGATGTCGGGAACGACGCCGCCTATCAGGCCGCACTGCGCGCAGCGGTCGACCGGGTGAATGACGACCTGTCGGTGATCGAGCGGGTGCGGCGCTTCGTCCTGGCGGACGAACCCTTCACCATCGACAATAGCGAGATGACGCCGTCGATGAAGATCCGCCGCCATGTCATCCGCGCCCGCTATCAGGAACGGCTGGACGCGCTGTACAAGGCGTAAGTCTCTATTTCGGCGGCGAGCGATAGGGCGTGAAGTCGCCCAGCGCGCAATTTCCCGTCACCATGCCGGTCATCAGGTCCGCGCTGGTCGCCATGTCACCGCGGCAATATTGCGACCCCCAGGTCCTGATGACCAGCGCGTCGCCCCGCGACAGGCCCGAACAACTGCCGATCAGGTCGTTGCGATAGACCAGCCGCTTGCTCACCCGATAGAGCAGCACATTGTTGCTGATCGCCGTCAGATTGGCTTGCGGTGCGCGATTGACGCAACTGGTCTTTTCGCCCGCCACCTTGCCGGCCAGGGCGCGCTCCAGTTCGCTGGTCTGCTTTTCCGTCAGCCTGGGCGGTTCATAGCTGCCCGAACATCCCGCCAGCAGCAGCGGGGCTAGGCACAGGCCGGAACGCATTCGTCGACGCATGACACCTCTCCTCATTCGTCCCCGCCCGAAAGACGATGGAACCGCGCCGAAACCGTCACGCGGCATCCTTGGCGGCGCGGCGTTCCGCCAGTTGCGCGATGTCGCGCGCCCGCATGAAGATGTTGGTCGCCCGCTCCAGCCCGATGCTGGTCGGCACCGTGGGTTCCCCACGCGCCCGCGCTGCGTCGACCTGATCCATGCGGGTGCGCAAGGCGGCGTTGTCAGGCTCCACCGTCAGGGCGAAACGGCCGTTGGACTGGGTATATTCATGGGCGCAATAGACGGTCGTATCGTCCGGCAGGGCTGCGAGACGCTGCATATTGGCGAACATCTGCGCCGCCGTCCCCTCGAACAAGCGGCCGCAGCCCATGGCGAACAGCGTGTCGCCGACAAAGATCAGGCGGTCGTCCGGCAGATGATAGGCGATGTGACCGGCGGTATGGGCAGGCACCTCCAGCACGGTCGCCTGATGGTCACCGATCCGGACGCTGTCGCCCTCCCGCACCGCGCGGTCGAGCGTGCCGATCTTCTCCGCCTCCGCAGCGGGGCCGGTGATGATGCAGCCTGTCGCCGCCTTGATCGCCGCATTGCCGCCGACATGGTCGCCATGCCAGTGCGTGTTCCAGATCTGGCCGATGGTCCAGCCTCTCTGGCGCGCCGCCTCCAGCACCGGTTCCGCGATGGCGGGGTCGACCGCTACCGTCTCCCCGCTGGCGTCGTCGTGCAGCAGCCAGACATAATTGTCGTTGAGAACGGGGATGCGGACGACCTCCAGCATGGCCTTACCAGACTCCCGTATTGGGCATGGAGGCCCAGGGTTCCGCCGGTTCCAGATAGCCGTCCTGCAACAGTTCGACCGAGATATTGTCGGGCGTGCGCACGAAGGCCATGTGCCCGTCGCGGGGCGGGCGGTTGATGGTGACGCCTGCGTCCATCAGCCGCTGGCAGGTTTCGTAGATATTCTCGACCCGATAGGCGAGATGGCCGAAATTGCGGCCGCCGCCATAGACTTCGGGCGGCGTGCCGTCTTCGGCGGGCCAGTTATAGGTCAGTTCGACCTGCGCCTCTTCATCCCCCGGCGCGGCGAGGAAGATCAGGGTGAACCGCCCCTGCGCATTGTCAACGCGCTTCTGTTCCTGCAGGCCGAGCAGCCGGAAGAAGTCGACCGTCCGGTCGATGTCGGTCACGCGGATCATCGTGTGCAGATATTTGGGCAAGGAAACACTCCATTCATCGCCATAAAGCAACGGTTCATCTCTGGGATATTAGGGCTGTTGCCAAGATAAGGGGCGTTCGGTCCGGAAGGAAGAGGAAGGCGGGCATGGCACTAACATATCATGACAAACTTCTGCTGGGCTGCGCGGGTGTGCTGGCGTTGGGAATGCTCGGCGGCGGCTATCTTCTGGGTGACGGGCTGAAGCGCGCCAAGGCAGCCGACCGCTCCGTGACTGTGCGCGGGCTGGCGGAAAAGGATGTGACCGCCGACCTCGCCACCTGGTCGATCAGCTATTCAGCGACCGGCTTCGACCTGCCTGCGGTGCGGGCGGAGATCGACAATAATACCAAGGAGTTGCGCGCCTATTTCGCCAGCCTCGGTTTCAAGCCCGATGCGCTGACGGCGACCGGGGCGGGGGTCAATCAATATATCAACAACGGCGTCAACACGATCACCATCACCCAGCGCATGTTGCTGCGCACGACCGACATCGCCCGCGCCCAGCGCGCCGTGGCGCAACAGTTCGACCTCGTCCGGCGCGGCGTCACGCTGCAGGAAGGGTCGGGCATGCGCTACAGCTTCACGAAGCTGAACGACGTGAAGCCGACCATGGTCGCCGCCGCCACCAAGGACGCCCGTGCCGCCGCCGAACAATTCGCCCGCGACAGCGGCGCCAGCGTGGGCGGCATCAAGAGCGCGACCCAGGGCTATTTCTCGATCGAGGCGCGGGACGGCGAAGGCGATGGGTCGAGCGACACGCCCTACAAGAAGGTGCGCGTCGTCACGACCGTCGATTTCTACATCGACTAGGGGCGCTATCAGTCGGCTGGTTTCGGCGCGGGCAGGCGAGAGAGATTGTCGGCGGCCGCCCTCCCCGCCGGTGATTGCGCCGCCAGCTTCACGGCGCGCTGCCAGGCGGAGCGGGCGATATCCTCATGGTCGGTGAGGATGGCGATATTGCCCTCCTCCAGCGCGACCGAGGCGTCGTCGGGGGATAATTGCACTGCCCGCGCAATATGCGCCTGCGCCAGCTTCATTTCCCCGGAGCGGCGGGCCAACGTGGCCGAGAGCAGCCAGGCCAGCGGATCGCGGGGCACCTGCTCCAATGCGACGTCAAGGGAGTTGCGAGCGCCCTTCGCGTCGTTCAACGCCACCAGGGCGCGGGCGCGGTCGAGATGGACTTCGCCCTTTTCCAACCCATCGGGCAGCCCTCGCGCAAGCGCCGCGTCGAAATCGTCCCGCGCCTTGGCGGCATCGCCACCGGCCAGCGCGGCATTGCCCGCCTGCGCCCACAGTCGCCCGCTCTGCACCATTTCGCCGTTGCGTTCGGCTTCGTCGGCTCCCTGTTCGAAGGCGACGATGGCGGGCGACCAGCGTTCGGCGCGGGCATAGGCAAAGCCCATGCAGTTGCGCGCATAGAAGCTGCCGCCGTCGATCCGCCATTGCTGCGCGAAGGCGACGCCCTTGTCCGGCGCTTCGACCGCCTGATCCAAGCAGGCCTGGAACTTTGCGGCAAATTTGTCGGGGACAGGGATGCGGCCATCGCTTGCCTGAGCGGTGACTGGCGCGGGGGCGGCGGAAGCGGCGGCCTCCGCCTTTTCCTTCCGTTTGCGGTTCATCACGGCCTCAATCTCCGGATCATAGGCTTGCGGCGCGAGCAGCAGCAACGGGAGCAGGAAGGGCATCAGAGGCTGTCCAACAGGCTGGCGACGGTCCGGATCAGCAGGGCGATGTCCGGGTCGCGGGAAAGGCGATGGTCGCCATCCTTAATCAGCAGCGTCTGCACATCGGATGAACGCAGCCGCTCCGCGACGCGCAGCGCGGTTTGCCAGGGCACGTCGGGATCGGCCTGCCCCTGCAACAGCCGCACCGGGCAATCGATTGCGATCTCTCCCTCCAGCAGCCGGAGCGACTGGCCGGATTCCCAGAAGGCCAGGGTGGTGACATAGGGATCGTCGCCATAGGGGGTCGGCTCGACGATGCGGCCTTCGGTTGCGAGCAGCGCCTTGTCCGCATCGGTAAAGCCCCATTCGGTGAAGTCCGGCGCCGCCGCGATGCCGACCAGTCCCGCGACCCGATCCGGCCGGGCCAGCGCGATCAGCAGCGCCAGCCAACCGCCCATGGAGGAGCCGACCAGCACGATCGGTCCCTGGGTCAGCGAATCGATCAACAGCAGCGCGTCGTCGCGCCAGCTTGCCAGCGTGCCATCCTCGAACCGGCCTTCGCTCGCGCCGTTGCCCGCATAGTCGAGCCGCAGCATCGCCCTGCCCCGGCTCTGCGCCCAGCCGTCCAGCGCGACCGCCTTGCCCCCCTCCATGTCGGACATATAGCCGGGCAGGAAGACGATCGTGGGCCCTGCGCCGGGCCGATGGCGATAGGCCAGCCGCAGACCATCCGGGCGAGCGTGAAAGGCGGGCGGCGCGGTTTCGGGGCGATCCATGCTATTCTCCAGTTCAACGGCAGTGGCCTTGAAAAAAGGGCCGTAAAAAGCTCTTGGCCGGGAAACCAGAAAAATAAAAAATAATGCATGGGGCGCGTTGACAGCCCTCAGGCCAGCGGCTAGTTGCGCGCTCCTACCCCGTGCCCAGATGGCGGAATTGGTAGACGCACCAGCTTCAGGTGCTGGCGATCGCAAGGTCGTGGAGGTTCGAGTCCTCTTCTGGGCACCATTTGTTCTTCCGGCGACGTCCGGGAACGTCCCGAAAGTGGCTGATTTCAGCCGTTTTTTGTGCTAAGACCGTCCGGTCAAATCCGGGCTGATCCGGCACCAATCGGGAACAAATATGGTATCCTGCATGGTATCGAAGGCCCCTTATGGACGGGCCGATACCATGGGAAAACTCTTCGCGACGACCGTCACGAGCGCCAAGCCGAGGGAGCGCGAATACAAGCTCACCGATGGTGCCGGACTCTATCTTCTCGTCAAGCCGAACGGCCGCAAGCTCTGGCGACTGAACTATGCCTATCTCGGCAAGCAGCGCACGCTCTCCTTCGGCGCCTGGCCCGACGTCGGCCTCGCCGATGCGCGCGAGCGGCGCGACGAGGCGCGCAAGCTGATCGCCGCCGGCCTCGACCCCTCGCACGAGGCCAAGCTTGCCGAGGCGCGCGCGATGCTGTCCGAGGAAAACAGCTTCAAGCTGGTCGCCGAGGAATGGGTCGCCAAGCAGGAACGCGAAGGGATGGCCGAGATCACACTCAGCAAGATCCGCTGGCTGCTCGACAAGGCCTATCCCAAGATCGGCAACCGCCCCGTCGCCAAGATCACAGCGCAGGAGGTGCTTGTCGTACTCCGCTCGGTCGAGGCCACGGGCCGATACGAAAGCGCGCGGCGCATGCGCAGCGTCCTCAGCCGTGTGTTCCGTTACGCCGTTGCGACGACGCGGGCAGAAACCGATCCGGCGCGTGACCTGCGCGGCGCGCTTACCGTGCCCAAGGCCAAGCATCTCGCCGCCATCACCACGCCCAAGGGCGCGGGCGAACTCATGCGCGCCATCGAGGGCTATACCGGGCATGCCATCACCCTCTTCGGGCTCAGGCTGTCGGCGCACCTGTTCGTGCGCCCCGGCGAACTGCGCCAGGCGGAGTGGAGCGAGTTCGACTTCGACCGCTCGGTCTGGAATATCCCCGAGCAGAAGATGAAGATGCGACGACCACACCGCGTGCCGCTGTCCACGCAGGTCACCAAGCTTTTCGAGCAACTCTGGGAGCTGACGGGCACGGGGAAATACTGCTTCCCTTCCTTCCGTTCGCCGCGGCGCCCGATGTCGGAGAACACCGTCAACGCGGCGCTGCGGGCACTCGGCTTTGGTCAGGAGGAAATGACGGCGCACGGCTTCCGGGCCATGGCGGCGACGCTGCTCAACGAAACGGGCAAGTTCAATCCCGACGCCATCGAGCGCCAACTCGCCCATATGGAGACCAACGCCATTCGGCGTGCCTACACCCGCGGCGAATATTGGGACGAGCGCGTACGGATGATGCAGCACTGGTCCGATCATCTCGACGAGCTGCGCGACGGCGCGAAAGTGCTGAAGCCGAACTTCGCTCGCGGCTGACAGGACGGGCATCCGATCACCGATCACGGTACGTCCAGTTCGTCACAACGGCGATCGTATCGAACACATCCAGCGGATCGGATGCGAGCGGATCATGTTGGCTCGCCCGCGCCTCCGCCCAATCCAGCCATTCGGATGCCGGCCTGTCGTCGATCTCCACGGTCGGATCGGCGATTGCGGCGCGCAGCGCGGCGACGAAGCTCCGGGCGAGCTCGGCCTCGCGCCACCGGCCGGCCTGTTCGAGCAGGCACCGGAAGCGGTTCTGGTCGAGCTTGCGCTGTTGTTCGAGCTCATAGCGCCGCTGCTCCTCGATCCGCCGCCGCTCTTCCGCTTTCTCGCGTTGCTCGCGCTCAGCCACCATCAGCGGGAAAGCCGCGAGCATGGTCGCGAGAATGTCGCTCGCCATCGTCTCGACCGTGCCCTTGCGGCCGTCCTGCCAGTTGCGCTGCAGGCCGGCAGGCAGCCAGGTCTTCACCTCGAAGATCAGGGCATCGGTTTCGGCAAGTTCCAGCCTGTAGTCCTTGTCGCGATAGGAGTACCATTCACGCTCATCGGTGGTGAGCGGACGCCGGACCTGCTGGAGCTTTACCCGGAGCTGGAACTCGATCTTTTCACGGCCGGATGCTGCGAAAAGCTCCAGCCGCTCGCTTTCGGTCACGCTGATCTTCTCGGCTTCGAGCGCCTTGAACAGTGCATCGAGGATACGGTGGCGCCGCCGCTCCTGCACGCTGAACACCGAGGGCCGGACCGATCGTTTGAGCCGGCGGTCGTAGATATGATCGCCCTTCCTGATTTCCCGCTCGCGTCTGGCGAGCCAGCCGGCGATGATCGGATGCGGACGGACGAGCCGTTCGGCGACCGGCCGCATGCTCGCCCTGCCGCGCGCCGCCGCCAATGCCTCTTCCGCTGCAGGTTCAGCCGCGCGGCCCCGCTGGAGCGGCGCGATTTTGATCCTGTCGGGCGTGCCGGGCTGCTTTGGCGGCAGCGTTTTCGTTTCGACCGCCTTGCCTGCCGCCAGCTTGTTCCAATGCCCGCGCATCGGGCGGGGAATGTCGAACCGCGCGCAGATCGCCACCAAATCGTAGTGCGATATGCCGAATGCCTTCGCCAGATGGCTGATCGGCTTTTCCCAAACGAGCGCATGAAGCTGGTTTCGGGTCAGGTTCGTCGGGAGTACGGCAGGCTCGTGGGAACTCATGGCATAACCGAACCTGATTTTTCTCTTGGACGAACGGGAACGGCGGCGAGGAGCCGCATGTCGCGGTCAGACGCGCATTAGCCACTCTCCCCGACAGGAATTTTGAAATAGCGGGATTGCGGATCGTGCCCGAAGAACATTTCATCGTGTTTTGCAGGCGACATCGACCCAAAATTCACCATTAACTCTCGATTTTTCGGAAAATTGGCTAACAAATCCCCGAAAATTCGGCATTCGGTGCATCGAAGGATCCGCTAATCCCCGAATTTTCGATTGCAGCCCTGCCAGAAGTGCTGACCCTGCTCGTGCTGCCGGCGATCACGGCGCTGGTAGCGCGCGTCAGAAGCTCCCGCGCGCCCGTGCGCGGCGAGTGGGAGAGTCCAGCGACGAGCGTTTGACGATCGACCGTTGGAGTGGAGCGAGCCGCGTCCCGGGGTGCACAAGCCGTTGCTATTGCGTCTTCCATTCGCTGCGTTAGTCTGATCACGCGCCGCAAGGGCGGCGCCGAGGCGTGAGAACCTCGCTTGAGTGAAATGACCCGCCATCGACGCGGCCGGGTGGCCGACGCGCATGTCCAAGCCGCTTGCGGCCAAAGGCGTCGGCGCGTGTCTCAAGCACGTTCTCAACACCCGGCTCCCGCCGGCTTCGCCTCGCCAGACGCGAGGAGACGCCAGCGATGGAAACGGAGACCGGCACAAGCAAGCGGCATCGATCGCAATGCGGTCGGCGCTAGGGACCGCCCGCTTGCCGCTGGACGAAGACGACCCGCTGCCGCCGGGCCACGATCTCGTCGCGGCATCGCCGGACGGGCTCGCCGATCTCTACCGGGCCGAACGGCCGGGGCTGTTGCGCTTCCTTGGGCCACGCACGCCGCCCGGCCATGCCGATGACGTCGTCCAGCAGATTTTCACGCGCATGGCCGCAAGGACCGAAGAGCAGGCCGCCGCCATCGCCTCGCCCGGCACCTATCTGCGCGAGGCCGCCCGCAATCTTCTCCGCGACGAAGCACGATCGAGCGCGCGGACGGGCAGGCACCTCCATGTCCCGATCGAAGAGGTCGCGCTGCACGGTGGTGACCCGGTCGCCGCGCTCGAGGCGCGCGACAGGCTCGCCCGGCTCGAGCAGGCAGTGCTTCGCCTCAAGCCGCTCACGCGGCAAATATTTCTCGCGCGCCGCCTCGACGGCTATAGTTATGCCGAGATCGCACAAAAGACGGGATTGAGCGTGAAGGGTGTCGAGAAGCAGATGAGCCGGGCGATCAAGCAGCTCGGGCGCCACCTGCGCGCATGACCGGCTCACCCAGGTCTACGACTCCCGCCCGCGTGCATGATGCGGCGGGCGACTGGCTGGCGCGGCGACAGGGGAATGCCGGGCCGGAGGTCGAACGGGCCTTCCGTGCCTGGCTCGAGGCCGATCCCGCGCATCGCACGGCCTATGACGAGGCGGAACGCGGCTGGCGGGACAGCCTGCTACTCGCCGACAGCGCTATCGGCCGGTCCCGCGGGCTCGGCCGCGCGCCCTTTTTCATGCGCCGTAGCACGCATGTCGGCGCCGCCGGCCTTGCCCTGGCGGCCGTCCTGGGCGTGACGACGGTAGGCGTCGTCCAGCAGATCGGCCCCTTTGCGCTGGTCTCGCCGGCCGAGGCCGCGGTCTACCAGACTGGCGTCGGCGAAATCCGCACGATCCGCCTTGCCGATGGCTCCCGGATCACGCTCGACACGGCGACGCGCCTGCGTGTCGTGCTGACCGGCAGTGACCGGCGCATCGCGCTGGAGCGCGGACGCGCCCGCTTCCGCGTCATATCGGATCGTCGGCTTCCGTTCACCGTCGCGGTGCCAGGCGGCGAGGTCGTGGCCCGAGGCACGCTGTTCGACGTCAGCATCGCTGAAGGTGTGTCGACGGTCGCCATATGGGAAGGAAGCGTCGAGTTGCACAGTTCCGCGCCGGGGGCATCAGTCCGGTCGCGAAGACTCGATGCCGGCGAGAGGATAGCGCTGGGCGACCGATCCGCGCCCCAGCCAATCTCGGCGGCGCAGGCCCGCTGGGTGTCCGGCATGCTGGCGCTTGACGCCACGCCGCTCGGGGACGCCGTGAACGCCATCAACCGCTACAACGGGACGCAGATACGCCTTGCCGACCAACGCCTGGCGCGCCTGTCGGTGACTGGCGCGTTCCGGTCGCGCGACCCGGAGGAATTCGCGCGCGCCACCGCTGCCATGTTCGACCTCGCCGTCGATCGCTCGGACCCGGCGGTCATCCTCCTTGAGCCCCGAGCAACAGCCGGTCCTCCCAATCGATAAAAAATCTGGCGGGTGATTCCCGCCTTCGTCGTCTCCCGCCCATCCCGCCCTCCGGCGGCCAAGGGGGAGAAAGACGACGATGGTTCGATTCAAAGAGACGGCAATGCACCTGCTGGGGGGCATGGCCACGGTTGCGCTGGTAGCGAGCGCGTCGCAGGCGCACGCACAGGAGTCCCGGCGGCTTGGCGTGGATATTCCCGCGCAACGGTTGGGAGATTCGCTCCGGGCGCTCGCGCTCCTGTCGGGCAGGACCATCCTGGCCGACGGGGCGCTGATCGGCGACAGGGAGGCCCCGGCGCTCCGGGGTTCCTACACGATCGAGGAGGCGCTTGGCCTGCTGCTCGCCGGCTCCGGCCTGTCCTTCGAGCGCGTCGGCGACAGCTTCGTGGTGCGGCCGGCGGCCGGCCGCGCGGACTCGCGGGGCGACGAGGCGGACATCGTCGTCACCGGCACCCGCATTCGCGGTGCTGCCCCGGTCGGCTCGAACCTGGTGACGGTCGATCGCAGGGACATCGATCGCAGCGGCTATGCAACGACGCAGCAGATCCTCGCGGCCTTGCCCCAGAACTTCGCCGGCGGTGCGAACGAGGGGACGGTCGGCTTCTCGGTGCGCAACAACAGTAGCACCAATTTCGGCTTCGGCTCGGGCGTCAACCTGCGCGGGCTCGGCACGACCTCGACGCTGACGCTGGTCGATGGAAACCGCCCGCCGCTTGGCGGCGGTTCCGGCAGTTTCGTCGACCTGACGCTGATCCCCTCGAGCGTGATCGAGCGGATCGAGGTGCTCGCGGATGGCGCCTCGGCGATCTACGGGTCGGACGCGGTCGCGGGCGTGGTCAATGTCCGTCTGCGCCGCGATCTCGACGGGGCGGAGACGCGGCTGCGCTACGGCTTTGCCGACGGCTTCGACGAAGTGCAGGCAAGCCAGCTCGTCGGCTTCCATTGGGCAAGCGGCCGGTTCATCGCCGGCTATGAATATTACCGCCGCGGCCGGCTCGCAGCCAAGGACCGGCCCTATGCGACCGAGGATCTGCGCGCCTTGGGTGGACCCGACTATCGGCAGGACTATGCCAATCCGGGGACGATCGTTGCTGCCAACGGCCAGGTCTTCGGCATTCCGCGCGGCCAGGACGGCACCCATCTCGCCGCTGGCGACCTCGCCCCCGGCGTCGCCAATCTCGCCGACGGGCGCCGCGACACCGACATCCTGCCCGCGCTGAACCGGCATTCCGCCTATGCCGCGCTCGAACAGGACCTGGGCGGCGGCTTCAAGTTCCGGGCACAGGGTTTCTTCGCCGACCGGCGGTCGTCCGCCCGGACCTTCCCCAGCAATTATGGCGGCGTCACCGTCACCCCGGCCAATCCCTTCTATGTCGATCCGATCGGCACCGGCCAGCCTGTGACCGTCCACTATGACTTCAGGCCCGACCTCGGCGCCCCGACGCTCGACGCCCATGTCACCAACTGGGCGGGCGCTGCCACTCTCGAAGCCGCGGTCGGACGCTGGTCCGCCGAGCTTCACGGCGCCTATGGCGAGCAGCGCGAGCGGCAGGCTACGCATAACGTGCCCAACTACTACCGGCTGGCAGTCGCGCTTGCTGATCCTGATCCGGCCAGCTCGTACAATTTGTTCGGCGACGGCGCGGTCACCAATCCGGCGACCATCGATCGCGTGCGCGGCGGCTTCGTCCAGACCGGCCACTCCCGGCAATGGTCGACCTCGCTGAAGTTCGACGGGCCGCTGTTCGCTCTTCCCGCAGGCGATGTCCGGATGGCGATCGGCGGCGAGTACCGGCACGAATGGTACGGCTTTTCGTCGTTCGACGACGAGTTCACGCCGCAACCGGTAAGCGGCGGAACGGCGGGCTTCCCGCTTGGTCGTTCGATCGTCGCCGGCTATGCCGAACTGCTGGCACCGCTGGTCGCGCCGGAGCAAGACGTGCCCGGCATCGACCGGCTCGACCTGTCGGTCGCCGGGCGTACCGAGCGATACAGCGACGTCGGGACGACCGCAAATCCCAAGCTCGGGCTGAGTTGGAAGCCGGTGCCGGCCCTGACGGTGCGCGGCACGTTCGGCACCTCGTTTCGCGCGCCGAGCTTTGTCGACGTCCGGCAGGGTCCGGGTCTCAATCAGATCATCCCACTGCCGCTCCCCGATCCCGCTTCGCCCACGGGCACCAGCACCGTGATCGCCCTGTTCGGCAACCGCCCCGACATCGGCCCGGAAAAGGCCAGGACCTGGACCGTCGGGTTCGACTTCCGCCCGCAACGCTTCCCCGGCCTCTCGGTCAGCGCCACCTATTTCGACATTTCCTATCGCGACCGCATCAACAATCCCGCCGCCGAGCTCTTCTCGTTCCTGTCGCAGCGCAGCCGGTTCCAGTCGCTGATCACCGACAATCCCGCCGCCGCCACGATCGCCGCGCTCTATGCGGACCCGACCTTCGTGAACCCTTATGGGATTCCCGCCTCGACCGTGACGGTGCTTGTCGACGGGCGCAACGCGAACCTGTCCCGGACGACCGAACGCGGGCTGGATTTCGACATCGGATATCGTGGCGGCGAGAAGGGCCGGAGCTTCGAACTCGGCGTGAGCGGCACCTGGCTGTTCAATCTCACCCAGCGGATCACCGCGACCTCCGATTCCGCCGATGTCGTGTCGACCATCGGCAATCCGGTCGACTTGCGCCTGCGAGGCCGCGCCGCCGCCACGCTCGGCAAGGCAAGCGCCGCCGCCTATCTCAACTTCGTCAATGGCTATCTGAACAACGGCGTCACGTCGGCCGAGCGCGTGCATAGCTGGACAACGCTGGACCTCCAGCTTGGCTACGAACTCGGCGGAGATCGCGGACCGCTGCACGGCGTCAGGCTGGCGCTCAGCATCACCAACCTGTTCGATCGCGCGCCGCCCTACGTCAATAATCGCACACCCTTCTCGGCATCCGGCTTCGACCCCGAAAATGCCAGTCCCGTCGGACGCATGATCGCCTTCCAGCTGGTGAAATCATGGTGAAGCGGCGGCTGTCGATCCTCTTCGCGCTTCTTGCCCTTCCCGACGTGAGCCAAGCCCAGCGCACGCCATCGATGCGCGAGGTGATCGAACTCACCGACCTCTCCAGCGTCGCGATCTCGCCAGACGGCCGGATGGTGGCGTTCCGCGAGGAAGCCGCCTCTATCGAGCGCAATGCCCACGACCTCGCCTGGTTCGTCGTGCCGGTCGACGGCAGCACACCACCGCGCCGGCTGGCCGATGCCGGCGAAGGCAACTGGCTCAACGGCACCCTGCTTTCCGAGCCGCCGATCTGGTCGGCGGATTCGCGCTACATCCTCTATCGCGCGATCATCGACGGTGAGGTGCAGGTCTGGCGCGCGGCCGCCGACGGCTCGGGCGTTGCGCGCATCACGAGCGAGCCGGGCAACGTCGCCGACATGATGCTTGGGGCCGATGGCCGGAGCGTCACCTACCGCGTCGGGCCTTCGCGCGACGAAATCGTGCGCGCGGAGGACAAGGAACATGACGACGGCGTGCTGATCGACGCAAAGGTCGATCCTTCCCGCCCGCTCTATCGCGGCGGCCGGATCGATGGACGCCAGGCAACCGAGCGGCTCGGGGGCTTCTGGTTCGGCCATGCCGGGCTGCTGGCCGACCAGGCGCCCCATGTGCGGACGGTGGACATCGCCTCGGGGCTGGCCCGCGATGCGACGGCGGCGGAGGCGGCGCGGCTCGCGCCGGCGCCCCAGGCGTTCGACAAGCTGGATGGGCGGTTCCTCGTCGCGCGCGTTGCCTCGGGCGACGGGCGCGGCACGGCCTATGTCCTCTCCTCGGGCGCCCGCCATGAATTGCTGGTCGCCAAGGGCTCGGGAGTCCAGGGCTCGGGAGTCCAGGGCGCGATCCCGTGCGGCGCGGCAGCCTGCACCGGGCAGCGCATCCGGTCGGTGACGTGGCAACGGGAGGCCGATGCACTGGTGTTCGAGACGAGTGACGGCGGTGGCAACTCCAGCCTCCATCGCTGGACCGTGGAGTCGGGCGCCGTCGACACGCTCGCGACCGGACAAGGCCTGCTGGGCGGTGGTCGCGACCAGACGCAGGGCTGCGCCATCGGAACCCGAACCATAGTGTGCGTTGCGGCGGCTGCAGACGTGCCGCCGCACCTCGTCGCGATAGACCTTGATACAGGCAAGCTCCGCCTGCTGGCCGATCCGAACCCGGCGCTTGCCGATACCGCGCCGAAATTCCGTCCCTTCAGCTGGGTGGATCGTGCGGGCCGACGCTTCACCGGCCAGCTCCTGCGACCGGATGGGGTGACGGGGCCGGTACCGCTGTTCGTCACCTATTATTCGTGCGGCGGCTATCTGCGCGGCGGCCTCGGCGACGAATTCCCCCTGCGCGAACTCGCCCGGCACGGCATCGCCGCGCTCTGCATCAACCGCTATCCCGCGTCCGATGGGGTCGGCGACCAGGTCGGCGCTTACCGCATCGCCCAATCCGGCATCGCGGCAGTGATCGACCGGCTGGCCCACGACGGCATCATCGACCGGACGAAGGTCGGCATGGGCGGGGTCAGCTTTGGCGGCGAGTCGACGATCTGGATCGCGATGCACTCCCGCCTGCTGGCGGCGACCTCGATCGCGAACGTGCTGCTGACCCCGACCTACTACTGGTTCAACGCGGTCAAGGGTCGGGAAGTCCCCGAAGTGCTGAAATCGGGCTGGGGCATCGACGATCCCGACCAGGACCGTCGCGACTGGCGCGAACTGTCGCCTGCCTTCAATGCCGACCGGATCCAGGCGCCGCTCCTGATGCAGCTGCCCGAGCAGGAATATCGGCCCAATGTCGAACTGCTGGCGCGGCTCCAGCGGGCAGGCAAGCCGGTCGAACTCTGGGCCTTTCCCGACGAGGTGCATGTCAAATGGCAGCCGCGCCACCAGCTCGCGGCAAATGCGCGCAACCTCGACTGGTTCCGCTACTGGCTGCAGGGCTGGATCGACCCCGATCCTGCCAAGGCGGCGCAGTACCGCCGCTGGCAGGCCTATGGACCTCCGGCCGGCCCAAGCTCCGGGCCGAGCCAGCCGCGCGCCCAGGCCTCGGCATCGATAATCGGCAACAGGCGATAGAAGCGCGGATCACGCGATCCCACCGGCTGGCGGAGATAGGCGGCGACGGCAGGCCGGTCGAGCAGGCCGGCCCCGGCAAGATGCCCCTCGAGCAGATAGGGCTCCAATCGCGCGCGGTTGGCCTCGAAGTTCCGCAGGCAATAGGCGTCCATGCCGCCCTTCGACCGGCGATCGATCACTTTCGCCGGCAGCACGTCGCTGAACGCCTGGCGCGCGATTGCCCGGTCGCGTCCGCCGTCGATCCACATCCAGGTCGGAATCCTGAAGCAGCTCTCCATCACCGGCTGGCTCAGCAGCGGAAAAAGCGATGGGGCGACGGCGTGCCGCGCATAGCCGTCGAGATGGGCGAAGGCCGCAACGACCGCGCGCACATGGCTGCGCCTTCCGGGCAGCGCGTCTTCGGGCTCGACCAGCCAGGGATGGAAATCGGGCTCGCGCGGCAGCACGTCCCTTGCGAGAAAGGCGTCAGATCCCGGCCAGACGCGGTGGATCGGCGGCCGGTGCGCCTGTCGCCACGCCATCGAGCCGGCGATCCACAGGCTCGTGTCATGGACTTCGGCAATGTGACGTACCGCGCGCAGGAAGCGGCGGCCGGGACCGAACAGGCGCAGCGCGTCGGCGGCCGGCGCGGCCGACCCCGGCGCGCAGAACACACAGTCGCCGCCGGTCCCGCTGACAAAGGCTTCCACCCCGTCCGCCCGCGCCGCGTCGCCCAGCAGGCGGTCGGCAGGCGCCAGGATCTGCGGAATGCCGGGCCGCGCCGACCGGCACGCCACCGGGCGGGTCAGGTCGACATCGGCCTCGACATTGTGTTCGGCAAGTACGAGGCCCGTGGCCGCCGCGGTGGCGCGTGCATAGTCCCGCTCGTCGCCTTCGGCGCGCGTCGTGACGAGGTTGAGCGCGGTGGCAGGCGCGGCGCAGGCCGCGAGCGCCGCCGCGAGAACCGACGAATCCAGCCCGCCCGACAGCTCCAGCAGGACCGAGCGATAGGGTCGCACCAACGCCGCGGTCGCTTCGTTGACGGAGGTTCGCAGCATATGCTGCGCTTCGTCCAGGTCCGCGACCTGCCGCTCGTCCGCCGCGAAGTCCCAGGGACTCCAGATCGCTTCACGCCGCATGCCCGTTCCGGCGAATATCGTGCGGTCGCCCGCGAACAGTTCGTCGATGCCGGCGAGGCCGGTCGCGCCGCAGCGCAGGTGCGGGAAGGCAAGATGATGCGCGACGAAGCGCCAGTCGATACGCGGCTCGGCGCCAGTCAGCGCGAGCAGCAAGGCAGGTTCCGACGCGACCAGCGTAATTTCGCCGACCGTCATCCGGAATGCCGCAAGGCGACCCGATGCCGCGCGAATGACCGAGATCTCGCCGCTGCCGTGCTGCCGGAAGAAGGCGACATGATCGCCCCAGAAGGCGCCCGCGAACCGGCATGCGTCCCATTGATCGGCCCCGCCCGCAATGTCGGCATCGCCACTTCGGGCCATGGTCGAGCCGATCGCGATACCCGCTTCGCCGAACCGGCGATGGCGCGTCGCGGTATCGACGAGAACGACTAGGCCGTCGCATTGGAACGCAGGGATCAGCGAAAGTCTTTCCGCCGCGCGCTCCGCCATCCGCCGTTCCTCTCCTGGATCGGCTGCGGGCGCGACGATCGCCAGGTAGCTATCGCCTGTCACAGCACCATGATCGGCGTGAAGCGGCCGGCGTGGTCGAGCGCGTCGGTCAGGACGACGTCGCCATCCTGCACCCAGCAATGCGCGGTGAACGGGAAGGCCTCCACGCCGAACACCAGTCGCGGGGCATGGCCGCGGCGCATGGCGAACCAGAGGAACGCGATCGAATCCGGCAGGCATAGCGGCCGCAAGGGAACCAGGCGCCGGTACTGCCAAAAGCACCGCGCGAGCATTTCGAGATTGGTGGCGGGAAGAGCCGGTGCCTTCCGTCTGCGCCGGACTGCCAGCCGGTCCAGGATGGTCTTCAATGCGAGCCTGCGCAGTGCCACGCGGGCCGCGATCGCGAGTACGGCGACCTCGCAGGCCGTCGTCCAGCCGGCGCCCGTCCGGCTGGCCTGCTCCAGCGCGCTTCTTGATGGCCGCGACAGGGCGTCGCCCATTGATGCGGCAAGGCTTCCCGCCATGGCTGCCGGCTCCTCGCTGGTTGGGACGACAAAGCCGAGCGTCACCAGCCGCTCCAACGCCCCTTCGTCGATGCCGCCCGTCGTGCCGGTACGTACGGCCTCCAGGGCGCGGCCTGCATCCTCGCCGAGTTGCCAATAGCGGTCGGCTGCGATGTCGAGGACGATCGTGCGCCCCTCGAACCGGCAGAAGCCGATTCCATCTGTGATCCGGTATCGCTGCTGCATGGCGAATGGAGCGGACGCGCCGCCTGCGCGGCGCGCCCGCGCCGATGGATCACTCGGCCTCGATGCCGATGGGCTGGGCGATCACGCCGAACTCGAGCTGAAGCCCGGGCCGGCCCTGGGTCTCGGTGCTGGCGGCGCCGAGGTCGATCAGGTCGTCATGCCGTTCGTCGTTGCGTTCCATGATGGTGCACTCCTCTGACATGCTGCGAAAATGCAGCAAGCCCACTCTATGGAGCGCGCCCGGCTATCCGAACTTTATACGGATTCTATACAGACTTTGTTTGGGGGGCGGATATCCACCTGTTGCCGAGAACGGTCGGTCACGCGCCGATCGTTCCCGCCGGCCGCTCGGCAAGCAACCAGAGTGAATCTTGTCCAGGCGATACGATTGGAGCGGGTGCTGGCAGGCCGTTATCGCAAATGCCAGTTCAGGCACCTGGGCAATATCGATCCCAATTGATCCGCGCATATTCGGCCATGCCTCGCGCCGGATTGTAAGGAGGATAGATCGACCTGAATGCATCGATCGCGGCGTCCCTGTCCAAGCTCCTCAGCCGGTCGGTGAATTTAAGCAGGTAGAGCAGGCCTATCGTCGGGGATCGGGATTGCCCTTGATTGCAATGGAGCAGGATTCGATGGCCGCCGATATTCTCATGAATTGCGAGAAGTGCTGCATCCACGATGTCGGCAGGAATGTAGTTGACGTCGGCAGCGTCCACCAAATTCAGGATCAAGCGCCCCTCGCGTCGGGCAATCAGATATTCGGGATGATCCTTGGAGGCGGCTCGCCCCGCATAGCCCAACGCCTGCCGGTGATAGGGTTCCTTGCAAGCATGAATGAAAAACCAGCCCGGCTGGCCGCGCACCTGTTGCTCATCGAGTTCGCCGCCGACAAACAAATTTCCTTCGATTTCAATCATGCTCTTTGATCCATCACTCGCGCGCACGCCTGTTTGCGATCTAGCGGAAGGTCTCCGGCGCGGGGAAGTCTTCATATCCAGCGTACATTGCGTAGCCCGCATAGCTGGCATAGCGCGCATAAGAGCCGCGACACCCGAAAGCACCGAAACCCGGCTTCCGCCATCCCGACTTTGAACGATGCGTTATCAGCCGGTTCTGGTTTCTCAGTTCGCCAAGATAGCGGCCATCGCGCCCATAGATCTCATCGCCATGGAAGCGGCCGACATGGCGCCCGTCATAGGTCCAAAGATCGTCGTCATCGCGATAGCCGAAACAGGCACCGCCCCATGTCCATAGCCAGTCCATGCGACCTCCCGACCTCAGCAACTATGCGTTCGAACATTCCGGGAGCGCCAGGAGATTGTCGTTCCACTTTCCATCCGCATAGGTGCGCAGGTACTTGCCGTTCGCGCCGTTCACCACGCCGACCTCTGCGCGATTTCCGCCAACGAGCGTGAAGAACGTGTTGGTCTTGGCTTCGATGGAATTGATGACCTCCTGGCGCGTCCAGCGCCAGGTCGCACCGCCCAGGTGGGTGATGCCCTCGTGCGGATCGTTGCGCGGCTGCTTGTTGATGCAGGTAACCCTTACGTCTGCCATTCGGAAATTCCTTCTAAATGAAATGATGGAGATCAGGAATTCGGGCCATCCCGGCCATCCGGCTCCTTCGCCACGCCCTTGAAGGGCTTGCCGTCGTCCTTGACGGTCATGAAATGCCCCGTGCGTTCGTCGCGCTTCTGGTAATTGCCGTCAGGGCGCTGGAATTGGGTACGGCCGGTCACCGCCCCGCGACGAAAATTGTTGCCCGTATTCTTGGCCATAAAATCTCCTATCGGATCAGTTGAAGGTGTAGCGCTTCCAGGGGATGGCGTGCCGTGGCACGCCGGCGAGAAACTTCGAGATGTCGGGCCGACCGAAATAGGTGGCCTGCCCGCTGGCATCCTCGGACATGAGGACAATCGGCATTCCCGGAAAGTAGCGCCCAAAGCCTTGGATCGCTCGCGAGGCTTCGCTGCGATTGCTGGTCACGTGGCGCTTCACCACGACGACCGCAAAGGTCACGCCCTGCTCCCGGATCACTGCACCTTCCAACTGCATTTCCAATCCTTTCGCCTGCGACTC
Organism: Sphingobium chlorophenolicum; assembly: GCF_000722875.1. Lineage (GTDB taxonomy): Bacteria > Pseudomonadota > Alphaproteobacteria > Sphingomonadales > Sphingomonadaceae > Sphingobium > Sphingobium chlorophenolicum. Next base: position 50,857 of record NZ_JFHR01000025.1, on the reverse strand, counting down.
GATCAACCGCGTGCCGTGCCACCCATATCCCGAATCCTTTCGCGCATGTCAACCATGCCAACTTTATGATGTGCTTATCACAAACAATTGTTTGTGACATTGACGGGCGAAGGATAGCCTGTCACACCGCTTCCCATGGAGGACATGGCAATCTACGCGCAGCTCGGGCGGGCAATGGCGGCCCGGCGCACGTCGCTGGGCCTCACCCAGCAGGAGATTGCCGACCGGATTGGCGTGTCGCGCGCGTCGATCGCCAACGTCGAGCGAGGCCGCCAGAAGGTGCTGTTGCACCAGGTCTACGCAATCGCGCGCGTGCTCGCCCTCAAGTCGATCACGGACCTGGTGCCGGCCACGCTGCCCAAACCCGACACTCCGGCATCGGTTTCCATGCTGAACATCGATCCAGATGGCTTCTCCGAAGTGCAATTGTCGGACCTGGAGAGATTGGTCCGCAGCGCCCTGGGCCCTGAAAAGGTCGACGCTCCGCGATGACAACCTTCAAGCAACACGCCCGCGAAGAAGCACGCCGTATCCTGGCTGAATATGGTGACGTATCGATTCCCGTCCCCGTGGAAAAGATCATCAAGAAACGCGGGATACGGGTTCAATTTTCGCCGCTCGACCAGGAACTGTCCGGCATGGCGCTGATCAAGGACGGCGTAGGCATAGTTGGCGTCAATGCGCTGCACCATCCCAACCGGCAACGCTTCACGATGGCGCATGAGCTTGGCCATCATGTCCTTCATCAGCAGGAAATTAACGGCACCGCGCATGTCGACAAGGGTTTCGCGATCCTGCTCCGCGATACAGAGGCATCGCAGGGAACAAATCGCATGGAAATCGAGGCAAATACATTTGCCTCGGAACTGCTGATGCCAACAATGCTGCTCGCCCCGCTTATCGATACAACTGGGTTCGATTTGGATGATGTTGAACAGTTGCAGATGCTTGCCAAGCGCTTCAAGGTAAGCCTGTCGGCACTGCAATTCAGGTTGCTCGCCTTGAGCTGAGCGAGCGGGGGGCTCCGGTGGCATTCATCTTCTATGATACCGAGACCACCGGAACCGACACGCGCTTCGACCAGATTCTGCAATTTGCCGCGATAAAGACGGACGAAAATCTCGAAGAGATTGACCGGTTCGAGATCCGCTGCCGCTTGTTGCCGCATGTGATCATGTCGCCGGGCGCGATGCTCGTAACCGGCGTTTCCATCGAGCAGGCGACCGATCCCAGCCTGCCGACCCACTATGCGATGGTCAGGGCCATTCGCGCCAAAATGCTCGAATGGTCGCCCGCGATTTTTGTCGGCTACAACAGCCTGGCATTTGACGAGGAATTGCTGCGGCAGGCGCAATATCAGACCCTGCACAATCCCTATCTGACGCAGCGCGAGGGGAACGCGCGCGCGGACGCGATGATGCTCGTCAAGACGGTCGCCCAGTTCGAGCCTGACTGCCTGGTCATTCCATCGAAGGCCAACGGCAGGCCAAACTTCAAGCTCGACCAGCTCGCTCCGGCCAACGGCTTTGATCACAGCAATGCCCATGATGCGATGGCCGACGTCGAGGCCGTCATCCACTTGTGCCGGATTATCGCCGACAGCGCGTCGGCCGAATGGTCCAACTTCATTCGCTTCTCGCAAAAGGCGGCGACCGAAGCCTTTCTCCTGGACGGCGATCCTGTCCTGCTGAGTGAACTCTACAGCTTTGGCGGGCAGAAACATTTTCCCATAATCTGCGTCGGTGTCGATCGCGAGCAATCGACCAAGCACCTGTGCTTCGACTTGAGCCATGATCCGGTGGCATTCGCCGCGATGCCCGATCATGCCTTGATGGCTTGCATCACGGGCAAGCCCAAGCCTCTTCGCAAGGTCAAGATCAACGCGGCGCCAACGTTGCGATCGATCGACGACGCACCGGCCTGGTCGCTCGGTGGCCTGTCCGAAGCGGAAATCGCGCGTCGAGCGGCTGCCGTGCTCGCCGACACCTCCTTCCTCGCGCGCCTCCTCGATGCCTACGAAAGCTCGAAGATCCAGTATGACGAGCCCGAGCATGTCGAGCAGATGATCTATGGCGCTTTTGCATCGACGCCTGACGAACGGCTCATGGACCGGTTTCATGCCGCGCCCTGGCCGGACCGCCATCTCTTGCTGTCACAATTCACGGAAAGCCGTTTCGCGCTGCTTGGCGCACGGATCATCTACGCGGAAAGCCCGGCCTTGCTTCCGCCCGAACTGCAAGAATCCGTGCGCACGCATGTTCGCGAGCGCCTTCTTTTTGAAGGCGAGTGCAAGTGGGGGACGATCGCGAAAGCCTTGGCCGAATGCGACGAGCATGAGCCGACAGCTACGCCACTTCAGGCCGAAATGCTGCGCCGCTACCGATGCTGCTGCAGGCTCTGGCCACATAGAAAATCGAGCTTCAGGATGGTGGATCCCCAACGCAGCTCTGATTGGCCACCGGCATTCTCTGCGTTCGGAAGCGATCATGCCGGTTTCAGCCATATATGGACCATAATGCCGCTCTGCGGCGGCAGACTGCGGCGGGCGTTCACCCGATCAGTCCCGGTAGACCGCTCGCACAATGTCGGCGGCGGCACGGCGCCGGCGGCGATGATAGGATGCGCTGAGGCGTCGGAGTGTATCGCGCTCCCCAGCCGCCGCAGCCGACGTCACGGCAGCCAGCTCCTCTTCGGCCTTGTCGAGCACATGGGGTTCGACGGTACGGGCGGCATGCAGTCGTGCGTTCAACTGATCGACGGCGCGGGCATGCTCGCCATTTGCCGACCGTCGGGCAATCGCGAGAAAAATCTGATCCGCGCGATCGGCGATCGGGCGATCCTCCGCGTCGGTCGCTGGCATGGCGATCGCGGCTGGGCGTGGCCAGGCGCGGATGGCTAGCCCGAGCAGTTCGGCGAACCAGCCGTAAAGATCCTTCAGCCCCGGCTCGTCGAGGGCGGGGACGTGGAAACCGCCGCTCGTGCGGGTCTCGACCAGGCCTTCCCCGGTCAGCAGGTGGAGCGCGTCGCGGACCGGCGTCACGCTCGACGCCAGCGGCGCGGCCAGCACCGCCGGGTCGAGCCGGTCGCCCGGCCGGAATTCGCGGCCCATGATCCGGCGCTTCAGCACCTCATGGACGCGTTCGGCGGTCGCCCCCGAGTTCATGAGGCGGCTCGCCGCGCTTCCAGATGGGCATCGACCATGGCCTGCTGGTCGGGGCGGAGCGCGTCGATCGCGCCCAGTGGCCGATCGGCATCGTCGCCGAGCAGGACCGAGGGGCACTGGCCTTCATAGTTGCCGAGATTGGGACGGTGCTGGCGATAGCCGACCAGCGCCGCCAGCTCCGGTGGGAAATGTCGCGCGACCGTCGGCGGATAGGCGAGCCACTGGTTCTCGTAGGGTTTGAGCCAGCCGAGCGAATAGCCGACGACCAGCCCGCGCCGCACGGCCCCGGTGCGGTTGGCGCCGGCGCCATGCAGGGTCGAGCCGAGGAAGACCAGCGCCGCGCCCGGCGCCATCCCGGCCGCGAACGGCAGTTCTTCGGGTTCGGCGTCGAGCGCCCTTGCACCGTGGCTGCGCGGCCATACGAGCGTCGCGCCATTGTCGCGGGTGAAGGGCGTAAGCGGCCACATCACGTTGACGAGATATTCGATCTCGCCGACCGGCCCGCGCCACATGTCCTGGTCGCGGTGCGGCAGCTGGGCGGGCGCGCCGGGATGGACCGCGATCGCCTGCGTCGTGTTGAGCTGGATATGGTCGCACCAGGGCGACAGCACCGCCTCGACGATGCCAAGGACGAGGCGATGTTGGACCAGAGCCGCGGCGTGGCGCGATCGGACGAGCAGCCGGCCGAACCGCTTGGTCGTCGTGCCGTAGAATCCACCTTGCCCGAACGGCGTGCGCGTGAACTGATCGGCGAGGTCGTCGTCGAGCGCCCGGACGATGGCAGGCGGCAGCGCATCGTCGACGATGCAATAGCCCTGTGCGGCGAGCTCGGCAGTGCGGCGCGCGACCGCGCCGGCGAGGTCGCCAGAAAGATCGAGGGTATCGGTCATCGTGCTTCTCCCGCTCCATCAGGCCGCGACGCGCTGGTCGATGCGCAAGGCCGACGCGGTGATGCGTCCGGCAGCGAGCAGCGCCGGGGTCTCCGGCGTGATCTCGATGCGAAGCGCCGCGAGCATCGTGCCGTCGATGACCTTGGGAAGGCCGAGCGGCATGCAGCGCCAGCCAAAGGCGAGGATCTGCTGGCACCAGCCCATCTCCGCGATCGCGCTATAGGCAGTGATGCCCGTCGCCAGTGCATGGTCGGCCAGTGCGGTCACCAGCGTGTCGCGCACCTGGCGGCGCTCACGCGCGCTCAGCCGACGATCGAGGCAGAAGCGGGTGATCTCGAAAGTGTCGGGGCTTTGCGGCGGAGCCTCCTCGCACAGTTCTGCATAGAAGCTGTCGAGGATATGCGGCCGCATCGTCGGCAACAGCCGAGCGGATCCGAGATGGGCGCCGTCCGGCTCGGCGAGGATCAGATAGGCGGCGTGGACATCGTCGAACTGGTCGACCTCATAGCGGCCGTCGAGGACGGGAACGTCCCATTTGAGCAGGTCGACAAAGACGGATTTGCGCGCCTCGAACATTGCGCGAAGAACCGCGTCCGATTCCGGGCGCGCGGCGGATTGAACAACATGCAGCATGGGACTGCCTCCTTGACCGTGATCGGCCAAGGGTCACCCTGCTGCGGGTCAGCCCGCTATTCCGGAAAAGGGTAATATCGGCGACGAAAGATATCCGAGAAGGTCAGCGTTCCGTCGAAGAGCGTCAGGATCACCAGATATGTCCGCTTGTTCACGCCGTAGCGCTCGCAGGCCTGCTTGATATGACGGGCGACCGTCTCCTCGCCGACGCCCAGGATGAGGCTGATCTCCCAGTCGCTCTTGCCACGCGCGACCCAGAGCACGCAGTCGCGCTGGCGGTCGGTGAGGACCGGCCGCGGCGGCATCTGAAGGCCTCCGCGCATCGCCCAGAGCCGCCGCGCGCCCTCGAAGGCGAACATCCCCGCGAGTTGCGCCAGCGGCAGCATCTCGTTCGGCATCGGCCGGCCCGCCTCGTTGGCGAACGAACAGGAGCCGCGCGCCTCCCCGGGTACATGCGCCGGCACGGTGAATCCGTCGCCGATGCCCTGGTCGCGGCCCATCGCCAGCACGCGGTGGTCCTCGCGGGTCATCGGGATCAGGTCGGACATCCGCGACCAGGGAAAGCCGACGCTGGTCATATGGCTGGCGCGGTGGACGGGATCGGAGACGCCGAGCGCATTGCGATCATAATAGTCGGCCCAGCGCGCCGGATAATTGTGGAGGCGAATGGCGCTGCCACTCGCCGCGATGATGTCGACATGGTGCGTCAGCGCGAAATACTGGAAGCCGAGCTGCTCCGTCACCGCCGTCATCGCGGCGGCGAGATCGTCTGCATTCGCCACGGCCTCGACGACGCGCATGAACTGCGTCGCCATGTTGTGCATGCCCATAGGGCAGCGTCGCGGCCCCGGGCGGTGCCTCAAGCCACCGAAAATCCCCGGGTCGCCCTTTCCCGGTCCCTTGGGCCGGGCGGCGGTTCCTCAAGCCGTCACCCGGCGAGCAATGTCATGAAACTGACGTATCATGATGCGTTGCAACACAAAACCTGCCTTTCGGCGAGCGGCGACGGCGATGCGCCGGATCGTTGCGCCGGGGATGCCGGGGGTGCAACGACTCGCCGGAGATGGGACCGCGCGTGAATGGGCAAGGATCCCCCGGCCCGGGGTCCGGCTGGCGCGACCCGGCGCCCTATGCTGCCTTGCGCGGCATCGATCGCGCGGGGCTGATGTGGGAATGGCTGCGCCGCGATCCCGGCTATGTCGGCTGGTACACACGCGCCAGCACCGCGACCCGCAGCGCCGGCGCCCCCGTGCCCTGGGGGCTGCACTTTCGCGGAACATCCCGGCCTCCCGGCCCCGGAGGCGCGGATCATCTGGCATGCCGATCTCGACCCCGGGACGATCGGTGTCGTCGCCTTGCCCGCCGATCCGGCCGATCCCGACAGCATCCATATCGCGGGAATCGCACCCTGGCTGGCGATCGCCATCGATCCCGCTGGGTACGAGCATGCGGTGCTGTCCGACGGCTGGCATCACATCCGGCTCGACATCGAGGAGGGACGCCTGGCCGGGCAGGACGCCGTCCTGCTCCATTATCGGCTGCGCGGACTGGCCTTGGCCGAAACCCGGCTGCTACCGCTTCGCCGCCTGCTCGACCTGTGCCGGCATCGCCGGTTCGCGCGATCGCTGTTTCCCCGCGACTCTCGGATCGACCGTGGGATCGAGCTGCTGCGCGTGCACGACGCGCTCGGGGAAGGTGCGAGCCAGCGGGAGATCGGCGCGATGCTATTCGGCGAGGAACGCACGGCGCACGAATGGAGCGGTGCCTCGGATTCGCTGCGCTCGCGCGTTCGGCGACTGGTGCGCGAGGCGCGTGACATGGCGCGCGGTGGATACCGGCAGCTGATGCGACGAAAGTCCTGACCGGCCGATCGGTCGTCGATAGTCTTCCGACATTGAAGTCGTGGGCCACCTAGACGGATCGGTGGCCGTCACGCATTGAGGAGTGGAGTTTGGCGCCCGCCGGGTCTCGGCCTGGCGGTAACGATCGCTGGCGCAAAGAGCATGGCGAGCTGCGCTTCAAACTCACGCGCGGGGCGGCCGGAATCGCGAAGGCCGAAGATCGACTTCGCCGTGCAACAGCAGCGCCGCTTCCAGCCGCTCGTCAATCCAGGCGCGAGACCGCGCGGTCAGCATCATGTGCGCCTTGCGATTGTAGGACTCGAACGGATTGGTGTTGCCGCTGCCGTCACGCAGGTTGCGCTGCGTCGATGCGAAGCTGTCCGGTCCCAGCGCTCGCATCATTTCGTGGAAGGAGATGCCGCAATCGAGCGCGCCGTCGATGAAGCGCCCGTCATGGACCCGGACATAACGCGGCCAGTCTGCCTTCCAGGGTCGCGCCTTGATCTCGGCCTTCGACGCCATGTCCTCGTCGTCACGATGACGGCGCCCGATCGCCTTGCCGAAGATCAGCATATCGTCGGCGACCATGCGCGCCATGTAGATCACGTCTGCGTCCTCCACCTGCCGCGGCGGCTTCGATTCCGGATATGTGCAGGCCCAGTTACAGCCGTTCTCGGCAATCATGTTAGCGATCGAAAGATCGCGTCCGGCGCGATTGGCCGCTGTTCCGAAGAATTTGACGAAAGCCTGGTTGTCCGGATCGGCGGCGGTGGACAGCGGGAGGAAGGGACTTCCGACATCGACGTCAGCCCCATAGTCGGGAAGCTCGCTGCCACCGGCAGGACCACAGCCCTTCCGTTGATGGGCCGTCAGCTGCTTTTCCCAACGGGTGAGCTGCGCAAGCGAGAGATCGGCTCCGGCACGCTTCCATAGATCACGGAAATAGGTTCCGCACGAAGCGACGACTTCGGGATCATACGCGAGAAAGCCGAATTCGTGATTTCGTCGGAAAGCGGCATCCGTGACGTTCGCGCTCGTGGCGATCGCGCTGCGGTCGCCGAACAGATAGAGCTTGGAGTGAAGATGCTTGATGCCACGGACCCGGCCGCCAGCCTCGACCGCCAGCCTCAGCGCGGCCAGATCGGATACGCCCTGGTTGAAGCAGTTCAGATCGAAGCGGGTGATGATCTCGATGTCACCAACGGCTCCACCCAGCAGGCGCGATAGGGCGTTCTTCTTGATGAAGGGGCAGATGATCCGCAGCGAACCGGCTGCGGCGCGACGGGCGGCGAGGATCTCGGCGTCCCAGTCCCGGCTGATCAAGCGGAAGGAAGGCTCCGTTCTTTCCGGCATCAGCGCATGTCGCTCAGATAGCCGTCGCAGCCGGTGAAATAGCCGGCAACGGCCTTCATCACATCCGCCAGATTCTCCAGGTGCATGGCGCCGTAGGCAATCGGCAACGCATTGCCTTGGCGATCGACCGGATAGCGGTTGGAATAGGATCCGGGGTCGATCTTGGCGAATTCGAGCACGACCGATTCCACGACCGGATCGGCTTCGTCCGGGTCCGTCGTCCCGTACCGCTCGAGCATCTCCCGGAAGCTCGTCCACAGGACGGCAAGATCGTGCGTCTTCCAATTCGCGTCGATACCGACCGCACGGCCATGGGTCGCGAGATGATATTTGAGCGAGAGCTCGATGAACTGCCGGTAATTGAAAAGGATCGGGAACACGAGCAGGTCGCGATCGAACCGGTTGCTTGCGGCATGGGCGACCGCCAGGTCCGCGGCGCTCTTATATCCCTCCGTCATCAGGACGAGGCGGGTGAAATCGTCTTCCGCGATGACGGCATTGTCGGCCTGCTTGGTCGCCTCGACGAACGGCATATCCCCTGCGGTGGGCCATCGGAACTCGGTATTGAGCAGTTCCTCGAATACGTGCCGCTTCGACATTTCCGTCCCCCCAAAACGCCGCCAATCGACCACGATAGTTCGAGCGACCGTCAAGTCATCATCATAATGAGGACTTCGCGGTCACTTCGTTGATGCGAAGCGAATTGCGGTCGCCGCGCTTGACGCGCGGCGGCGCTGTCTGTGGGCCTCTCCCGGTGGCGCGGGAGTGGGCGGCGCTCCCTGCTAGGCCCGCTCGCGTCCCCGGCAAGCCGGGCTGCGCCCGGCTCCTTCACTTCCGTTGCGGCCCTTCGGGTGCCGGCGCCGCTCAAGCAGGCCTCTCCGGTTCGCATCCTGCCGCCCACCCCCGCTTTCCGGGGAGGCCATGGTGGTTTTTGGGGCGGTGCAGGAGGTGAACGATGCGTGTCTCCCCAACCGTCCGCGCGCGCGGCAAGGGCCGGAAATCCTCGGCGTCCAGCGCCGGAACGCCAAACCCGGCCAAGGCCCGGACAGAAGCCGAAGCCGCCCGCACGAACCTTTATGACGAGGTGACGGCACGGATTATCGGCGAGCTTGAGGCGGGCCGCTTTCCGTGGGTTCAGCCTTGGGGCCGTCCCGATGGCGATGGCAGCGCGGTCAGCCCCGGCCTGCCGCGCAACGCGCTCACGGCGCGCCGCTATTCGGGGGTCAATGTGCTGATCCTGTGGGGCGCGGTGATCGAGCAGGGCTTTCAGTCGCAGGCTTGGCTGACCTTCAAGCAGGCGCTTGAGGCGGGCGGCTGCGTCCGCAAGGGCGAGCGCGGCACCACCGTCGTCTATGCCGACCGCTTCACCCCCGAAGCCGAGAAGGCCCGCGCCCGCGACGAGGGCGGCGAGGCCCGCACCATCCCCTTCTTGAAGCGCTTCACCGTGTTCAACGTCGCGCAGTGCGAAGGGCTGCGCCCCGGCCTCGCGCCCGAACCCGCGCCGCTGCCCGAACGCCAGATCGTGCCCGTCGCCGAGCAGGTGATCGCGGCAAGCGGCATCGAATTCCGCGTCGGCGGCAACCGCGCCTTTTATGTGCCCGCGCAGGATTATGTGCAGGTGCCGCCGCAACCGGCCTTCTTCGAGCAGATCAACTATTACCGGACCTGCCTGCACGAACTTTGTCACGGCAGCGGCCACAAGTCGCGGCTGAACCGAAACCTCGTCAACAGCTTTGGATCGAAGGATTATGCCCGCGAGGAACTGATTGCCGAAATGGGTTCGGCCTTTCTCTGCGCGGCCCTCGGCATCGTCCCGACCGTCCGCCACGCCGATTACCTTGGAAGTTGGCTGGACGTGCTGCGCGAGGATAACCGCGCGATCTTCCGCGCCGCCAGTGCCGCCAGCAAGGCCGCCGACTGGCTGTTGGCGCGACACGCCGTAGCCCAAGCCGAGGCAGCCCAAAGCAACACCGGCGAACGGAGGGCGGCATGATCTTGCTCACCTCCGAGCTTCACGCCACGCTGCGCGTGAATGCCGACCGCTCCGCCGAGGGCGATCATGATCCCGCGCCGGTCGTCAAATTCTTCAACCCGCTGGGCGCGGCGACATGGCTTGCGACCGAACTCTACGACGATGGCGACACCCTGTTCGGGCTGGCCGACCTTGGGTTCGGCTGTCCCGAGCTTGGCTGTTTCAGCCTGTCCGAACTGGCGAGCATCCGCCTGTCGTTCGGCCTCGGCATCGAGCGTGACATCGGCTTTTCGACGAGCATCAGCCTGTCGGTCTGGGCCGACACCGCGCGCCGCGCCGGTTCGATCCTCTGTGCCGAAACCCTTCTCCACCGTGCCGCCCGCGAAGGCGGCGAAGGCTCCGATCTTCCGCCTTCTGGCGGATGACGCGCGGCGCGTTTTCGCCGCTTTGTAAGCCGGTCCGCCCACCCGGAAAGATCGACGGACCGGCACTCACAAGGAGTAGACCGATGAAACTCGATTTTATCCCGCTCGACAAGCTGGTCGTGAGCAAGGCCAACATGCGCTACGGCAAAAAGGCCCCGGACGTGTCCGACATCCTGCCGACCGTGCGCAGCCGTGGCGTCATCCAGCCGGTCATCGTCCGCCCGAACTGCGCGCCTGATGGCTATGAGATCGTCGCCGGAAGCCGTCGCTTCCATGCCGCAAGGATCGTCGCCGACGAACGGCGCGCGGGCGGCGACGCCGACCCCGATGCGGCCATGCTGCCCTGCGCCATTCTTGACGATGGCGACGACGCCGACGCCATCGAGGCGTCGATGATCGAGAACATGGCGCGGCTCGACCCCGACGAGGTGACGCAGTGGGAAAACTTCACCCGCCTCGTCCGCGAGGGCCGCAAGGTGGAGGATATCGCCGCCACCTTCGGACTGCCCGACCTCACCATCCGCCGCGTGCTGGCGCTTGGCAACCTGCTGCCGCGCATCCGCGATCTTTACCGCAAGGAGCAGATCGACCGCGCGACGGTGCGTCACCTGACCCTCGCCTCCAAGAGCCAGCAAAAGGCATGGCTGGCGTTGGCCGAGGATGAGGACAGCTATGTGCCGACCGGCCACCAATTGAAGGCGTGGCTGTTCGGCGGGCAGTCGATTCCGGTGAAACATGCGCTGTTCGACGTGGAGGCGAGCGGGCTTGCGACCATCGCCGACCTGTTCGGCGACGACCGCTATTTCGCCGACGCCGATGCCTTCTGGACCGCGCAGAACGAGGCGATCGAGGCGCGCCGCGCGGCCTATGTCGAGCAGGGCTGGGCCGACGCGATCATCGTGCCGCCGTCCGATCATTTCTCGACATGGGAATATGAGAAGGCGGGCAAGCGCAAGGGCGGGCGCGTCTATATCGACCTGCGCGCAAGCGGCGAAGTCACGATCCACGAGGGCTATGTCAGCCGCAAGGAAGCGGCGCGCCTCGCCAAGGCCGAGAGTTCGGAGAATGGTGGCGTAACCGGCCACAAGCCCGCCCGACCCGAGGTGACATCGACCATGCAAACCTATGTCGACCTGCATCGCCACGCCGCCGTGCGCGCCGCGCTGACCGGCCATCCGGCCATTGCGCTGCGCTTGATGGTGGCCCATGCCATCGGCGGCTCGCACCTCTGGACCGTCAAGGCCGAGCCGCAATCCACCCGCAACGACGAGGTGCGCGACAGCCTCGACAACAGCAAGGCCGAGGCCGATTTCGACGAGCGCCGCCGCGCCGTGCTGGCGGTTCTCGGCTTCTCCGCCGAGGAACCGACCGTGACCGGCGGAAACGGCGACGACTACGGCATCGTCGGCATCTTCCAGCGCCTGCTCGACCTGCCCGACACGGTCGTGATGGACGTGCTGGTCATCGTCATGGGCGAAACGCTGGCGTCGGGCAGCGCCGCCGTCGAAGCGGTGGGCATGGAGATCGGCGTCGATATGGCCCGCTGCTGGCAGGCCGACGACGCCTTTTTCGAGCTGATCCGCGACCGCGAAGTGCTGATCCGCATCGTCGCCGAAGTGGCGGGCGAAACTGTCGCCAGCGCCAATGCCGGTGAAAAGACCAAGACCCTGAAACGCATCGTGCGCGATCATCTCGACGGCACGGGCGGGCGCGACCGGCGCGAGAATTGGGTGCCGCGCTGGATGACGTTCCCGCCCGCCGCCTATACCGCGCGCGGCGGTGTCGGCACCGTCGCGGCCCATGCCAAGGCGCAGGCCGCGCGTGAGATCGAGCGGCGCAGCCCGAGCGACGACGAACCCGATCCGAGCGCGCCCGGCGCGGCGATGACCCTGCCGGACCCCGACGATGAGAGCGGAGCCGACCGGCTCGCCGCCTGATCCCGTGCGGGCGGCAGGGTACGAAACCCCGTCGCCCGCATCTTTCCAACCCCCGAAATTTCGGCCGCGTGGCCTCCGCCGTCCGGCGTCGGCCACGCGGGAAAGGAGACCATCATGGCCGACCGCGTATCCGCCAGCATCACCATCGGCGGCACCCTGCCGCGATCCCTCCTGCCCGATCTCGCCGCACTCGTTCAGGCGGAGGGACTGTCCACCGAATGGGACGGCGAAACCTTCACGCTCGCGATGTTTCGCGAGGGCGCGCCACTCGAACTCATGGCGCATGAAGTGGCTTGGGGTCGGTTCGAGCGCCTCGAAAGCTGGTGCGTCGAACATCGCCTGTCGTTCGCCCGCTGGTCGGGCGGCTATTCCGGCCAGTGGGACGCCGAGCGCACCGTGTTCACCGGCGCGGGCGAGGTGCAGTCCTATGCCGCCGACGAGGATGACTATCTCCTGATCGGCCGCTGCACCGCCGAACGCCTCGGCAGCTACGAGGCGATCCTCGCCCACTTCGCGGCAGGCGATTTCGCCGTGCCGCCGCTGCGGCTGCTGCCCTGAATATCGGCCGCGCCCCGGCCTGCTGACGCGGGCCGAGGCGCGGCGATTTCCTGTCTCAACTGCGCGCGCGCCCGCACCAGTCGGGCTTTCGCTGCCAGCGCGGCCACCAGCGCGCGGCGCCGGTCGCCACCAGTTCGGACCCGACATCGCGACCGGCCAGCATCACCCGCGCGACCGTTCGATTGTAGCTGCGCCCGACCCGCAGGATCGTGACGGTCCGGCCGTCGAGCAGCGCCCGGGCACGCACGGTCGCGGCCCGGCCGAGGACGATTTCCGCCCTGCATCTGGCCTCTCCCGCCTGTGTCTCGGGCGCGTCGATCCCGGCGATCCGGATGCGTTCGCCGCTCTCCAGGCGGAAGGTGTCGCCGTCGATCACATGGCTGACGCGCCCTTTGTCGGGCGGCGCGGCGGCGATCAGCAGGAGCGCGGCGCAGCTCGCGGCCAGGCGGAGGACAATGGTCGACATGGCGCTGGCTTCTATCGCCTTTCGCACCAGACCCGAACCCTGTCCTGTCGTCATCGGCCGCGCAGGCGGCAATATCGGCCGCATTGCCGTGCGCGCCCTGGACGTCGATCCGATGGCGCGGTGGGGCGTCCGCACTGTCCTTGCCTGTTCCCTCCCGCCGGATGCACCGGCGGCATGGTCGTCGCTGTCGCTGCCATCTCCCCGCACCGTTTCCGGCTCCTCGGGCGCATGACCTGGGACGGCCGCAGTCCCGCGAAACCATCGCCGCGCAGCTTATTTCCCCGCCCGCCAAGGCGGGCTCCTCGCGGTCGCTGCGCTTCAAATAAGTCTTCGGCTCCGGTCCTCCGCTGCCGCTCCGGCTGGCCGGTTCGCGGGCCTGCCGTGACCGTCCCTCCGGTCCGCCCATCGCCCGGAAACGGTTCGGGGCGACTTTTCAGGAGACGAACAATGCCAGCCATCGGTTATGTCACCCGCGACGGAAACGGCTTCAAGGGCCAGCTCAAGACGCTCTCGATCCGCACCGACATCGAGATCATTCCCAACACCCGCAAGTCCGGCGACACCCAGCCCGACTATCGCGTGTCGGCGGCCGACGTCGAGGTCGGGGCCGGATGGGTCCGGCGCGGCGAAATGAGCGGCAAGGACTATGTGTCGCTGTCTCTCGCCGCCCCCGAATTCGGGCCGCGCCGGCTCTACGCCAATCTCGGCCGCGCTGCGGGCCAGGACGACGATGACGCCTTCGCGATCATCTGGAATCCTGCCGACTGAGCGAACCGCCCCGCGCCCCCGCAAGGGCGCGGGGCATTGCCGTCGGCCCGCAACACCAATGCCAACCAAAGGGGGTCGGAATCGCATGGGTCGATTTGCGACCCTGCCGAAGACGGCCGGATCGATCCAATCCGGGCTCATCAGCGGCGCACGATGCGCCGACGCAGATGGACCGATCCGATGGACGATACCGCGACACGCGCACAGGCCGCGCGCGAGACCTGCCCCTTCCTCACCGCCAAGCAGGCGGCCTTTCATCTCGGCCTCGCCTATTCGACGCTCAAGCGCCTGCGCCAGACCGGCAAGGGGCCGAAATGCCGCCTGCATGGCCGTACCTGGCGCTACCATATCGACGATATCGAGGCTTGGTCGGCGGCGCGCGCACGCGGAGGCGACCATGGTTGAGCCTCCTTTCCGGGACCGCCCGCTGCCGCTGTTCGCCTGGTTCGAGGTCCGGCGCGCGGCCCATCTACGCCGCCTACGGCTGCGCCGTCGCGCCGCGCTGCTCGGCGTCGGCATCGCCTGCCTCGGCCTCACGATCGCGCTGCCGCCGCTGCCCCGGCTGGTCTGGAACGCGAGCGCCAGCGCGCCCATTGGCCTCTACGCCGTGTCGCCCGGCGCGGCGCTCAAGCGCGGCGATATGGCGGTCACCTGGCCGCCGGCCGAAGCGCGGCAACTGGCCGCGAGCCGCCATTATCTGCCCCGCAACGTGCCGCTGGTGAAGCGCGTCGCCGGCATCGCGGGCGACATGGTGTGCGCGGTGGATCGCATCGTGCTGGTGAACGGCACGACGGTTGCGGTGCGCCGCAATGCCGACGCGGCGGGTCGCCCGCTGCCTGCCTGGCAAGGCTGCATCCGGCTGGCCCCAGGCATGGTCTTCCTGCTCATGACCGAGACCCCGGATTCGTTCGACGGGCGCTATTTCGGGCCGACATCGCGGCAGGATGTCATCGGCAGGGCGACCCCGCTGTGGCTGCGCTAAGGACGTTCGCGCTCGCCGCCGCGCTGCTCGTCGCGACTCCCGCCGCGGCCGGTCCGCCCAGAGTCGCTTCATCAGGCGCCGATCTCGTGCAGCGCTGGCGCGCCGAGATCGCCGAGGCGTCCGCACGGTTCGGCGTGCCGGTGGCGTGGATCGAGCGGGTGATCCGCGCCGAAAGCGGCGGCATGACCGTGCTTGGCGGACGGCCGATCACGAGCCGGGCGGGTGCGATGGGGCTGATGCAACTGATGCCGGCGACCTGGACGGCGATGCGCGCGGCGCACGGCCTCGGGTACAATCCGCATGAGCCGCGCGACAATATCCTGGCGGGCACCGCCTATCTGCGCGCGATGTATGACCGCTTCGGTTATCCCGGGCTGTTCGGTGCCTATAATGCCGGTCCCGGCCGCTATGCAGCATATCTCGCGTCGGGCCGTGCGCTGCCGGCCGAGACGCGCGCCTATCTCGCGCAGGTGTCGGGCATGGCTCCAGGTCCGTCGCAATCCCCTGCGCAGCAGCTGCCACCGCCATTGTTCGTCACGCTTCGGACCAGCGCGAAATCCAGCGATCCATCACTATCGCGCGCGCCGGGCGAGCCACCAGACACCCTGTTCGCGGTCCGCGCACCCCGTTGATTCAGCATATGCGGCAGCGTTGAAGGGCGCCGACCGCGAGGGCATTGCGACCAGCAGACGTTGGAGGGGCTCGTCTCGGCAAGGCCCAGCATGACGGGCGGCGAAGCGGCTGTACAAGGCCGGCGGCCCCTCCAATTTTGCCGCGATATGGAGCGTGCTTCGCACGCGCTTTTGTTCGTTTCGGCGCAACAAAATCGGTTCCTCCGCCGCCGCTCGCGCGGCGCTCCGGCTGCGCCTCCGCGGCCCTGACAGCCGCTCCGCCACCCGTCCCGGGAGGTCTGTCCTCGATGATGGGGACTTCAAGCGAAGGAGGCGATCATGACCATGTTTCAACCTGTCGGCATCGTATCGGACCGCGTGGTGGCAACGCTGGTGGCTGGGCTCGAAATCGAGTTCGGACGGGGCGCTGGCGAGGCGCTGGCGCAGCGGTTCCTAGAGGCCGAGGAAAGCGATTTCCTGTGGGATGCGCGAGTGTCGGAGCGATGGCTCGGGGCGTATGAGAACAACGACGAAGAGGATTTCGAGCTCGATCGGGTGGCGATCGTCGGGCAGCTGGATGGCCGCTGGTTCGTCGCGGTGAGCATCGTCGATGGCGATGGGAACGCGCATGGATTGATGGGGCGGCGCAGCTTCCGGAGCGAACGCCAGGCACGCAAAGCCTTCGCGGCGACGCATTGATCGAGGCATCGGAAACGCCGGGACAGGGTGCCGGACAGGCATCGTGTCCCGGCTCTTTTTGCCTCGGCTCAGGCGAAATGGGCGGGCTACAGGATGGCGGAAATGAGCGACAGGAGCAGGTCAGACGGGAGGACGGCGTAAGGCAAGATAAAGCTATGGCACTGGCGTTCCATAAGCCTTTGTCTGCACATCGTTTTTTGGGCCTACAGACGGCACTGCCTTCCTCGCGCCAGTGCCGTTACGCGTGAGATCGGCGGATTTCCGCCATGTTCGGCGGCACCGGTTTTCATGTGTTCCGGCTGGCGCCATGCTGGCCCTTCCACGCCCCCGGGAAACAGCATCATGGCCGACGACGACAGCTTCAAGCCGCGCCTCGGGCGCCAGCGCCAGCAGGGCGGCAAGCGCGCCCGGCGCTATCTCGGCCGCGTGCTCGCGGCCGCCAATCTTGCCCGGAGCGGCGCGGCAGGACCGAACCTTGCCAGGGGCAGCTTCACAGGCAGTCGAAGCGGTCGCGGCGCGGGCGTCGGCCGCGTGCTCGCCAGCCGCGGCGACCATAGCGCTGCGAGCCGGCGCCGCGTCATCGTCAAGGCGAGCATCGTCAAGCTTGCCGGCAAGGGGGCATCGGCTGCCGCCGCGCACCTGCGCTATCTACAGCGCGACGGCACCACGCGCGATGGAACGCGGGGTGCACTCTACGGCCGCGATATCGATGCCGTCGACGGCAAGGCGTTCGGCGAGCGCGGGGCAGGCGATCGTCACCAGTTCCGCTTCATCGTATCGCCGGAAGACGGCGATCAATATGACGATCTCAAACCCCTGACCCGGCGGCTGATGAACCGGCTCGAAGAGGATCTCGGGACCAGGCTCGACTGGGTCGCGGTCGACCACTTCAACACCGGCCACCCGCACACCCATATCGTCGTGCGCGGCAAGGACGAGCGCGGCGCCGATCTGATCATCGCCCGCGACTATATGACGACCGGCATCCGCGAACGCGCCGCCGAGCTGGTCGATCTCGATCTCGGCCCGCGTACTCACCGTGAAATCCAGCAGGGGTTGCGCGCCGAAGTGGAGCAGGAGCGCCTGACCTCGATCGACCGGGCCTTGCTCAAGGGCGCGGACGCCGACCAGGTGGTGGCGAGCCACGGCCGCGATACTTTCGATCAGACGCTGCGCGCCGGCCGGCTGGCGAAGCTGGCCCGCCTTGGCCTCGCCGAACCTCTCGGCGCCGGCCGCTTCCGGCTCGCGCCCGACCTTGCCGATACGCTGCGCGCGCTGGGAGAGCGCGGCGACATCATCCGCACGATGCAGCGCAAATTTTCCCGCGCCGCGGTCGAACGCGCTGCGGCCGACCAGGCGATCTACGATCCCGCCGCGCCCGATGCCCGCCCACTTGTCGGCCGGGTGCTGGTGCGCGGGCTCGCCGACGAACATGCCGATCGCCAGTACCTGATCGTCGATGGCGTCGATGGGCGCAGCCATTACGTCGGGATCGGCAAGGGTGCGGAGACCGATGCGGTTTTGACCCATGCCTCCGTCGTGCGCATCGAGCCGATCCGGCCCGAGATTCGAGAACTCGATCGCACTGTCGCCAAGATCGCTGCAGCCAATGACGGTCGCTACGATGTGGATGCCCATCTGCGCCACGATCCGACCGCGACCCAAGCCTTTGCCGAAACCCATGTTCGCCGGCTCGAGGCAATGCGGCGGACGGCGGGCATCGTCGAGCGCGAGCCGTCGGGTCGCTGGATCATCGCGCCTGATCATCTCGAACGCGTGGCGGCCTATGAGGCAGCGCGGCTGCGCGACCGTCCAGTGGCGATCACCACGCTGTCGGCGCAGCCGCTCGATCGGCTGGTCGAGGCCGACGCCGCGACCTGGATCGATCGGGAGCTGATGGCGGGGGGGCCCGAGTCCGTCCGCGATGCCGGGTTCGGGCATGATCTGCGCGACGCCCAGGCACGCCGGCGGCAGTGGCTGGTGGCGCAGGGATTTGCCGAAGAGACGGGCAGCGGCACGACGTTTCCGAGCGGCATGATCACGGCGCTCCAGCGGCGAGAACTGCTGCGGGTCGCAGGGCAGCTCTCGGAGGAACTCAAGATGCCGTTCCGGGAAGCCACCGAGGGCACGAAGGTAGAGGGCGTCTATCGGCGGTCGGTCGACCTCGTCAGCGGGCGCTTCGCGCTTATCGAGCGATCCCGGGATTTCACGCTCGTGCCGTGGCGCCCGGTGCTCGAGAAGCAGGTCGGCAAATCGGTCGCGGGATTGATGCGTGGCGACGGCATCAGCTGGTCGATTGGCAGGGGACGTGGTGGGCCGGGGATTTCGTGATGGGACGCACCGTTCACGACTGCCATTTTAATCTTAACCTGAGAACATGAACTCTTCGCCCAAATGATTCGAGTACAGTGCCTCGCGTGACTTGCCTTGCCGTGCAAATTCAGTAGCTTCGAAGTTGGGGGCTGAAAGTGTATCTATCGTCTGTCTGGCTCGAGTTTGTAGAGCTTTTTCCTAATTCACCAGCACACGCTGCCGCGAGAGCGGTGGCCTCGCCCGACTACGTCGCATGCGGTGAGAGCCAGCCACGGGGGTGCCAGTGAACTTGGGAATGAACACACCTGCCACGGAACAGGCAATAAAAGCACAGTCTCAAGCCGACGACACGCCTGAGCGCAATGCCATTCTTAGTGCTGGGCCGGAGGTCCGGATGCTGGTCGAGGCAGGCCCCGGTACCGGCAAGACGCAGATGTCAGCATTGCGGCTTGCCGGTCTGATTCGAAGGGATCTGTCGCCCGGACAGGTGTTAGTCCTCTCCTTCTCGCGAAGCGCGGTGAGGACGCTCACACGACGCCTGACCGTGGTTGCCGCTGCCGATGCGCATATCGTGGAGGAGCTTCGGTACGTGTCGGTCCGGACTTTCGATTCCTGGGCCTTCAGAATTCTGCGCCTGCTCGGCAATGATCCGTCTGAGCTTCTGAGGCGGGCTCACGACGAAAACATCGCCGCGGTGACGAACGCGATAACCGGGCCGGCACGCGAGGTGGTCCGGCAGTTGATCGGCGATCGCCGTCACCTGATCGTCGATGAATTTCAGGATTTGCCGGGAGTACGAGGCGAGCTGGTGCTGGCGCTACTTGATCTCATGGCCCCGCCCGGACAATCGGGCTGCGGTTTCACGATCCTCGGTGATCCGGCGCAGGCAATCTACGGCTTCGCTGCCGACAAGGGCGCGATGACGCCCCGCCAGTACTGGGACAAGGTTCAGAAGCTCTATCACGGCGAACTGCGGATCCACAGTCTACAGGTCAACCATCGTGCCACCGAGCCTCTCGCGGCTCTGTCAGCGCAGCTTCGCTCGGTTCTTCTTGGCAGCCTTCCGGATGAGGAAAAGCTGAAACTGATCCGGACGGTCATCGCTGAGCTACCGGAACAGAGCGGAAGCCTTGACGGGCTCGGATCGGAATCGGGGAGCAAGGCCGTTCTTACCCGGACCAACGGAGAGGCCGTCCGCGTCCTCCAGAACATCATGGGCCCCGGAGTGAAAGGCCCGGAGGCGCCGGTGAGGATCCGGGCTGCGAATTATGCCAGCCTACCGCCAGCCTGGATCGCCGGCCTGCTGCGGCCCGCGCGGGCGCCTACCATGCCGCGTATGCAGTTCGACCGGATCTACGAGCGCCTCGCGTCGATCTGGGATGACGAGATGCGGAAACGCCTTGAGCTCCCCGCCTGCGAAGTTGCATGGGCGCGTCTGATGCAGGCGAGCGGGGCTCCGGCAGATGGCACTTCACTCGATCTGGCCGAGCTGCGTGCCCGGCTCGCTTGGCCGGATTCCTTTCCGGATGACCAGCCACTCGTCGACGATGCGCTGATCGTAACCACAGTTCACCAAAGCAAAGGCATGGAGTTCGACATCGTCACGCTGCTCGACAGGTCAGCGGACGACGACGTGCCGGTGCCGGATGCTCCTGGAGAAGAAGCCAGCGTCGGCTATGTCGGCGTGACCCGCGCGGCGCGCGCGCTTCGCAGATCGGGCGGCGATGAGCTCTATCCAGCGCCGCGGGACTGGAAGTTCACGGGCGGGCGATCGCGCCTCTGTCACTGGCGCAACGGATGGCTCAATCTGGAAATGGGGCAGCCGGGCGATGTCGATCCGGTTGGTTTCGTTGATCCTACGTTGCACGGCGGCAAAGCGGGAGTGGATGATCTGCAGGCGTTCCTGCTCGAGAATGCGCGAACGCTTGAAGGCCACAAAGTGATGCTCTGTCAGAAGAATGTGGAAGGCAAGGTCCATTGGACCATCCATCTTCAGGATGACCGCGAGCCCGGTCGGCTGCTCGGACGAACGAAATCGCAGCTTACCTACGATCTGCTGCATGTCCTGCATGATCGCGGTTTCAAACTGCCATGGCGCATATTCAACCTACGCATTTCCGCCGTCGGGACGCTCACGTCGGATGCAGAATGCGCGCTTGAAGAGCCCGATAGGAGCAGCCGTCTGTGGCTCGGGGTCGGTCTGTTCGGCACTGGAGATTTCAAGACCGTGAAGCGACCCGCGAAATGACCGACATCCAGACTGCCCGTGCGGACATCATTCATCATGCCTCCGCGTTGCTGCTCGGCCCGCTGACCGATGACGAAAGGCTCGCGTCCGCCCCCGTCGATACATATCTTACGGGGATTCTCTGGCCCGAGGGCGAAGCGCTCGACGCGATCGAGGACGATGAAAGCGAAGGGGCGCAGAGCGGAGACGATGGTGATGCGGACGATGGTGTCCCCGGTTACCGCGCGATCAGGCCCTGCTCGTTCGGCCTGACCTTCGCGGTCGATCTCGCGATCGCAATCGAAGTCAGTTTCGGCACCACGGCCCGCTACTACGCCGTCGAGGGTGAAGCGCCGCGCCCAGGCGCAAGGCCTGCGCGTCTCTGGCAGCGGAACGCGCTCGACTATCATCTGATTATTCCGCCGGGGCCTGCGGCCACGTGGCGCACGAGCGATTTTCTCAACGCGGCTGGCGAGGAAATTACTGACCCCGAGGTGCAGCTTCACGTTCGCCGCAGGATTGATAGCGAGCAACAGATCCTGACCATCACGCTGATAAACAAGGCGCTGGAGGCCGACGATCGTTATCGCGATGAACTATGCCTGTTCCAGACCGAGCTGATCGTCCGGACTCCTGGCAAGGAGGCGCAGGGCGCGATCCGGCCTCGGCCGGTGCTGCCGCTGGTCGGCGGAGATGAGGATGCCCAGTCCGCGGCACTTCTATACCGGGACGCTGTGGAGTTCGCGGTCGGGCATGGTGTCTCCGTTGACTGGACGAGCGGCGACAGCCGCCGTGCTGAAGAGGTGCGGACGACCTGGCTTCCGAATGCCGTGGTGCGGGGCATGAGTCCGAACGGTCATCCGCTCCTGGATGGCTTCCGCGAGCGCCATCCGCACGCGCTTGATGCGGCTTGGCTCGCGCAAGGCGACATGCGCGCGGAGGTGACAGCGGCTCTCAAGGATTTCGCGGCGGGCTATCGGAACTGGATCGCGACAGCCCTTCATGAACGGCTCGATAGATTTGAAGGTGAATTGCACCAAGCCGCGCTTCGAAATCGCGATCGCTGTGCCGAGGCGGCCGGACGCATCGAACGCGGAATTCAGGTTCTAGAGACTTCCGATCAGGCTTGGTCGGCATTCAATCTCGCCAACGCGGCGATGGACCGGCAGTCGCGTTACGACATTAAGGGCGACCGCAAGGGACCGCTCCGCTGGCGGCCCTTCCAGCTCGCTTATATTCTCCTCGTCCTGCCTGATCTCGCCAGTCCTGATGACCCCGAAGGGGACCGTGAATGCGTGGATCTGCTGTGGTTTCCGACGGGCGGCGGCAAGACCGAAGCTTACCTTGCTCTCACCGCATTCGAGGTATTCCATCGTCGCCTAACGGATGCGGACCGGCGGGCCGACGGTGGCGTCGATGTGCTTATGCGCTACACGCTGAGGCTGCTGACGGTCCAGCAGTTCCAGCGTGCCGCGTCGCTGATTTGCGCGTGTGAGGCGATCCGGCTGGAGCGCGACGATCTTGGCACCGCCGTGATTTCGCTAGGTCTCTATGTTGGTGGCGAGGCGACCCCGAACCGGATCGAGGAAGCGCGCAGCGCGTTGGCGGAAGAGCATGGTGGCCAGAATCCGCGGTCCACGCCCCGGCAACTGCTGGTATGCCCGGTCTGCGCGACGGACCTTCCGCCTTCCGCCTACAGGTTCGCGGAAGGCGGGAACGGAATAGATATACGCTGCTCCAACCAGGCATGTGAGACCGCCGGCCGGTGTCTGCCGGTCCTCACCGTAGATGACTTCATTTACGCAGCACCCCCGTCGCTCGTGATCGGCACGGTCGACAAATTCGCACAGCTTCCGAGGCGAAGGGACATCAGAGCGCTGTTCGGGCTGGACGCGGGGCTACGGCCCGGCCTTATAATCCAGGACGAGCTGCACCTGATTTCGGGGCCGCTAGGTTCGGTGGCGGGTCTTTATGAAACCGTTATCGACATGCTCTGCACCACCGATGGGATCCGCCCGAAGGTGATAGGGTCCACGGCAACGATCGGGCAGGCAGCGCGCCAGGTTCGCGCGCTGTTCGACCGATCCGTGCTCCAGTTTCCGCCGTCGGGCTTTGAGGCTGGAGACTCTTTCTTCGCCGTGCGGGAGGAAGGGAACGAGCCGGACCGGCTCTATCTCGGCGTCTGCTCGGCAGGCCGAAGCCCGAAGTTCGCGCTTCAGGCCGCCGCCGCGGCATTGCTGCAGGTGCCTGAATATCTTCGTGCCCAGGGTTCGGCCGAGGCGGTGCTCGATCCGTTCTGGACCTGCGTGCTCTACTTCAACAGCCTGCGCGAGCTGGGTGGCGCTTATGTCCTGCTGCAGGATGACGTTCCGCGCCAGATGGAGTTCATTGCAGCCCGACTTACCGGGGCCGGAGGATCGATGCGGCCGCTGCAGCGCGAGCCGGTCGAACTGAGTAGCCGCGTGCCCTCGCGCGAGTTGCCAGCCAAGCTGAACGCCCTTGCTGTCCCGCTCATCGCGGATGACGACCCTTACGTCGAACTTCCCGAGGACAGCGTACTCGCATCCAACATGATCTCGGTCGGCGTTGACGTATCACGGCTCGGACTGATGGTGGTGAACGGCCAGCCAAAATCGACTGCGGAATACATCCAGGCGAGCAGCCGCGTCGGTCGCGGTCTGCACGGCCTGGTGGTGACGCTTTACAACTTCGGCAGGCCGAGGGATGTGTCGCATTTCGAGCATTTCCCGGGTTATCATGCGGCGCTTTACCGGAGCGTCGAGGCGACCAGTGTGACGCCCTGGGCGCCGCGCGCCCGTGACAAGGCGCTTCACGCCGTGCTCGCGGCTGCCGTGCGGCACCTCGTCGATGACATGGATGAGGATGGCGCGGCGGCGGATTTCCATGCCGACGACGAGGAGGTTCGTGCGGTCATCGAGGCTATCCGCGCGCGAGCCGCATCCGCGTCGGACCAGATCGAGGGCGCTGCCACGGCGGCAGATCTTGAAGCGATCGTGCGTGAATGGGCGCAGCGTAGCCAGGACGCTCGCAGCGGCGGCCGCCGGCTCGTCTACTGGGAGAAGAAGGCCCCCTACGGCCGGACGCTTCCGCATCTGATGACGTCCGCCGAGGAAGGTGGCCGGGGAACGCGTCTGGCTTGGCCGACCCCGAACTCGATGCGTGAGGTGGAGCCGTCGACCGCCTTCAGCCTCAAGCTGAGGGGGAGCTGATCATGGCGAGAAGACCTGCCCAACCCACCGGCGGGGCGCAGCCGGCGATCGAGCCGCTCGGCAGCGTCCGCCGTTCTCAGCTCATCTCCACTTACGGCATCGGCGCGATCATAGACCTCGAAAAGGGATCGTTCATGCCGATGGGACTGGACGATCTTGAGGGTGTCACCCGCCTACCGTCGCTGACGATCGGCGAGCCGAGACTCGAAGCCATGCTCGGCGTGACGCATTTCCGCCTGGGCCCCGTGTCCGAGTCAGTGCCCGGATCGAGAAGTGTGGTCGCGAAGACGACTGCGCCTGCCGTGCGTTTCCCGGAGTGGCACGAATGTCCGCGCTGCCACCGCATCGGTCGTCAGGGCGCGCCTTTTGAACTCGCCCCGGACGGCGGACGGCTGACCTGCCTCGCCCATGGCGGTACCGTCTATACGGCTCCCGTTCGTTTTGTGGTCGCCTGCCGTCACGGGCATATCAGCGATTTTCCGTGGGAGTGGTGGGCGCACCGCGACCGTGCTGAGGGGGTGTGTCCCAACCCCTCACTTTATCTCGGCTCGCTCGGACGATCAGCATCGCTCGCGGAACTCTATGTCGAGTGCCGGTCATGCCGGACGGGGCAGAACCCAACCAGACAGTCGCTGGGTGCGGCCTTCAGTTCTGAGGCCCTCAGCAGCTCGTCCTGCCCCGGTTTCCGTCCATGGCTGTGGGATCGCGAGAGCGGCTGTACGGAGCAGGTACGGATGCTCCAGCGGGGTGCCTCCAACGTCCATTTCCCCGTCGTCTGTTCGGCACTCTCCATACCCCCTGCTTCCGAGGCCGCGACGCAGATCGTGCAGGAGGTCCGGATGATGCTCGAGGCCGTGCCTGCCGCGACGCTGCCTCAAGTGATGGCTGGTCTGGCGGAACAGTATGGCATCAGCGCCGAGCCGTTGCTGATCGCCTGGCGGAATCTCAAAGCACTGGAGACCGGTTTCGACCAGCTCACAGAGCGGATGGCGCGGGCTGAGGAATATGCCGCACTCTCGGAAGATCGGGATGATCCTGTCCTGGCGGGCGTCGTTCCGCAGTTCCGTAACATGATCATTGAACCGCCGCCGGAGCTTACCGGCTGGTTTGACCTGATCGGCGCTGCCTCGCGTCTGCGCGAAGTACGGGCGCTCGCGGGCTTCTCCCGCATCGAGCCTTATCCCGTCAGTGCAGAGAAGGTAAGTGAGGCGATCCGTGACGGTGCGGTCTCGCCGCTTTCGAAGACGCCCAAGAACTGGCGACCGGCGGCAGAGATAAGGGGTGAAGGAATCTTCATGCGCTTTCGCACCCAGACGATTAACGACTGGATCGAGGCCAATCCCGGATTGAATGATCGGGTGGCAATACTCGAGGCTAACAGCGCGGCGATGGCGCAGAAGCGCGGCTATACGCGCGACTATCAGGTAACACCCCGTCTGCTGCTGGTGCATTCGTTCGCGCACGCGCTCATCCGTCAGATCTCGATCGAATGCGGCTACTCGGCAGCGGCTCTGCGCGAGCGCCTTTACGTCGCCGAGCCCGATGACACCAACCCTGCCATGAACGGCGTACTCATATATACGGGCTCCCCAGATTCTGAGGGAAGCCTGGGTGGGCTTGTGCGGCTGGCCGACCCTGAGCTGCTCACGCCGATCATCCTGAGCACCCTCCGGTCGGCAGGCTGGTGCGGCAGCGACCCGGTCTGTCTCGAGACCGATCCGCGGCAATCAGGCGAGCGCATCAGCGGCGCAGCTTGCCACTGCTGCCTGCTTCTCCCCGAGACGGCCTGTGAGAAGTTCAACCGCGAACTCGACAGAGCAATGATGGTGGGGGACGCGGAAAGCCGGTTCGCCGGCTATTTCGCGGATGCCGGGGAGCCGTCATGGCAATCCTGATTCCCGAGGCGCCGAAGAAGTGCCCCAATGGCGAGCGCCTCGTCTATGAGCGGATCGGGCGCGAGCTACCCGCCGGATGGGTCGCACTGCATTCGCTGGGCCTTCCGAACCATGAGACCAAGATCTGGGGCGAAGCCGATATCGTCATCCTGAGCACTGCCGGCATTTTTGCAATCGAGGTAAAAGGCGGCAAGGTCTCCTGCACCGACGGGGTGTGGACGTTCGGCGGGCCGGATTTCCAGAGCTATTCCAAGAAGGAAGATCCCTGGACTCAAGCCAAATCGGCGATGATGGCCGTGCGCGAGCAGCTGCAGGCAGCGTCGCCTGAGTTCCGTAATACGCTGTTCGGCTATGGCGTGGTCATGCCGTTCACGCCCTTCACCGTGCCCGGTGCTGAGTTTCTGCCGGAGGTTCTGCTCGACAAGCGACATTTCCGACAGCCCTTCGGCCACTATGTCAGCCATCTCGAGCGCTACTGGCGCGAGGCCGGCGAACGCAAGCATGGCCGGACCTATCAGGGGCTGACACCGGAGCTCATCCGGAAGGCCCGGCAGATTCTCCGACCCGATCTCGACACGGCGCTCAGCATTGGCGGTTGGCTGACGGGTGTGGAATCCCAGCTGCTCCAGCTAACCAATGAGCAGATCCGGATATCGCGCCGGATGGCGGCCAATCCCCGGACGGTGGTCCGGGGGGCTGCCGGCACCGGCAAGTCGGTGCTGGCACTTGACCGGGCGCTGCACCACGCGGGGCATGGAAGCCGTGTCCTATTTCTGTGTTTCAACCAGTTGCTTGCCGCGCATGTGCGGGCGTCGATTGCGAAAGATCCGAAGGCCGGCGGCATCGAGATCCGACACGCGCATGCGCTGTATCGGGAGATCATCACCGCCGCCGGTCTGCTGCCGCAACTGGATGCGCTCAATCCCGAAGATCCCGCATTCTTCCCGAAGCGCTTTCCAGAGCTTGCGGCGGATGCGCTGTGCGAGGCCGAGCATACACCTTGGGATGTCGTCATCGTCGATGAAGCGCAGGATCTGCTTACGCCGGAGCATCTTGACGTGATCGACCTGCTCGTTGCAGGCGGACTGCGCCAGGGCTGCTGGCATCTGTTCATTGATCCGTTGCAGAATCTGTACGGGTCCGATGTCGAGGAGCAGGTCGAGCTCCGGCTGAGCGATGCCTATCCGGCGTTCGACGATCTGTTTGAGAATTGCCGGACCACGAGGCAGGTTGCGGTTCAGACCTCGATCGTGTCGGGCATAGATCTGCCGGTCGCAGGCGCAGCCGAGGGCCTAGAGTGCGAGCTCATCACCTATGTCAATGAGCAGGATGCGCGGGAGAAGCTCGAGGAGCTGATCCGGTGTCTCATTATCGGCGACGTGCGATCTCAGGACATCGTCATTCTCTCGACCCGTCGCCGGGAAAACGCCCTGATCGCCGGGCTGAAAGAGATCGCCGGTCATCAGTTGGTTGATGCAGCCGCGGGTGTGCCGGATAAAGCCGGATCGCTGCTGTTCTCGACGATGCACGGGTTCAAGGGTCTGGAGCGGATGGTGGTCGTGGCCCTCGATATGGACGAGATCGGCGAGGAGCAGTGGTCGATGCTGCACTATGCCGGACTCTCACGGGCCCGCTGCCTCCTCTACACACTGATACCGGGCACCGTTCGTAAGGCTTATGACCGACAGGCACGCGCGTTCGGAGCCCGGTTGCAGACGCGACCCGGCTAAGGATGTTGACAGAAAATATGCAGAATGCATATGGGTGGTGCAGCGCTATGCGTTCTGGTACAACATGCAGCCAGCTGAGGAGGCGGTCGCATGGTGTCCGGTCGTGGAAAGTCAGTCAGAACGTCGGTCCTGCTGCCTGAATCCCAGTATTTTCAGTTGCAGGCGCTGGCCGCCGCAAATGACGTATCCACTTCCTGGATCGTCCGTCAGGCCGTGATTCGCTTCCTTTCCGAGAATGAAGGCCAGACCGAGCTGCCGCTGCGGATGGGAAAGGGCTGAGGCGATGGACGAACGCGCCATTCAGCAAAAGATCCAACGGCTGCGGAACGGCGGCCGATTACGCGTCCTTGATCTGTTCTCAGGCTGTGGCGGACTCTCACTCGGCTTTCATGCCGCAGGTTATGAGATCGCCGCCGCTGTGGAATTCGATGCCGATGCCGCGCGCTCGCACGGATTGAACTTTCACAAAGGCGAAACCCGACATTCCGTTGCGCGGGACATCACCCTTACCAGTCCGGAGCAACTGACCGGAGAGCTTGGGCTGGGTGAGGCGGTCTCGGCGTTCGACGTCATCGTCGGCGGTCCGCCCTGCCAGGCATTCGCGCGGGTCGGGCGATCGAAGCTGCGTGAGATCGCGGAGCACCCCGAGGCATTCCGGCACGATGCGCGCGCTCAACTATACATTGAATATCTCCACTATGTGGAGACGTGCGCGCCACTTGCCGTGGTCATCGAGAATGTCCCCGACATGCTCAACCATGGCGGTCACAATCTTGCGGCCGAGATCAGCGAGATCCTGACCGCTCGAGGCTATGTCTGTGCCTATTCGCTGCTCAATGCCGCGTTTTATGGCGTGCCGCAGATGCGCGAGCGGATGATCCTGATCGCAATCCGGCGAGAACTGGTGAACGACGTCCTGTTCCCGGCACCGAGCCACTGGATCGACCTTCCGGCCGGCTACTCAGGATCACGTGCAGTTGCGCTCAAGATCGCGCTTGCAGCGGATCGCGAGGGAGATGCCCTGTATCGTGCTGCGCCGGAGGCAACAGATGCGCTTCCTCCGGCGGTAACGGCACGGCAGGCAATCAGCGATCTTCCGACGATCGACGCACGCGCCCTGCTCAAGGCGGGTCTCCTCCGGCGGGGCACCCGTCGTTTCAATATCCCGCAGCCCTATACGGGCCAGGACCGCCAGACCGCCTATGCGAAGGCGATGCGGGAGTGGCCGGGCTTCGAGGGCGGTCCCGCAATCTATGACCATGTGATCCGCTATCTTCCCCGCGACTACGAGCTGTTCGCAGGGCTCAACCCTGGCGACCAGTATCCCGAGGCGCATCGTTATGCCCTGGCGCGGTTCGCGGAGGCGCTCGAGCGCCTGGAGGTGCCTCTCGATGAAGGCACCGAAGAATGGAATAAACTTAAAGCGTCGATCGTGCCGCCTTACGATCCCGGCAAATTCCCCAACAAATGGCGGAAGATGGAGGCCGATAGGCCAGCACGCACGCTTCTCGCGCATCTCGGCAAGGACGGCTACAGCCATATCCACTATGATAGCGCTCAGGCGCGCCCTATTTCCGTGCGTGACGCTGCGCGTCTTCAGTCTTTCCCCGATGGCTTCCGTCTCGCCGGCACGATGAACCCGGCTTTCCGACAGATTGGCAACGCGGTTCCGCCGCTGCTGGCGAAAGCCGTTGCGCTGAAGCTGAAGGAGCAACTGCTGGAGTGTGGTGCCCAGGTGCCTCGCGTCCGCACGGCTACCGGAGCGGGCGCTTGATGGCACCCCGCCGCCGCGAGATCATCGTCGTCCGCTCGCTGACCGACTCCGACCTCGGGCTGTTCAAGGAGCATCGGAAAAGCGCCACCAGCAAACAGCGGGCTATCGCCTTGACCACACCGGTCGCGAAGCAACTGCTCAGTCCGGAGCTGTTCGTTGCGGGCGGGATCGACATGGACTGCATCTGCGTCTTCGGAACCGTGAGCAATCGCGAGCCGCGTAATATCGGCAAGGTCGGGAAGAACTGGCGTCTTGGCGGTCACCAGCTCATCGGTCAGGAATTTGCGGAACTGGACAGCAAGGACTTCATGCTGCTCCGCTCGGTCGAGCAGAACGATGCTACGCGACCGGTGATGCTAACGTTCGTCGGGCGACGAGCGCAAAGCGTGATGCATGCCGGCGTGGTGGCAATCGTTAAGGACAAGCTACATCAGAGCGTCGCTATCTATCAGGAACGCTCGCCAGCGTTTGCAGGACTAGCGGCGCTTTTTCCGTCCGTACCGGCCGGGGTGGCGCTGAAGGCAGGAACCTGAGGCCGAGCGACGTCTCGCGCCAGATGGTATCGGGTTGAATATGGCTGACGTCCTCACTCCGGAACTCCGCCGGCTGAACATGAGCCGTGTGAGAGGTCGGGATACAAAACCCGAGATGATAATCCGCCGCGGCCTCCATGCGCGGGGGCTGCGTTTCCGGCTGCACCGTCGAGATCTGCCCGGCCGTCCGGATATTGTCCTGCCATCGAGGAAGACTGTGCTCTTCATTCATGGCTGCTTCTGGCACGGTCATGACTGCCCGCTGTTCAGAATGCCGGCGACCCGTCCAGATTTCTGGCGCCAGAAGATCACAGCAAACAGACTGCGCGACGCGACTGCAGTCACGGCACTTGGCGGTCTCGGATGGAGGGTTGGTGTTGTATGGGAATGCGCTCTGCGGGGCGCCCGGCGGCTTTCTACTGAGATCCTACTTGATCGGCTTGTGGATTTCATTGCGGGGTCGGAGCTGCTGATTGAGATCAGAGGAGAAAGGTGATGGGGGATGATGAGGGTAAGGGCAGGCGATCCCGCCGTCCGGCAAAGCAATCCGATGAGCAGTTAAACAGGCTGGCGGCACTCGACGCCGGCAATACTCTGGCTGTCACGCCCGATCTGTCCGCGATGGCCGATGCCGATCTGATCCGCCTGCGCGCCGCGCTCGACGTCGAGATGAAGCGGCGCAATCTGGCCGTTACGGTGGGCCAGATTGCAGAGCAGCTTGCAATCGGCTTTTTCAACGGGACGGCCGGGCGCCCCAATCTCCAGCTGGCGCCAACCGGGACGACCAATGTCGATGCGCTGTCGCGCAGAGGTGAGCGATATTCCATCAAGGGCGTGCTGAATGCCAAGAAGACCGGAACGATCTATCCGGATTCTGTAGACCGTGAGAAGCAGCTTTTTGAATTTCTCCTTGTCGTGAAGGTCGATCGCGAATGGTCTCTCGAAGCCATTTACGAGTTCGACTGGAAGACCTTCTGCGAGTGCCGCAGCTGGGACAGCCGCATGAATGCTTGGTATCTGGGCCTCGCGGCAAAGACCCTGGCCCGCGCGACTGCCTACCGCCCGAATGGCGCCTGACTGCATACACACGTGCTCCACCCCGCTCGGGCGGAGTGGTGTTTTCTTCCATCAGGATGTGAGGCGCTTATGCGGCGGCCGAGCGTGAGGAGCGACGATGTGATCGCGGTCTATGATGCGCAGGCAGCCGAGCTTGCGGACCGCTATGACCGGATCGGACTGCTCGAATCCTATGCGGGAATGAGCGAGCTGATCGCGCCGAGGGGCAACAGCCCGCTGGCGCTCGATGTCGGCGCAGGCTCGGGCCGGGACGCAGCATGGCTGGTGACCCAGGGCTATGAAGTGGTTGCGGTCGAGCCGGCCGCCGGCATGCGCGTGGAAGGGCAGCGGCGCCATCCGGCCCCCGGCATCCGCTGGCTTGACGACCGGATGCCGGGACTCGTTTCCGTGCACGGGATGGCCCTGGGCTTCGACCTGATCCTGGTGTCCGCAGTCTGGCAGCATGTCGCGCCGGCCGATCGCGCTCGTGCCTTTCGAAAGCTCATCACGTTGCTCAAGCCCGGCGGTCTAATGCTGATGACCCTGCGGCACGGTCCTGCACCGGCTGATCGGCCGATGCATCCAGTCTCTCTCAACGAGGTCGAAGGGCTGGCCCGGGTCAATGGCGTCGAAGTGCTGCGCGTGGTCGATAAGGACGACGTAATGGCGCGGAGCGATGTTCGTTGGACAATGGTCGCACTTCGCATGCCGGACGATGGGGCCGGCGCTTTGCCGCTGATCCGCGGCATCATCCTCGCTGATGACAAGTCGTCGACTTACAAGCTTGCCCTGCTGCGCGCGGTCGCGCGGATCGCCGAGCACGCACCGGCGACCGCGGTGCCGGCCGCCGACGATACCGATGCGATCGACATTCCGCTGGGTCTGGTCGCTCTGTTCTGGGTGCGAATGTATCTGCCGCTAGTGCGCGCGGGGCTACCACAGGCGCCGCGAAATAGCGGTCCCGACGGATTGGGTTTCGCCAAGACCGGCTTCCGGGCGCTGCTCGAACAGACGTTCGTGCCCCAGGAGCTACGGGTCGGCGCGACGTTCTCCGGCGACCGAGCTCGAAGCGTACACGCCGCGATCGGCGAAGCGGCGGCGACGATAGCGACGATGCCGGCTAATTTCATCCGCTTTCCGAATTCTGACCATCGCGTGTTCGGCGCGGTGAAGGCCCGCGCAGGCCGCGCTGCCGACCTGCTGCAGCTCGACATCGCTATCTTGTCCACCTGGGGACATCTTCGTGTTCCCGGTCATGTCTGGCGAGCGATGGCACGTCTCGGTGCCTGGATTGAGCCCGTCCTGATCGCCGAATGGACGCGTCTCATTCGGAATTATGGCGAGCGAATGGGTTGTCCGTCGCCAATAGGCCAAGCAGAGGCGGCGCTCGCGTGGGAGGAGCCGATCCGCGACACGACCCTCGGCCGTATGGCAGCGGAGAGGTTGTTCGCGGGCGCGGTCGAAGTCCGATGCGTCTGGTCAGGTAGCAGGCTTGGACTTGCGCGACTGGACATTGATCATTGCCTGCCCTGGACCGCCTGGCCTTGCGGCGATCTGTGGAATCTCATGCCGAGCGATCGGCGGATAAACCAGCATCAGAAACGTGACCGGCTGCCGTCGGCAGGCCTGTTGCTCGACGCCCGCGACCGGATTCTTGATTGGTGGGACAAAGCGTGGCTGTCAGATCCTGCGCTTAGCGGGCGTTTCTCGCGCGAAACGGCGGCGGCGCTACCTGTTGCTGATCCCGGCGATCCCGGACAAGTGTTCGCCGCGCTGGAATGGCGGCGCCTGCGTCTTCGCCAGGATCAGCGGGTTCCGGAGTGGCTTGGTGCAGGTTCACCATCAGCCGTTTCGATCCATACACCGTGATGACCGCCGAAAAGCGGTTGATCGTCCAGCGTGATCGCTATGTCACTGGCGTGCGGGAGAGCTGGCGGGGCTACGAGCGCGAGATGTTGATCTCGCTTGTGCGGGCGCTTGATATCGCCGCTTACATTCATCACTTCGCTGGGAGTCCCATCGACGGGGAGCCCGGCATACGGCTTCGCGGTGCCGCGACCGCACTGCGCCCACTTCTCGAGGCCGTCCGCAACCTACCCGGTCCAATCCCCTGGTTTCGGAGCAATCCACAATTGGCCCCGGCCTTCGATAAGCATCTTCTTGACTGCGGCCGTTTCTCAATTGCGATCCGCTTAGCCGCCATGGAGCGCTACGGGATGGCGACCGCGAGGATTGTCAGCGAAGATCGAATCCTGATTGAAGTGATCTCCGATACCGAGGAGTGTGCAGAGCTTGAGGCGCAACATGCTGCCGTTGGCCGGGCCTCTGCGGCAATGCGAACTCAATGGCCAACTTTGGCGGCCGAGCTTCCGGAAGTGCGGCGCAAGCTTACCCGCTACGGCCGGACGCACATGGGTTGGTTCATAGCCTATGACAACGACCAGTTCCTCGTTGATCATTACCGGGCGCAGGCGCGGATTCAGGCCGCCGGCGTGGTTGAAGCCGAAGCCCTACCGGCGAGCGGCATGATTGGAGGACGTGCATTCAGCGATTGGAGCGAGGCTTCGACCGCTGCCTATGGCACGGTACTGCACCACATCGACGCGGCTGGCCGACTACGCCAGCGCAAACCCAACCTGAACATGCGCGATCTGCTGACGATCTACGCTCGACGCGACGATATCGTCGAAGTGCTGGTCGAACGTGGCAATGATCACCTACGCGCGCAGCAGTTGATGGCAGGGCTGACGCTGGATGCGGAAGGCGCGGCCTCCAGCGAAGAGCGGCACGAAATTCCGCTTCCGTATTATATCGACGCTGGGGAGCATTTCGTTCTCCTACCAATGTTCGGCGGCCTGATGAATCCGCATGCCGGGTTGCTCGATTTTCTTCGCCGCACTTATCGCGGCGACTGGGACAGAATTGTCGATGGTCGCGAAAATGTCTTTCGTGAGGATCTGCGACGGCTTCTGCCTGAGCCCCGGTACAAAGTGCTCGAAAAGGGACTTAAGCTGCGTCGAAAAGACAAATCGACCCTGACCGACGCCGACGCAGTAGTCCTGGATCGCCAGACCGGCGTTGTCGTGTTCGTGCAGATGAAATGGTACGATGTTTACGGCTTCAACCTAGCAGAGCGCGACAGTCGTAGGGAGAACCTGCTGACGAAGGGCAACGAGTGGGTCGACAAGGTCCACAACTGGATCGATGGTCGCACCTGCGCGGAGATTTCGAGAACCTACGGTTGGGGCGAAGCCGCCGACTCTGCGCCCCAACTCTTGGTCATGGCGCGGCATTCCAGCCAGTTCGCTGGGGAGACACGATATGACACTCGCGCGTCGTGGACAAGTTGGCATGCATTGACCGAAGAAATGAACGACCCCGCCTGCGATGGGTTCGTTGCTGCGATTGCCCCGGGCCGAGGGCGCAAACTAAGTCGGGATAATCCTGACGACACATCGATCATCGAGATTCCCGGCATGACCGTCGAGGTTCGTACTGCCCGGCAAAGGTGAACTCCGTGAGTTTCGCCATTCCTCATAAGCTTGGAAGCGGGTCAAGCATCTCCGGACTCCGACATCTGCTATCCGAATCCGCTCGGGTGGTCTGACTAGACGTCACTCCACGGCTCGCGATTGCAACGGTTCCGTACCTTCGCTGAGGATTGCAAGATATCGGCGATATCCAAATACCCGTCCACGTCGTTTGCCCGTGATCTCATCGACTATGCCAAGGCGTTCGAGGTCTGCGAGCGCCGCGTTTACCGTCGGCGCCGACAGTCCCGTTCGTTCTACCAGATGGTTTGCAGTGAGAAACGGGTTCTGCTGGAAAAGGTCATGGACCCGCAATGCAGAACCGGGCCGATCGCTTTTGGCCGTGATGCGTTCGCGGTCCTCCTTGAACAGATCGACGATGCGGGTGGCAGCGTCGAAGGCTTGGTTGGCGGTGTCGGCTACGCCGGCGAGGAAAAAGTCGAGCCAGGCTTCCCACGCGCCGCGCTCGCGGACCTCCTGCAGTAGCCGATAATAGTCATTCCGGTGCGTTTTCAAATATAGGCTGAGATAAAGCAACGGCTTGCGCAGCAC
Organism: Sphingobium chlorophenolicum; assembly: GCF_000722875.1. Classification (GTDB taxonomy): domain Bacteria; phylum Pseudomonadota; class Alphaproteobacteria; order Sphingomonadales; family Sphingomonadaceae; genus Sphingobium; species Sphingobium chlorophenolicum. The sequence goes on along the minus strand of NZ_JFHR01000025.1, from coordinate 15,719 downwards.
GCCGTTGACGCACAGGTACAACGTCACCAGCAACCTGCCGATGCGCCCGTTTCCGTCGAGGAAAGGATGGATCGTCTCGAACTGGACGTGGAGTAGACCCGCCTTGATGAGCGCCGGCAGCCGGGATTCCTCCTCGTGCATGAACCGCTCGAGAGCATCGAGACAGCCATCGAGTTCCGTGATCGGAGGCGGGATGAACAACGCGTTGCCGGGACGGGTGCCGCCGATCCAGTTCTGCGATCGGCGAAATTCGCCGGGGCTTTTGGTGCCGCCTCGACCGCTTTGCAGCAGGCGCTCGTGCATCTCGCGGATGAGGCGAAGCGAGAGCGGCATCTCCTCCAGCCGCTCAAGACCATACATCATGGCATCGACGTAGTTCGATACCTCGCGGATGTCGTCGATCAGCTGGCCGGCCTGCGCCTCGGTTTCGAAGCGAAGCAGGTCCGTGAGCGTCGATTGCGTGCCCTCGATCTGGGACGAAAGCACCGCTTCTTTCCTCACGTACATGTAAAGGAAGAGTTCCTGGCGTGGCAGCAGCATAGTGATGCCGTCGAGGCGACCCAAGGCGCGCTCCGCGAGGCTGAGCCGGTCGAGCAACGCCAGCACGTCGATAGGCGGTGCCGGCGGTAGCGGGGGCGGTACGAATGCCCTTACCACCTCGCCGGCGACGGGAGTCTCCACGAAGCGACCGAGCCGCGGATTCGATTCTGGATCGACCATGCAGGCCAATATGCACAGCACGCCTTATTTAAGCAATCAGCACTTCACTTAATTAGTAGATGAGCTAAGATAAGCGGGCTTAAATAAGGGAGGCGGGCCAGGGATGTGCGATCATGCGAGACATGCACGGGATGCCGTTCGTGCGTGACATGCGATCATCGGCGTACCCGTTGAGGTGGTCAAGCCTTGCCAAGTGCATGGTCTCTAGCGAGAATCGCTCCCGTGCGAAGTGACGTCGATCATCTACCCTCGGTTCAGCAAGGCGAACTGCATCGGGTGAAGCAAACGCTCATGGGCGAGTTTGCCGATGCTATCTCGCGCGCGAACCAGCCGTGGAAGAAGAACGGGCGCATCCTCAAAATCATCCTGTTCGGTAGTTATGCGCGGACCGACTGGGTGGACGAGCCGGCAAGCGGTTATCAGTCGGATTTCGATCTGCTCGTCATCGTCAGCCATCCGGATCTCACTGACGTGGCCGATTACTGGTATGTCGCCGAGGACAAGATCCTGCACGACACTGCGATCACGCGGCCGGTGAATATCATCGTCCACACCCTGGACGAGGTGAATCAGGCGCTGAGCCGAGGCGAGTATTTCTGGACCGACATCGCCCGCGACGGGATCGTGCTCTATGAGTTGCCGGGCAGCGCGCTCGCAACGCCCAAGCCGTTAACAGCCGCCGACGCCTATGAGATGGCAGGCAAGTATCTAGCCGAATGGTTGCCCAGCACCGATAGGGCATTAACGACAGCGCAAGAGCAGGCACTGAAAGGCGTCGACGACCTTGGCTGGCGCAAGGAGGCGGCGTTCTCGCTCCATCAAGCGACAGAACGGGCCTACATCTGCTACCTACTCGTCCGCACTCTGTATTTCCCGCGTTCGCACAACATCAAGTTTCTCCGTTCGCTCGCCGAGGACAGCAAACCGCAGCTGATCGAAGCCTGGCCGCGCACCACACGGATAGACCGCCGCCGCTTCGAACTACTCAAACGCGCCTACGTCGAAGCCCGCTATTCGGCGAGTTACGAGATCAGCAATGACGATCTGGACGCCTTGTCTCGATCAGTTCGGGCTCTTCGCGACATCGTCGAGACCGTCTCGCGCGAACGCCTTGAAATGCTTCGGAGCGACGCCGGCTTGTAAGCAGAGAAGCCCGCGTTGGATACCGAAGCCGGCAACGCATCAATGCGGAAGCTTGAAGCGGCACCAGCGACCAGATTGATATGTATAGAGCGTTGCGGGTCTCACGCACGTCGGTCACCGAAAATCGATCTCACCCTTGACCAAAGTGCGGCCGATCAACCTCGCATCGTCACGCTTTCGGACGGGAAAACAGGCCTGCCAGATGGCTATCGGCGTGACGCGTTAGCCGAAACGAGCCGGCCTGAACCTTTCAGCGCCCATCAGCGCCGTTCCGTTTTTCGAGCCTGTCACCGAGTCTGAATCCGCCCGAGCCGGTCCTGTCCGGCGGGCGGGAGCCTCGACGTGACACCCACCAAATTGCTCATTGGCCAGATCCTTGTCGTCTTCGCGATCGTGATCGCGGGCGTCTGGGCCGCGACGCAATGGGCGGCGGCAATGCTGGCCTATCAGCCCGAACTGGGGTCGCCATGGTTCCGGCTCGACGGCGTGCCGATCTACCATCCCTGGGCGCTGTTCCCATGGTGGTATCATTACGACGCCTATGCCCCGCATGTCTTCGATAGGGCGGGCATGTTCGCAGGCGCCAGCGGCTTCGTCGGCTGCGCCGCGGCAATCTTCGGCTCGCTGTGGCGCGCCCGCCAGTCCAGCAACGTCACCACTTACGGTTCCGCTCGCTGGGCAAGCCGCCGCGAGATTGAGCGCGCCGGACTGCATCGCGACGCCGGCGTCATGCTGGGCACACTTGGCGGCCGCTATCTGCGCCATGATGGCCCCGAGCATGTTATGGCGTTCGCGCCGACCCGTTCGGGCAAGGGCGTGGGCCTCGTCGTCCCGACCTTGCTCTCCTGGACGGGCTCGGCGGTCATTCACGACATCAAGGGCGAGAACTGGACGCTGACCGCCGGATGGCGCGCGCGGTTCTCGCACTGCCTGCTTTTCAACCCGACCGACGCCGCGTCGGCGCATTACAATCCGCTGCTCGAGGTTCGACGCGGCATCGACGAGGTGCGCGATGTCCAGAACATTGCGGATATCCTGGTCGATCCCGAGGGCGCGCTCGAACGCCGCAACCATTGGGAAAAGACCAGCCATTCGCTGCTGGTCGGCGCGATCCTCCACATCCTTTATGCCGAGGAAGAAAAGACGCTCGCGCGGGTCGCCACCTTCCTCTCCGATCCGCAGCGCAGCTTCGTCGCCACGCTCCGCCGGATGATGACAACCAATCATCTCGGCGATGACAAGAATCCCAAGGTCCACCCGGTCGTCGCCTCCGCCGCACGCGAACTGCTCAACAAGAGCGAGAACGAGCGCTCGGGCGTGTTGTCCACCGCCATGTCCTTCCTCGGCCTTTATCGCGATCCGACCGTCGCCGAGGTCACATCGCGGTGCGACTGGCGCATCGCCGACCTGATCGAGGCCGACCGGCCGCTGTCGCTCTATCTCGTCATCCCGCCCTCGGACATCAGCCGCACCAAGCCGCTGATCCGCCTCGTGCTCAACCAGATCGGCCGTCGCCTGACCGAGCGGCTGGACCAGCCCGGCACTTCCGCGCGCCGGCATCAGCTCCTGATGATGCTCGACGAGTTCCCGGCACTGGGCCGCCTCGATTTCTTCGAGACGAGCCTCGCCTTCATGGCCGGCTACGGCATCCGCGCCTTCCTGATCGCCCAAAGCCTCAACCAGATCGAGAAGGCCTATGGCGAGCACAACGCCATTCTCGACAACTGTCATGTCCGCGTCGCCTTTGCGACCAACGATGAGCGCACTGCCAAGCGCATTTCCGACGCGCTCGGCACCGCAACCGAGCAGCGCGCCATGCGCAACTATGCCGGCCACCGGCTCGCGCCTTGGCTCGCGCACGTCATGGTCAGCCGCCAGGAAACCGCCCGCCAGCTCCTGACGCCGGGCGAGGTCATGCAGCTTTCGCCCGACGAGGAACTCGTGCTCGTATCCGGGCTCGCGCCGATCCGCGCGCGCAAACTGCGCTATTTCCGCGACCGCAACTTCGTCGCGCGCGTGGCGCCGCCGCCGATGCTGGCGCACGGCCCCTATGCCGATTGCCCGAAGCTGCGAAGCGACGACTGGTCTGACCGGGTGCGCGGCATCGATGCCCGGCTGCATCAGGCCGAGGATGCCGCGGGTGGCGAGGACGATGGCGGCATGCAGCAGCAGCGCCATCCCGGCCTTCCCGAGCAGGTTTCAAGGGCAACCGACGCCGCCGAAACGCGCGATCCGCAGCTTGTGCCGGACGACGACGATGTCGCCGCTGACAAGCGCGCCATGGACCAGGCGCAGGGCCTGAGCGCCGTTGCCCGTGGCTATGCAATCAACGAGGGCGCCCACCGCGACCTCCTGCCCGGGCTGTGAGGCGGCGATGAAGATTCGCCAGAACCTCTATATCGACCGCGAGCTCGGCGATGCACTCGAGGCGCTCGCAGCCGGCAACCGCAGCAACAAGAGCCGGCTGGTCAACGACGCGCTGAAGGACTGGCTGGCGCGACGCGGGACCAGGGAAGTCGACGATCTCCTCAAGGTTCGCCTCGACAGGCTGTCGCGCGAACTCGACGGCGCACGGCGCGACATCGACGTCCTGCTGGAAAGCCTGTCGCTGTTCGTCCGCTACCAGCTGATGGTGACGGCGCCGCTGCCCGAGGCCGATGCCGCAGGCCGTGCCATCGGGCGCGACCGGTTCGAATCCTTCGTCGCCCAGGTCGGCCGCCAGATCGCCGGAGGCACGCGCACGCTGGCGACGCCCGAAACGAAGGGAGGCAGGCCATGATGCCGACCGGACCCGATACCGTTTCCGCGGATCGCCGCCGCGCCATGCTGCGTACCGCGATGGGGCCGGCGATCGCTGCCGCGCTCTCCGATCCGCGCGTCATTGAGATCATTGTCAATCCCGACGGGGCGCTCCGCGTCGATATCCTCGGCGAAGGCCGGGTCGATACCGACGTGAAACTCGATGCACCCCAGGTCGAGCGGATCATCCGGCTGGTGGCGTCGCACGCCCGTGCCGAGGTTCATGGCGAGCGCCCGATCGTCTCGGCCGAGCTGCCGCCGCATGGGCAAGGTGCGGGCGAACGCTTCGAAGGCATTCTTCCGCCGGTCTCGACCGCGCCGTGTTTCTCGATCCGCAAGCCGGCGGCACGCGTCTACACGCTCATGGACTATGTAGCCGACGGCATCATGCCGGCGGAAACCGCGCGCCTGCTCTCCCTCGCGGTGGTCGATCGGCGGAACATACTGATCGCCGGCGGGACCAGTTCGGGCAAGACGACGCTTGCCAATGCGCTGCTCGCCGAGATGGCGCATCTCGATGAGCGGGTCATTCTGATCGAGGATACCCGCGAGCTGCAGTCGCCCGCCCGCGACACGGTCGCACTCAGGACGAGGGCGGGCGCCGTCACGATGGGCGACCTGGTGCGCTCGACCCTTCGTCTTCGGCCCGACCGCATCATCGTCGGAGAGGTTCGCGGCGGCGAGGCGCTCGACATGCTGAAGGCCTGGAACACCGGCCATCCCGGCGGGATCGCGACCGTCCACGCCAACAGCGCGTCTTCCGCGCTCTACCGGATCGAGCAGCTCATCCAGGAAGCCGTGATCACCGTGCCGCGCCGCCTGGTCGCCGAGGCGATCGACATGATCGTCTTCATCGCCGGCCGCGGCACAGCACGGCGCATCGAGACGATTGCCCGCGTCGCGGGCCTCGACCCCGATGGCGCCTACGCCGTCGTCGATCTCTCCCCAACCCTGACCACCGACTTCGAAGGAGACTGACATGCGCACATTTCGCATTCCCAACCGCGACCGCTTTTTCCTGACCGGGCTGATGCTCGGCCTTTCGCTCACCCTGACCGGCACCGCCCAGGCCAGCGGTTCCGGCATGCCGTGGGAACAGCCGCTCCAGCAGGTGCTGGAATCGGTGCAGGGACCGGTCGCCAAGATCGTCGCGGTGATCATCATCATCGTGACCGGGCTGACGCTGGCCTTCGGCGAGACGGCCGGCGGGTTTCGGCGGCTGATCCAGATCATCTTCGGCCTCTCGATCGCCTTCGCCGCCTCGAGCTTCTTCCTGTCCTTCTTCAGCTTTGGCGGCGGAGCGCTCGTCGCATGAGCCACATCGAGGGCTTCGAGGCGCCGATCCACGCCAGCCTGGGATCGCCGATCCTGCTCGGCGGCGCGCCGCGCGGCATTGCGATCGTCAACGGCACGATTGCGGCGGCGGTCGGCCTGGGCCTCCAGCAGTGGCTGGTCGGGATCGCGCTATGGGCGGTGGGTCACAGCGTCGCGGTGTTCGCCGCGCGCCGCGATCCCGATTTCGCGCCCGTGCTGCTCCGCCACCTGCGCCAGAAGGGATATCTGGCGTGCTGAGCCTCGCCGAATATCGGCCGCGCGCCGACCGGCTCGCCGATCACCTGCCCTGGGCGGCGCTGGTCGCGCCGGGCGTCGTCCTCAACAAGGACGGCAGCTTCCAACGCAGCTTCGCCTTCCGCGGTCCCGACCTGGAGAGCGCGACCGAAGCCGAACTCGTCTCGGCCTGCGCGCGCGCCAATAACGTGCTCAAGCGGCTCGGTACGGGCTGGGCGCTGTTCTTCGAGGCCGAGCGGCGCGAGGCGCTGGGCTATCCGGAGAGCGTCTTTCCCGACGCCGCATCCTGGCTGGTCGACCAGGAAAGGCGTGCCGCGTTCGAAGCCGAGGGCCAGCATTTCGAGAGCATCTATCATGGCACGCTGGCATGGCTGCCGCCCGCCGACTCCAGCGACGCTGCCGGACGAACACTGGTCGAACGGCCTGACGACGCGCAAGGCCGCGACTGGCATGCGAGCCTAGCCGGCTTCATCGCCGAAACCGATCGCGTGCTCGATCTTCTCTCCGGCTTCATGCCGGAAGTGCATGCGCTGGGCGACGCGGAAACGCTAACCTATCTCCATGCGACGGTTTCCGACCGCCGCCACCTGGTCGCCGTGCCCGAGACGCCGATCTATCTGGATGCGTTGCTCGCCGACACAGCTCTGGTCGGCGGCCTCGAACCCCGGCTCGGGCATGTCCACCTTCGCACGCTGACGGTGCTGGGATTCCCCAACCTGAGCCGGCCCGGAGTCCTCGATACGCTCAACCATCAGGATTTCGGCTATCGCTGGGTCACCCGCTTCATCGCGCTCGACAAGACCGATGCGACCAAGGCGCTGACAAAGATCAGGCGGCAATGGTTCAACAAACGCAAGTCGATCACCGCGCTGCTGCGCGAGGTGATGTACAACCAGCCGGTCCAGCTCCTCGATACCGACGCGGACAACAAGGTGGTCGATGCCGACCTGGCGCTGCAGGCGCTCGGCGGCGATCATGTTGCCTTCGGCTATCTGACCACCACAATCACCGTCGCCGATGCCGATCGAGCGCGGGTGGAAGACAAGGTCCGCGCGGTCGAGCGGATCGTCAACGGCCTCGGCTTCACCTGCGTGCGCGAAAGCCTGAACGCGGTCGAGGCCTGGCTGTCCTCGCTGCCGGGCCAGGCCTACGCCAATGTCCGCCAGCCGCTGGTCCATACCCTCAACCTTGCCCATCTCATGCCGCTGTCCTCAGTCTGGGCAGGGCCGGCGGGCAACCGCCATCTGGCCGGGCCGCCGCTATTCCATGCCCAGACCAGCGGGTCGACGCCATTCCGCTTCTCGACCCATGTCGGCGATGTCGGGCACATGCTCGTCGTCGGTCCGACCGGCGCCGGCAAGTCGGTACTGCTCGCCCTGATCGCGCTGCAGTTCCGGCGCTACGCGAGAGGCCAGGTCTATGTCTTCGACAAGGGCTTCTCGGCGCGCGCGGCAGTTCTGGCGATGGGCGGCGCACACCATGCCCTCGGGCTCGGCGTAGACAGCGGCGAAACCCTCGCGTTCCAGCCACTGCGCCAGATCGATTTGCCAAGCGAACGTAGCTGGGCGGCGGAATGGATCGCGGCGCTGCTGGCGCACGAGAAGGTCACGGTCACGCCCGAGGTCAAGGACGCCGTGTGGTCGGCGCTCGGCAGCCTCGCCTCGGCACCACCCCAGGAGCGCACGCTGACTGGACTCGCCATGCTGCTCCAGTCGAACGCGCTCCGTACCGCGCTGACGGCCTATACGCTCGACGGAGCCTATGGCCGCCTCCTCGACGCAGCCGAGCAGAATCTCGCGCTGGCCGACGTCCAGTGCTTCGAGACCGAGGCGCTGATGGGGCAATCCGGAGTGGTCGCCCCGGTGCTGACCTACCTCTTCCATCGGCTTGAGGAACGCTTCGACGGCCGGCCGACCCTGCTGGTGCTCGACGAGGCCTGGATATTCCTCGACCATCCGCTCTTTGCCGCGCGCATCCGCGAATGGCTGAAGACGCTCCGCAAGAAGAACGTCGCGGTGCTGTTCGCGACGCAAAGTCTCGCCGATATCGCCGACAGCAGCATTGCACCGGCCATCATCGAAAGCTGCCCGCAACGCATCCTGCTCCCCAACGACCGGGCCATCGAACCCCAGTCCCGTGCTGCCTACGAGCGGTTCGGCCTCAACGACCGCCAGATCGAGCTGGTCAGTCGCGCCACCCCCAAGCGGCATTATTATCTGCAATCCGCACGCGGCAACCGCCTGTTCGAACTGGGCCTGGGTCCGATTGCGCTGGCGCTATGCGGTGCCTCCTATCCGGCGACGCAGGCGCGCATCGACGCGCTGCTGGCCGAGCACGGCGCCGAGGATTTCGCATCCCGCTTCCTCGATGGAGCCGGCCTCGACTGGGCCGCCAACCTCCTCGCCGATTTTCCCGTCCCCCAAGCCAAGGAGTAAAGTGTGATGCCTGTCCCCACCCGTAAACATCTGGTCGCGACCGTGCTGGGCTTGGGCGCCCTCAGCCCGCTCGCCGGTGCGTTGGTCGTGCCGAGCACGCCCGCCCACGCGCAGTTCACCGTGTTCGATCCGAGCAACTATAGCCAGAACTTGCTCACCGCCGCGCGGACGTTGACCCAGATAAACAACCAGATCCAGTCGCTCCAGAACGAAGCCCAGATGCTGATCAACCAGGCGAAGAACCTCACGCGTATCGACTTCCCACAGCTCCAGCAGCTTACGCAGAACCTGCAGGCGATCGACCGGCTGATGGCACAGGCCCAGGGAATCGATTTCCGGATCGACGGCCTTGACCAACAATTCGGCCGCCTGTTCCCCAATGACTTCAACCAGGCGCTGACCACCAACCAGCGCGTGATCGATGCGGCGACCCGGCTCGATGCCGCAAAGGCGGCCTTCCGGCAGACCATGGGCGTCCAGTCCCAGGTCGTCGCCAACGTCCAGGCCGACGCCGGCACGCTGGGCGAAATCGTTGCGAAGAGCCAGGGTGCGGAAGGGGCGCTCCAGGCGCAGCAGGCAACCAATCAGCTCCTGGCGCTAACGGCCAAGCAGCAACTCCAGATCCAGAACCTGATGGCTGCCCAATATCGCGCCGAGGCCACGGAAGCGGCCCGCCGCGCGCAGGCCGAGGCCGAAGGACGCGCCGCCACGAAGAAGTTTCTCGGTACCGGCACCGCCTACACGCCCCAGTAGTCGGACGCCGGCCAGGCGGCGGCGGCATCGCCTCCCGCCGCCGTCGCCGCGGGGCACGCGTAGCTCCCCAGCGCGCCCCGCGGCACCCCTCCTGTCGGAAGAATCATGTGAACGACCTCAGCGTCATCGACCGGTTCATGCAGGCCTTCATCCGCTACATCGACAGCGGGTTCGGGCTGCTGGGCGGCGACGTCCACTTCCTGACGACAACGCTGATCGGCATCGACATCACGCTCGCCGGCCTGTTCTGGGCGATGGGCGGTGATGACAATGTCATCGGCCGCTTCCTCAGGAAGATCCTCTATATCGGGGCGTTCGCGTTCATCCTGAACAGCTTCTCGACGCTCGCCGACATCATCTTCAAGTCGTTCACGCAGGCCGGACTCACCGCCGGCGGCGGAACCCTGTCGGCAGATGATCTGCTGAGGCCCGGCCGGGTCGCCTCGACCGGCTTCTCCGCCGCCTGGCCGCTGCTCGAACAGGCGTCGAGCATGATGGGGTTCGTCAGCTTCTTCGAGAATTTCCTGACGATCGTGGTGCTGCTGTTCGCATGGGCGATCGTCATCCTCGCCTTCTTCATCCTTGCCGTGCAGATGTTCGTCACGATCATCGAGTTCAAATTGACCTCGCTGGCCGGCTTCATCCTCGTGCCGTTCGCGCTGTGGAACCGGACGAGCTTCCTGGCCGAACGCGTGCTCGGTAATGTCGTCTCGTCGGGGATCAAGGTGATGGTGCTCGCCGTCATCGTCGGCATCGGCTCCAATTTCTTCGCCGAGTTCACGACCTCGATGCAGGGGCAGGAGCCCGATCTCGGCGCCGCGATGAGCCTGGCGCTCGGGGCGCTCTCGCTGTTCGGCCTCGGGATTTTCGGTCCGGGCATCGCATCGGGTCTAGTTGCAGGTGCGCCCCAGCTCGGCGCTGGCGCCGCGCTCGGTACGGCCGTTGGCGCGGCAGGCGTCACCATGCTCGCGGGCGGCGCCACGATGGGCGCTGCGCGCGCGATCGGCGGCAGTGCATTGGGCGCAATCCGTGCCGGCACGTCGATGGGATCGGCTGCGTCGACCGCAGCGCAGCTCGGCCGCGAGACTGGCGGCTCGAGCATCGGCGGCATGGCTGCCGCAGCCAAGGGCGCTGCGGCACAGAAGATGGAAAGTACCCTCGGCCTGGGCGCTGCCGCCGATCGAGGCCGTAACGCGGCCTGGTCCGCACTCAATCGAACGTCGGGCTTGTCCGCCAATAGCGCCGGCGAAGCTGCCGACGGAGCGCCCACCTGGGCTCGGTCGATGCGCGCCCAGCAGAACGCTCGCCACCACCGCCAAATCGCATTGCACACGCTCCAGCAGGGCGACCGCGGCGGCGCCTCCGCCACTCCCGACATCAAGGAAAGGGACGACTGATGATCTTCAAGCGCGCCGTTCAGCGCTATGGACGGACACCACAGCCCGAAACCCCGTATCAACGCGCCGGCCAGCTCTGGGACGAGCGCATCGGATCGGCCCGCGTCCAGGCCCGCAACTGGCGGCTAATGGCGTTCGGCACGCTGACGCTCACCTGCGCCATGTCGGGAGCGCTCATCTGGCAGTCGCTCCAGAGCCGGGTCACACCCTATGTCGTCGAGGTCGATCGCCTCGGTGAAGCCCGGGCAGTGACCGAAGCGGAAGCGGGATACAAACCCACCGATCCGCAGGTTGCTTGGCATCTGGCGAAGTTCATCGAAAATGTTCGCGGCATCTCGCTCGATCCGGTGCTGATGCGCCGCGACTGGCTGTCGGCCTATGGCTTCGTGACGGATCGCGGCGCTCGCTTCCTCGACGACTATGCCCGCGCTGCCGATCCCTTCACCCGGATCGGCGAACGGACGGTCTCGGTCCAGGTGACCAGCGTCGTTCGCGCCTCCGACCGATCATTCCAGGTTAAATGGACCGAAACCGCCCACGAGCGCGGCAGCGAGGCGGGATCGGCCCACTGGACCGGCATCCTGACCATCGTCACGAAACCCCCGGTTTCGGCCGACACGCTCCGCAGAAACCCTCTTGGGATCTACGTCGATGCCATCGACTGGAGCCGCGAACTCGAGGCCCCGGCGACAACCGCCGCGCCGCGGATGCCATCACGTCCGAGCAATCTCCCGCTTGGTTCGCCGCTCGATCCGAACCTCGCTGCCCAACCCACCGTCAAACCGGAGACACAGCCATGATCCGCTCCCTTGCAGCGCCAATGCTGCTTGCACCCTGCCTTTCCCTCGCCGCGCAACCTGTTTGGGCGTCGTCCCAGTCCAATGGCACCGCGCACCAGGCGACCGTCGCGACCGCCAACCGACTGGCGACGATGGAGCCGGCCGCGCAGGGGTTCCTGAATGCCGTGCAGGTCTATCCCTTCGCGGATGGCGCGATCTACCATGTCATCACCGCGCCCGAGCGGGTGACGGACATTGCGCTCCAGCCAGGCGAGACGCTCGTGGCCGTGGCGAGCGGCGACACGGTGCGCTGGGTGATCGGCGATACCACCAGCGGATCGGGCACCGAAAAGCGGACGCATGTGCTGGTCAAGCCGTTCAGCGCCGGCCTCGCCACCAACCTCGTGATCACCACCGACCGGCGCAGCTATCACATCGCGCTGACCAGCATCCCCCGAACGGCGATGGCCGCGCTGTCATGGACCTATCCGCAGGATGCACTGATCGCCTTGAAGCGCGCCGCTGCTGCGGCCGAAGCGGCGGCACCGGTCGCCGCCGGGATCGCGGTCGAGCAGCTTCATTTCAACTACGCCGTGTCGGGCGACAGGCCCGTCTGGCGACCGCTGCGCGCATTCGACGACGGGCGGCAGACCTTCATCGAATTTCCCGCCACGCTTGCTGTCGGCGAGGCGCCGCCGATCTTCCTGCTGGACCGCAAAGGCGAGGCCCAACTCGTCAACTATCGGGTGAAGGGCCGGTTCTATGTGGTCGACCGCATCTTCGACATCGCCGAACTTCGCCTCGGCACGAAGCACCAGCAGATCGTCCGCATCAGCCGGGTGGCGGACGGTGCACGCGCGCGGAGGGGATCATGAGTGGCGAGGAAGATCGGCCGGAGACCGACGTCCGCGCCGCACAGGCCAAGGTGGACCCGGAAACGCTCGCGCTGCGCGCCCAGCCGGTCCGGGCGATCAGGTTCAAGCGAGGTGCGATCGTTGGAATCGCGGCGCTCGGGTCTGCCGGTCTGGTCGCGACCGCCTGGATCGCGTTGCGGCCCGCAGCGCTGCATTTGGCGGGCCAGGCCGACGACCAGACGATTGCCGCCAAGCCGCCCGCCGATACGCTGGGTGCGCTTCCCGGCAGCTATGCTGACGTGCCGAAACTCGGTCCCGCCCTGCCGGGCGATCTGGGCCGGCCAATCCTCGACCACCAGCGGGCAATGGCGACGGAAACTACCGGAGGGGACGCTGCTCGCGCCGATCAGGCCGCGGCTACCGAACGTGATCGCCGAGCCGCGGAGCTGAGGGTGGCTCGGGAATCAGGTCTACTGGTGCAGTCCGGCAACCGTGCCGGTCCCGCTGTCAACGCGGAAGCGCCCCAAACCTCGCCCCCAGCGGCAGCCGACACTGCGAGGCTTGCCATCGATCCCGATCGCGACCCCAATGCACAGCAGCGCAAAGCCGACTTCGTCGCTGCGCGCGACAATGGCGGCGACGTCAATGCCGGCCGGCTCACCCCGCCGGCATCGCCCAACATGCTGTCGGCCGGCAGCCTCATAGCCGCGAGCCTGATCACGGGCCTCAGGTCCGACCTGCCCGGTCTTATCATCGCCCAGGTGACCGAGCGTGTGTTCGACAGCGCGACGGGCAGGATCCTGCTCATCCCGCAAGGTGCGCGGCTGATCGGCAGCTACGACAGCGTGGTGGCCTTCGGCCAGCGGCGCGCGCTGATTGTCTGGCAGCGAATCATCCTACCGGACGGCAGCTCGGTCCGGCTCGACAATGTACCGGCGACCGACCCGGCGGGCTATGCGGGTCTCGCGGATAAAGTGGATTTCCACACCTGGACGCTGCTCAAGGGCGTCGCGATTTCGACATTGCTTGGCGTGGGCGCGAACCTGACCTTCTCCGGCGAAAGCGACCTCGTCCAGGCGATCCGGGAATCCACCCAGCAGAATGTGTCGCGCGCCGGCGATCAAATCACGTCCCGCAATCTGCAGATACAGCCGACCATCACGATCCGGCCTGGCGCGCCGGTACGGCTGATTGTGCACCGCGATCTCATACTCGCACCGTGGCGCGGTTAGGAGGAACACATGCCGGAACTCAAGCTTCCCAAGCTGCCGGACAGGACGTCGATCAAGCTGTCCATCACCGTCACGCCAGACCTGCATCAGATGCTGCAGGACTATGCCGCGCTCTATGCAGAATCCTATGGGCGCGAAGAGCCGATTGCAGAACTCATTCCAGCAATGCTGGCCGCATTCCTCGAAAGCGACCGGGCCTTCCTGCGCTCGCGGCGTGTCCCGGTGCGATGATGATCGCCTACGCTTCCCGCACCGGGACACGCCGCAATCTGGACGCCTTGCGTGCCGCCGGATGGCGGCTGATGGTATCGGCACGCGGTGTCCTTCGCACTGAAGGATTCCGCTATGCGCTCGACAACGGCGCGTGGACCTCGTTCCAGCGTGGCGAGCCCTTTCATGTCGCCGCGTTCGAGAGGGCCGTTGCGCGGCTTGGAGCGGATGCCGACTGGATCGTGGTGCCCGACATCGTCATGGGCGGTCTCGCCTCTCTGCAATTCTCGCGTGGTTGGCTCGACCGGCTTCGGCGTCGTCGCACACTGTCTGGCGCGACCTTCCTGATCGCAGTCCAGAACGGCATGAAGCCCGGGCATGTTCGCAGTCTGCTAGGCCCGCAAGAAGGGGTTTTCGTCGGCGGCGACACGCGCTGGAAGCTGGCGACCATGACCCAGTGGGCGCGCGTTGCGCACGCGCACGGTGCGATCTGCCATGTCGGACGGGTCAACAGTGCGCGCCGCATCAGCCTGTGCGCGGCGGCCGACATCGACAGTTTCGATGGGTCGGGCGTCTCGCGCTTCGCATCCGCTCTGCCGCCACTCGACCTTGCCCGGCGGCAGGGTGACGTCGAGGGCTGGCTGGCGCGAAGGATCCTGCGATGATTGCCATCTGCTCACGGCCGAGATCATGACGAGGGGCTCAACCATAGATGAGCGGCGGCAGGCGACGCGGGAGGCGCTCGCTGCCCAGCAGGCATTGCCGACCGAGCCGATCAGCGTGCGGGTCTCCATGGCAGTGAAACTCACCGGCATCGGCCGATCGACGCTTTACGAATTGATCAAGTCCGGTGAGATCGAAACGGTCAAGATCGGGCGGTCGACGTTCATCCCATATCGCTGCCTGAAGCGACTTATCGGAGATTGATGAAGCACGCCGACGAACGGCTGCTTGTTTTTGTCTGGATGCGACACTCGCGGTGCATCCGGTGATCGAGATCGGAAATGGAGTAGATTCCGGCGCATTCATTGCGACACAGCACGATACGTGATGGCAGGCGCCAGGGCAGCGGGGCTGGCGATCACGTGACAGATCTTCCGAGAGAACCAGAACATCCCAAGGGTTCGTCACAAGGCAGTCGTCAAACGAGCGACCTTTCATATCTTCCCGATCGGGAATTTTTCTGCCCTCATCAGCCCATTTCCAAGCCAATCTTCCCGTTCGGGAATATGAGCAGTCACGCGTTCGGCACACTCATTCGGGAGAACGCGTGAAACGCCTTCTCGTCAAAGCCGGATGATGCGGAACCCGACCGGCAAAAGGCGGGGGCGAATTTTCGCTTGATGGCATTGAAAATTATTCCATAAATATACTGTGAGCTCATTACGGTCAGAGAAATTGAGGTCTCTGCTCGATGCTTGGGAGCCCCGCAGCGTCGCGACCACTGCCTATCTCAAGACCCTCGGCATAACGCCGCAGGATCTTCAGAATTACACGTCATCACGCTGGCTAATGTCGCTCGGCCGAGGCGCCTTCAAGCGCCCGAAGGAGACGGTGACCTGGCAGGGCGCGCTGCACGGCCTGCAATCCCAGTTGCGGTTGCCTGTCCGTGTGGGGGCGCTGACCGCGCTCGAGATGTGGGGCAACAACCATTATGTGCGGTTCACTGCCACGCGGGCCTGTCTGCTTTCGCCGCTCAACGTAAGCGGTAAAAATCCCCCACATTTTCATGATTTGGCGATCTGGTAGATGGTGATCCTTGCATTTGCGAGGTGACGATGAGTGACAATGTCGAAACCAGTTTCGAAACTGAAAGGGGTGAGAGGAC
>NZ_JFHR01000024.1 GCF_000722875.1 Sphingobium chlorophenolicum | reverse complement strand
GATTTAGGGGGTGGGCTGGCGCGACATCTGCGTTGTTTTGCAACGGCTAGGTTAGAAGCTCGCTCTGCTCGCGCCCACCCCTAGCCCCTCCCGCCTGCGGGAGGGGAATGTCTTACGATGGCCAATTGTCGCTGTTCGGCTTTTGAACCGCCAAGCTGGCATTCGGCTAATTCAGCCGTCGCACTTGGCCGCGATCGTCGGTCGAACGGACATAAGTTGCGCGTGTTTCAGTTCAAATCCATTGGCGCTGCTATCCGACAACACCAACATGAAGTCTCGGTCTTCGCGCATATATGTGTGTGCGTAATATTTAATCCGCAACCAAGGAGGCGTCTTGTCTCCTCTGACCCATCGCTTCACCTGAACGTCAGCTTGGGTCCAACCATGACCGAGCATATCTTCGTCATTGTGGGCTGGTTTATATTCGCCATTCCTTATTCGCCCTACCACAATGACATCTCTGCATCCGTAGGCCAAAGTGCGATCCTCAAGCGACGCGGACTGATCCGTCGCGCAAGCTGACAACAAGACTGCGACAGCCAACAGGGATGATCTTTGCTTCATTCGCGGGAATGTGGCGCGGGGTACTTTGGGAAGCAATGTCTGGTTGCAAGCAGGTTAGCTGCTCATGCGCGTGACTGGAATTGGGTCGAGGTGGAGTTGGAATTCCCGTTCGACTTGAGCGAAGGCAAACGTAGGTGCCTCGCTGCGCTCGGCTACCCACCCCCGGCCCCTCCCTGGAAGGGAGGGGAGAGAAAGGTCTGCGATTGGGCGAAACCGGCAGCCCCGCGTTCTAGCCGACGGCTTCCCGCGCCGGGGTGTAGGGCAGGTCCAGCGCCTCCGCCACGGCCTGGTAGGTGATCCGGCCTTCCCATACGTTCAGCCCGTTCAACAGGTTCGGGTCCGCCGCCAGCGCCTGTTTCCAGCCAAGGTCGGCGATGCGCAGCGCGTGGGGCAGGGTCACGTTGTTGAGCGCGTAGGTGCTGGTGCGCGCCACCGCGCCGGGCATGTTGGCGACGCAATAATGGACGATGCCTTCCACGATATAGGTCGGATCGTCATGGGTGGTGGGATGGCTGGTTTCGAAGCAGCCGCCCTGGTCGATCGCCACATCCACCAGCACCGCGCCTTTCTTCATCGTCTTGAGCATGTCCGCCGTCACCAGCTTGGGCGCGGCGGCTCCGGGGATCAGCACGGCGCCGATCACCAGATCAGCCTCCGCCACGCATTCGGCCAGGTTCGCCCGGTTGGAGAAGCGGGTCTTCGCCCGCGCCTCGAAATGAATGCCCAGCCGTTCGAGCGCTTCGGGGCTGCGGTCCAGGATGGTGACGTCGGCGCCCAGGCCCGCCGCCATCTGCGCCGCGTTGAAGCCGACCACGCCGCCGCCGATCACCGCGACCTTCGCAGGCAGCACGCCGGGCACGCCGCCCAGCAGCACCCCGCGTCCGCCATTGGCCTTTTCCAGCGCGGTCGCGCCAGCCTGGATCGCCATGCGACCGGCGACCTGGCTCATGGGCTTGAGCAGCGGCAGGCCGCCATGGGCGTCCGTCACCGTCTCATAGGCGATGCAGACCGCGCCCGATGCCATCAGATCCCGCGTCTGGTCCGGATCTGGGGCGAGATGGAGATAGGTGTAGAGGATCTGGCCGGGGCGCAGCAGGGCGCGTTCCTCCGGCTGGGGTTCCTTGACCTTCACGATCATCTCCGCCGTGGCGAAGATGGTGGCGGGGTCTTCGACGATCTCCGCGCCGGCGCGGGCGTAGAGGCCGTCATGCGCGCCGATCCCCTCCCCCGCGCCGCTTTCCACCAGCACGCGATGGCCGTGGGCGGTCAGTTCATGCACGCTTTCGGGCGTCAGGCCGACGCGATATTCGTGATTCTTGACCTCTCTGACGGTGCCGACGATCATGATCTTTCTCTCCATTCGGGCGGGCGAGGCTGTAATGTCCGTTAGATAGGGATCGTTCCGGCATTTTACCCGCTTTCGGCGGGATGGGGCGAGGGAGCGGATCGGCTGGCGCAATCGGGCAGGAGCGACGAAGGAAAGTAAAGCATCCCCTTGCCTAGCGCGCCGACCCGCGATAGGGAGCCGCCTCCAGTGCAATGCGGAGCGGTGGCCGAGTGGTCGAAGGCGCTCGCCTGGAAAGTGAGTATACGTCAAAAGCGTATCGAGGGTTCGAATCCCTCCCGCTCCGCCAACACCATGACTAACTGATTGGTTTTGTGGGATAATTTGGAAGCATGGCTTCCTGTCCCACGCTTTGTCCCACGCTAAAATGCCAGTGCGGTTGGCTGGATTGTAAAGGTTGATTCGCCTCACGTTACGGCGTCGGTCGGAACCATCGTTTCTGCATAGCGTGCCATTAACGCCTGAAATTCGCTGTCCCGCGACGTGTCCTTCGTGAGCCAGCGCATAGCTTCTATCACCATGATGATTGCGCCACAGGCGAACGCAAAAATTTCGGGAACGGCGTCTTCATCGGGTCCGATGATATGGCCGTTGAACGATCCATCGTCCTGCCTGTTCAGATAGTGGATGGTCGATTGAACGCTAACGTGCGCCGCTTTTCCACATAGCATTCTGTATTCGGTATAGCGGTTGCCAAATCCACCTTTGTCGGCAAGGTCGCTCATTTTGATTGACGGATTCGGATATTTCTTCAGTTCTTTTCCCAACTCCGACATTCTTGACCGCGTTTCGGCCAAATGTTCGGCATTATCTTTGACTATCTCGATACTAAGACGATAAACTTCCAACTCTTGCCTGATAGTTTCCGCGAAAAGCGTGTTCTTCGCTGCATCCGGCGACTTATGCAAAAATCCAAGCCAGAACGCGGTTTCATAAATCGAGCGAGCCAACGTCAATGCTTCGACGTGCATTCCGCGTTCCGCCGACAGTATCGACGCTTGGTAGGCCGATAGAGCGCGGGGAATAAGCTGGATAGCGACGCATAGCGGATCGTGCGAATATCGGCCTGTCAACAATTCGGTGCTATCTACGTAGAACGCTTGCCCTAACTTGTTCAGTTCGTCGGCAATGGCGAAGCTTTCAGGATATTTCGTCCTGATATGCGCTTGGATATGGCGCATGGCATTGGCCAAATAACCGTTGATTTTGAAATCAGCGTCAAATTCTTTCCCCGCTTCGTCAGTAAGTTCGCCCATATGGACGAACCTACATCGGACAACACGCTTCGCAATGGCTGAAACGGAAAAGCCCGGCCCAACGCTGGCACCTACGTTGAACCGGGCTTCCCAAAGCGCGACGGCAAGGAAGGAAGGCGAGACGCCGCGCTAAGGCAGAAAGGGCAAGCGGTTGGCGATGACGTGGGTGCGGTCGGCGGGCGACAATGCCCACAGGGGGACAGCGATCAGGGGATAGGCGTCAAGGTCCACCCCCGCTGCCCCAAGGCGCGCCACGGCGTCCGCAATCGCTTCCTGCGGGTCGTCCAGCCCGACGACGGCCATCAAGGGCCAGCGGTCTTCAGGCGACCGCCACGGCATCGGCAGGGCCAGCCGGGCGTCTTCCAGCTTCGACAATGCATGGTCCAACCGAAGGCCAGGACGAATTTGGCCGGGCGGGTCGCTCAAATCTGCCGTAGCGGGCAACGAAAGGTTCGCCGCCTGTTCGAACGAAACGAACAGCGGAAGTGCGTTCGGGCTGAAATCCGTCGTCGGCGGTTCGGCGAAGTCCCAAGGCAACAGTTCGCCCCATTGCCCGCGAACGACCATTTCAACCGGGTTCGGAATGGGCTTGCCGAAGAACGTCCGCGCCACCGGACGCGCCGACGAACACGGCGACGGTTCCGGGGCGCTGGACTTCGCCAGCCACCCCGCGAACCACGCCAAGGCAGTTTGAGCGGGCGTCAAAGCGTGAACCTTGTGCGAAGCTTGGCCAGTTCAAGCGGCGAATAGAAGGACGAATGGACCTTCGCGATGAAGCCGGGATACCGCTTCGCCAGCTTTTCAAGTTGGTGCGACGTTTCGATGTGCGCCAGCGCATCGGGGGCGAACTTTTCGACCGCACGTTCCTTGAACATGAGCGCGTCCTTTTCGGGCAAGCCCAAGAGACGCCAGCTATAGTTATACATCGCAACGGCGAAGTCGGGGTCGTCGGTCACAGCTTCGCGAATGTTGGCGTAACCGCCGTTCTGATTTTTCGCTTCGTCCTTCATCCAATCGGCGGCGCGAAGATAGAAGCCTTCCCGCGCGGGATTGGGCTTGAAGCGGTCGCCAAAGATGTTTTCAGCCGCCGCCATGTAGTCCTTCGACCGGCTTAGAAGAATGCCGTGCGTCGCTTCGGCAGTAGCGACAAGGCCGTTCGCAACCTTCGACGCATATTCGTGGCGAACCGGCTCCGTCACCGTAAGGTCGCCCGTGATGCCCTTCAGCTTGTCGGCGCTTGTCCGGGCCGCGCCCCGAACGTTGACAATGCCGCCATTCACGTCGGAATCAGTGGCGAAGTGCGCGGGGTTTCCGAGCATCGCGTCCAATTGCGTGTCCAGCGTTAGGTGCTGAACAAATTCGACGGCTTTGGGGTCGTTTACCGGCGTAAATCCCGGCGTCACGTTCATCGGACCCAAACTCGCATTTTCCATCATCGTTACCTTCCTTCAATTTTCGGGTTGCGTCGCGGGCGTCGGCCACAAGACGGCGCTGTTGATCTGCCCACAGGGGTTCAAGCGTCGGAAGTTCGTCGTCCGTCGCCCGCGTCGGCGTGGCGATGAATGCGGACGGCAATCGACCGTGGCGTTCGGCGAAGCGCGCCAAAGCTTCGTCCAATGTTTCGCCGGTCCCGACTTCAACGACGTTAGGAACGACGGCGGCGCGACGTGCTTCCAACCGGGCGATACGACGGGCGTTGGCGCTGGCCATGTCATGCGCGCGCCTCAAGTGCGGCGATGCGGTCTTCAAGCTGCCCGCCTTCGATCAGCCGGGCCAACACCATGATGGCATTCGCGTAGCGCGACAGGTCGGACGTTTCCATTTCCCCGGCCAATGCCCGGCGGATCAGCTTCGCAAGCGCCCGCTGGCAGTCTCGCGACGTGTCCAAGGGCAGGCGCACGACCTTCTTCGGCGGCTTACCCGTGTCGGCGGCTGGACCCCACTTATTCTGCGGACTTGCGGTATCAGCGGCGGACATTGAACGGCACCATAGACGGGGGTTTGCGACAATTACTTGGGATGAATTACATCATAGACCCGCCTTATGGAAGTAAGAACCCGAAATAATCGAATGAATTGGCGATAGTCTTTAGTTGAACGCAATTCCGACAAATGATCTAATGAACGATCTATTGTTTCAATTGCATCTTCAACGATAGCTTCGATGCCGTCTTTCTTCATTGAGTTACCAAGTTCGGCACAAACTTCATCAGAGTGAATGCGATATACGGCGAACAGTTCGTCATTCCGTGTTAGAGACTTGTCGTTGAACACGCCGTCGCGACGTTCGGCCAACCGACGTTCGACCGCTTGGATTACGCCCTTATGCTGGGGCATGGCTTCGGCCATTTCGCGGGCGATGGCTTCGCACTGTTCATCGGTCCAGCGCGTCACGAAACCGGCGGCGGTCAACGCTTCTTCGGCATGGTTGCGTTCGAAGGCGACAACGCGACGTGAGGTTTCCAACGCCAACGTGTTCGGCGATGCCTTCATGGGTAGCGCGTCGGACGTGCTGAACAATCCGATGGCGAAGTGCAGATGAAGCCACGGCAGGGCATCATCATAGTGAAGGCGAACACCTTCGGCCAAACTGGCGACGCAAGGTTGCTTCCAACGTAGGGCTAAATCGACGGTCATTGCGATGGTCCTTTCATCAAAATGTGGGGCAGCGTGTGGGACGGCATTCGAAGCGATACAAAATGCGCTGAATTATGCGGGCTTGATTGCATCAATGGCGGAGCCGTCGTCCGTCGTTGCTGCCTACAGGGGTTTTCAACATCACCCCCGGTCAACCGGGACACCGGGACACCCCTAAAGGGTTGTGTCCCGTCCCGTCCCGCTATTGGCATCGGGACTGTCCCGTGAATGTCCCGCTGTTGTCCCGCTGTCCCGGCGGGCGATAATCAACGCCGCGATGGCCCCGTTGTGCGCTGCGGCCTGTGGTCCGCCGATGCGATAGTGGTCGCTTTCAACGACAAGATGGCCGTCGCTTACCAAGTCGGTGCGAGCGCGATTGAAGGCTTTACGCTTGCTGTCTTCATTATCGCCGGTCGAATTGCGATAGAACACCGGACGCCAAGCATCTTTATGAACGCCGACGAAATTGCCGTCGTCATCAACGATACCATGTTCGCCAGCGGCTTCGCGGAACGTTTTCATTCCCATGTGCTTGTTCGGCGCAAGCGGCTTCGACGCCCATTGCGGGCTAATCCCGCCTTCCGGTGACACAACGCAACTTGTGATGGGGTCGCCGTCTTCGTCGGTGCCAAGGTTCACGACACGCAAGCTGAAGCCGTGTTCGATGCCGTCTTCGCCGTCCTTCGACTTCTCCAATTTCCAACTACGGCGGTCGCCATTGCGATTGACGAATATTACGGCGTCCGCTGCGGCGAACAGGCTGTTGTGGCCGCGAAGGCCGCGCGTCGGGTCTTTACCGGGATGCGCGATCAACACGACAAGGCCGTTCGTCAAACGTTGAAGCGCCGATGCCCCGGCGACTATCTGGCCCATTCCAAGCGGGCTGTTTTCGTCCGCACCGCCGGATGCCCGGTTCAACGTGTCGATGAAGATTACGACGTTCGGCGGGCATTCAGCGGCAAGTGCGGCAATGTCGTCGGGCTTCGTCAAATCGAACGGGTCGAACGCTATCCCCATGCCTGTGGGCAAGTCTCGACCGTTGGCCGTTTCCCATGCCGCTACGCGCTTCCGAAAGCCCGCCGCGCCTTCAAGCGCCAGATAGAGAACAGGCCGCTGTTTCGTCCGATAGCCCCACCAATCGCGCCCTTCGGCGATATGCGTTCCCATGTCGAAGGTGAGTAAGGATTTGCCGCCGCCACTTTGGCCATAGTCAACAACGATCCCTTCGCCGGGCATCACGCCTTTAATCACGTCGCGGGACGGTGGAATTGTCCGCAATTCCGCGCCGATCATGATGTTGAAGCGCCCCGGCTGTTTCGTCACAGCCGTTGCCGTCAAAGCCTGAAGCTGATTGATGACGGCGGCATGGTTCATCGTCGGCAGCTTTTCCGCGAATGCCTTGGCGACCATGTGTTCGACGTAGGGAACGCCGCCGATGGTCGTTTGCTTATTCCGCGCGCCCAACGCTGATTGGTTGAATATGCGGGCGCACTGTTCGCGGTTGTCGGTGTAGAACGCGATAATATCGACCAAGGCGAAGTCCGCTTGCGACTGCGAACCATGCGGCGGCGGATAATGCTTTTGCCAATTACCGTCGTGTAGATCGCGCGCCTTTTCGCCGTTGGCAGCGGCAAACATGCGCTGGCGCAACACGTCGTCGCTTTCGATCTGTGGGCCGTCAAAGCCGCTGTCGGCGCGGTCGGCGCGGCCTTGGCCAAGCTGTTCCCAAAGGGTGGCCAAATCGGGGCATTCGACTATCGCGCGGGCCGTCATACAACGTCCCCCGTCATCGTCATGAAGCGTTGGGAAGAATAGACTTCGACCTTGCCGCGACGGCGACCGGCGGGGACATTGCCGCGCACGATGATATGGAAGCCGCGACCGGACGGCGAACGTTCGGTGTAGCTGTTGAAGGTCGCCATAATCCGTTCGCGCACGGCGATGGCTTCGGCGTCGTCGCCGCAATCGTCCAAATCAATGAACGTGTAAGGGTCGGCCTCGGACAATACGAAGCCAATTCCGTCGCATTCTTGGTCACGGAATGCGTCAACAGCTTGTTCGAACGTTCCCCAACTTGTCTGGTCGGAATGACTGGCGAATGATCCAGTTGAAGGGTTAAGCGGAATCTTCTTCGGCTTTTCGCTGAAGACCAATTGATACTTCCAACATACCCACGAACGATACGTCTTCATTTCGTCGGGAATGTTAGACAAACGCTCAATTGCTTGCGTTTTACTGATTGCGGGGCTAGTGTCGTCGCTGCCTAACACGACGTTCCTAGCCGCTGCCCCTTCGCCGGGGTGGCGGCTTTCGTTTGTCATGGGGACGGTCCTTAGGCGGCAACGGCGCGCTGGCGATGAAGGTCGGCAACGATGGCGCGGATTTCGTCGTCGGACTTACCAGCCAGCCGTGCGGCGTTGATCGCTGCGATTTCGTGCGACGCCCAAGCGGACTGCCGTTCGCCGATCTTCACGGGCTTGGGCAACAGCCCCTTGGTCACATGGTCATAAACCGCCGTGCGGCGTAGGCCGGTCGCTTGCTCGACCGAAGGCAAGCGGAGATAGCTAATCATATCGAACCCCATCGAACTAAATCGGATGAGGATTAGCTGTCACAAGAAGCCGCTGACAAAAAGTGCAATCAGAAAACTACGATAACTGTTGTTTATTGCGTTGTTCACGAATTAGCTTCGCCATGTGTTCGACGGTGATCGTCAACTTAAATTCGGCGATGCAATCGGCAGCAGCGCGGTTCAACTTCGCTCCACCTTCAACGTAAGTTACGCCCTTTGCTATAGCGTCATTACGACGGGCAGTTGATTGGTTTTTTGAACCTTCCTTGCGACCGCCACGATTTTCTGGGAATGCGCTTGGATCAACGCCGCTGAACACTTCGAAGGCCATTACGCCGCGCCCTTGATAGCAACGACGTTGCAAGCGGCATTGTCAGCCATCGCGCAACGCTTCGCCCAATCTTCCATCAACCGGGCGCGCTTCGGCAGCAACGACCCGCGCTGATATGCGCGTTCAGCCTTGTCGGGCAACCTGTGGGCAAGCGCATGTTCGATGACTTCGCGGGGATATGCCGTCGCTTCGCCAGCCCATTCGCGGAAGGTTGAACGGAAACCATGCGGCACAACGGGGCGCTTCGTCCGGCGGTCAACGAACATGGGGTCGTCGCCGTTGATCCGGCGCACAAGCATGGACAGGGCCATGTCGGACAGCTTGCCGCCACGTTCGGCGGGGAAGACGTAGGGAACGCCTTCAACGCGTGGCAACGCCTTCAGCAGCGCCACGGCAGCGTCGGACAACGGCACTTCGTGTTCCTGTTCGGCCTTCATGCGGCCTTCGGGGATAGTCCATAGCTTAGCGTCTAGGTCGATTTCATCCCATGTTGCGCCCAACACTTCGCCCGAACGGGTCGCCGTGAGAATGGCAAATTCCAGCGCCCGCGCGGCGGTTGCTTCGCGCCGACGAAGTTCGGTCATGAATGCGCCGATTTGCGCGTGAGGCAACGACGGTTGGTTCTTCGGCTTCGGCTTGGCCTTCAGAAGCAACGCTTCCAAGTTGCCCTTGAACGCGGCGGGGTTGTCGCCAGCCATGTAGTCCATGCTTTTGGCGTGATTGAACACCTTTTCCATACGACCACGAAGACGACGGGCGGTTTCGTGCTTCGTCCCCCAAATCGGTTCAAGGACGGCAACAATGTCGTGCTTCGTGATGCTGCCCACAGGTTTGTCCCCGATCAGCGGATAAGCATAGGTTTCCAGCGTCGAAGTCCATTGCGCGACGTGCTTGGCGTTCTTCAGCCCTTCAGTTTCGATTTCGATGGCACGTTCGGCGCACTTCCTGAAGGTGATGCGCTTGCGGCTTTCGACCCGCTTCGCTTCCTTTTCGGCCTGCCGTTCGACAAGCGGGTTGCGACCTTCGGCAATCTTTTCATGTGTCGCCTTCGCCAGTTCGCGCGCCTTCGCCAATCCGACTTTCGGATACGACCCCAACCCTACGTCGCAACGCTTGCCGTCGATTACGACGCGAAGCATCCATGAACGGCTGACACCGACTACGCGGAAATACAGGCCGGGAACCGTGCCGTCACGATGACGACCGTTCGCCATCGGTTGGTTCAACTGGACCGCTGAAAGCTTCGCCGTAGATTGCGCCATAATTCTAACTCCCTGTCCCACACTGTGTCCCACATTCTGGCGCGGATTTCAAGAGTCGTCATCGGACGTTATCGAACGATAATCCCGATTAAGCCATTGGTTTGCCGTGGTTAAAATGGACCTAGCCGAACGCCGCCGGACCTTAGCAAAGCGGACTCCCGCTCCGCCATTCACAAAATCGTAGGTGCGGCGGCAAGCTGCGGCGGAAAGCGGCTTTAGCGTAGTACGAGACGGTAACGCTGCCAGATTGCGCGAGTCGGAGCATTATGTTGCGATCGAGGCGGCCAAAGCAAGACAGCTCTCATATTGTGAGCAATCTTACATCCGGATCGGCATCCGGAATGCGTTTCATTCGACCATCGGCGGTTACGAAGATAAGATCACGCTCCTTGGCCTGCGCGCACATCCAAAGGTCATTTTCGTCAATCCCGAGCTTTTGGCCCGTGGCTTTGTCGACCCATTCCTCGATATATTTCGGGCGGTCCTTTCGCAGCACCTTCGCCAGATATTTCTGCGCGATGCGTGCCTTCACGTCGGCATAGACAGACGCCGTGTGATGCGTGATGTCGATGACCGCATGAGAGCGCGCCTGGACCAGCATCGCCTCCAGGGCGGGCAGATTCCCCTTGCCGATCGCTGCCGCGAGCTTGGTGCCGAAACCCAGTTCGGCCAGCGCCACGGCGGAAATGAACCGGGGGCTGTCGGCGGGCAATGCCGCCAGCGACTGGCTCTTTTCGGCGTGATGAGGATGCATCGGATCCAGATAGATGGACAGGATCGTCGTATCGAGGAGATAGGCGTCCATTCTCCTTTACGCCACATAGTCACGGAGCAACGAAACCTGGTCTTCAGGGAGCGGCTGAAATACCTTCCTGACCCAGTCCCCGGTGGCATTGAAGCGGCCCGACAACCGCTCGGCCAAGCTCAGTCCAGGCACCGGATAGAGGCTGTTCCAATGCTGCCAGGGATGGGGAACTGGGCGCTCGGAGCTTTCGAAAAACGCCAAAAGCTGCCGTTCGAGCCTCAGCGGGAGATCATAAGCTTCAAGGACGGCAGCGTCGATTTGCGCCAACAACCGCGCAAGCTCGTCATCTACACCCGCCAAAATTGGCGGCGCACGAAGAAGGGCGACATAGGTGCGAACTAGCTCTCCCAATTTCACGGATAGAGATGCCGGGATTGGAATATCGCCGACAACCGAGGCCCGGAACCGATCTTTCGGTGAGTTTACGGCCAGAAATGCGTTGGCGATCGGGCCGTTCAGTATTCCTGAGAACGCGAGTAGCTCGGCCGGGCTCAATTCGGCGACAGGCCACAGACCAAAAAACTGTTGCGAGCAGAGCAAGCCTTCCGGATCCGCAAAGGCACCAATGCACCATGCACCCCTGCTCAGGCGCGTGGCGCTTGCGATGATTTTGGGTTGTGACCAGTCATGCGCTCCACCTCGACGCAGATTATCGGGTTGGAAATCCAGCCAGATGGGTCGAGGAGGAAGATACTGTTGAAGGTGCCGAGCGTTAGCAAAGCCTAGCCGGTATCCCGGCTTTTCCATGTCGCTGGTTGCCTGGTCCTGATTGTAGGTCCATTCCAGCCCCCGACTCGGCTTCAGAACTGAGTTGAGCCTTGGATGGTTTTTCAGATAGTCCCACAAGTCATTCAGCGGTGGTATCCAAAGGCGACCCGCTGGCTGATCGTCGATGGCGCGGATCACATCGCGATGGACCGTCGTCTGCCCGGTCTTCAGGAAGGATGAACGATCGCGTTCGGCGACTTCGGTCGAGCGGATTGTGATCGTTTTTCTCGTCGGCGCGCGCAGGTCGCGTGCGATGACCGCCGACGATTCGACGTCCGACGCGCCGAAAATCCCGTCCGGAAGCTTGAGAATTTCAACGGAGCCGTAGAGACTTTCGATCCGACGCCGCTGTTCCGCAAACTGCCGTTCAAGAATGAACGATCGTGGCAACACAAATCCGAGCGCTAGCGGTTTCGCGTCCAGGGTCGCGCTTAAGGCTGCAATAGCTTTGGAATGCGTTTCGCTCGCGACGGCGTACCTATCCTTGTCGGCGGGATCGAAGGCTTCAAACGGCGGATTGCAGACAATCACGTTGTTCGTACCGATCCGCTGCGCCAGCGCGCCGTCGGCGAAGAGATCAGCTTCTTCGACATGCCAGCCATTATGATTGGGGTAGTCGGCAAGGATCAGCGACAGTGTCGCCACTTCGCACGCGAAGGGATCGACCTCGTCGCCTGAAATATGTTTGATGAGGAAATCATGACGCTGCTGATCCGACCATTCCACGGGCAGGAGATCACGGAGGTGGCGGAGCGCCGAGACCAGAAACACGCCGGCGCCGGCAAACGGCTCATAGATCCTGATATCTTCAGGTTTGTGATTGTGCAGTTCCAGGCGCTGAACAACATATTCCGCCACTTGACGTGGTGTGCTATGCGTCCCGAACAGCTTGCGGGTTTCCGGCGTGACCAGCGTGTTCTCGTACACGAAGGCAAGGTCGTCGGACGAGATATTGGAAAAGCTGATCCCGGCGCGCAAATGCCGCCACGCCGCATCGAACATCGCTGGTAGCGCGCTGTTCGCCGACCCGTTGATCGCCCCGAGCGTATAATAGGTCTCGATCCCGGTCAGGACCGATGCCAGGTCTTCGGGATTCCAACCGTCGGCATAGGGATGTCGACGATCCTGCAGTACCTTGGCAGCGAGCAGGCGAAACACCACTCGAAATAGCGTGCGCGGGTCGAGGCGATCACCGCCGGGCGCCTTGCGTGCCAGATCGAGCGTCTCGACCAGCAGGCGATCCAGTTTCAGATGAATCTCGCCTTCGATCGCGGGCAGCAGCCCCAGATCGACGAAATCGAGCTGATAGCTCCCGCCGGTGCTGCCGACCGACTTGGCGCGGTGAATGGCATCGGGGTGCCAACTCGACTGATTGCGGGCGAACAACGCCGTCAAATCGGCAAGCTTGATTTTCTCAAGTGCCCGGGGCGGGTCGACACTTCTTACCTGCCAGACGGTCACATCGTCATGGTCGATAACGAACAACAGCGGCGCACCCAACGCTCGATGCTCATTCACGAGATCGACGGCACGGCGGCCATCGCCATTCACCACCGCGAGCGCCGCGGACCGATAGGATGGCGGCGTTCGTGTGAAGGCGACGAGCGGCACCGTTCGGGTCGTGTTGGCGTCGACCAATACGTCCGCGAAGGCATAGTCGCGCACGACCGCTTCCGAGCGATAGCCGGCATCGTGGACGGCCTGTGCGATGCTGTCGACGGCGTTCACAGCCGGCCTCCGCGCGCAGATGCTGCAGCGTTGATTGGCATTGGCGGAAAGAGAAGTGACGCCTGCTCGCGGCTGTCGCTTGCCGCCAGCAACTGCTCCCGGAGACGCGCGACCATCGGGCTCAGTGGGATCGTGATCAACGGCCGATCGCTAACGATCTCTGCAAGCTCCGGGCGGAGCTGCAATTGCGCGCCCGGCACATCAATAACCAGCTTGGCGCGCTCCAGCGCCGGCCAAGGCGACAGGTTGCACAGCTCGAACAGGGTTTCAGCGATGGGAGCCAACGCGCCGACGCGGATCGCCATATCCGTCGCCAGCGATCTGATGACCGACACGGCAACGAGATCTCCCGAGCTAAAGCAGGGACTATGCCCTCGTCCCCGGCGCAAAGGGGCCAGTGCCTTTTTCCAATGGCGATAGGTTTCCGGAGCGATCGATATCGCGCTGCGAAGCTGGCCAGGGGTATAGAGCACCGTCACGAAATCAGCTCACGATCTTGTTGTTTACAACAAGATGCTCTGTTTTCTCTCTCATTGCAAGAATGATGCTTCTTTGGATCACGCGAACCCCATTCTGAAACGCGCCGGCATCGCCGTCGGCCGACGACGCGGTTCGCTCCGGCTAAAGTGTGGAAGACGGAGTTCACCCCAATCGGCTGTGACTACGAGAGTAGCGCTACAGCGTAGGTATAGTGCTCATCTTCATCGGGCGTGGCCCGCCACCACCCTGTCCTTTCACATCCGTTCCGAATCACTGAAGCCACGCTTTTCTGCGGCTTTCAGCGTGATTCTCATCCACGTTCATCCCTGCCAGTCCACCGGTGACCGATTGGAAATGTGGGAAAGAATGTGGGAGATTTGGTGGCATGGGAAAGCTCTCCGCTAGCGCTGTGAAGGCAGCAACACGCCCTGGAAGATTAGGGGATGGCGATGGCCTTTTCCTCGTGGTCCAGCCCGGCGGTGGGAAGAGTTGGGTCTGTCGGGTGCAGAAAAATGGCAACCGGCGTGACTTTGGCCTCGGCAGCGCTTCGAAAGTGGCATTAGCGACTGCGCGCGAACGGGCACGGGAAATCCGCACCTGGGTCGAACTCGGCCTGGATCCGATCTTCGAGCGGCGCAAGGCCCAAGGCATTCCCACATTCCGCCAAGCGGCTGCCCGGGTGATTGCGGCCCACAGCAGGACATGGCGCAACGAGAAGCACGAGAAGCAGTGGCTCCAGACGCTCGAAGCCTATGTGTTCCCGCATATCGGCCATGTGCAGGTTCACGAGATCACCGGTCCGATGATCCGTAACCTGCTGTCGGACATTTGGCTTGCCAAGCCGGAGACGGCGCGGCGGGTCCGTCAGCGGATCGGCACCGTACTCGATTGGGCCTATGCTTCGGGCTACCGCGAGAGCGAGGCGCCGATGCGGGCGATCACCAAAGGGCTTCCCCGCCAGCCCAAGAAGGAGGGACATTTTGCGGCCATGCCCTATGCAAAGGTCCCGGCCTTCATGGTCAAGCTCGCCGAGCGGGAATCCTTTAGCCGTCTGGCGCTGCGCTTTGCCATCCTGACCGCCGTGCGATCCGGCGAGGTTCGCGGGGCGGCGTGGGAGAATTCGACCTGGAGGAGAAGCTCTGGACGATCCCGGCCGCGCGGATGAAGGCGGCGCGTGAGCATGTCATTCCGCTGTCGGCACCAGCAATCGCCATCATCGAGCGTTGCCGCGAACTGCGGATCGGATCGCGATCGCTTGTGTTTCCCGGTGCCAGGGGGGACATGCCAATGAGCGACATGACGCTCACGAAGCTGCTTCGCGAGATGAAGGAGGACGCGACCGCCCACGGCTTTCGCTCTGCCTTCAGGGACTGGGTCAGCGAGGAGACCAACCATCCCGGCGAGATCGCGGAAGCGGCGTTGGCGCACCGCGTTAGGGACAAGACGGAAGCTGCGTATCGGCGAGGCAACCTTCTCGAGAAGAGGAGGAAGCTGATGGACGAATGGGGAGCTTATTGCGGGAAGTGATGACTGGCTGCGACCCATTGCGGTCCTTCAGCCGCCGATTTTTCGTTCCCAGGTGCGGACGGACCGATATCCCAGCGGCTGTCGACCAATTCACGACCTTCAGTGGCCGTGCTGTGGATGACCGTCAGTGCCGAAAACTGCCTCTAGGTGACGGAGCTTGTCGGGATTACGGACTATATAGATCGCCGCTATGCGCCCATCGCGAACTTCCAGCGCGGTGGTCTGCAGCACGTCGCCACGATCGATACTGATGTAGCCGGGCAAGCCGTCGATCGTCGCTGTTCGCAGGAGCGTGGGCGCTGACGTGTACTTGCGACGCAACCCGGCGAATAGGCGAAGCGCTCGCTCGAGCCCACGCACCACATTGCGGAAGGCAATCACCTTACCGCCGCCATCGGAATGGATCTCGACATCGCGTACCAGCAGTGCGGACAATGCGACTGTGTCACCGTCGCGGGCAGCAGCGAAGAAGGCGCGCGCGATCCGATCGGCCTCAGTTGCCTCAACCGTGAAACGCGGTCGCGCGTGCCGGACATGCCTGCGAGCGCGCGAGGCAAGCTGCCGGACGGCGGCAGGTTCGCGGCCCAATGTCGTCGCGACGTCGGTGAGCGCCATGTCGAACACGTCGTGAAGCAGGAAAGCGGCACGCTCCAAAGGAGACAGGCGCTCCATCGCGAGCATCAGTGTGAGCGTCACGTCGTCGGCGATCGTCTCCTCTTCTTCAGTCGTGCCCATCAACGGTTCAGGCAGCCAGGAACCGACATAGGTCTCCCGACGCACGCGGGCTGACTTGAGCTGATCGAGGCAAAGCCGAGTGACGATGCGGGTCAGATAGGCTGCCGGCGTTTCAACTTTCTGCGCCGTGGCCGCCCAACGCAGCCACGCTTCCTGCAGGATATCTTCCGCCTCGCTGACTGAACCAAGCATCCGATAGCCAAGACGCAACAGCCTTGGCCGCTCAGCTTCAAAATCGGCGAGACGTTCATCACTGTGCAGCAAGACTGTCCCCCATCGAATGTGTTCGGCGACTGCGCTTGGCATCGCGCCACGCCCAGAGGGCAAGAACGGTCGTTACTATAGCCGGTAAGGTGACAGCAGGAAAATCCTGGGCCAGTGCACCTGTCCCACAGATGCCGGTAGCCACCTCCCAGAAATGGAACAGTGCATGGCCGTCAAGCCAGAGGGCGGCGGCAGACCACAGCGAGACGCGGGCCACCGGCCGGGCGACACCTGCGAGCATCGCGATTGCGACGAGCAAGAAGATCAGGCCTATGTCGCGCACGAAATGTTGATTGAACGGACCGGTGGTGGTGACTCCGGGCACGGCGAAATACCAGTTCGCTGGTGAGATCAGCATGAAGAGGCCGTTTACAGCGGATGCGAGACCGAGGACTGTGGCCAGTGCCAGCGGAAAGTTCCGGCTCATGCGACGCTCTCCTGCGCGTGAGAGGCAAGCCACTCATCGAAGGGCGTGGGCGCGATCCGTGCATTTTCCTCCGGGACAAGTGAGCGGTCGTCGGCGGGCGCGCCAAAATAGTCATGATCGGCGGTGACGCTGATCCGGCGCGGATCGTCGCGGGCCCCGAGCCAGCTGGCGGTAAACTCGGCCAGCGGTGCGCGCTCCGGTCCTGCCACTTCGATGATGCCACCGGTCGGGGCAGATGTGGCGATCTCGGCAAGCAGGGCCGAGACATCGGCTGCGGCGACCGGCTGGAGCGCGATGCCCGGTAGGTACACAGTATCGTCCCGTGTGTAGCCATCCGCGATGGTGGATAGGAACTCAAAGAACTGCGCGGCACGCACGATCGTGTACGGCATGCCGCTGCCGGCAATCAGTTGCTCCTGTGCCAGCTTGGCGCGAAAATAACCCGATGCCTGAAGACGATCGGTCCCCACCACTGAAAGTGCGATGACGTGACGCACTCCGGCGTCGCGAGCTGCTTCCAGCAAGTTGGTTGTCGTGCCACGAAAGAAAGCGAGAGCGGCCGCGTCCTCGAACGAGGGGGCATTGCTGACATCCACCACGACGGCGGCATCAGTCAGCGCTTGTGCCAGGCCGGCGCCGGTGAGCGCGTCGATGCCGGTGCTCGGTGAAGCGGCGACAACCTCATGACCCTCGGCCCGCAGCAGTCCGACGAGGGGCCGACCTATTAGTCCGGTGCCGCCGATGATAACGATCTTCATGTCCATGTCTCCGATGCAAGTGACTGCCTGCATGACGAGATGACCGCTTCCGGTGTGACATGGGACGAAGGCGGGAACGAAAAATATCTACGCCCATGATGTCACGATGCACCCGCCTACGTCGTCAAGTCAGCGAGCGCCGATGCTCGGCGCCGATTACGAGGGAAAGCAGCATGGCCGAGATGAAGCGTTTGAACTGGTCGAAAATCGCGCCCGAGGGCGCCAAGGCTCTGTTCGGTATCCATCATTATGTGACCAGGAAGACGGATCTTCCTGAAGAGCTGATCCATCTGGTCTTTCTACGAGTGTCGCAAATCAACGGCTGCGCCCATTGCATCGATATGCACACGCGCGATCTGCTCAAGACCATGGCGATCGACAAGGTTGCCCTCGTCCCCGTCTGGGCGGAGGTGCCGCACCTGTTCTCTGACCAGTATCGAGCAGCGTTGGCCTGGGCGGAGGAAGTGACCAATGTCAGCACGACCCATGCTTCGGACGAAGCCTACGCCGCCGCTGCCGCCGCCTTTGCTGAAAAGGACTTGGTCGATCTCACGCTAGTGATCGCGGCGATGAACGCGTTCAATCGCCTCGGCGCGCCATTCCGCCTGCCGGTCGCCGCGAAGCCATAGGCTCGCGAAAGGGGGAGCATGCCGTTGCTTCCCCTTCGACGGCAGGCGACCGGCCTAAGTCAATCAGCGATGGCATCCATCCCAAGCCGGCGTGTCTGCTGTTGCCGATAGCCATCGTTTTAGTGGCGAGCTGCGAGCGACGGGTTTGTCCCACGATCCGTCGTTCGCTTGCCGGCGAAACCGACCCGTTCTTGCCGTTCAGCCGCCGATTATCGATCCCCAGTTGCGGTCCGTCGGCCTCCCAGCTTCGTCGGCGCAAATCCGCTGGATCAACCCACGTCTCGCTTCCTCGGGGGCATGTACGAGCGCCAGATCTGTGGTCCCAAGGTCGCCGTTGGGGTGAAGCAGGCCGACTTCTCGTGCCAGCTCGCAGGCATCGACCAGGGTTCGGTCATGCGCGAAGAAGGCGCCGCCGCGCGGTTCGACCTTGATCACCTGCGCGCCATGATCGGCCAGCAGCATTCCGGCGATCGAACCGGGCATGACCGGCGCGGCCTCTATGACGACAATATGCTCCAGCGGACCTGCCATATCGCTCTCCCATCTTTTTTCGTTCCCTCTGCTTCTATGCCCCTAACGCCTCCCTCGCAATGAAAATTAGACTTCGTTCTGATTTTCAGTCTTCCGCCACTGGCCAAACGCGGAAAACTGCGCCATGAATCATGACCATGACGGGCAAAAAGAGAGCCAGCCGGGGACAGGCCATCCGGGAACAGGGGGGGGACCGCTACGCCAGCGCCACGATGCTGGAACGGCGCAAGCGCATATTGGCCGTGACCCGCGAACTGGTGGCGGAACAGGGCATTGACGGTTTCAGCATCGACGCGCTGTGCCAGCGGGCGGAGGTCGCCAAACAGACATTATACAATGCCTTCGGCGCCAAGGATGACCTGATCGCGGCCGCCATCCTCGATTATTTCGAGGATTATGAAAGCCACATCCCCTATCGCAGCGCGACCGGCACGCTCAATCGGCTGATCGAACGCATGGTGGCGGTCGGCACGCGCAATCTGGCCATCCCCAATTATATCAAGGCGATAACCGGATTCTATTTCGGCGCGAGCGCCAACCCCGGTTTACGCAGGACGCTGCATGATATTTTCAGCCTGATACAAGCGCCCTACATCGAATCGCTGGTCGCCTCGTCCAGCCTGCATTCCTGGGTGGAAGGCGGGAGGCTGATAGAATCGCTGGACGAACAACGGATGCTCATCGCCGCCAAATGGGCCAAGGGCGAAATATCCGATGCGCATTTCGTCGACGAACTGGTCATGAGCGTTCTGACCATGTTGTTGGGCGTTTCGCGTGGCAGGGAATATCGTAATATATTGGCGGTCGCCGCTGAGATACATGAGATGACTGCAAGCTCTTATGTCGAATCGCTGCCTTTTTCAGTGCAACTCCCCGTTCGCTAAGCCGCGTGGAAAAATTCAAGATTCGCCGGACTGAGTGATTTGGGTGGTTACCGGACCTATCCTGTTCCTCCCCATCTATCGATGGGGAGGAACAGGATAGGTCCGCTCTCCACCCATTTCACCCATTCAGCCCCCCTTGGCCCCGCGCAGGACAGCCTCGCCTTTCCTCCCCAGTTCCCGTTTCAGCGCTTCCGGCCGGGGCGCCATCAGGAAGCCGAAGCTGACGCAGCCCTCTTTGCTTTCCACCGCATGATGCAGCCGGTGGGCCTGGACGATCCGCTTCATATAGGAAGAGCGCGGGACATAGCGGTGCGCGACGCGGCGATGCACGATGATGTCGTGGAAGCCGAGATAAATGGCGCCATAGGCCGCGATCCCCGCGCCGCAAGCGGTCGCCCAGTCGCCCCAATGCCATTGCACGCCGCCCAGCAGCAACAGGATCGAGGGCATGGCGAAGATCACGAAATAAAGGTCGTTCGCTTCCCACCGGCCATTGCGCGGGCGGTGGTGGCTGGCATGCAGGAACCAGCCCGGCCCGTGCATCACCCAGCGGTGCATGACATAGGCGAAACCCTCCATCGCGGCGACGGTGGTCAGGAAGATCAGGATCAGCGGCAGGGCGGTCATGCGACCCCTTATAGGACGAGGCCCCTGATCAGGCGACCCGCAAAGGCAATTGGAAATTTGTCTTCGGGCTTTACTGGTTCTTGGGGGTGAAAAGGGCTGGAACAGCCCCATGCGGCCTGAGGTTCGAAACGGGAGGATGGGCGCCGAATCCCGTCCACGTCCTACATGACCGATATTTCATGAACGGCTCATCGGCTCGGCAGGCGGCGGCGCGTAAAGGCGGCGCTGCGAAACAGGGTGATGGCGCTAGGCATGAGCAGACCGATCTTCTTCGATCCCACCGGCCGCAGGGGGCTTTGGGCGCGGCGTCTGCTGGCGGGCGGGTTGCTGCTGATCCTGCTGGCCGCCATCGCCTTTGCCACCACGCTGGTCGCCGTGCCTTCGGAAGGCGACCTGGCCCTGCCCCTTCCCCAGCCGCACGCGGCGCGCCTGTCGGGCATTTCCAGCCTGCGCCGGGATATCGCCCGATGGCTGCCGCATTGGGGCAGGCATCCCACCCAGGCCAAGCCGCTGAATGTCGGATTCTATGTGCCGGGGGAGGAAAGCAGCATCGCGTCGCTGCGCCGCCATGTCGGGCAGCTTGACTGGGTGGTGCCCGCGCTCGTCAATGTGGCGGGGCCGGGTAGGCCGGTCCATGTCGTTGCCGATCCGGCGTTCGACCGCATGATCGCCGCCATGCCGCATCCGCCCAAAGTGCTGCCGATGGTCCAGAATCTGGGGCAGGATGGATGGAACGGCGCGGGGACGGAGCGACTGTTGCGCGATCCCGCCGCGGCGCAGGCGCTGGCCGGGCAGATCGGCGCGCTCGTCGCCCGGCGGCATGAGGCGGGCGCGGTCATGGATTTCGAAGCGCTGCCGCCCGGCGCCATGCCCGCCTATCTGCGCTTCCTGCGCATGCTGCGCGCCGCCCTGCCGCATGGCGCGAAGATCGCGCTGACCGTCCCGGCGGGCGA
The DNA here is from genome assembly GCF_000722875.1 of Sphingobium chlorophenolicum. Taxonomy (GTDB): domain Bacteria; phylum Pseudomonadota; class Alphaproteobacteria; order Sphingomonadales; family Sphingomonadaceae; genus Sphingobium; species Sphingobium chlorophenolicum. Next base: position 52,903 of record NZ_JFHR01000024.1, on the reverse strand, counting down.
GGAGGGGTGGCCGCTGGCCCGTTTCGCCGCCGTGGCGGATCGGGTGATCCTGATGGATTACGACCAGCATTGGCAGGGCGGCCAGCCCGGCCCCATCGCCGCGCAGGACTGGTTTGCGCGGCAGGCCCAGGCCGCGCTGCGGGAAATCGGCGCAGATCATATCGTCGTCGCGCTCGGCAGCTATGCCTATGACTGGCATGGCGGAACCGCCGACGCGCTGTCGCTGGACGAAGCCTGGCTGGCCGCGCATGACAGCGATGCGCGCCCGCTCTACGACACGGCCAGCGGCAATGCGGGCTTCGCCTATGACGAGGCGGGGCAGCGCCACCGGATCTGGATGCTGGACGCCGCCGCAAACTGGAACCAACTGCTGGTGCTGAAGCGGCTGGGCATAGAGAGCGTCGCGCTGTGGCGGCTGGGCAGCGAAGACCCCGGCATCTGGGCGGACCTGACCGCCTGGCGCAATGGCGGCCGCCCGAAGCTGGGCGCCATGGCCAGCACGCTCACCACCGATGTCGAGGGATCGGGCGAAATATTGCGCATCACCGCCACCCCGACGGAGGGGCGTCGCGCCATCGCCTTCGGACCGCAGGGGGCGATCGAGCATGAAAGCTACGGCGCGATGCCGACGCCCTATCAGGTGCGGCGCACCGGCGGGCAGGACCGCAGGATGCTGGCGCTGACCTTCGACGACGGGCCGGACGCGCAATGGACGCCGCAGATATTGAAGGTGCTGGAACGCACGCGCACGCCCGCGACCTTCTTCGTGATCGGGGAAAATGCGCTGGAACATCCGGGGCTGCTGCAACGGATCGTCGCGGACGGGGATGAGATCGGCAACCACACCTACGACCATCCCAATCTGGCCACTTGGTCGGAGGAGCCGACCCGGTTGCAGCTCAACGCCACGCAGCGGCTGGTGCAGGCCTATACCGGGCGCGGCATGCGGCTGTTCCGCGCACCCTATTTCGGGGATGCGGAGCCGACCACGGCGGACGAACTGGAACCGGCGCTGGCCGCGCAGAAACTGGGCTATACGGTGGTCGGCCTGCACGTCGACCCCAATGACTGGCAGCGCCCCGGCGCCGACGCCATCGTGCGGCAGGTGATCGATCAGGTGCATGCGGCCAGTGCAGACCGCTCCGAAAATATCGTCCTGCTGCATGATGGCGGCGGCGAACGGTCGCAGACGGTGACGGCGCTGCCCCGCATCATCGCGCAGCTTCGGGCGGAGGGCTATCGCTTCGTGCCGGTGTCGCAGCTTGCCGGGCTTCCGCAGGACGCCGCCATGCCGCCGGTCAGGGCCGACGACCTGCTGGCGGTGCGGGTCGACGTCGCCGTGTTCGTGGGGCTGGCGGCGCTGTCCGCGCTGCTGGGGTGGATATTCTATGTCGCCATTTCGCTGGGGCTGGCGCGGGCGGTGTTGATGACTTTCCTTGCCTGGTTCCAGGCGCGGCGCGGCCGCCCCGTGCCGCCGGACCATCAGCCGACCGTCTCCGTCATCATCCCCGCCTATAATGAAGCGCGGGTCATCGAATCCTCGGTGCGGCGGGTGCTGGCCAGCCACTATCCGGGCCTGCAACTGATCGTCGCGGACGACGGGTCGAAGGACGCCACCAGCGCCATCGTGGCGCGGGCCTTTGCCGACGATCCCCGCGTGACGCTGCTGACGCTCCAGAATGGCGGCAAGGCGGCGGCGCTGAACCGGGCGCTGGCGCAGGCGACGGGAGAGATCGTCATCGCGCTGGACGCCGACACCCAGTTCGAGCCGCAAACCATCGCCCGTCTGGCCCGCTGGTTCGCGGACCCGGCCATCGGCGCGGTCGCGGGCGATGCGCGGGTGGGCAATCGCGTCAACCTCGTCACCCGCTGGCAGGCGGTGGAATATATCACGGCGCAGAATCTGGAGCGCCGGGCGCTGGCCGGGTTCGACGCCATGACCGTAGTGCCGGGCGCGGTCGGCGCGTGGCGGCGGGCGGCGCTGGACGCGGTCGGCGGCTATCCCGAAAATACGCTGGCGGAGGATCAGGACCTGACCATCGCGATCCAGCGGGCGGGCTGGCGCGTCACCTTCGATCCCGAAGCCGTCGCCTGGACCGAAGCGCCGGAAAGCTTCCGGGCGCTCGCCAAGCAGCGCTATCGCTGGGCGTTCGGCACGCTGCAATGCCTGTGGAAGCATCGCCGCATCCTGCGCGACCGGCGGCCCACCGGCCTTGCGCTGGTGGGACTGCCGCAGGCGTGGCTGTTCCAGATCATGTTCGCCGCCATTTCCCCGCTGATCGATCTGGCGCTGATCACGTCGATCGTCGGCACCATCGTCCGGGTGAACCAGCATGGCTGGGCGCAGACCAGCAACGACGTGTGGACCATGGGCGTTTACTGGCTGGCCTTCACCGGCATCGACGTCCTTTGCGGCTGGGTCGCCTACGCGCTCGACAATCGGGATGCGCGCTATCCGCCGCATCTGCTGGTGGCGCAGCGCTTCGTCTATCGCCAGATCATGTATTGGGTGGTGGTGCGGGCCATCGCGTCGGCCATTGGCGGCTGGGTCGTGGGCTGGGGCAAGCTGGAGCGGAGCGGGCGGGTCGCGGCCCCGGCCGTTCCATCCGGGGCATGAACAAAGCTTAACATGACTTGGCCCGGCCCATCGCCCATCCTGCACCCCATGAAAGCCACGCCATGGCCCGGCAGAGACTGAGCAACGCCGCATCGGGCGCGCTGCTGGCCGCCCTTGCGCTCTGCGCCATGGCGATGAGCAGCGCCTTCTTCCTGCATGCGCGCCACGCGGCGGAGGAGCGGATGGAGGCGATGGCGGCCAAGGCCCGCGCCCTGCCCGGCGTGACCCTTATGGATGGCGATCCGGCGGAGGGGCGTCCGGGCGTCATCGTCACCAGCATGGAGACGGACGGCCAGGCGGCGCGGCTGGGCATCAGCGTCGGCGACGGCGTCGTCAGCCTGGACGGCATGCCGATCAGGTCGCTGGATCAGGCCAGCGCCTATCTGTTACACCATAGCCAGCCGCGCATAGCGCTGGGGCTGAAACATGCGGACCGGATGCGCGTGGTGATGCTGGACCGGCCGGAAGGGGGACGATGAGCCACAAGATATTGGTGGTGGAGGATGATGCGGACACCGCCGCCTATGTCGCCAAGGGCATGGGCGAGGCGGGCTTCACCGTCGACCGGGCCGACAATGGTCGCGACGGCCTGTTCCTGGCGAGCGACGGCAGCTTCGGCGCGATCATTCTGGACCGGATGATGCCCGCGATGGACGGCATGGCGATGCTGAAGGCCCTGCGCGCCGCCGGGATAGAGACGCCCGTCATCATCCTGTCTGCCCTCGGCACGCCGGAGGACCGGGTGGAGGGGCTGACCAGCGGCGCGGACGATTATCTGGTGAAGCCCTTCGCCTTTGCGGAGTTGCTGGCGCGGGTGCAGTTGCTGCTGCGCCGGGGCGGCAGCGGCAGCGCGGTGGTCACCCATCTGCGCCATGACGATCTGGAGATGGACCTGCTGTCCCGCCGGGTGAAGCGGGGGTCGCGCACCGTCGACTTGCAACCCCGCGAATTTCGGCTGCTGGAATTCTTCCTGCGCCATCCCGATCAGGTGGTGACGCGGACCATGTTGCTGGAGGGGGTGTGGGACTATCATTTCGATCCCGGCACCAACGTCATCGACGTCCATGTCAGCCGCCTGCGCCGCAAGCTGGATGAGGGCGGCGGCAAGCCGCTGCTGCATACGGTGCGCGGCATGGGGTATCGGCTGGGGCCGGAGAGTTAGGGTGTGGCTAATGGCGGACGTTCTCAATCCTCCCTACGCGAAGCGTGGGGAGGGGGACCGCTCGCGAAGCGAGTGGTGGAGGGGAAAATCGGAGGTCGTGCCCCTTCCCCTCCACCACCGCTTTCAGCGGCGGTCCCCCTCCCCATCTACCGATGGGGAGGAATAGGATAGGCACGCTCTTCCCCAAAAAGGCCCGTTAGCAATCGCTAAGCCCCCTCCCTCCCGCCGCCGGTTCGGCTTTGCCCGCTCGACCATCGGGCGTTTCGTCGGCCTGGCCTTTCTCTGCCAGTTTCTGGTGACGGGGGGCGTGCTCCTGTTCGTCCAGCAGGCGAGCCAGCGCACCGTCGTCGCCGCCGACCGGCAGGCGGTGGAGGATGCCCGCGACGACCTGCTCTCCCTCTACCACAGCGGCGGCGCGGCGGCGCTGCGGGGCGAGATGGCGCGCCGCTTCCGCAGCGTGGAGGGGGAGCGCGCCGTGCTGCTGCTGACCGACGCGGCGGGGCGGCCGGCGGGCGGCAATCTGGGCGCATGGCCCGCGGGCCTGTCCGCCGACGGGCGCTGGCGGATAATGTCGCTCTACCGCGTCGGCCGCGACGAGCCGGAGCCGACCGGCGTTATCCCCGTGCGGCTGAAAAACGGCGACCGGCTGCTGACCGGCATGGTCATTTCCAACAGCCTGCAACTGGCCCGCATCTATGAAGAGGCGCTGAGCGTCGCCTTCATCATGAGCCTGGTGCTGGCGCTGGGCGGTGCGATCATGCTGGGCCGCATATTGGCGCGGCAGGTGTCGGACATCGCGCAGACCGCCAATGACGTCGCGGTCGGCGCGCTCGACCGGCGAGTGCCGACCGACGGCAGCGGCGACGCCTTCGACCGGCTGGGCGCGTCGATCAACGCCATGCTGGAACGGATCGACGCGCTGGTGACGCAGCTTCGCATGATGACCGACGGGCTGGCCCATGACCTGAAATCCCCGGTGACGCGCCTGATCTCCGTCGTGGAGCAGGCCAGCGCCCAGACCCGCGACGACACGGCGCTCGACGCGCTGGAAAGGGTGCATCAGGAGGCGCAGACGCTGCGCTCCATGCTGACCACCGCGCTGCTGTTCAGCCGGACCGAGGCGGGCTTCGGCGGCGATCTGCTGCGCGACACCGATGTCGGGGAATTGCTGCGCGACGTGGGGGAGGTATATGGCCCGCTGGTGGAGGATAGCGGCTTTGCCCTGACGATTGCCGCGCCCGATGCCCTGGTCTTTCCGCTGCACCGCGAACTGGTGAGCCAGTCGCTCGCCAACCTCATCGAAAATGCGCTTCACTATGCAGAGGGCGGCGACGGCATCGCGCTAAGCGCCGCGCTGGAGGACGGCCATTTGCTGATCGTCGTGGCGGACAATGGTCCCGGCATCCCGGCGGAAAGCCACGCCGCCGCGCTCAAGCGTTTCGGGCGGCTCGACCCGGCGCGGGGCAAGCCCGGATCGGGACTGGGCCTATCGCTGGTGGAGGCGGTGGCGCGGCTGCACCATGGCGCGGTGACGCTAGCGGACAATGGGCCGGGGCTGCGCGTCATGCTGAGCTTGCGGCGGCCCTAGGTTGCGTGGACAAATTCGAAATGTCGGGCAATGACCAATTCCTCCCTGCGCGAAGCGTGGGGAGGGGGACCGTTCGCGAAGCGAATGGTGGAGGGGAAATACGCAGGTCGTGCCCCATTCCCCTCCACCACGCTTCGCGCGGTCCCCCTCCCCATCTCCCGATGGGGAGGAATAGGATGGGGCGGCTCCTTGGGACAGGAACGGACCCTCGCTCAGCCCGACAAGGGGATCCCGGATTCAGCCGGAAAAGCGCATCCCGGACGGAAGCCTGAAGCGTGCAGTCATCAGGCCGACGTCCGGGATGCAACCGTTGTCCTGTCTGGAAACTATGACAACGTTGTCCTTACCTCCTAACGCCCGACCGATGACCGATCAAGGCATTTCTTCCGACCTAATGCGCAAGGATCGCCACAAAATCAGCCTTTTTTCGCGCCCGGCACGAAAAAGCATGACAATTCTGCACTCTCCTCAGGTAAACGTTGTTTCCTCCGCCCCGCTTCCATGGCAAGACCGGCGCATGTTCGACCGCAATTCCCTTCATCGCCGCCGATGACCAGCATTCATGACGTCGCGGCATTGGCCCGCGTTTCCATCAAGACCGTCTCCCGCGTCGTCAACAAGGCGCCCAATGTCAGCGAGGAATTGCGGGAGCGCGTGACCACCGCGATCCGCCAGCTCGGCTATCGCCCCAATCAGTCGGCGCGGCGGCTGGCGGGCGGGCGGTCGTTCATGATCGCCTTCCTCTACAACAATCCGGCCCCCTCCTATAATGGCGGCATCCAGTCGGGCGCGGCGAACCGGTGCCGCGACCTTGGCTATCATCTGGTGGTCGAACCCATGCCGCTGGCGGGCGAGGAACGGTTCGCCATTCTCGACCGGCTGGTCGCGGCGCTGCGGCCCGACGGCGTCTTTCTGGTGCCGCCGCTGTCCGACGACGCGCCCCTGCTGCACCGCCTGTCCGAACTGAAGCTGCCCTGCGCCCGCATCGCCGGATCGGTGATGGCGGAGAGCTTCAACATCCCAACGCCCGAACGCGCGGCCGGGCGGATGGTCGCGGATCATCTGATCGGCCTCGGCCATCGCCGCATCGGCGTCATCACCCCGCCCGCCAGCCACAAGGCGGCGATGCAGCGCGTCGAGGGTTTCCGCGACGGCCTTAGCGCTGCGAACGGCGCGTTGGACGAGGGGCTGTTCGTGGAAGGCGCGTTCGATTTCGAATCCGGGATCAGGGCGGGCGAATATCTGCTGGCCCGCGGCGATCGCCCCACCGCGATCTTCGCCACCAATGACGACATGGCGCTGGGCACGCTGACCGTCGCGCATCGCCTGAACCTGCGGGTGCCGGAGGATCTGTCTGTGGTCGGTTTCGACGACACCCCCGCCGGGCTGACCGCCTGGCCGCCGCTCACCACCGTCAGCCAGCCGCTGGAAGCGATGGGCAGGGCAGTGGTCGATGCGCTGGCGGGAGGCGCGGTGGACGCGCCGCAATTCACCTTCAAGCTGGTCCGGCGCGACAGTTCTGGTCCGGCCCCAGTTTAAATGGGGGGTGGCCGCAGGCCAGTGGAGGGAATGGGGCATGACCTGCGTATTTCCCCTCCACCACGCTTCGCGCGGTCCCCCTCCCCACGCTGCGCGCAGGGAGGATTGAGGAGCGTCTGCCTTGTCATCGCGCAATGGTCCTCCTATGACAACGTTGCCAATCAATTATGAAGGCATGTATCGGGCGCGCGCCCAATTCCAACGACGCCCCGTTTTCGACTTTTCCGGAGAAGGATGAATGGCAGGACCCGCTTCCCCCACCACGGCCCCCGTCGCGGCCCCCATCGCAGCCCACCATCCCGGCACGCGCTACGGCCCTGCCCTGACGCTGCTGGCCAGCCTCTTCTTCATGTGGGGCTTCATCACCGTCATCAACGGCACGCTGCTGCCGCATCTGCGCAGCGTGTTCGACCTCAGCTACACCCAGACGACGCTGGTCGAATCGGTGTTCTTCATCGCCTATTTCTTCGCCTCCATCCCGTCGGCCAAGCTGATCGAGCGGCTGGGCTATCAAAAGTCGATGGTGCTGGGGCTGCTGGTCATGGCCGCGGGGGCGACGGGCATGATGCTGGCCGCGTCCATCCCCTCCTATGGCGTGACGCTGGTCATGCTGTTCGTCATCGCCAGCGGCATCACCCTGCTCCAGGTCGCGGCCAACCCCTATGTCGCGGTGGTCGGCAGGCCGGAAACAGCCTCCTCCCGCCTCAACCTGGTGCAGGCGATGAATTCGGCGGGCACCATGCTGGCCCCGATGTTCGGCGCCTATCTGATCCTGGGCCGGTCGAAGAGCGGCACGGCGGAGGCAGGCGCGGTCATCAGCCAGGCCGACCGCCTGGCCGACGCCCAGTCGGTGATCCTGCCCTATGGCCTGGTGGCGGCGGCGCTGGTGGTGCTGGCGCTCGTGATCGCCCGCTTCCCGCTGCCCGCCATGGGCGCGTCGGCCCGGCGCCTTGCCAGGGAGGAACGCAGGAAGCATTCGCTCTGGTCGCACCGCAATCTGGTGTTCGGCATTCCGGCTATCTTCATCTATCTGATCGCGGAAATCGGCGTCGCCAACCTGTTCGTGAACTTCGTCAGCCAGCCCGCCATCGCCAACCTGACCCATGAGCAGGCCGGCCGTTACCTGAGCTTCCTCTGGGGCGGGATGATGGTGGGCCGCTTCGCCGGGTCAGCGATCATGCAGCGTTTCGACGCGGGCAAAGTGCTCGCCGCCTTTGCGATCGGCGCGTTCGTCGTGGTGACGTTCACGGTGTTCGCCCATGGGCCGGTGGCCATGTGGTCGCTGATCACGGTGGGCCTGTTCCATTCGATTATGTTCCCGACCATCTTCACCCTGGGCATCAGGGGCCTGGGACCGCTGACGGAGGAAGGGTCCGGCCTGATGATCATGGCGATCGCGGGCGGCGCGCTGGTGGTGGTGCAGGGCTATCTGGCGGACCGTTTCGGGTTGCAGGCGAGCTTCCTGCTGACGGCGCTGTGCGAACTCTACATCCTCTTCTACGCGCTGTGGGGATCAAGGCCGACCCACGCACTGCCCGATCAGCGGATGGGGTGAGGAAGCCGAGGGTGATGAAGGGAAATATGGCGGAGAGGGAGGGATTCGAACCCTCGGTACCGTTGCCGGCACGCCGCATTTCGAGTGCGGTGCATTCGACCACTCTGCCACCTCTCCGCAGATGGGTTGGCGCGTGCCGTCCCGGTCGAGCGGCGGCCATTAGCGAATGATTTCCGCCTTGCCAAGCGGCGGTGAGCATTTTTCTTGTGTCGGGGCGCAAGCATCCTAAATTGTTCATATGAACGACATGATTCAGATTTTCGGACAGGATGTCACCGCCCCCCCCATCGTCCACGCCCGCTTCAGCATCGGCGATGTGGTGCAGCACAGGCGCTTCGGTTTTCGCGGCGTGATTTTCGATATCGACCCCGTCTTCGCCAATACGGAAGAATGGTATCAGGCCATTCCCGAAGAAGTCAGGCCGCATAAGGAACAGCCCTTCTATCACCTGCTCGCCGAAAATGGCGAAAGCAGCTATGTCGCCTATGTCAGCCAGCAGAATCTGGTCGCGGACGACAGCGAGGAACCTGTCGACCATCCCGCCATTTCCGACATGTTCGGCACCTATGCGAACGGTAAATATCAACTGCGCCCGCTGCACCGGCATTAAGGCCGCATCTGCCCTGCTCGGCCTGGCCCTGCTGCTCACGCCGGGCTGGGCGCTGCGCGCCGCCGAGCCGCGGGTTCCGGCGCCCCAGGTCAACGCCGACCCCGCCTTCCCCTTCTCCCGCGAGATCGAGGCCTTCGCCAAGGCCAATGAGGCGGGACCGACTGTCGCCGACGCCACGTTGTTTCTGGGCAGTTCCAGCATCCGCCTGTGGGACATTCCCGGAAGTTTCCCGGACATCGGCACGGTCAATCGCGGCTTCGGCGGCGCGACGACGCCGGACGTGCTACGCTATTACAAGCGCCTGCTGCCCAAGGCCAAACCGCGCTCCATTCTGGTCTATGTCGGAGAGAATGATCTGGCGGCGGGCGCATCGCCGGGCGAGGTCGCGAACAATGTGCTGACCCTGCTCAAGCAGCTTCGCGCCGATTACCCCAGGGCGCATATCGCCTATCTTTCGTTGAAGCCCAGCCCGATCCGCTGGACGCTCTGGCCGAAAATGGCGGCGGTCAACATGACGGTGGCGGCGCGGTCGCGGGTGACGCGCTTCGATTATCTGGATGTCGGTCGAGTGCTGCTCGCGCCCGACGGTCTGCCCGATGCATCGCTGTTCCGGCCCGACGGGCTGCACATGAACCCGCGTGGCTATACGCTCTGGACCCGGCTGGTCGACGCCTATCTGGACGAGGCCGTCGCCGCCGACCGCAAACCGGTTTCCCCTTCCTGACACTTTCCGATTGATCCACGCGCAAGCAACATTATTACCGGACATTGATATAACAGCCGCAGGCAAGGGGACAGACCAGTGACAAGTGATTCGGCCAGAGCGGCCCCGATGGCGGAGCTGACGCTTCGCGGCGTGATATTGGGCGCGCTCATCACTTTGCTGTTCACGGCGGCCAACGTCTATCTGGGGCTGAAGATCGGCCTGACCTTCGCCACCTCCATCCCCGCCGCCGTCATTTCCATGGCGGTGCTGCGGCTGTTCGCGACGGGCACGATCCTGGAAAACAACATCGTCCAGACGATCGCGTCGGCGGCGGGCACCTTGTCCGCGATCATCTTCGTGCTGCCGGGGCTGGTCATCATCGGCTGGTGGCAGGGCTTTCCCTATTGGCTGAGCGCCTTCACCATCGCGCTGGGCGGCATATTGGGCGTCATGTATTCGGTGCCGCTGCGCCGCGCGCTGGTGACGGGATCGGACCTGCCCTATCCCGAAGGCGTGGCTGCCGCCGAAGTGCTGAAAGTGGGCGCAGGCTCCCGCGAAGGGCTGGACGAGAATAAGCGCGGGCTGGCCGCCATCGTCGCCAGTTCGATTGCCGCCGCCGCCTTTTCCATCCTCGCCAAGACGAAGCTGATCGCGGAGGAAGCCGCGACCTTCTTCAAATTCGGCGCGGGCGCGACGAGCGTCTCCACCAGCTTTTCCATGGCGCTGATCGGCGTCGGCCATCTGGTCGGCCTGTCGGTGGGCGTGGCCATGTTCTTCGGCCTGCTGATCAGTTGGGTCGGGCTGGTGCCCTACCTCACCGCGCCGATCCCCTCCGGCGCGGACCTTTCGGAGATCGTCGGCACCACCTTCCGCATGAAGGCGCGCTTCATCGGCGCGGGCACCATCGGCGTCGCGGCGATCTGGACGCTGCTCAAGATTCTCGGCCCCATCGTCAGCGGCATCCGTTCCGCACTGGCCGCCGCCAAGGTGCGAAAGGGCGGCAATGCCGGGCTGCTGGAACTGACCGAGCGCGACCTGCCCATCGGCATCGTCGGCGGCACCATCCTGGCATCGCTCATCCCCATCGCCATCCTGTTGTGGGTGTTCGCGCAGGGCGGGCCGATCGCGGCCAATCCGGTGCCGATCATCGCCCTGACCCTGGCCTATATATTGGTCGCGGGCATCGTGATCGCGTCGGTCTGCGGCTATATGGCGGGCCTGATCGGGGCGTCGAACAGCCCGATTTCCGGCGTAGGTATCCTTGCGGTGCTGGGCGCTTCGCTGATCCTGGCCGCGATCTACGGGTCGGGCGGCGACCCGAAGCAAGCCCAGGCGCTGATCGCCTATGCGCTGTTCACGACCGCCATCGTCTTTGGCGTCGCGACCATCTCCAACGACAACCTGCAGGACCTGAAGACCGGCCAGCTTGTCGGCGCGACCCCTTGGAAGCAGCAGGTCGCGCTGGTGCTGGGCGTGATCTTCGGCGCGCTGGTGATCCCGCCGGTGCTGGACCTGCTCAACAGCGCCTTCGGTTTCGCGGGCGCGCCGGGCGCCAAGGCGACCGCCCTGCCCGCCCCGCAGGCGGCGCTGATTTCGGCGCTGGCAAAGGGCGTGCTGGGCGGCGATCTCGACTGGGGCCTGATCGGTTTCGGCGCGGGCATCGGCGTGGTTGTCATCGCCATCGACGAAGCGCTGGGCAAGGCGGGCAAGCTGCGGCTGCCGCCGTTGGCCGTGGGCATGGGCATTTATCTGCCGATGGCGTTGACGCTGCTGATCCCGGTCGGGGCTGTGATCGGGCATCTCTATAATCGCTGGGCGCTGCGCCAGAGCAATCCCGAATTTGCCGAGCGGATGGGCGTGTTGATGGCGACCGGCTTCATTGTGGGTGAGAGCCTGTTCGGCGTGGCCTTCGCAGGGATGGTCGCGGCGACCGACAGCGATGCGCCGCTGGCGCTGGTCGCGGAAAATCCCTGGGCCGTGATACTTTCGGTGATCGCCTTCTTCGGCGTGATCGCGGCGCTGTACGGACGGCTGCGGCGTTGGGCGAGCGCGCCGCTGGGGTGAATTCTTTTCATCGGAAGATAGGGGAAGGGGGCGCGACCTGTGCAGCTTCCCCTCCACCCCGCTTCGCGCGGTCCCCCTCCCCACGCTGCGCGTAGGGAGGAATAGGAAAAGGCGGTGGATCGCTCCACCGCCCCTTTTTTCACTTGCTGGTGAACCAGGCGGTCAGCGCCGGTTTCAGCCGCGCCCGCGTCTCGATCCGCGTCTTTATCGCGGCGATGGAGCGGTCCACCACCTTGCGCGATTCCGGCGTCAGATATTGGGTCGCATAGGCGTCCAGCTTCGTCGCCATCGCCGGATCGGCCGAATTGCCGCCCAGCCGCGCAATCGCCTGGGACCGCGCCGACACGTCGATCATCGCCTCATATTGCTGCCGATGGGCCAGCACATAGTCGACCGCCAGCATCGAATGCTCCCCACCCACGGCGGAGATGATGGCGGCGCTGGTGGTCTTGCCCGGCTCGTCGGTCATGGCGAGGTCGAGCGCCTTTTTCGCCAGCGCCTCATCCTTCGCCACGCCCAGCAGCGCGAAGGTCGTGCTCTTTTCCAGGTCCGACTTCGCGCCGTTGGCCATGGCGCGCAGCTTGTCCCAGGTCGCGGCATCGGCATTTTCGGCGATGATCCGCAGCCAGACATTGCGCAGCGGCCCGTCCAGCGCCGCCGGATTGGACGCCAGCGCGGCGAAGCGCTTGTTCGCCTCCGCCACCACGGCCTTGTCGCCCATGCCGCCCAGCGTCGAGACGAGCGAGGAGCGCAGCACCGGCACCTGCGGATTTTCGCCCGGCTTCGCGTCGAAACCGACCGTCGCCAGCACCGGACTCAGCTTCTTCGAGGCATAGGCCGCGACCCGCGCCTGCGCCGCCTTGTCGCTCTCCAACATGGTGTGGGCGCTGTCGAGATAGTCCGGCACCTCGGCCAGCACGGCGGGGCTGGCATTGACGGGCACGGCCTCCACCAGATCGAGCGCGAGGCCCATGGGCTGATAGCCGCCCAGCCCTAGCTGGAAATTATCCGCGAGCAGGCCGATCTGGTCCATGGACGCGAGGCGGGTGAAGTCCTTCGCCAGCGCCTTCACATTCGCTTCCGGATAGAGCGAGCGATAATAGCCGGTCTGGCCCGCATTGATCACATAGGCGCCGCAGCCCGGCAAGGTGACCTGCGCCGACCCGTTCAGGATCAGCCGCTGCTGCGCGCCGCCAACGGTCTGCGCCATGACCGGCACATTCCATTTGAGCGGCGCCTTATCCTTGCGGTCGCGGCTGAATTCGCCCTGCGACAGCGACAGAATGGTCGATCCGCCCTGGCATTGGGCGCTGTCCACCTTCACCAGCGGAATGCCCGGCTGGCTGGTGAAATCATGGGCGATGCCCACCACGCCCTTCGCGCCCGCGCCCTCGACGGCCTTCCACAGATCGTCGGTCACGGTGTTCCCATAGGCATGCTGCTTCATATAGGCGCGGATGCCGGATCGCCACGCATCCTCCCCGGCGAAACCCTCCAGCATGGTGATGACCGCCTCACCCTTTTCATAGGTGATGTCGTCGAACGCCTGGTTCACTTCATCGACGGTGTGAATCTTCTGGAGGATCGGGTGGGTCGTCACCAGCGAATCCAGGCTCATCGCCCGCTCGCGGCCATTGACGCGGCTCAGCAGCATTTCCCATTCGGGGTTCAGCTTGTCCGTGACCTTGGTCGCCATCCAGCTTGCGAAGCCTTCGTTCAGCCAGAGATCGTCCCACCAGGCCATGGTGACGAGGTCGCCGAACCATTGATGCGCCATTTCATGCGCGACGATGGAATAGATGGTCCGCCGCGTGCTTTCCGATGTGAAGCGCGGATCGACCAGCAAGGCGCGTTCGAAGGTGAAGATCGCGCCCCAATTCTCCATGGCGGAGAAGAACTGGCTCTGGCCCGGTCCGGCGACATTATCCAGTTTCGGCAGGGGGAAGGGGACGCCGAAATAATCGTTATAATAGGGCAGGATCGCGGCCGATGCGTCCAGCGCCAGTTGCGCCTTGCCGGTATTCCCCTTGCCGGTGATCACGCCGACTTCGGTCGCGCCGGACATTTTCGTCGCGCGCTCCAGTTCGCCCAGACCGAAGAACAGCAGGTAGGAGGACATTTTGGGGCTGGTGCTGAACGTCACCCGCTTCTTGCCCGGCCCGGCGTCGGCGCTGCCCTTGACCGGCATGTTGCTGACGGCGAGTTGATCGGCGGGGATGACGGCGGAAAGGTCGAAGGTCGCCTTGTAGCTCGGCTCGTCGAAGCTGGGCACGAAGCGGCGGGCGTCGGGCGCCTCGAACTGGGTGAAGAGGGCGCGCTTCGCCTTGCCGTCATTGTCGCTATAGTCGAGCGCGAACAGGCCGTTCGCCTGCGTGTTGATGACGCCCGCATAATCGATGGCGAGCGTGTAGCCGCCCGGCTGGACCGGCTTGCCGAAATCGAATGTCACGGTCTGGGCGTCGGCGTCGACCTTGGCGGTTCCCTTGATCGCCTTGCCCTTGGCCGGGGTCAGGGTGACGCTGCTCACGGTGAGATCGGCGGCGTTCAGCACCAGCGCGGGCATGGCCTGCGCCACGGCGAGGTCGATCTTCACCTTGCCCGTGAACTTCAGGTTCACCGCATCGGGCGTGACCTCTATCGCATAATGGCTGGGCACGGCGCCGCGGGGCAATTGGGTGGTGACGCCTGCGGGCGCCGTCTGCGCCAGGGCGGGCGCCACCATGGCAAGGGGCGCGGCCGCCAGCATCAGCGGGAGAATCTTCGAAAAGGACATGAGGTTCGCAACTCCGACAGGTTGGAACGGCACGGCGAAAACGCGCGCGCCCGAATGAAAGGGGGATCGTCCCTTTCCGCCCACCGGTCAAGCCGGGCGCTCCGCCGCCGATGTCGTTGGTCGAATCTTGTTGTTCGTTTGTCAAACAAAGCGATGCCGTCGCACCAGCACCCCTCCCGTCATCCCAGCGAAGGCTGGGATCTCAGGCCGCCACACGATAAGGTCGAACAAATCCCGCCACTCCGGATTGCGAGGCTGCTGGTGACACCCACATACAACACGCCATGCGGCTTGTCGGTCATGATGTAGGTCATGATGTAGGTCCAGCTTCGCCTCTCGGTCACGCATCGCCTCCTGAGATGCCAGCCTTCGCTGGCATGACGGCCTAATCACCCCCGGCCGCGATAGCCCGGCACGTCCTGCGGCGGCAGCCAGAGGCCCGCAGGCGGCTCGCCCGATTGCCAGAACACGTCGATGGGAATGCCGCCGCGCGGATACCAGTAGCCGCCGATGCGCAGC
This sequence comes from Sphingobium chlorophenolicum, assembly GCF_000722875.1. Classification (GTDB taxonomy): domain Bacteria; phylum Pseudomonadota; class Alphaproteobacteria; order Sphingomonadales; family Sphingomonadaceae; genus Sphingobium; species Sphingobium chlorophenolicum. The sequence goes on along the minus strand of NZ_JFHR01000024.1, from coordinate 37,770 downwards.
CAGACCGGGTTCATCTCCGCGAACAGACGTTCGCCGATCCCCACCGTGCAATCCTCATGAAAGGCGGCATGGTTGCGGAACGAGCCCAGGAACAGCTTCAGCGACTTGGATTCCACGATGGTCGCGGCGGGGGCATAGTCGATCACCAGATGGGCGAAATCCGGCTGACCCGTCACCGGGCAGAGCGAGGTGAATTCCGGCGCGGCAAAGCGGACCAGATAGGGCTTGCCCGGCCGGGGATTGGGCACATAGTCCAGCACGGCCTCTTCGGGACGGGTCGGCAGGGCGCTGGTCTGGCCCAAATGGATCGGAGTCGGCATGTCAGTCATGGGCAGGCCGTCTACGCCATTACACGGCAGATGTCATCGTCGCGCCTCTCTTGCCTTTCGTTCATGGCGGGTTCACTGGGGCTTATGCCTTGGCTGCGACCCATGGGGTTCCGTTTCTTGTCTCTGTTCGCCGCGCCGCTGCTGCTGGCCGCGCCCGCTTTCGCCCAGCAGGACAATGGCGCGGAGCCGGTGTTCAACCTGCCGCGCAGCCAGCCCCAGACGCCCACCGACAAGCAAGGCCCCGAACTGGACGTCTTTCGCGGCGCGCCCGCGACGGTGACGCCGCCGCCGGTCGTGGTCCCGACGATCCAGGTTCCGCCGCCCGTCACGCCCGCGCCCCAACCCGCGCGCCAGCCGTCGCAGTCCCGCCCGGTGGAAACACGGCCTGCTCCCCAGCCTGCGCAGACACCGCCAGAGAGCGCTCCGCTCAGCGAAGCCGCGCCAGTCCCGCAGGCGGTGGAGAATAGCGCCGACAATGGCACCGCGCCCTCGCCCGAAGCTGCTCCGCTGACGCCTGCGAAGGAAGAACCCGCTTTCCGCTGGCCCTGGATCGCCGCCGCAGCCGCAGGCGCCGTCCTGCTGATCGGCGCTTTCCTCTGGCTACGCCGTCGCAAGCCGGAGGAGGACGAGTCATCCTATTTCGAACCCGAAGCCGAACCCGCGCCTGCCCAGCCCAAGGCGGCTCCAGCACCCGCTCCGGCCCCGGCCAAGCCCGCCACCGCCGACCGCCCCTGGCTGGACCTAGCGATGGAAGTGCAGGCCGCCCGGCTGACGCTGATGGGCGCGACCATCGGTTATGCGCTGACGATCCACAACCGCGGCGCGCAGGCGGCGGAGGATATTCTGGTCCGCAGCCTGATCGCGAACGCCGATGCGCAGCAACAGGCATTGTTCCAGCAATTTTTCGCGGGCGAAACCGGGTTGCCCGTCCATTCCATCGTCTCGATCGCGCCGGGCCAGACGCAGAAGCTGACCGGCGAGATGCGCCTCGACGCGCAGGCCATCGCCGCGATCCAGATGGGCCAGCGCGCCCTGCTGATCCCGGTCATCGCCTTCGACGCGCAATATCGCTGGGCGGGCGAGAACGAAGGGATCGGCCGCACCGGATGCGCCTTCATCGTGGGTGAGGAGCAGTCGCCGCCGGTCGAGCGCCTGTCCCCCTTCCGCCTCGACCTCGGCCCGCGCCAATATCGCACCCCCGGCAGCAGAGCGACCGCACTATCCCTCGCCAGCTAGGCAGCGTGGACAAATTCAAGACTTGCCGGACGGGGGGATTTGGGTGGTTTGCGGACCCATCCTATTCCTCCCCATCGAGAGATGGGGAGGGGGACCGGCCGAAGGCTGGTGGAGGGGAAAAGGGGCACGACCTCCGAAGCTTCCCCTCCACCACGCTTCGCGCGGTCCCCCTCCCCACGCTTTGCGTAGGGAGGATTTAAAGTTCGCCATTTGGCCATTTCCCGACATTCCGAATTGTCCACGCGGCCTAGCGCCAATCGGCCCTTTCCACCTTTGCCCGCCGCCCCTAAAAAGGGCGCAAGCGCAAAGGAAAAGGCACCACATGGACATATTGGTATCCACCGACTGGCTTGCCGGGGAAATCGGCAAGGCCGATCTGAAAATCGTCGACGCCAGCCTTTTCCTGCCCGGCACCCCCCGCGATCCGAAGGCGGAGTTTGCAGCCGCCCATATCCCCGGCGCCACCTTCCTCGACCTGCCCACGCTGGCCGATGCGGACGATCCGCGCCCCGGCATGCTGCCGACCGACGCCTTCATGACCGAGCGCTGCCGGGCGCTGGGCATCGACGCGGACAGCCGCATCGTCGTCTATGACAACAGCCCCACCCACAGCGCCGCGCGCGGCTGGTGGATGATGCGCCTCTACGGCGTGGGCAAGGGCGCGGCGATCCTGGACGGCGGCCTTCCCAAATGGCTGGCGGAGGGGCGGCCCACGGAAAGCGGCATGCCGACGCCCGCGCCCGGCAACGCCGTCGCGAAGCGTGCCGCCGGGCAGGTCCGCACCAAGGAGGATCTGCTCGCCAATCTGGAAAGCCGGGCCGAACAGGTGCTGGACGCCCGTGGCGCGCCCCGCTTCACCGGTGAGGAAAAGGAACCCCGCCCCGGCATGGCGTCCGGCCATATCCCGCACAGCCGCAACATCCCTTCTTCCGCTTTCTACAATGCCGACAACAGCATGAAGCAGGGCGAGGAGCTTCGCCGCCTCTTTCTGGACGCCGGAACCGATTTCGACCGCCCCATCATCACGAGCTGCGGCAGCGGCGTGACGGCGGCGATCATCCTCGCGGGGCTGGAACTGATCGGCAAGACCGACGTGACCCTCTATGACGGAAGCTGGTCTGAATGGGGGCTGGACCCCGCCACGCCGAAAGCGACCGGCCCCGCCGCATGAGCCAGAATTCGGATAAGCCGGGCGATCGCAAGCCCCTCACCCAACTCGCGCAGGCGGGCCGCAAGCCCGAATGGACCGGCATGCCCGGCCAGCCCGGCGGCATCGTCAATCCGCCGGTCTGGCGCGCATCGACCATCCTCTACGACGATGTCGCGCATCTACGCAGCGCGGCGGGCCGCAGCACCCATGAGCGGCTGTTCTACGGCCGCAAGGGCACGCCGACGGCCTGGAGCCTGGCCGATGCGCTGACCGAAATGGAGCCGGGCGCGGAGGGCACGATGCTTTACCCCTCCGGCGTGGCGGCCATCGCCTGCGCGCTGATGGCGGTGCTGAAACCCGGCGACCAGTTGCTGATGGTCGACAGCGCCTATGACCCGACCCGCAATTTTTGCGAGCAGATGCTGCGCCCGCTGGGCATCGAGACCGTCTATTACGACCCGACTATGGGCGCGGGCATAGCGGACCTGATCACCGACGCCACCCGCGCCATCTTCCTGGAAAGCCCCGGCAGCCTGACCTTCGAAGTGCAGGATGTCCCCGCCATCACCGCGCTGGCGCGGGAACGGGGCATCGTCACCCTGATCGACAATACCTGGGCCACCCCCTATTTCTTCCCGGCGCTGGCCCATGGCGTCGACATCACTATTCTCGCCTGCACCAAATATATCGTCGGCCACAGCGACGTGATGATGGGATCGGTGACGGCCACCCCGGCCTGGTTCCCGAAAATCCGTCAGGCCGCTCATCTGTTCGGCCAGATGACCAGCCCCGATGACGCCTGGCTGGCGGCGCGGGGCCTGCGCACATTGGGCGTCCGGCTGAACCAGCATCAGGCGAGCGCGCTCCGGATCGCGACATGGCTGTCGCAGCAGGCCGATGTCGCTCGCGTCCTGCATCCGGCGCTGCCCTCCTGCCCCGGCCATGCGCTGTGGCGGCGGGACTTTTCCGGCTCCAGCGGGCTGTTCGGCTTCGTCCTGAAGGGGGGCGATGAAAAGGCCCGCGCCGCGCTGATCGACGGCCTCGCCCATTTCGGCATCGGCTATAGCTGGGGCGGGTTCGAAAGCCTCGCGCTGCCGGTCGACCCGGCCCGATACCGCACGGCCACCGAATGGCAGGCGGAGGGGCCGCTCGTACGGCTCCAGATCGGCCTTGAAGACCCGGACGATTTGATCGCCGACCTTGACGCGGGTCTTGCCCGTTTCCGGGCGGCGCACGGATGATGCCGGGCCTGCCCGCGCTGCTGTCCCGGCTGCCGGGCGATCCTGCCATCGTCCATCCGTTGATCGCGCTGGCGCTGGCCGTCGCCCTCTATCTGGTGGCCAGTGCCCTCTCCCGCTTCGCCTCGCCCCGCCTGCGCCACCGGTTCCGGGGTCTGGGCGATGCGCTGGCGGGCCATTTGCGGCCGATCCTGCATCATATCATCGCCGCCGTCCTGATGGCCTTCGCCATCGCCTTCTGGCCGGTGGGGGATTTCGCGCATCTGATCCTGGGCGCGGCGCTGGCCCTGTCGCTCTCCCTGCTGGCGGTGCATATATTACGCAGCCTCGCCATCCCAAGGCTGGCCGTGCTGCCCATCGCCCTGCTGGTCTTCGTCATGGTCCTGTCGGGCAGCAGCGGCGGTTTCGCGCCGGTGGCCGACATGCTCGACGGCGTGGGCATCGACCTTGGCAAGCGGCGCGTCACGCTGCTGGGACTGGTCAACATGGCGGCGATCTGCGTCGCGCTCTTCGCGCTGGTGCGGCTCGCCAACCGCATCGTCGGGCGCAGCATCACCCGCGCCCATGGGCTGGACGCCACGCAGAAGCTGCTGGCGCAGAAGCTGGCGGCCATCGCCGTGGTGGTCGCGGCCTTCTTCGTCGGCGTCGACCTGCTGGGCATAGACCTGACCGCCTTCGCCGTCTTTTCGGGCGCGCTGGGGCTGGCGGTCGGCTTTGGCCTGCAAAAGACGTTCGGCAACCTGATCGCGGGGATCATTCTGCTGATGGACCGGTCGATCAAGCCGGGCGACGTGATCGTGGTGGGCGACAGCTTCGGCTGGGTGAACAAGATCGGCGTGCGCGCCGTCAGCGTCATCACCCGCGACGGCAAGGAACATCTGATCCCGAACGAGAACCTCATGACGCAGGAGGTGGAGAACTGGTCCTATTCCGACCGCAACGTCCGCATCCGCATTCCCGTCGGCATCAGCTTCGACAGCGACCTGAAGCTGGCGCAGGAACTGATGCTGCGCGCCGCGCAGGAAAGCCCCCGCGTGCTGCGCAATCCCAAGCCCAATGTCTGGCTCACCGCCTTTGGCGAGAATCGCGTCGAACATGACATATTGGTGTGGATCAGCGATCCGGAAAGCGGCGTCGGCAATGTGAAGTCCGATGTCCTTGGCCGGTTGTGGCTGCTGTTCCGCGAACATGGCATCGCCATCCCCTATCCGCAGCGCGTCATTCACGCGTCCCGCGACGTCACGCCGCAGCGATAACGGCCCGGCAATTGCGGCGAAAAGCGCGCATCGCGCCGCGCCGCGCCACAATCATGCCTGATTTTGTTGCAGACCAGCAACATTAGGGAAGCAAACGACACGCAACGGCAATAATTTCTTGTGCGCCGCAGCGGGGACGGGCATTTCCTCACGCGTTGAGGCAACCCCGTCCATCCCGCACAGGGCGACAAGAGACCGGGGACCATGACGCAGGTGGGACGATCGCAGAACCATTAAGGGGAAACCATATGCGTAAGTCCATTCTCGGCCTCTCGGCTGTTGCTCTTGCCGCGCTCGCTGCGCCGGCCTTCGCCCAGGACGAGCCCACTCCGGCACTGACCGTCACCGGCAATGCGGCCGTGGTCAGCGATTATCGCTTCCGCGGCATTTCGCAGACCAACAAGAAGATCGCGCTGCAGGGCGGCATCACCGTGACGCATTCGTCCGGCTTCTATGTCTCCACCTGGGGTTCTTCGATCGATGAATATGTCGCCAGCGGTTCGGATCAGGAACTGGATCTGATCGGCGGCTATTCGACGACCGTCGGCGCAGCCACGATCGACGTCGGCGTCCTCTATTATTACTATCCGGGCAATGCCGGAGCGAACACCGACTTCGTTGAGCCTTATGCCTCGATCAAGGGCACGTTCGGCCCGGCGACCGCCAAGCTGAGCGCCGCCTACGCGCCCAAGGCGAAGGCCCTGACCGTCGGCAACGGCAAGGAAGACAATCTGTACGTCGCGGGCGACCTGTCGGCCAGCATCCCGAACACCCCGCTGGGCGTGTCGGCGCATCTGGGCCACAGCTTCGGTCCCAGCTACCTGACCATCGGCAAGGAATATACCGACTGGAGCATCGGCGCGACCTATACCTGGAGCCACCTGACCTTCGGCGTCTCCTATGTCGACACCAACAAGTCTCTCTATTCGTCGGCGGGCCACAATATCAGCAAGGCCGGCGTGGTCGGTTCGCTCACCGCGTCCTTCTGATCGTCTGAAAAAGTCATGAAGGGGGCCGCGATCCATTGGGTCGCGGCCCCCTTTCATTTGCCCCTTGATCACACAATAGCCCTCCCGATTCGGCAGGGAGAGCGAAGACATGACATGGCGGTCGGCAATCGGCCGGCATTCTGCGGTGAAAATGCGCGGGCGGTCTTGCCCTTCATCGTCCGGCATCCGATATCGCCGCCATCGTCCGGATCGTTTCCGCACCGTTCCATGATTTTCAGGGAGTTTCCATGTCAGCCAGGCCCCGCGTCGCGACCCGTGCCGTCGAACCGCTCTTCCTCGACCGCTGGTCGCCCCGCGCCTTCGATTCCTCCGCCATCCCGCAGGAGGATCTGGACACAATCTTCGACGCTGCCCGCTGGGCGCCCTCGGCCTTCAACTATCAGCCCTGGCGCCTGCTCTACGCCACCCGCGACAGCGCCGACTGGAACCGCTTCCTGGGCCTGCTGCTGCCCTTCAACCAAAGCTGGGTGCAGAACGCATCGGCGCTGGTCTACATCCTGTCCGACACGCTGATCGCCGCGCCGGGTTCGGAGGATTACAAGCCTTCGCACAGCCACAGCTTCGACGCGGGCGCGGCCTGGGCGCTGCTGGCGCTGCAGGCGACGCGACTGGGCTATCACACCCACGCCATGAGCGGCGTGGAGTTCGACAAGGCGCAGGCGGAACTGGGCGTGCCCGACCGTTTCCGCATAGAGGCCGCCGTGGCCATCGGCCGCATCGGCGACAAGGCGATCCTGCCCGAAGCGCTCCAGGCCCGCGAAGCGCCGAGCGGCCGCAAGGATATTTCGGAATTCGTGACGGCGGGCAATTTCCCGGCCTGAGACAGCCGCTGATCCGGTTTCGCTGGATGTCGGCGCTGGCCTTGCTCGCGGCGCTGGTCGCGGGCGCGGTCTATTGCCGCCATCTCGGCTATCCCGATGGGCGCGTATTCACCCCCGTTCCCGCCGCCGCGCCCCGGCAGGATGGAACGGTCGCGGTCTTCTTCTCCGGCGACATGGGGTTCAATGCGGGGATGGGGCCGGTGATCGCCGGTCATATGGCGCAGCGGGGCGTCCCGGTGATCGGCGTCAATTCGCTGGCCGCCTTCGCCCGTCGCCGCTCGCCGGAGGAAAGCTCCGCCCTGGTGGAGCAGGCCGCCCGCCGCGCCATGGCCCTGCCCGGCGCGCGCAGGCTGGTGCTGGCTGGGCAATCCTTCGGCGCGAACATGCTGCTTGCGGGCCTGGAGCGCCTGCCGCCCGCGCTGCGCGCGCGCGTCGCGATGGTCGCGCTGATCGTGCCCGCTGGCACCATGTCGTTCCGCGCCACGCCGGGCGGGGTGTTCGATTTCGGCGACGACGGCCCCGCCGCGCCCGCCGCCCATGCGCTCGACTGGGCGCCGGTGCTGTGCGTCCATGGCGTCAGGGAAAGCGGCAGCCTCTGCCCCGGCTGGCGGCAGCCCAATGTGCGCGTCGTCGCCCTGCCCGGCGGCCATTTCCTGGAGGATGATTCGGCGCTGGTGGCGAAGACGCTGCTGCGCGCCCTGCCTCCCCCTCCGCCCAACATTGCCAAAAATTCAGACTGCGCAGAGCCTCCCGCAATCTGAAGCGGCCTAGACCGTTCCCCGAAAGGAAGGGCGATATGGCGATGGGGAGGCTCTGGGCGGCGCTGGCGTTTCTCGCGACAGCCGCGAACGTCCCCGCGCCGCAGCCTGAAGGTTTATGGCTCAGCCCCCACCATAATGTCGCCGTGCGCACCGGGCCGTGCGGCGACCGGCTGTGCGGCTGGATCGTCTGGGCCGATGGCGAGGCGCAGGCCGACGCTCGCGACGGCGGCACTCCCCGGCTGGTCGGCACCGAATTGCTGGAGGATTATCGGGCGGAGGGCCGGGGCCAATGGCGCGGCACCGTCTTTGTCCCCGACATGGGCCGCCGCTTCGCCTCGCAGATCAGCCAGCTTTCGCCGGGCCGGTTGCGGGTCAGGGGCTGCATATTGGGCGGCCTGATCTGCAAGTCGCAGCTCTGGACCCGGATCGAACACTTGCCGGGGCAGTCATGACCCCGTTCCGCCGCGCCCGTCTCTGGCTGACGCCGGGCCTGCTGGCCGTGGCGGGGCTGTTGCTGTCGACCTCCAACGCCATGAACCCGGCGCGGGCGGCGGCCGATCCGGCCCCGGTCGCGGAAAGTCGCTACAGCCTGCCGCCCATGGGGCCGATTGCGGTCTACCGGCCCGCTGGCGTGCCCAGCGGCGTGGTGCTGGCGCTGTCGGACAGCGACGGCTGGGACGAGGGCAGCGCCGACACCGCCCGCGCTTTGGCGGCGCGGGGCGCGCTGGTCGCGGGCATCTCCACCCCCGCCTTCCTGACGGCGTTGCAGGCGTCCCGCCGCTGCATCAACCCCAATTACGGCATCGTCGCGCTGGCCCGCGACCTGCAACACCGGCTGACGCTGCCCATCTATGACAAGCCGATCCTGATCGGCCGGGGCGAAGGGGCGGCGCTGGCCTATGCAACGCTCGCCGCCGGACCCGATGGCGCATATAAGGCAGTATTCTCGCAGGATTTCACCCCGCTTCTCCATGGCGGGCGGACATGGTGCCGGTCGGGCAGCCTGAAGGCCGCCGCCGTCCGTCATGGCTTCGCCTTCGCACCCAGCCGCCGCCTGCCCTCGCCCTGGATCGCGATGACCGAGGGCCGCGCCAGCCCCGCCTTGCAACGCTTCGTCGCCCGCACCGGCAGCGGCAGGCTGGTGACGGCGGCAAGGGGGCAGGGGGAGGTCGCCTTGCTTTCCCGCATCCGGCCTTTCCTCGCCGCGCCGCCCGCCGACGTAGCGCTGCCCGGCGGATTGCCGCTCACCATCGTCACGGATGCCGCCGCGCCGCGCACCGACATGATGGCGGTCCTCTATTCGGGCGACGGCGGCTGGGTCGGGCTGGACAAGGATGTCGCGGGCCAGCTTGCCCATGCGGGCATCCCGGTCGTCGGCATGGACAGCCTGTCCTATTTCTGGAGCCAGCGCACGCCACAGGGCGCGGCGCAAGATCTGAGCGCCATCATTCGGGGCTATGGTCGCCGCTGGCAACGACCCCGCGTGCTGCTGGTCGGCTACAGCTTCGGCGCGGACGTGCTGCCCTATATCGTCGGCGGTTTGCCCGCATCCCAGCGCGCCCAGGTGCAGCGCCTGTCGCTGCTGGGCCTCAGCCCCCATGCCGATTTCCAGTTCCATTTGAGCAGTTGGCTGAACCTCTATTCCGATCGCCAATATCCCACCATTCCGGCCATAGCCCGGCTGCGCGGCCTGCCCATGCTCTGCGTGCGCGGGACGCTGGAAAATGACAGCGCCTGCCCCGCCATCCCCGCCGGGCTGGCGCAGATGGCGGTCGTGCCCGGCGGCCATCATTTCGGCCGCAACGCCCCGCTGCTGGTGAACCATATGCTGCAAGGTCTGACGATATGACCATGGCTGACCGCATCATTACATGGAAGGCGCCCCTGACCGCCGCCGTCACGCTGGTGGTGGCGGCGCTGGGGCTGGCGGCGCTGCACGGCCTGCTGGCGGAGGTGCGGCTGAAGGACATCCACCATGCCGTGCACCTGATCGCGGGCTGGCGGCTGGCGGCGGCCTTGGCGCTGACGGCGGCGAGCTACATCGCGCTCACCTTCTACGACTATGTCGCGCTGCGGATCGTCGGGCGGCCCCTGCCGTGGCGGACGGCGGCGCTCGCCTCCTTTTGCAGCTATACGCTCAGCCATAATCTGGGCCTTTCGCTGCTGACCGGCGGATCGGCGCGCTACCGCATCTACACCGCCGCCGGGCTGGAGGGCGGCGACATAGCGCGCATCATCGCATCGGCGGGCCTGTCCTTCTGGGGCGGGGTGTTCGTGATGGCGGGCGCGTTGATGCTGGTCCATCCCGCCGCCATCGGCATCATGGGCTGGACGCTGGGCCTGCCCGTGCAAAGGCTGGCGGGCGGGGCGATCCTGCTGTTGGCGGTGGCGGTCCTGTTGCTCCTCGCCCGCCCCGGCCGCGCCCCGCGCCTGTTCGGATGGCGGCTGGCGCTGCCGACGCAGGGGCAGGCGCTCGCCCAGATCGGCGTCGCCTGCATCGACCTCGCCGCCGCCAGCGCCGCCCTGTTCATCTTGGTCCCCGGCATTGCCCCGACCCTCTATCCCACGCTGTTCCTGGCCTATGCGCTGGCGATCATCGTCACTTTGGTCAGCCATGTCCCCGGCGGTTTGGGCATATTCGAGGCGGTGATCGTCGCTACCCTGCCCGATGTGGACAGGCCCAGCCTGCTCGCCGCGCTGATCGCCTATCGGCTGATCTATTATCTGATCCCGCTGCTGCTGGGCGTAATCGCCATCGCCCTGCATGAGGGCAATGGCTGGCGTCACCCTGTCAGCCGCGTGCTGGACGGGGCGCAGGCCGCCGCGTCCGGCATGGCGCCGGTCATGCTGTCGCTGCTGGTGGCGGTGGGCGGCGTGATCCTGCTCATCTCCGGCGCGCTGCCCGCGATCCAGCACCGGATGCGCATCGTCACCGGCTGGCTGCCGCTGACCTTCATAGAGGCGTCCCATTTCGCCGCCAGCATCATCGGCACGCTGCTGATCCTGCTTGCCTCCGGCCTCTATCGCAGGCTGGACGCGGCCTTCTGGATGACGCGGGCGCTGCTGCTGGCGGGCGCGCTCTTCTCGCTGATCAAGGGGCTGGATTATGAGGAAGCGGGCACGCTGCTGCTGATCGCCGCGCTGCTGCAATGGACGCGGGGGGCCTTCTATCGCCGCACCAGCTTCACGGCGGAGGCGCTGACCCCCGGCTGGATCGCGACGCTGGCGGTGGCGGTCGGCCTATCGATCTGGATCGGCTTCTTCGCCTATAAGCATGTCGATTATCAGAACGACCTGTGGTGGCATTTCGGCCCGCACGCCAATGCCGCCCGCTTCCTGCGCGCAGGGCTCGCCAGCGCGGTGCTGGCGGTGGGCGCGGCATTCTGGCGCATGTTCCGACCCGCGACCGCGCCCCGGCCCGCCGACCACCCGTCCGCCACCGCCAGCACCGATGCACTGGCTTTGGCGGAACGGACCGACGCCCTGCTGGCGACCACCGGCGACAAGCTGTTCCTGACCTCCGACACGGGCCGCGCCTTCGTCATGTATCAGGTGCAGGGGCATAGCTGGATCGTCATGGGCGACCCTGTCGGCGATCGGGCGGAATGGCCCGACCTGCTCTGGCAATTGCGCGAGCGGGCCGACGCCGAACAGGGCCGCCTGCTGCTCTATCAACTGAGCCTCGACGCCTTGCCGCTGGCCATCGACCTCGGCCTCGCCATCGTCAAATATGGCGAGGAAGCCCGCGTCGACCTGCACCGTTTCACGCTCGACGGCCCGGACGCCAAGCCGCTGCGCTATGCCGAACGCCGCGCCATGCGGGAAGGCGCGACTTTCGAGATCGTCCCGGCGGAGCGAGTGCCCCCGCTGCTGGAGGAACTGGAGGAGATTTCCGACCAGTGGCTCGCCGCCAAGGGTCATGGCGAGAAGGCGTTCAGCGTCGGCCGCTTCGACCCAGCCTATATCGCCGTGTGCGACTGCGCCCTCGTCCGGCAGGATGGGCGCATCGTCGCCTTCGCCAATATCTGGGCCACCGCCAACCGCCGCGAATTGTCGGTAGACCTGATGCGCCACCTGGGCGAGATGCCCTATGGCACGATGGATTTCCTGTTCATCCGCCTGATGCAATGGGGGCGGGACCAGGGCTATGACTGGTTCACCCTGGGCCTGGCCCCACTATCGGGCATAGAGGCGCGCCGCCTTTCGCCCTTCTGGGCCAAGGCAGGCGCCTTCTTCTTCCGCCATGGCGAGAGCTTCTACGGTTTCGAGGGGCTGCGCGCCTATAAGGACAAATATGCGCCGCGCTGGGAACCGCGCTTCATCGCCGGGCCACGCGGCATATCCCTGTCCCGCGCCATGATCGACCTGCAAAAGCTGGTCGGCGGCGGACCGGGCAGCGCGGCGACGAAGACGCGGCGGCGCAGGCGGAACAGCGCGAAACCCGCGCCACGCGATGCCGCAGCCTGCGCCGAAGCCATGCCCTTGCAAGAGGTGCAGCTTTGAACTTTTATCGGTTGGGGATCATTCTGTGCATGAACAGCAGCGACAGAAGCGCGATCCCCGCCGCCGTCCAGAAACAGGCCGTCGGCGACCAGCCATAGGTGATCGCCCCCGCAATCCCGCCGCAGATCAGCGACAGCCATAGCAGCAGATAGGGTTGCCAGCCTGTCCGGTCGCCGCCGCGCACTGCTTCGGCCAGCCTGTAGCCCAGCTTGACCAGGGTGCCGGTCATATAGGTCAGGCCGATGCTCACCTCGCCCTCCCGCCTGAATATCGTGTTCAACGCGCCCATCGCCATGCACAGCAGGCCGATGGTCAGGAGGGGAATATCCAGGCTCTGGAATATGGCCGCCGCGATCAACAATATGCAGACGCCCATCATCGCGATCACCTTGCGATGGGCGAACGCGAAGCGGTCGACGACCAGCAGGTTCAGGATCACGCCGGTCACGAACAGGACGATCAGGGCTGCGGCGGCCAGGGCGGCGGTGGCCGACTGGGCGACGCCAATCGCCAATCTGGTGGAATTGCCGCTCATGAAGGACACGAACAGCCCGCCGGACTTCAGAAAGCCCATGGCGTCGACAAAGCCCGCCAGAGCGGCCAGGGCAAATGCCAGCCTGCGGAAATGCGGTTCATAACGGAGCATGACGCGACCGATAGCAAATATCGGGGGGCCGCGTCAGCCGGCACTTTGAAACGGCCTGAAAACGGTGAGGCCCGGTCCTGCTTGCGCAGGCCGAGCCTCATTCCCTCTCCAAACTGGTAAGCGGATCAGCCGTCGTAATCGCCGCCGATATTCTGGTTGCGCGGCGGGGCGGCGGCGGTCAGGCGCAGGGCCTCCGCCGACTGGGCGATCGAACCGATTTCGTCCGGCGTGTCGTCGTCGTCAATCTGCACCTTCTGCAGCGAAGCGACGAGCGAATCATGCAGATCCACCGGCAGGACGGTCTCTTCCGCGATCTCGCGCAGGGCGACGACCGGATTTTTATCGCGGTCCCGGTCCAGCGTCAGTTCGGCGCCGCCCGAAATCTCACGGGCGCGCTGCGCGGCAAGCAGGACGAGGTCAAAACGGTTGGTAACCTTGTCGACGCAATCTTCGACGGTAACGCGGGCCAAACGGGCGCTCCTGAACCAAGAGAAATGGTGAAAGGCGCGCCTAACAGCGCAGACCTTAAGAGTCAATGAAAAGCCCATAAAGTCATGGCCAGCCGCCCCGAATGGGGGCATGAACGGAGTATGGCGAGCATCCAGCAGGCAGAGCCGGGGCCAGGTGAAGGGCAGATCGCCCTGTCGCTGCACGCCAACCGGCTGCGCGTGATAGAGACGGGACCGGCGCTGCGTCAGGCGCTGGTCGACCTGATCGACGGCGCGCAGGAAAGCCTGAAACTTTATTATTATATCTTCGCCGCGGACGGCAGCGGGCAACTTGTCCTCGACCGGCTGATCGCGGCGCGGGGGCGCGGCGTTGCGGTCACGCTGATGATCGACGCCTTCGGGTCGGGAGCGACGCCGCCTGCCTTCTTCGATCCGCTGCTGGCGGCGGGGGGGCATTTCGGACGCTTCGGCGCGCGCCGCTCCACCCGATATCTGATACGCAACCATCAGAAACTGGCGATTGCCGACGACCGGCGGCTGCTGATGGGCGGCTTCAATGTCGAGGACGGCTATTTCGGCATTCCGGCGGAGGATTGCTGGCACGACCTGGGCCTGCTGGTCGAAGGGCCGCAGGTGCAGGCGATGACGAGCTGGTACGGCCAGCTCTGGCGCTGGGTGTCGACCCGCAAGCAGCGCTTCCGCACGCTGCGCCGCATGGTGCGCAACTGGCACAACCCCCTCCATGCCGCGCCGGGCGATCCAGTGCGCGAGCCGATCCGCTGGGTGATCGGCGGCCCGACCCGGCGGCTCAGCCCCTGGGCGCAGATGGTGAAGCATGATCTGGAAAAGGCGCGGCGGCTGGACATGGTGGCGGCCTATTTCTCGCCCGGTCGGGGGATGCTGAAACGGCTGGCCAATGCCGCCCGGCGCAAGGGCGCGCGCCTTATCCTCCCCTCAAAATCCGACAATGGCGCGACCGTCGCGGCGGCGCGCCTGCTCTACGGCCCGCTGCTCAAACGGGGCGTGGAGATATGGGAATATCAGCCCTGCAAGCTGCATATGAAGCTGATCGTGGTGGACGACGCGGTCTATATCGGCTCGGCCAATTTCGACATGCGCAGCCTGTTCCTCAACCTGGAGGTGATGCTGCGGGTGGAGGATGCGGGCTTCGCCCAGGCGATGCGCGCCTTCATCGACCGGCGCGCCGCGGAAAGCCGACAGGTCACGCTGGAAACCCACCGCGCCCAACGCAGCCTGCCGACGCTGGTCAAGCAGTGGATCAGCTATTTCCTGGTCGGCGTGCTGGATTACACCGTGACCCGCCGCCTCAACTTCCGCGATCCGGACGCCGATTGATGGATGACAGGAGGCGGCGGAGAAGGACCGATTAATAACCGTGGCTAAACTCTTAAGTAATCGGCACGAATCCAGTTCCCTCGTTAAGGGATGGCTAGAACTGGCTAATAGCTGCCGCCTATTGCAGCTCAGCGGCTCCAGCGCGCCCAGATGGCGGTCGGCAGCATCAGGCCACGCGCTTCTTCACGGACGGTCAGTTCGCCCGCTTCCACCGTTCCCGGCAGATCAGCAAAGGCCTGTTTTAGCAATTCCCCGATCGCCAGCGCCGACATGCGCACGGCATAGACGGTCAGGAACAGGAAGCGGCTGTCGGCATCCAGCAACTGGCGGCAATGGGCGATCAGGCCGGGTAGATCCTCTTCCAGCCGCCAGACCTCGCCATCCGGGCCGCGTCCATATTTGGGGGGATCGAGCAATATGCCGTCATAGCGCCGCCCTCGCCGCACTTCCCGCGCCACGAACTTGGCGGCGTCGTCGACGATCCAGCGTACCGGGCGGTCCTCCAGCCCCGACAGCGCGGCATTGGCGCGCGCCTGGGCGACCGACTTTTTCGAGGCGTCGACATGCACCATCTGCGCGCCCGCCGCCGCCATCGCCAGCGTGCCGACGCCGGTATAGCCGAACAGGTTCATGACCTGCGCCTGATCCTTGTCCGCGATCTTGCCGCGCATCCAGTCCCAGACCGGCGCCATGTCGGGAAAGAAACCCAGATGGCGGAAGGGGGTGCAACTGGCCTGGAACGTCACGTCGTTCCAGTGCAGCGGCCAGCCTTCGGCCGGGACGGGGCGTTCGTAAAACCAGCGCCCGCCGCCTTCCTCATCGGAACCGGGGATGAATTCGCCGTCGGCCTGCCAGTCGTCCTGCGCGGGCACCCACATCGCCTGCGGCTCCGGCCGGATGAAGCGGAAACGGCCGTAGCGTTCCAGCTTCCGTCCGTGGCCTGAATCGATCAGGCCGTAATCGGACCAGGGTTCGCCGGGAAGGGTCTGGAGGTTCACCTCAGGCCCTCGGCGTCGCCCGCTCCGCGACATAGGCGGTGACCGCTTCGAACGTGCCGGGCAGCTTGGCATAGGCCTCTTCCCGCGCGAACAGGTCGCCCACCCGCGAAGGCAGCGACGGACGGATGCCCGTGGCCCGCTCGACCGCCGTGGGGAATTTCGCCGCATGCGCCGTTGCCAGCGTGACCACGGGCACCGCCGGGTCGAGATCGATGGCGCGCGCCGCAGCCAGACCGATGGCGCTGTGCGGATCGATCACCTGCCCCGCCGCGTCATAAGCCCAGCGCATCGCCATGGTCATGGCGTCGGCATCGACCCGCGCAGAGGTGAAGAGCGCAGAGGCCCCCTCCCGCTGAGCGTTGGTGAGGCGCATCGCCTTGCTGGCTTCGAAGCCCTTCATCTGTTCCGCCAGCGCCTTGCCATCACGGCCGCCCGCGTCGAACAGCAGTCGTTCGAAGTTCGAGCTGACCTGAATGTCCATGCTGGGGGTCGCGGTCGCGACCACCTGCCCCTGACTGTAGTCGCCATCGGCCAGGGCGCGGTGGAGGATGTCGTTCACGTTGGTCGCGACCATCAGCTTCGCGACGGGCAGGCCCATCTTCGCCGCAACATAGCCCGCGAACACGTCGCCGAAATTGCCGGTGGGGACGGAGAAGGCGATGGCCCGCTCCGGCGCGCCGAGGCGCACGGCGGCGTAGAAATAATAGACGACCTGCGCCATCAGCCGCGCCCAGTTGATGCTGTTCACCGCCGACAGGTTGAAGCGGCGGGCGAAGGCCGCGTCATTGAACATCGCCTTCACCAGCGCCTGCGCGTCGTCGAAGCTGCCGTCGATGGCGATATTATACACGTTGGGCGCCAGCACCGTGGTCATCTGGCGGCGCTGCACGTCGGACACGCGGCCCTCCGGATGCAGCATGAAGATGTCGATCTTCTCTCGCCCCGCCACCGCGTCGATGGCCGCCGATCCGGTATCGCCGGAGGTCGCGCCGACGATGGTCAGATGATCGTCCCGCCGCGACAGAAAACGTTCGAACAACTGGCCGAGCAGTTGCAGCGCCACGTCCTTGAACGCCAGTGTGGGGCCATGGAACAGTTCCAGCAGCCAGTGGCGATGGTCGAGCTGCACCAGCGGGGTGACCGCGTCATGGCTGAACCGGCCATAGGCGGCGGCGCACAGTTCGCGCAGTTCCGCTTCGCTGAGCGATCCGGCGACGAAGGGCGCCATGACCCGCACCGCCGTTTCGACATAGGACAGGCCCGAAAGCGCGCGAATCTGGTCGGCGGAAAAGCTGGGCCAGCTTTCCGGCAGATAGAGGCCGCCATCGGACGCCAGCCCGGCCAGCGTCACATCCTCAAACCCGAGCGCGGGCGCGCTCCCCCTGGTGCTCACATATTGCATGATGGGGTAGCGCGGTAACGCCCGACGCGGCTTCGGGCAAGCTTTTAAGGTCGGGGCGTCCGTCTGCGCAGCGCGAGCAGGTAGATGATCGCCGCAATGGCGGCAAAGAAGAACCATTGGCCGGCATAGGCCAGATGGTTGTTGGGTACGTCGGCAGCGGTGGGCGGGGCAAGCGGCTTGAGGCCCGGCACCGGTTCCCCGGCGATCAGCATGGGGCGCAGCGGCACGGCCTTGCCGCCGATGCGCGACAGCAGGGATCGATGATCCGGTTCCTCCCCGATCCAGCCGCGCATCTGGCCGCCCTGCCATTGGGGCCTGGCGTCCGGCGTTTTCGCGATCCCCGCCGCGACCAGCACGCCGGGGCCTTCCGCGCCGGTCGCGCATTCGGCGATATAGCGGTAGCCGACCGATCCGTCGGCGGCGCGCCCTGCTTCGCTGCGCCAGTGGACCACGCGCAGGCAATGGGCGGAGGAGCGGCGGAACAGAAGTTCGGGCGGTACCGGTGGATGGGCGGGAAAGGCCACGGCCGGCTTGGCCGGATTGGCGGCGACCAGGGCCAGCGTCGATTCCTTTTCGGCGCGGCGCTGGAGTTGCCAGATGCCGAGGCCGATCATGACCAGAACCGCCGCCGCGACGATCAGCGTGGGGAGGATGGGCAGGCGCCGGATCATGCTTCGCGGTCCCTCGGGATCAAGCGGCCCTCGCGCGCCTTGTTGCGATATTCGAGGATCAGCAGAGCGCCCTTCGCCAAGCGGAGGCTGCCCATCACCGCCGCCACGGTCAGCGGCGTCCAGAGCAGGAGGTGCAGCCAGAGCGGCGGATGGACCTTCAATTCCAATATCAGCGCCATCGCCACCATCAGCGCGCCGATGATCAGCGTCAGGAAGGCGGCGGGGCCGTCGCCGACATTGAACTGGCCGTAATCCAGTCCGCAGGCGCGGCAGGAGGCGGCGAAGCGGACCGGGCCGGAGAACAGGGTCGGCGCGCCGCATTGCGGGCAGGCGCCTGTCGCCGCGCCGATCAACAGGGGCTGCGGCGCGGAGGATTGAGGATCGGGGGCGGACATGGCGTCAGGCATAATGCCCGTCGCCCAAAAAGAAAACGGCCGGAACAGGTCCGGCCGTCATTCCTGAAATCGTCGGAAGCAGGATCAACCGCCGTGGACCGGCGCGCCCCAACCGCCCCAGACATAGATGGCGACGAAGAGGAACAGCCACACTACGTCGACGAAATGCCAGTACCAGGCAGCGGCTTCGAAGCCGAAATGCTGGCGCGGGGTGAAATCGCCGCGATGCGCGCGGATCAGGTTCACGATCAGGAAGATCGTGCCCACTAGCACGTGGAAGCCGTGAAAGCCGGTCGCCATGTAGAAGGCCGAGCTGTAGGGGCTGCCGCCGAAGGGGAAAGGCGCATGGGCATATTCATAGGCCTGGATCGCGGAGAAGAGCGCGCCCAGGATGACCGTCAGCGTCAGCCCCTTCTTCAGCCCATCGCGGTCGCCGTGGATCAGTGCATGGTGCGCCCAGGTCACGGTGGTGCCGGAGCAGAGCAGGATCAGCGTGTTGAGCAGCGGCAGTTCGAAGGCGTTCATCACCTCTATGCCCTTCGACGGGAACATCCCCTCGATCGGCGCCAACTGGCTGGGGAAGAGCGAGAAGTCGAAGAAGGACCAGAACCAGCCCACGAAGAACATGACTTCCGATGCGATGAACAATATCATGCCGTAGCGCAGGTGGAGCTGCACCACCGGCGTATGATCGCCGGCATGGGCTTCGGTGATGACATTGGCCCACCAGCTATACATGGTGAACAATACGCCCGCGAGCCCGACCAGGAAGACCCAGCCGCCGCCGGCCGGCGTGGCATCGGGATGCATCCACATGATCGCGCCGAAAGCCATGACCAGCACCGACATGGAGCCGAAAAAGGGCCAGATGCTGGGCGGAAGAATATGATAATCGTGGTTCTTGGCGCCTGCCATGACGTTTCTCATCCCCGTTCGCGTTATGATTGTGCCTTAGCTTGGCTTCTTGTCCTGCTCAACAGGATAGAAGGTGTAGCTGAGCGTGATTTCCTGGGTGTCCTTATTGTCGGTGTCCGTCAATATCTTCGGATCGACAAAATAGATCACCGGCATGCGTACCTGCTGCCCCGGTTGAAGCGTTTGCTGGGTGAAGCAGAAGCATTGGATCTTGGTGAAATAGACGCCCGCCTGGGTCGGCGTGACGTTGAAGATGGCGGTGCCCGTGACCGGCCGGTCCGACATGTTCTTCGCGACGAAGATCGCCATGTTGCGGGCGCCGACCGTCACCGTCTGGGTGTGGCGTTCGGGATAGAATTGCCACGGCATGCCCGGCGTCACGTTGGAATCGAAGCGAATCGACATGCGGTGCCCCGCCGCCTCGCTGACCTGCACATCGGCGGAGGCGCGCTGGGTCGTGCCGCCGAAGCCGGTCCGCTCGCAGAAAATGCGGTAGAGCGGCACGGATGCGAAACCCAGGCCCAGCATGGCCAGGCCGACGGCCGCCATGCCGATCATGGTCCGCCGGTTGCGGCGATCCCGGTCGAAGGGCGATGGAGGAAGGCTGGCCATCACTGCCCGCCGCCGATCTTGGCGAGGGTGATCGCGTAAAAGAGGATGACCAGGGCGCCCAGCAGCAACCCGGTCACGAGGGCGCGGGATTTCTGCCGGGAGCGGACCTGCTTGTCTTCGTCAGGGGTCATGCGAACACCCACCGGTCGACCACCACTGCGCCGAAGAGCAGGAAGAGATAGAGGATCGAATATTTGAACAGCCGCCGTTCGGGCGCCATGCGGGCGGGATCGCTTTCCCGCCGGCGCAGCACCTGGAAGGCCATGGCGACGAACAGCGCCGTGCCGAGCAGGGCCGTCGTGCCGTAGATCGGGCCGGTCAGGCGCAAGAGCACGGGCGTCATGGCCGCCACCGCCATGATCGCGGTGTAGAACCATATCTGGCGACGAGTCGCGACTTCGCCGGAGACGACCGGCAGCATGGGAATGCCCGCCGCGGCATAATCCGTCTTCACGAACAGGGCGAGCGCCCAGAAATGCGGGGGCGTCCAGAAGAAGATCAGCATGAACAAGGCGACCGGCAGGGCGCCGATGTCGCCCGTCACCGCCGCCCAGCCGATGACCGGGGGAAAGGCGCCTGCCGCGCCGCCGATGACGATGTTCTGCGCGGTCCGGGGCTTGAGCCAGATGGTGTAGATGAAGACGTAGAAGAGGATCGACACCGCCAGCACGGCCGCCGCGAGCCAGTTGGTCGCGACGCCCATCAGCAGCACGGAGAAGAAGGACAAGCCGACGCCGAAATGCAGCGCGGATTGCCGGTCCATCCGGCCCGCGGGCAGCGGGCGGTTGGCCGTGCGCTTCATCTTCGCGTCGATATCCGCTTCATACCATTGGTTGAGCGCCGCCGCCGCGCCCGCGCCGAGCGCGATGCAGAGAATCGCCGTGAAGCCCAGCACCGGATGGATATGGCCCGGCGCCGCGAGCAGACCGCACAGCCCGGTGAAGACGACCAGCGTCATCACCCTGGGCTTGGTCAGCGCGACAAAGTCCCGCCAATGCGCGGGAATCACGGGAAGCGGACCTTCGGACATGAACGGCGAACTTGCCATAGTCTCCTCATGCGGCATCCCGGCGCGGCGACCGTGCCGGGATTGCCTGATTCCAGGACTGGGCGGCCTTTACGCCAATCCCGGCATTCCGGCAAACCGGAACGCCCCTGACTGCGGTCAGTCGATGACCGGCAGCGTTTCGAACTGGTGGAAGGGCGGCGGGCTGGACAGAGTCCATTCCAGCGTGGTGGCGCCTTCGCCCCAGGGATTGCCTTCTGCCTTCTTGCCCGCAGCCAGCGACCAGATGAGGTTGACGAAGAAGATCAGCATGCCGGCGGCCATGATCTCATAACCGTGGCTGGCGACCTTGTTCCAATAGGCGAACGCTTCCGGATAGTCGGGGTAGCGGCGGGGCATGCCCGACAGGCCCAGGAAGTGCATCGGGAAGAACAGCAGGTTCACGCCGGCGAAGAACACCCAGAAGTGCAGATGGCCGAGGAACTCGTTGTACATCCGGCCCGACATCTTCGGGAACCAGTAGTAGAAGCCCGCGAACAGGCCGAACACCGCGCCGAGCGAGAGCACATAGTGGAAGTGCGCGACCACATAATAAGTGTCGTGCAGCACGTCGTCGACGCCGCCATTGGCCAGCACCACGCCGGTGACGCCGCCCACGGTGAACAGGAAGATGAAGCCCAGCGCCCAGACCATCGGGGTCTTGAAGCTGATCGACCCGCCCCAGATCGTCGCGATCCAGGAGAAGATCTTGATGCCGGTCGGCACCGCGATCACCATGGTGGCGGCGGTGAAGTACATCTTCACGTTCACCGACATGCCGGTGGTGAACATGTGGTGCGCCCAGACGACGAAGCCGACCACGCCGATCGCGACCATGGCATAGGCCATGCCGAGATAGCCGAAGACCGGCTTGCGGCTGAAGGTCGAGATGATCTGGCTGACGATGCCGAAGCCCGGCAGGATCATGATGTACACTTCGGGGTGGCCGAAGAACCAGAAGAGATGCTGGTACAGTTCGGGATCGCCACCGCCGGCGGCATCGTAGAAGGTCGTGCCGAAATTGCGGTCGGTCAGCAGCATGGTGATCGCTGCGGCAAGCACGGGAAGCGCGAGCAGCAGCAGGAAGGCGGTGACCAGCACCGACCAGACGAACAGCGGCATCTTGTGCAGGGTCATGCCCGGCGCGCGCATGTTCAGGATGGTGGTGATGAAGTTGATCGCGCCCAGGATCGAGCTGACGCCCGCGACGTGGAGCGACAGGATCGCCATGTCGACAGCCGGACCCGCCGAACCGCTGGTCGAAAGCGGGGCATAGACCGTCCAGCCGGTGCCCGCGCCGTTGCCGGTGCCGCCGGGGAAGAAGGTGGAGCCGAGCAGAAGGGCGAAAGCCGGGATGAGCAGCCAGAAGCTGATATTGTTCATCCGCGGAAAGGCCATATCCGGCGCGCCGATCATGATCGGCACGAACCAGTTGCCGAAGCCGCCGATCATCGCCGGCATCACCATGAAGAAGACCATGATGAGGCCGTGCGCGGTGATCAGCACGTTCCAGAGGTGATAGGCCTGGTCCAGCGTAGCGGTCGGCCCGTCGCTATATTGCGCCCAGGCCTGGAGATACTGGATGCCCGGTTGCGCCAGTTCGGCGCGCATCAGGCCCGAGATCGCGCCGCCGATGATGCCGGCGATGATCGCGAAGATCAGATAGAGGGTGCCGATATCCTTGTGGTTGGTCGACATGAACCAACGCTGGAAGAAGGCCGGCTTGTGGTCGGCGTCATGATGATCATGAGCATGATCGCCGTGATGATCTGCGGTAATGGTGGTCATGGCGTCTATGCCCTTACATCAAAGCTTGGCGGCAGGAGCGGCGGCGGGCGCGGCGGCCTGGGCCGTGGTCGCGGCGGCCGCCTTCAGCGTGCCGCCCTGCGACAGCAGCCACTGTTCGAACTGCGCGGGTTCCAGAGCCTCGATCGCGATCGGCATGAAGCCGTGGCGCGCGCCGCAAAGTTCCGAACACTGGCCGTAATAGACGCCCGGCTTCTCGATGGTGAAGCTCTTCTCATTGAGGCGGCCCGGCACCGCGTCCATCTTCACCCAGAGGGAGGGGACCGCGAAGCTGTGGATGACGTCCGCGCCGGTGATGATCAGCTTGATCGGACGGCCGACCGGCAGGACGAGGCGATTGTCGGGGGCGAGCAGATAGGGTTCGCCGTTCGCCTCAGCCTTGTCCCTGGGCAGCATGTTGGAAACATATTCCGGAATGCCGTTGTCGGGATATTCATAACCCCAATACCATTGATAGCCGGTGACCTTGACGGTCAGCGCATCCTTCGGCGCGGGCTTGTACTGGTCGGCGAGCAGGCCGATGGACGGCACCGCGATCGCCAGCAGGATCACGACCGGCACCACGGTCCAGATCACCTCTATCACCGTATTGTGCGAGGTTTTGGACGGCGTCGGATTGGCGCTGCGGCGGAAGCGGATCATCACGTACAGCATCAGGATCAGCACGAAGATCGAGATGATGGTGATGATCGGCAGCAGCATCACGTCATGCAGCCAGCGGGCCGTATGGCCGGTGGGCGAGAACTGCTTCTGGAGGGTGATTTCACCCGGCATGGGCATGCCGATGCCCGGCGTCGGCTTCATACGGGGCGGCGCGGCCACCTTCGCGGCGGGCGCGGCATCCGCGGCCGGAGCCGCTGCGTTGCTGGCCGAATCGGCGGCAGCAGCTTCATTCCCGGCGGCCGGAGCCGCGACGGCGGCATTTTCCTGAGCCAGTGCCGTACCGTTCATGGCGAGCGTGGGCGCAAAGGCCAACAACCCGGCGAGAACGAGCGATTTCACCTTGTTCATAAGCGTCTTCTTACCCCGTAACCCCTTGGCGCCGCTGCAACGAAGACACGCGCATACACGCATCCCCCGCCCGTTTCGGTCTGCCGCGGCTTATAAGCATCTTTTTTTACGCCTCAAGGTTCCCCAACCAGATTTTCTTCGCTGTTGCAACGCCTAGTTGGTGAGCCTATCTCGCTCCCCGCGCGCAACCGTGCACATGGGGCGCGCAACATGGGGCTAGATCATGGGGCGACCCATGACGGGAATGCCATGCCGCATCGCATCCAGGCAGGCGGCATGGGCGAATGGATCGAAGGCACGGATGAGCGACGAGGAAGTATTAGCGGAATTCAGGGCTGCGGGCGCGTTGCTGGAGGGGCATTTCATTTTGTCCTCCGGCCGCCGCAGCGCCAATTATCTTCAATGCGCGCGCGTGCTGATGAATGCGGAGCGCGCCGGACGGCTGGCCCGCGCCACCGTGCAGAAACTGCCGCGCGAATTGCGGCAGGAGATCGACCTGGTGGTCTCGCCCGCCATGGGAGGACTCATCATCGGCCATGAGGTCGGCCGCGCCCTGGACAAGGACGCCGTCTTCCTGGAGCGGCCCGAAGGCAGGTTCGAGCTGCGTCGCGGATTCGCCATCGCGCCGGGGCAGAAGGTGCTGATGGTCGAGGATGTCGTGACCACCGGCCTTTCCTCCCGCCAGGCGATCGAGGCGGTCGAGGCGGAGGGCGGCATCGTCGTCGCCGAAGTCGCGCTGGTCGACCGTTCGGCGGGAGAGGTGGAGCTGGGCGTGCCCTTCTACCCGCTCGTCAGCATCAACTTCCCGGTGTACGAAGCCGACCAGATCCCGCCCGAACTGGCGGAGATCCCGGCGATCAAGCCCGGCAGCCGGAAACAGTAGGCCATCATGCCCCAATCCCCCCTTCCCCTGCGTCTGGGCGTCAACATCGATCATGTGGCGACCATCCGCAATGCGCGGGGAGGGGCGCATCCCGATCCGGTCAAGGCGGCGCTGCTGGCGGTCAAGGCCGGCGCCGACGGCATCACCGCCCATTTGCGCGAGGACCGGCGGCATATCCGGGACGAGGATATCGCCACGCTGATGGCGGCGCTGAGCGTGCCGCTCAATCTGGAGATGGCGGCGACGCAGGAGATGCTGGGCATCGCGCTCAGGCATCGGCCGCATGCCGCCTGCATCGTGCCGGAAAAGCGCGAAGAGCGGACGACCGAAGGCGGGCTGGACGCGGCCGGGCAGATCGAAGCGCTGCGACCCATTGTCGGCGCGCTGAATGGGGCGGGCGTGCGCGTCAGCCTGTTCATCGAACCAGACGCGGCGCAGATCGAGGCGGCGATTCGCCTGGGCGCGCCGGTGGTCGAACTGCACACCGGCCGCTATGCGCATCTGGAGGGTTCGGAACGGGCCGAGGAACTGCGCCGACTGGCCGACGCGGCGGCGCTGGCGGCGAAGAACGGCATCGAACCCCATGCGGGCCACGGCCTGACCTTCGACAATGTCGGTCCCGTCGCTGCCATTCCGCAGGTCGCGGAACTCAATATTGGCCATTTCCTGATCGGCGAGGCGATATTCGGCGGATTGGAGGGAAGCATTCGGGAGATGCGCCGCCAGATGGATCTGGCCCGTTGATCGTCGGCCTGGGTTCCGACCTCTGCAATATCGAGCGGATACAGAATTCGCTCGACCGTTTCGGCGAGCGGTTCGAAAAGCGCGTGTTCACCGATGTCGAACAGGCCAAGGCCAATCGCCGCCCCTTCACCAAGGCGGGCACGCTGGCCAAGCGGTTCGCCGCCAAGGAAGCCTTTTCCAAGGCCGTCGGCACGGGGTTCCGGCGGGGCGTGTTCATGAAGGATATCGGCGTCGTCAACGCCCCAAGCGGCGCGCCGACGCTGGCGCTGACGGGGGGTGCGCTGGATCGGCTGGAAGCGCTGGTCCCGGCGGGGCATCGGCCGATCGTCCACCTGACGCTGACCGACGACCATCCCTGGGCGCAGGCCTTTGTCATCATCGAAGCCGTTCCGCTATAAGCGCGGCATCATCCAGCCGGAAATCCTTCCCATGACGGCAGCAGACATGACCGAAAACCAGTCCGCCCCATCCGATCAGCCCGGCACCCCTGCTTCCGAACCGGAAAAGACGCCGGTGAACTGGTGGCAGGAGGTGAAGAGCATCATCCTGCTGATCCTGGCGGTGCTGGCCTTCCACAGCTTCGTCGCCAAGCCCTTTTACATTCCCAGCGAATCGATGATGCCGGTGCTGTTGAAGGGCGACCGGCTGGTGGTGAGCAAATTCCCCTATGGCTGGTCCTATGTCTCGCCGAGCTTCCATCCGCTGCCCTTTCTGAAAGGGCGGATTTTCGGGCGCCTGCCGGAGCGCGGCGACATCGTCATCGTCTCGCCCCAGAACAAGCGGGAGGATTATATCAAGCGGGTCATCGGCCTGCCCGGCGACATAGTGGAGGTGCGCGGCGGCCAGGTCGTGCTGAACGGCTTGCCGGTGCGGCAAAGGGTGCTGAAGCCCGTCCGCATCCCCGTCGACGGCAATGCCCCCTGCCCGCCCGCGCAGTTTCCGGGCGCGCTGATGACGGACGCGAGCGGCAGAAGCTGGTGCGAATTGCCGGCGCGGCAGGAGATACTGCCCAACGGCAAAAGCTATGTCACCATCGACATGGGGCCGAGCACGCTGGACTGGTATGGGCCGGTGCGGGTTCCGGCGGACCATGTCTTCCTGATGGGTGACAATCGCGACAACAGCGCGGACAGCCGCGCGCCGCTGGAGGAAAACGGGCTGGGCGGGCCGGTGCCGTGGGAGGCGATCGGTGGCCGGGCGGAGTTCATCACCTTCTCTCTGGACGGCGATTCGTCCTGGAATCCGCTGAGCTGGCTTCACGCCTTCCGTAGCGGGCGGGCGGGGAACAGCCTGCGGCCGGAGGGCGTTACTCCTCCGAAATAAGCATTTTCGGAGAGGGGCCTGGGTTGAGCGGGACGAAAATCCACATCGAGGAACCCGGCCCCAGCGAATTGCGCAGCCCGCTGGTCCAGCATGAGATCAAGCGGGCGGGCGTTTGGTTCGCCATGGGCATCGCCATCGCGCTGCTGGTGCTGCTGGCCCAGCCGATCATGCTGATCATGGGCGCGCTGGTGCTGGCGACGATGATGGACGGCGGCACGCGGCTGTTGGGCAGGCTGATGCCCATCGGGCGGGGCTGGCGGCTGGCCATCATATTGGTCGCCGCGCTGACCTTCCTGGTCTACACCTTCTACCTCACCGGATCGAGCCTGGCCGCGCAGGCGCAGGCGATGCGGGTGATCGTCGAGACGCAGGTCAACCGCATCGGCCAATGGCTCCAGCAACTGGGCGTCACCACCACGCCGGAGGATTTCAAGAGCCTGGCGCAACAGGCGATGAGCTCGCTCGGCCGGGTGACGGCGGCGGTCGGAACCATGGTCGGCGCGGTCACCAGCGGCGTCATGATGCTGGTGCTGGCCATATTCATCGCGATAGAACCCAAAATCTATGAGCGAGGCGTCGCCTGGATGCTGCCGATGGACAAGCGCGGCCGCTTCTACGCCATTGCCGACAGGATGGGCTGGACGCTGCGGCGGCTGATGTTCGGGCGGCTGATCGGCATGGCGGTGGAAGGGGTGGGCACCTGGCTGCTGCTGTGGGCGGGCGGCGTGCCGATGGCGGGGTTGCTGGGCATATTGACCGGGCTGTTCGCCTTCCTGCCGAATATCGGATCGATCATTTCGGGCGTGCTGATCGTGCTGGTGGGCTTTTCCGCCGGGATGGATGCGGGGCTTTACGCTTTCGGGGTCTATCTGGCGGTGCAGATCGTCGACGGCTATCTGATCGTGCCGATGGTCGCCAAGCGGGCGACCGACCTGGCGCCTGCGCTGGTGCTGGCCGCGCAGATCCTCTTCGGCGCGCTGTTCGGGATCATGGGGCTGTTCCTGGCCGATCCCATCGTCGCGATGATCAAGGTCTATCTGGAGGAGCGGTCGAAGGCGCTGGAGGCGGAGAACGGCAGGAGCGCGGCGGTTCCGGTGGCGGGGTAGTATATGCTGCGTGCTCCTGCGAAGGCAGGAGCACGTTGCGCCGGAGGGGCGTTGGCTCAACAAAAAGGGCCGGGAAATCCCGACCCTAATTGCTTTTCCGCCATGTCCGGACTCAGCGCCCCGGCGCGCCCTGCGGCATTCCGCCCTGCTGCATCATCTGCTGCATGCGCATGATGTCCGCCTTGGACTTGAAGTCGTGCAACTGGACGTCGAACACCAGCACCGAATTGGCCGGGATCGGACCCGCCGCCTGCTCGCCATAACCAAGCTGCGGCGGAATCCACAGGCGGTACTTGCCGCCCTTCTTCATCTTCTGCAGGCCTTCGGAGAAGCCCGGAACCACGCCGTCCACCGGCATGGCGGTCTGCGGATTCTCGTCGAACACGGTGCCGTCGAGCAGCGCGCCCTTATAGCCCACCAGCGCCACGTCGGCGGCCGTCGGGCTGGGACCGGCGCCTTCCTCCAGCACCTTGTACTGCAGGCCCGATTCGGTCGTCACCACGCCGTCCTCGCCGCCATTCTGCGCGAGGAAGCCGGCGGGCGAGGACTTCACGCCCTGCTGCCCGGCCCAGGCCAGACCGCCAGCCGCCAGAGCCACCGCGGCGATGCCCACCCAGAGACGCGTCAGCGACCCCTTGGCGATAGGACGAAGGGGAACGGCCGTGGTCGACATGGCTTAAGCCTCGCAAATTGGTGCGGGTGATGTTTTCAGCGAAGAAGGGGACGGCCGGGCGACCGCCCCGAAACGGCGATCCTTAACGGACGCCGTCGCGCTCGGCGCGCTTACGCTCCAGCTTGCGGGCGCGGCGAACGGCGGCAGCCTTTTCGCGGGCGCGCTTTTCCGAGGGCTTCTCATAGTGACGGCGCAGCTTCATCTCGCGATACACGCCTTCACGCTGCAGCTTCTTCTTGAGCGCGCGCAGGGCCTGGTCGACATTGTTGTCGCGAACGATGATTTGCATAAGCCAGTCAAACTCCAGTCGAAAACGGACGGATCGCCAGGAAACATAACCCTTCCCGACGGGCCGCCCGAATGAAATAGCGGTGAGTCGCCGCAGGTCACCCTGCGCCGTGTGGGGCGCGCCCTACCAGCAGAGTCGCGCAAATTCAACCCAAAAGCCGTTTTTCTCGACACGGACGCGGGATAGGCAGATAGTCGCGCCCATCAACGATAAGGAGGATCGCCATGGCAACAGCCGCCAGGACCACCGGCAAACGTCCCGACATGTCGGCGGCGGAATGGGCAGCGCGCCAGCAACTCGCCGCCTGTTACCGCATTTTCGACCATCTGGGCTGGTCGGAACTGATCTACAACCATATCACCCTGCGCGTGCCGGATGAGGAGAACGCCTTCCTGATCAATCCCTTCGGCCTGCTCTACGGCGAAGTGACCGCGTCCAACCTGGTCAAGATCGACATTGACGGCCATGTGCTGGACGGCAGCCCCTATCCGGTCAACCGCGCCGGTTTCACCCAGCACAGCCTGTTCCATCGCCACCTGCCCGACGCGCATTGCATCATCCACACCCACACCACCGCGGGCATGGCCGTCAGCGCCACGCGGGAGGGGCTGACGCCGACCAATTTCTATGCCGCCGCCTTCATCGGCCGAATCGCCTATCATGACTTCGAGGGCGTCACGATCCGTCCCGAAGAGGGAGAGCGGCTGATCGCCCATCTGGACGATCGGCGCATCATGATGCTGCGCAACCATGGCACGCTGGTCATGGCGAAGTCCCTACCGGAAGCCTTCCTGACGCAATGGCTGCTCCAGCGCGCCTGCGAGATTCAGGTGGCGACCGGCGCGGCCGGGACGCCGGTGGACATCCCGCCGGAGGTCATCGCCGTGCACCAGCGCGACCTGAGCGGCGTGCAATTGCCGACCGGCCCCGGCGTGCCGGATTTCGAGGCGTTGGTCCGCCTGATTGACCGCATAGATCCAAGCTGGCGGGATTAGGCCGCGTGGACAAATTCGGGATGTCGGGAAATGGCCATGAGCGGACATCAATTCCTCCCTACGCGAAGCGTGGGGAGGGGGACCGTTCGCGAAGCGAATGGTGGAGGGGAAATTCGCAGGTCGTGCCCCATTCCCCTCCACCATGCTTCGCATGGTCCCCCTCCCCATCTTCGATGGGGAGGAATAGGAGAGGTTCGCTCTCCACCCAAATCCTCCGTTTGGCAAATTTTGAATTTGTCCACGCAGCCTAGGAAAAAACTGATCGAGATTATGGACAGGCGCAACCCAGGAACGTAACATGAACAAATGGCTGCGCTCACCACTTGTCAGAAACTCGAAATCCTTGCCGATGCAGCGAAATATGATGCGTCCTGTGCTTCGTCAGGCACGGCGAAGCGCGACAGCGCGTCAGGGCGGAAGGGCGGCATCGGTTCGACCGAGGGCATGGGCATCTGCCATGCCTATGCGCCCGACGGCCGCTGCATTTCGCTGTTGAAGATTCTGCTCACCAATAGCTGCATCTTCGACTGTCATTATTGCATCAACCGCCGGTCGAGCGACGTGCGGCGCGCCCGCTTCACGGCGCGGGAGGTGGTCGACCTGACGATCAGCTTCTACCGCCGCAACTATATCGAGGGATTGTTCCTGTCGTCGGGCATCATCCGTTCCTCCGACTATACGATGGAGCAGATGGTCGAGGTCGCGCGCAGCCTGCGGGAGGAGCATGATTTTCGCGGCTATATCCACCTGAAGACGATTCCCGACGCCGATCCCGAACTGGCGCATCAGGCAGGGCTGTATGCCGACCGGCTGTCGATCAATGTCGAACTGCCGACCGAACAGGGGCTGCGGACTTTGGCCCCCGAAAAGAACAGGCGGCAGATCGAAACCGCCATGGCCGGGATGCGCAGCGCTATCGAGGATGGATCGGACGCCAGCCGCCGCTACGCCCACGCGCCCCGCTTCGCCCCCGCCGGCCAGTCGACGCAGATGATCGTCGGCGCCGATCAGGCCGATGACTGCGCCATCATCCGGCGGGCAAGTTCGCTCTACAGCCGTCACAAACTGCGCCGGGTCTATTACAGCGCCTTTTCCCCCATCCCCTCGCCCAGCAGCATATTGCCGCTGAAGCGACCACCGCTGATGCGTGAACATCGGCTCTACCAGTCCGACTGGATGATGCGTTTCTACGGCTATTCGGCGGTCGAGCTGGAGAGCGCCACCGATCCGCAGACCGGCTGCCTGCCGCTCGACATCGATCCCAAGCTGGCCTGGGCGCTGCGGCATCGCGAAGCCTTTCCCGTCGATGTCAACCGCGCCCCGCGCGAAGCGCTGCTGCGGGTGCCGGGACTGGGCGTCAAGGCGGTGGACCGGATCATCGTGAGCCGCCGCCACCGGCGGCTCGGTCTGGACGATGTCGCGCGGCTGACGCAAAGCATCGCGAAACTGCGCCCCTTTCTGATCGCGGCCGACTGGCGGCCGGTTCAGTTGGCCGATCGGATCGACCTGCGCCCGCAGCTTCCGCCAGCCGACGCGCAATATGAGCTTTTTCGGTGAGCCGCGTCCATTTTGCCGTTGATCGGACCCGCGGTTCATGTTTTCCTTGTCCGGCGCAAGGAAAGGGATGGTTTTTTGGCGACGCAGTGGAACGATGGCGTAACGCACCGGACGGGATATGCCCGACGGATGAGTACCCATCTGGCTACCGCGCTGGTCATTTTCTGCCTGCTTCAGATCTTCATCGTCGCCAAGATGGGCGGATCGCTGCTGCTGCATCTGGGCATCATCATCGCGATCGGCGGCTTCGCCGTCGCGGCGCGGGGGCTGGAACAGCGCTGGGAAATGCTCGACCGCAGCGGCCTGTCGTCGCAAGGCCTGGCGTTGCGGTTCCGCCGCGACCTGATGCAGCTCTGGTCCGCCAGCATCATTGGCGGGCTGCTCTGGATTCCGGTCTCGATCATCTTCCGCGCCATCTTCGGCTGAACCCAAAGCGGCGATCCGTCGTTGTTCCTTCCTGACGAGAAGGAGCAAGTTCATGGCCGACACCAGCATTTTCGACCGACTGAAACAGGATCACGACGCGCATCGCCAGCTTTTCGAGAAGATGGCCGATGCGAAGGACCAGCCCGACCGGCTGGAAAAGCTGTTCGAACAGTTCAAGGTCGAGGTGACGGCGCATGCCGCGGCGGAAGAGGAGACGCTCTACGCCACCATGCTGGCGCGCCCCGACCTGCGCGAGGACGCCCAGCACAGCGTTTCCGAACATAAGGAAATCGACGATTATCTGGAGGAACTGGAGAAACTCCCCTTCAACGGCGAGGAATGGAACGGCGTCTTCGCCCAGCTCAAGAAGCGCTACCTCCATCATATCGATGAGGAAGAGGAAGAGATGTTTCCCGACGCGGCGAGGGAACTGACGGCTGAGGAGGAGCATAAGCTGGCGGCCCTGTTCGCCCAGCGCAAACCGGCGGAAATCCAGCGTGCGGAAGCCGATGCGGGCGATTGACATGCCATGTATCGCGTTCGGCTGAACGGCCCGGACGATTTCGATGGATGGCGCCGCGCCGCCCGCGCCTTCGCGCTGGCGGGAATTGCTCCGGCCGACATCGTTTGGCAGGGGGATGCGGAGGCTGGCGATCTTTTCGCCGCTGGGGCACCGCCGCCGACTGCGGACGACGCCCGCTTTTCCGTCCCACGCGCCTTTGTCGAACTGGCGGAAAGAGCGATCCTGCATCGCGACCCGCAACGCTTTGCCCTGCTCTACACGCTGCTCATGCAGTTGCGGGAGCGCCCGGCCAGCCTGGAGGACCGCGCCGATCCGTTGGTCCGCCGGGTGGAAGGGCTGGCAAAGGCCGTGCGGCGGGACATGCACAAGATGCGCGCCTTCGTCCGCTTCCGGGAACTGGCGGATGCGGAAGGGCCGCGCTTCATCGCCTGGTTCGAACCGGAGCATCACATCGTCCGGGCCAATGCGGGCTTCTTCGTCCGCCGCTTCGCATCCATGCGCTGGTCGATCCTGACGCCGGAGATCGGCATCCATTGGGATGGAGAGACGTTGACCGAGGGGCCGGGCGCGACCCGCGGCGACGTGCCGGCGGACGACCCGGTCGAGGACATCTGGAAGGGCTATTATGCGGCAATATTCAATCCGGCGCGGCTCAAGATTGGCGCCATGCTGTCTGAAATGCCGCGCAA
This sequence comes from Sphingobium chlorophenolicum, assembly GCF_000722875.1. Taxonomy (GTDB): domain Bacteria; phylum Pseudomonadota; class Alphaproteobacteria; order Sphingomonadales; family Sphingomonadaceae; genus Sphingobium; species Sphingobium chlorophenolicum. Next base: position 4,952 of record NZ_JFHR01000024.1, on the reverse strand, counting down.
ATATTGGCGCAACCTGCCCGAAGCCACCCTCATTCCGGAATTGGTGGCGGGCGCGCAGGCGCGGGAGGCGGCCATGATCGCGACCCCCGCCAGGCCTGCGGCCCGACGCGGCAATGCCGCCCCCGCCTGGCAGGCGCTGCGTGAGGAGGCGATGGGCTGCACCCGCTGCCCGCTATACCGGGATGCGACGCAGACGGTGTTCGGGGAGGGGCCGGTCGACGCCCCGCTGATGTTCATCGGCGAACAGCCGGGCGATCAGGAGGATTTGGCGGGGCGGCCCTTTGTCGGGCCTGCCGGGCAGTTGTTCGACCGGGCGTTGGAGGAAGCCGGGATCGACCGTCGCCAGGCCTATGTCACCAATGCGGTGAAGCATTTCAAGCATGAGAGGCGCGGCAAAAGGCGCATTCATCAGACGCCGGAGACGCCGGAAATCCAGGCCTGCCGTTGGTGGCTGACGCAGGAGTTGGAGTTGATCCGGCCCCGGATCATCGTCGCCTTGGGGGCTACCGCAGGACGCGCGCTGCTGGGCAAGGCGGTGACGATCAGCCGGGTTCGCGGCGCGCCGATTGCGTTGGAGGGCGGCGCTCAGGGCTGGATCACGGTGCATCCCAGCTATTTGCTGCGCGTGCCCGATGAAGCGCGCAAAGCGGAGGAAAGGAAGCGCTTCGTCGAGGAGTTGCGGGAGATTGGAGAGCAGATGAAGGCGCTGATATAAGGTGCGCGCCGCGACCGGATGTTAAAGCAGCCCGAGCCGCGACAATTCGCCCAGCAATTTGGGCGACATCGCATCCAGATCATTGGCCTCCCCCGATCCCAGATCGGCCGGCGCGTCCTTGTCCTCCAGATAGCGCCAGCCCTGATGCGCTCGCTTGGGCAGGGCGCGGACCGGGATCAGGCGAGGCTCCAGCCTGATCCAGTAGCGGCCCTGACCGGTTTCCTGAAAGCCCAATATCGGGCTGCGGCCCACCAGTTGATGCCCGTGAATCCAGAAGAGCGAGCCGCCCGCCAGCTCCTCGATCCGCTTGGGCAGATAGCGGGTGGTGAGGCGCGCCTCCTCCGCATGGCCTTCCAGCCAGGTCCGCAGGGTGGCGGGGCTTTCGCTTCGGAAAGCGATCTTGGTGAGATGGAGAGGCATGGTTTGAAGATGGGCGCTGACCGTCGGATTACAAACCCCGTTACAGGCCCCATACCGTGGCGAGGCCGAGGAAGGAGAAGAAACCCATCACATCGGTCATCGTCGTGACGAACACGGCGGAGGAGACGGCGGGGTCGACATTCAGCCGGTCCAGCGTCACCGGCACCAATATGCCCGCCAGCCCGGCGACCAGATTGTTGATCAGCATGGCGAGCGCGATGACGATGCCCAGGTCGTGATTGCCGTAGATCAGCCCCACCGCGACGCCGATCAATATGCCCAGCGCCGTGCCGTTGGCGCTGGCGATGCGGAATTCGCGGACGATCTGGCGGATGGTGTTCGAACTGGTGAGCTGGTTGGTGGCGAGCGCGCGCACGGCGACCGCCATGGTCTGCGTCCCCGCATTGCCGCCCATGCCCGACACGATGGGCATCAGAACGGCCAGCACCACATATTTGGAGATGGTCGCCTGGAACAGCCCGACCACCGACGCCGCCAGGATCGCCGTGCCCAGATTGACCACCAGCCACTGGAGGCGCGTGCGCACCGTTTCCAGGATCGGCTGGTTGATATCGCCCTCGCCCGCGCCGGACAGGCGGAGTATGTCCTCGCCCGCTTCCTCGGAGATGATGTGGACGATGTCGTCGACCGTGATCATGCCGACCAGCCGTCCGCTGCCGTCGACCACCGCGGCGGAGATCAGCGCATATTTCTGGAAGCGCAGCGCGACCTCTTCCTGATCCATGTCGACCGGGATCAGCGTCTGTTCGCGCTTCATCAGGTCCGCCATGGCGACGCTGCGCGGGCAGGTCAGCACCCAGCTTAGCTGGCAGGTGCCGATCGGCTTGTGCGCTTCGTCGACGACGAAGATTTCCCAGAAATCCGTCGTCAGATCGCGGTTGTCGCGCAGATAGTCGATCACCTGCCCGACGGTCATATGTTCCGGCACAGCGACCAGATCGCGCTGCATCAGGCGGCCGGCGGATTCCTCAGGGTAGGAGAGCGCGCTTTCGATGGCGGCGCGGTCTTCCGGCTCCATCGCGTCGAGGACGGCCTGCTGGTCGGCCTCCTCCATATCCTCGATGATGGCGACGGCGTCGTCGGTGTCCAGTTCGGCGGCGAATTCCGCCACCTGTTCGGGCAGCAGCGCGTCGAGCAGGTCGTCGCGGACATAGTCGTTGAGTTCGGAAAGAACCTCCGCGCCGACCAGATCGCCGAGCGCGGCCGCCACCTCGCCGCGCCGTTCGGACGGGGTGAGTTCCAGAAGGTCGGCAATGTCGGCAGGGTGCAGCGGCGAGACCAGTTCGCGCGCCCGGTCGCGGTCGTCCGCCTCCACCGCGTCCAGCACGGCGGAGACGAATTGCCCCTTCAGCCGGTCGTCCTCGTCATGGCGGGATTCGGCCTGTTCAGCGGCGATATCGCCCAATTCGTCCGGCCGGGGTTCGGCCGTATCGGCTCGTTCGCTCATCGCGTCCCCTACTGTCCGGTTCCTGTAGCATCTGCCCGCTTTTGCCGATGCCCGTCATAATTGCAATGCCCCAAGACGCTTCCATCCCCGTCCCAACCCTCTATATGGACGGTCATCCGCGTTTTTCCCCCAAGAGAGGATTTTTCATGGCCGACGACACCCTGACCCTTTCCCTCGACAGCGGCGGCGACGTCGTCATCAAGCTGCGCCCGGACCTCGCCCCCGGCCATGTCGAGCGCATCACCCAGCTTGCCAAGGACGGCTTCTACGACGGCGTCGTGTTCCACCGCGTCATCCCCGGCTTCATGGCGCAGGGCGGCGACCCGACCGGCACCGGCATGGGCGGGTCGAAGCTGCCCGACCTGAAGGCCGAATTCAGCCGCGAACCGCATGTCCGGGGCGTCTGCTCCATGGCCCGCGCCATGAACCCGAACAGCGCCAACAGCCAGTTCTTCATCTGCTTCGACGACGCCACCTTCCTGGACGGCCAGTACACCGTCTGGGGCGAAGTCACGTCAGGCATGGAACATGTCGACGCCCTGCCCAAGGGCGAACCGCCCAAGACCCCCGGCAAGATCGTGAAGGCGACTATTTCTTAAGCAGCCCGTCGGTGGCGGAGATGGCATTGCCCGTCTCCGCCGCTTCTTCGGTGGGCGGCGTATAGGGACCGATGCTCTCTATATGCCAGCGGCGGTCCGCCTCGCTGGAACCGGGCACGTCGTTGACCCGGCGCAGCGTCACCTGGCGCAGCCGATACCAGGGCTTGCCATTGGCGGCGAGCCGCCCATAGACCTGCACCGGCACGGTCACGAACAGCGATCCCGCCGCGCCCTCCATCTCTCCCGGTGCGCCGACATGGGCGTGCACTTCGCTGAAATTGCGGAAGCGGGCGGCGAAGCGGACGTCATCCTCGGCGCCGATGGCGCTGTTGTCGTTCCACAGATCCTGCGCGTCGTCGTAGCGCTTTTCCTCCAGCAGGCCGTAATAGCCCTGCACCACCTGGGCGGCGCCCTGCGCGCCCTTGGGGTCGATGGACTCTTCCTCCGCCACCGGTTTCGGATCGATGGGCAGGCCGCCGGGCGTGCCGGGCGCGGGCGGGTTGAGCGGCTCCAGCGCCGCCTGCGCTTCGGCCCGGACGTTATTTTCGACCTGCGCGGCGTTCGCGCCATTGGCCAGATTGTCGATCGCGCTCTCCTCCCGGCCGTCGCAGGCCGCGAGGAGGAGCAGGGAAATGACCGCGCTATGCCGAATCCGCATCAGTCGCGCCGGCTCCGCCAGCCGTCGCGACGCGACCGGCTGCCACCGTCGGAACGCGCGCCATTATCGGAACGCACTCTGGGCGCGTTGCCCCAATTTCGTTCGGTCCGTGGCGTCGTCATATCCCCTTGCCCTCTTCCTGGCTGGGGCGCCGGGGCGCCCGCGGCGGGATTGCCCTGACGGGCGTTCCGCCAATTTCCGTTCCACCGATTGCCATCGCCGCCGGACCGTTCCCGCCAGCTTTGGCGCGGCGCGCCATTGTTCCAGTCGCTGCGCCTGCCATCGTCCCGGCGGGCTTCGCGGCGGCCCTCCCAATAGCGGCGCTGGCCTTCGTTCCAGCGTTGGCGGTGGCCGCTGCGATTGTAAACATAATAGCCGCTGCCGGGGTAATAATAACCGTCATACCAGCCGCTATAATAGCCCGGCCGGTAATAGCCCCGCCCCCAGCCATCGTCATAATAGCCGCCGCCATAATAGCCGGTGCCGACGCTGACGCCGCCATAATAGCCGTCGTCATAGCCGCACCCGCCCAAGGCCAGCGCACCGGCTAGGCCGATCGCGGCGAGGAAACTCTGTCCGGTCCAGGCCATCGCCCTTCTCCTTCATCATGCATATCCACCATGCATAGGGCGGGCTGTTTGAATTGGTGGTGAATGGCGGGGGCTTTGGGAAAGGGGGAAGTGGATTGCGCGGTTTTATGGGCGTTTTGGGTCGAAGTTCACAGTGTATGCGCGCGCGTGCCTGAGCGCGCGTGTGCGAGGGGGTGCCGTAGGGGGGCATTTCGAAGAGGGATGAGCAATGGGCGGGGAATAGGACAGGGGAAATGGACGGCTGTTGGGGGAATAGGATGGTTCTTCGGGAGGGTGTGGCCGTTGGGCTACCTATTGGGGTTTGGAAATGGCTAATAGCTGCCATTAATTCCTCCCTGCGCGCAGCGTGGGGAGGGGGACCGCGCGAAGCGGGGTGGAGGGGAAGAGGCGCAACCGCCGAAATTCCCCTCCACCACCGCTTTCAGCGGCGGGCCCCCCCCCCCTCTTTTCGTGGGGGAGGAATTGGAGAGGTTCGCTCTTTCCCCCTACCCCCGTTTTGGCG